>JBGSXL010000016.1:0-124856 GCA_041751425.1 Pseudohongiellaceae bacterium | reverse complement strand
GTGTTGCGGAGCGGGACCGTGGAGCGCCAGGGATGGCGCGAGACGAGCCTTACAGGGATGTACTTGTAGGCGTGTCCCGATTCGCAACACCTCCCGGCTCCAACTCGGTCTACAGGGTGATGAAAAAGAGACCTGCAACGCGTTCAACGTGATCAACCGCGAAAACCACGTGCCACGACATACACTTCGCGTGAGCGCGAGCGGGAGGCGTCGGGTTTGCGGATTACTACTTTGCTGAAGCTGGTGCGCAGCTCCTTTACATACTGATCGTAGCCCTCACCATGGAATACTTTAGCCACAAAACTACCTTCCGGCTTCAGCACCTGCCGCGCCATATCCAGTGCAAGCTCCAGCAGATACATGGACGAAGCCTGGTCGGCTGCGCTCACGCCGCTGATGTTTGGTGACATATCCGAAATCACAATATCGGCCTGCGCATCGCCAAGCTTTTCCAGTATTTGCGTGAAAACAACCTCTTCCGTAAAATCACCCTGGATGAAATCCACATCGGCGATCGCGTCCATGGGAAGGATGTCAGATGCAATAACTCGCCCTTTTGAACCCACCAATGGAGCTGCCACCTGCGACCAGCCACCTGGCGCAGAGCCCAGATCCAATAAAATCATGCCGGGACGTAGCAGCTTGTCCTTGTCGTTCAGTTCCAGCAGTTTGTAACTGGCGCGGGAGCGATACCCGTCCAGTTGCGCCTGTTTGACATAGGGGTCGTTGACATGTTCTTCCAGCCAACGATTACTGCTCTTTGATCTGGCCATGATGTCCTGTTCGCAATATCTGCTGCGTGGTTGCGAAGCATAGCAGTTCAGACTGGTTTTCAGTAGACGCTGGTTGATTTGCGGATTACAGACAGTTTGCGCACAGGTGAGTACAATGCGTCATGCAACCCTTTGCCGGAGTCACCGGCCAGGAAAGAAGGCTTACTCACATGATTCGCATTACCGAACTCACACTGCCTCTGGGTCACCCGCCGGAAGCCATCAAGCAAACGATTATTGCCAGGCTTTCGATTCAAGAAAACGAACTGCTCGCTTACAAGATCTTTAAGCGCAGCTATGACGCTCGCAAAAAGAACAGCGAAATCACCTTTGTTTATATTGTCGATCTGCAAGTGCAGAACGAGCAGCAGGTTCTTCAGCGCTGCGCGGATGAACGCCATATTCGAACGGCGCCGGACACAGCCTATTACCCGGTGGCTGAAGCGCCAGCAGATCTGCAGGAAAGACCCTTGATCATAGGTTTTGGTCCCTGTGGATTATTCGCCGCGTTGATATTGGCGCAGATGGGTTTTCGACCAATCGTACTGGAGCGTGGTAAGGAGGTGCGCAGCCGTACTAAAGACACCTGGGCGCTTTGGCGCAAAAACGTTCTGACGCCGGAGTCTAACGTGCAGTTTGGCGAAGGTGGAGCTGGACTGTTCTCCGACGGCAAACTCTACAGCCAGATCAAAGATCCAAATTTCTATGGCCGCAAGGTTATGCATGAATTCGTACGTGCCGGCGCACCGCCGGAGATTCTCTACGTCAACAAACCGCATATTGGCACCTATCGTCTAACAGGTGTTGTATCAACCATGCGCGAAGAGATCAAAGCGCTGGGTGGAGAGGTGCGGTTTGAAAGCAGGGTTGATGATCTGCTGATTGACTCAGGCAGAGTACAGGGCGTAGTACTTGCCAGTGGTGAGATAGTTCAAAGCAACTATATTGTGCTGGCATTGGGGCACAGTGCCAGAGATACCTTTCGCATGTTGCACAAGCGCGATGTGTTTCTGGAAGCCAAACCTTTCGCTATTGGGTTTCGCGTAGAGCATCCGCAGTCGCTTATCGATCAGGCGCGCCTCGGTAAGTACGCCGGGCATCCTGAATTGGGTGCTGCGGATTACAAACTGGTACATCACGCAAAAAATGGCAGGGCGGTATACAGCTTCTGCATGTGCCCCGGCGGCATGGTAGTAGCGGCTACATCGGAGACAGGCAGAGTTGTCACCAACGGCATGAGCCAGTACTCGCGCAATGAGCACAATGCGAATGCGGGCATTGTGGTCGGCATAAACCCCGAGGAAGATTTTCCTGGCGGACCACTGGCTGGTGTGGATTTGCAGGAGACTTTAGAGTCACGCGCGTTCGAACTGGGCGGCAGTAATTATTGCGCACCCGGTCAATTGCTCGGAGATTTCGTAAACAATAAGCCTTCCATCAGGTTGGGCAAGGTCAAGCCATCGTATCAGCCGGGAGTACTTCTGGGTGACTTGTCACCTTCGTTGCCTCCATATGCCATAGAAGCCATCAGAGAAGCGTTGCCGGCGTTTGCCAGGCAGATACGCGGCTTTGATCGCAGCGATGCTGTGCTGACAGGAATAGAAACGCGCACCTCATCACCACTGCGAATCACCCGGGATTCGGAAAGTTTGCAGAGTCTGAATACGCGAGGGCTATACCCAGCGGGTGAAGGCGCCGGATATGCGGGTGG
This sequence comes from Pseudohongiellaceae bacterium, assembly GCA_041751425.1. Taxonomy (GTDB): domain Bacteria; phylum Pseudomonadota; class Gammaproteobacteria; order Pseudomonadales; family Pseudohongiellaceae; genus JAVVEG01. Next base: position 122,372 of record JBGSXL010000016.1, on the reverse strand, counting down.
TATTCTTTCTGCAGGTGTTGATGGCATAAAAGTAGCCGAAGCACTTGCCAAAGCCATGCTTGCAGACAAGCAAATGCAAAAAGCGCCTAGGGGTCATGAAAATGAAACTGGATGATCTGAAAAAACTTCAGCAAAAAAAGTACCGCTATGAGTATGGCTATTTTCTGGCGGAAGGTGAACATCTGGTGCTGGAGTTGCAGAATGCCGCACTGAAGAATCCAGCTTTACTGCGGAGCGAACTATATTTAACGGAGAACTACCAGCACTGGCAAAGCAGTCTGAACAAGCATGTCATTTCTGAAAAACAAATGGCTAAGATAGCAGATACCAAAACTCCGCAGGGTATCGTGGCGCTGATTCCTTTAGATGCTTTGCAAAATTCGTCGCAGACATCTAATGAAGAGCGCGCTATTTATCTGCACGAGATTCAAGATCCGGGCAACCTGGGTTCCGTGCTGCGAACATTAGCCTGGTTTGGCGGGTTTCGTTGTCTTATTAGTCCTGATAGTGTTGACCCATACAATGCCAAAGCGATGAGAGCCAGCATGGGAGCGATTTTTCATGTGCCATTGGAAATGGATATAGACTTGCAGGAATTGCAGAAGCGCTATCAACGAATTGCCGGTCTGGATATGCGCGGAAGTACTGTGACATCTGCAGGATTCAGAAATCATGATTGCTATGTGTTCGGGAACGAGGCGAGGGGTGTTCCAAGAGAAGCGCTGCAAGCAACTGCGTACACTATCAATGGAGGTGGCAACATCGAGTCACTCAATCTGGCAGCTGCGGTGAATATTTGCGTTTATGAATTGATGAGAAACGGATAAAAAAGGGCGTACTTTTCAGCACGCCCTTTTCTATTGTGCTAACAACTTGAAATCATCGCGTAGAAAATGTCGAACACTGCTGCTGAGAGTTCATTAGACTGAACGGGTAGCCAGTGCCGGTGCAATACGAGCCGCACCCTGCGATGGACCTATCACAGCCAACTGCCCGACCAAAATCAACAACAGCATACCAACTGGTGCGTAATACCAATCCAGACGTGGCATATCGAGAGATTGCACCAGGAACATATTGAATCCCAGGGTCAGTGCTGCACCAAGCACTACACCGCAGCTGGTAATCATCAAATTTTCCAGGAGGAAATAGCGTAATATTTCACCTTGTGTCGCGCCCAGAGCGCGACGGGTGCCAATCTGCTTCTTGCGTCTGTTGATACTGAATACCGCCAAGCCAACGATGCCCATTGCGGTGATGAAGACCAACGTTGCTATGACAACGTACAGGATTTTGGATATGGCGCGATCTACACGATAACTCTGCTCCCTGGTATCCTCCATCGAGCTTAAGCCGCGTAGTATCCGTTCCCCGTTACTGGCAGCGAGCATCTCTTCCACTTCCACCATCAGGCGATCACGCTGGCCGGGTTCTGCCCGCACAAGATAGGTAGAGGTGCCATCTATCACATGTAAAGGAGATAGCATGGCCTGTTCCACGAAAGGCCACTCTGGCCAGGGACCTTGCAGTTGCTGAACAATGCCGATGATGCGTAAAGGTTGCTCAGAAGCATTATAAATGGTTTGCCCTACAGCCCGTGTACCCAGCTCAGGAAACATGACATCCGCCAACGCTGCGGAGATGATGATGTTGTTTGGCAAACTATTACTGCTATTATCCCTGGCAAGGACATCGTTCGCTGTAAAATCCGTGCCTGCTATTAACTCCAGACCCATGGTGGATAGAGCATTTTCATTCACATAGTAGACAGCTGTTGGCACGGAGGACTCGCGTTGCCCCGCGACAACAGTCACGCCTGTTGACGAGCCGCTGCCACTGACCGGCAGAGCGCTGGTCATTGAAGCATGCAAGACACCTGGCAGTTGTCTGATCATGTCAAGATCTTCAGCTGCGGTGACCGCCTCATTGAAGTTTTCACCGAAACCAATGCTGGTAATGTAGAACGTGTTTGCCTCGTCCATACCACTGGGTCGTCCCATCTTGCCATTGCGATCGTTGATAATGAATACCGCGTTGACAATCACCGTCATCGTGAACGCAATCTGTACAGCAATCAAAACCACACCCAGTTTATTACGTGTCAAAGCACGAAAAATCGGACCAACTTCCATGATATTTCTCCTACTGTAATTTAAGGTGGATGGCGGGGTTGATATTGCATGCGCGCCAGATGGGGTAGAGGCCCGCAACAATCGTACTTGCGATCGCCAAACCTATAGTCACGGCTACAACGGTGATATCAAGTCGCAGCCAACCGGTCGAAAGGAAATCACCCAATAGTAAATACATGCCTTGCAATCCCAGATAGGCTACGCCCACTCCAAGGATTCCGCCGACGGCACCTATAAAACCAGCCTCAATGACGTGCTGAATAAACAGAGAACCTTTATGGGCTCCCAACGCTTGACGAACTCCAAGCTCAGCAGATTTGCCTAAAAATTTGGACAATAATAAACCTACGGTATTCAAAAGACAGACCGCTAACAACATAGCTGCCAATGCGGCCAACATGCGGGTTTCCGGAGGTTGCGCTTCCTGCTCCAGCAGCCACTCGTTGACATCAAACAGGCGTTTCTCCAGCGGGAATAACATGCGACCTATCTGCTTCTGTTGTGCGGCGTAGTTGTCTATCAGATCCCTGTATGCTGACTGATCTGCAGTACTGTCCAGTTGCACCCAATATTGTATCCAGGCGCACTCGGCGTTCAGGAATGCCTGAAACCCCGAGCCTTCCGGCGCCTTCCAACAATTGGTGCTGCCACTACGTCGCAATTCCATCGCTACAATCAGATTCCAGGGGATATAGGCTTCTTCTCCCGGGTTCAGAGAACCATTGTTGAGATCATAGAATTTCGGAATCGGTACCCAGCGATCCAGCACACCCACTACTGTGAAGTTGTAGCCATGCATCAGAATTGTTTCGCCTACCGAATTCCCGCCACCAAACAGACGCTCATTCAATTCCTGCGATAACACAATGACCTGTTGATTGCTGTCATCGGCTGAGCGATCCCAGCCGCTGCCATATTGAAAGGGCACGTCGAACATGGTGAAGAAATCAGCGAAATTGCCACGCCCATCTACCGCAAATGGTCTTATGTCATTGCCCTCGGGTTCAATGATTGCAGAAAATTTCGATGTGGCAGTACGAGGATGTTGAGTTGTAAGATTCAACAGTGCAGTTGCGTCAATATAGGTGAGTTGTGGGGGTGGTGTGGAATTGGGAACCGCGGGGTCACCGTAGTCAAATTGTACATGGAAAAGCTTGTCACTCTTGGCAGGAATCGGGTCGCCCCCCACATAGTAGTTAAGCGTGAAAATAACCATATAAGCCCCAATGCCAATGGCTACTGCCAGCACCATAAGGGTACTCAGTACCGGATTGCGGCGATAACTCAACAAACTTAAGCGTATGTAGTACATAAACATGAGCTGTCTCCCGATCAGGCTGCAGAGGCTGTTTTAGCTGAGGCTTGACTGACACTACCCAACTGCCCGGTTTCCGTATGCGCTATTGTTTGCGGTTCGGCAATACGGCCATCCAGAATGTGAATATTACGTGCGCTGCGGCTCGCAATGGAGGGGTCATGAGTCACCATAATGATAGTGGTTCCTGAAGCGTTGATGTTCTCCAACAATTCCATAACACCTTCCGCTGTGTTGGAGTCAAGATTACCCGTCGGCTCGTCGGCCAGCAGAAAACGAGGTTCACCGACAAGCGCGCGGGCAATCGCAACACGTTGTTGCTGCCCACCAGATAATTGTGAAGGCAGATGTTTCTTGCGCGACAGCAAACCCACAGAGTCCAGCGCCTTCTCTATGCGACTCTTACGCTCCGCTGCTTTCATGCCACGGTAACGCAGTGGCACATCTACATTGTCGAACAGATTCAGATCCGGCATTAAATTAAAGCTTTGAAATATAAAGCCGATTTTCTGATTGCGCAGTTTAGCGCGTTGATAATCGCCCAACGCAGATACGTTCTGGCCGTCCAGCAGGTATTCGCCTTGTGTGTATGTTTCCAGCAATCCCGCAATATTCAGAAATGTGGTTTTCCCGCAACCCGAAGGGCCGGTGATGGTGATGAATTCGCCTTCTTCTACGTGCAGAGTGATATCTCGCAAGGCGTGAGTTTCTACCAGATCTGTGCGAAATACCTTGTTAATACCTGTCATTTTCAACATAAGTGTATCTCCCTGTATATCCGTTCTCTCAGTTATTGATCAGTACGGTTTCCGCACTGTTGAATGTGTCTGTACTGGAAATAATAATAGTGTCTCCGGGTGTCAGACCGTCCAGAATTTCGACACTGCTAAGGCTGGTGGCACCAATCTGAATTGACGTACGGTAGGCAATACCATTGCGGACCATATAGGCCACTCGACCATTGCCGCTATCCAGAAACTGTCCGCGTTGTACCATGATCACATCGCGTTTTTCTTCCAACAGAATACGTGTGGTGAGTCGCTGATTCTGGCGCAGGCTTTCAGGCACGCTATCAGAAAAGCGAAGTCGTCCTGTTACCTGGTTATCAATGATCTCGGGGGAAACGGCTACCAGTGTTGCCATGTGATAATTCACACCGGCCCGCACTTCAGCCATCATGCCAAGAGCCAGGTCATCCACATAGCTTTCAGGAATCAATACTTCAATTTCGAAAGCGGAAAGATCAACTACGCTTGCCACTGCCTGGTTTCTGGCGACATTGGTTTTCTGGTCAACGAGCAGATTGCCTACGATTCCATTAACCGGCGAAGTGATCGCCAGCTCTGCTACTTGTCGCGCCAGATCAGCAACCAATAACTCCTGCTGTTCCACGGCAAGCTCGCGGGTCTGTAATTCAAACTGCAGGCGTTCGTTATCAAGTTCAGTATCCATTTCCGCATGCCTGTGCATAACCTGCGCAGTTTCCAGATTATCCTGCGCCTTGTCGTAATCCACTTGCGTGACGGCGCCCTGTTCCAACGCTCGCTGCGCTCGATCGAGCTCGCGTTGCGCGGCTTTCAGGGAGATGCTGGCGGAGTCCAGCGCTTTCTGGTTCTCCAGTTTTTGCTGTTGATTGGTGATGCGTTGGCGGTCGTGATCAATCTGCAGGGAAGATAGGCGAGAGCGCTCCTGTAATAGGCGGTTCTGCATTTCGGGGCTGTCGATGTTGGCGAGTTCCTGTCCCGCTATAACAGAGTCACCTGACTCCACCATGAATGTGATGGTTCCGGCCTGGCTGGCATATAGCGTGGGGCTGACAGCGGCGACTACACGACCCTGTACGGTCATGTCGCGTATAAAGTCGCCACGCGTAACTTGTGCAAGGCGCAGGCGATCTGCGGATATGGACTCTTCTGCCTGGGCCCAACGCTGAATGCTTGGCATAGTGGTCCAACCAATCAAGAGCAACACAATGAGACCGCTAATAACGATCAACTTCGTTTTGTGGGGATGAGATGGTGCCAGTTGCACATCTTGTGCAGACGTATCAGTTATTTTCATTGTCCTACCGTTGATTAACTGTTCAGTTATTCTTCAATTCTGGTTTAGACGAAGCTGAGTGATCGCAGGTTTAAATCTTCTGCAAAATAAAAACCGATCATTTCCCTGTGGGATCGCTCAACCGTTACTGGTGCTATTCATGCTCTGCAAGATTAAGGCCAGAATAATTGTTGTTTAAAAACAATTGGATACAGATTCATGCGCGGGTAATGTAACGATCGTTTGAGGATTTACACCAGAAGTTGGTGAGATTTGCCTTGCAGCTAGTTGGTGCGTTCAATTCGCGACGGCTGGGGACGCTGGTGCTGTCGATTCGCGAGGGCAGGGGACGCTGGTGCCTTCGATTCGCAAGGGCAGGGAGTGTGCCATGGCGAACGGCCGCAAACCTTTGAACTTTCCGGGGGGCTGCGGAACTCGCTGCGCTCAAACAGTCCTCGCCCTCTGCCCGGAAAGTCCAAAGGTTTAAACGCGTCCTGAAGGTTCGCCACGGCACACCCCCTGCCCTCGCTGAGGGGAACGGGAAGCCGAAGGGTGGCAGATTCTTCTAGAATGCTCGGGAAGACTTGCGTGAATTCAGAACGTAGCGTGTTCAATCTGCAGCATCGACGCGTCCAAGTTGCAGCGGACGTTGCCAACACGATCGTTAACGTTGCCGCCGATGCAGGGGGTGTAGTTGCGACAGACTACATCGCAGACGCTATCGCCCTTGGGTCCAAAGTGTCACGTACCCTTCAGCCACCTCCACCAGAAGGGTGCTGGGCGTGCCGGGGGGTGGATCATAAGGGCCATGCTTTGTCGGGCTGAAAAATTCAGGGTTGTCGCGAGGACTGTTTGAGCGCAGCGAGTTCCGCAGCGCTGAATTTTTCAGCCCGACATGGCCAGATCCGCCCCCCGGTACGCCCAGTACCCTGACCTACAGCGTGCCAAACCAGACGACATTAAGCTTCAAGCGCCTAGCAGCCTGACCAACGGAGTGCCAGACCGGTTTCAATCAATCGCCTCGTAAACCACCCGCTGCGCAATATTATTATCGAACGGCGCACCCCGCGGTCCACCGCGTTTCTGTTCCATGTAGATCATGAAAAAATTATTCTCCGGATCAACAAGGAACAACGTGCCGCCGATTCCACGCCAGCCGTAATTATGCGGGCCATCGGGATTGCTGCCGTCGGTGGGTTGCAGATGGAAGCCCATACTCCAGTCGCCACGGTTGCCATAGAAAAAGTACTCACGTGATACATCCGCACTAATGCGCTTCTCAGTCATCAGATCCAAAGTGGCCTTCTCCAGGATACGAGCGCCGCGATACTCGCCGTCGTTCAGCAGCATATTGGCGAAGCGGACATAATCCTCGGTGGTAGAGTTCAGGCCACCGCCGCCGGAAAGCATGGGCTTCACAATGGTGTTGTCCGCCATAGCGCCATGGATGGGTTCTGCTATGCGGGATGATTTCTCACCAGGTACGTAAAACGTAGTCTCGTCCATACCCAAAGGCGAAAAAATGCGTTCGTTGAGGATGACATCCAGAGTCTGTCCTGCAGCTACTTCCAGCACGGCGCCCAGGACATCTGTAGAGTGACCGTAGTGCCAGGCCGTGCCAGGTTCAAACAACAAAGGTAGCTTGCCCAGGCTCTGCGCCACTTCCTGTGCAGTGCTATTGCCATCGGAAGGCACATTTTCCTCATACATGGCGCCCAGTTTAGTGCCTTGCGAGAATATGGATTGCACCAGCCCCGATTGATGAGTGAGCAAATCCTCGACCGTCATCTGATTCGCGGCTGGCCGGGTTGCGCCGCTCTCCTGATCGATGATCTGCATATTCGCGAACTCGGGAATGTATTTGCCCACCGGGTCTTCCACGCTCAGTAAGCCATCTTCTACCAATGACATGGCTGCAACGCTGATAATGGGTTTGGTCATGGAGTAGATGCGGAAAATGGTTTGCTCGTCCACAGGAGTAGTGTCATTTGGTCCCTGCGTGCCGGCAGTCAGCAGCATGCCGACGCCCTCATCGTTGCCAACCAGCAGCAACGCGCCTGCGATATGTTCGCCATCCACAGCGGCCTGCATCTGCGTCTGAATGGCCGCGATTTCCGTCTCATCTATCCCGAAAGTGGCTGAGTCGATCAGTTTGATGGAGCTGTCATTGCTATTGGCAGCACTGCTTAACGCGAACAACAGCAACGCAAATACGGAAGTTGATCTGGAAATAGTTTTTTTCATTGGTGTGGACCCTCGGCGCCGTTTCTCTTGCGGAACGGCTTCTGTGTAAAGTTCGGGAATCATAATGCAGATAGAGAGCCATGCACAGTCTCGCTGCATACAGGTATTAGTACTAACTCTTTAATGCAAGACTATCTTTCTACTTCATGACTGGCTTTTTACTTCATGACTGGCTTTTTACTTCATGAATGGCTCTTTACTGCGTAGCTAACTTCTACCAGAATGCAGTCTGCTAAAAACAACAAAGAGACAGAACCATGCTATTAATCGTTAAACTGCTCGCTGGCATTCTTTTAGGAATTCTTCTGGGTCTGTTCGCGCCCCATGGATTGACCCAGGTGTTGATCACCTTCAAGGCGCTGTTTGGTGAACTGCTGTTTTTTAGCATCCCTTTATTGATTCTGTTCTTCATTACCAGCGGCATTGCGGCATTGCCCAGCAATTCCGGTAAACTCCTGGGCCGTTCATTGGCATTGGCGTATACCTCCACGATAGTGGCAGGCACCTTCGCGTTCATCATTGCCGCCATGGTTGTGCCGATGCTGACCAGTGCGAGCACTGAAACTACCGCAGCGGACGCGGTTGTGCTTGCACCTTATGTCGAATTAAATATTCCGCCAGTTTTCGATGTGATGACGGCGCTGGCACTGGCATTCATCTTCGGGCTCGGCATAGCAGCGACGCAGGCGCAGGGGTTGAAGGAGCTGTCTGACGGCGGCAGAGACATCATCCAGTTGCTGTTGAGCAAGGTCATCATTCCATTCCTGCCAGTGTATATTGCCGGTGTGTTTGCAGAACTGGCGGCCAGCGGCACCGTATTTGGTACGCTGCAGACCTTTGGCGTGGTTTTGTTGCTGGCCATTTCCCTGCACTGGCTGTGGATCACTATAGTGTTCATTATTGCTGGTATCAGATCGGCGCAATCGCCGCTGCTCCTTGTCAGGAATATGCTGCCTGCTTATTTTACTGCGCTGGGAACGATGTCCAGCGCGGCAACCATTCCGGTCTCATTGCAAGCCACCAAGAACAATGGTGTGCGTGAAGATGTCGCCAATTTCACAGTGCCACTGTTTGCTACGACGCACTTGTCCGGCTCCACAATCACTATTGTCAGCTGTGCCGTTGCAGTCATCACCATGCACGATGGTCTGGAAATACCATCTTTGCTGACGATGCTGCCTTTCATTTTCATGCTCGGTATCGTGATGCTCGCAGCACCTGGTGTGCCCGGAGGTGCCGTGGTTTCGGCGGTTGGCTTGCTGGGTTCCATGTTAGGGTTTGGAGAGACAGCTCTGGCGCTGATGATTGCGTTGTACCTGGCTCAGGACAGTTTCGGTACGGCGTGCAATGTGACTTGCGATGGCGCTTTGTCCGTTATTGTTGACGGTATGGATTAGGTTTCTGCTGCAGACGAATTACCTGCAGCAGCAGCGGTTTGCCCTGCGTTATCTGTGCTATCAGTTCTCCTGGCAGAGAAGTCATTCTTGACAAAAATATCCGCCAGGATTGCCTGCTCGATATAGCCGCGTTGACTTGATTTGGCGGGTACCCGCACAATCAGATGAACCTCGCCCGCCATTGGAACCTGAATAGTGACGCGTGGGTCTACTGAAGGAACATCCAGTCCGCGGTCAAGACTCACCTGACTCATATAGTTGCGTACTTCTTCCAGATAAGGCTGGCAATGCTTATTGGCGGATTCCAGCACAGCCTTCTGCGCACCGCGCCAATCATCCTCACGCTTGAACGGTATCGTCAACACATGCAACACATAATCGTGCATGAAACTTTCATTGATGACTGGCTCGGATACGAACAGGGCATTGGGTATTACTGTCATGCGTCCGGTGCGCTGGTGAGTAATCTTGCCGGGACCAACTTCCAGAATGGTCGTAGCCAGCAGATTCTGATCGATCACGTCGCCACGAAAATCTCTGACCTGAATCCGGTCACCGATATTGAAAGATCCTGAGGCCGTTTTGATGATGGAGCCGGTTACGCAAAGAATCAATTCCTTGGTAGCTACGACAAAAGCCACAGCGAGGGCGACGATGGACAGCGCCAGCGTTCTTAATTCTGAGCCCCATACCAAAACCAGTCCCAGTAGCAGCAGCAGAATCAAACCATTGCGAGATTGCACCAACCATTTGCGCCGCAGCTCATTGGACGAAACATTGCGGCGAATAAATCCTGCGCTCAGACTGTGCAACACCATGATTGTGATGAACAGCAAAACCGTGCTGGTTATCAGACTGAAGATTGAGTCCGGTACGACGAAACCGGACAGGGTGGACTGAATACTTTCAAACATTCGAGGTTACCTGCGAACAGAGAAACGCTTGATTATACTTACTCTGTCACAGATTTCAGCTGGAATTAGTGCAACAAATTCTCAGTTTTAAAACAGATTGCCCACACCAAGCAGAATGGCGCCGAGTGCCAGCGCCCACAACAGACAGGCAGTTGCATCCAGAACGGTATAACGCAGCCGGCCGAACTGGCTGATGCCCAGTAAGGCGGGAATTACGCTGCGGATGGCGGGAATAAATCGACCGATAAAGATGGCGACAGAGCCATGCCTGCGAATCATGACTTCACCTTTTTGCAGCGATCGTTGATAACGTTTCGCAATTTTCCAATCATGAAAACCGGGACCCAGCCAATGGCCGACATAAAAGCCGACATGGTCTCCCAAAGTGGCGCCTATGAAGGCAAACACCATGATCTGCTGCAATGAGGCGAGCTCGTTTGTATAGAGTATCGAGCCCACTGCAACAAGTACGATGCCAGACACAATCAAACCAATACCGATACAAGCCTCGGAGAAGGCAATCAAGGGAATCAACAGCAGAGCATAGTCGCCATTGTTATCCAGCCAATCAAATATGAGTTCGTTAATTTCTGCCGGTCCTTTGCTGAATTGGTTCGTGATACTTTCTCAATGCAAATATACGCAAATGCAACAGGATTGGATGAGTCCGGATTTAGTGTTTAATCGTATACCCAAAAGTCCGTGCCTGCATGCAGGTCCGTGGTTCACCTGACGCTTGACAGAGTCTCGCGCTACCGCGATAGTGACGACCGATTCCTTTTACGACAGCCGTAGCCAATGCAAACTGATCCAATCAACCCAAATACTCATAGCGGGACAACAACTCACAGTCTGGCAACCCACGCAGGGTTGGCGAACTGGCTCCTACGTATTGGTATCTCTGCCATTGCAATAGCATTCGTTTATGTAGCGCTGGTCATTCCTAACAGGCTCAGTTGGATCTCGCTCTGGTCGTTTACCAATTTACCATTGGAAGCAATTCTGCTGTGTGCGCTGTTGTTACTCCCGGGACGTGCCGCGATTTTTGTCAGAAGTTTAGCTGCCGTGTTGTTGGCGGCCGGCATCATACTGAAGATTGCCGACATGTCCGCCTATCTTATTTTTGCGCGCATCTTCAATCCCGTACTGGACACATACTTGTTGTCTGATGGGATGGGACTGCTGAGTTCCACCTTTGGACAACTCGGAGCAGTATTGTTTGCTCTGGCACTTATGTTGTTGGCTACCTTGATTTTAGTTTGCAGCTATCTGGCGTTATATCGAATACAGGCAATTGTGCAGGCACATACAAAAAGCGCAGGAATTTCTGTGCTAGTTGCCTTGGTCTTCTGGACAGGGATGTCGATAAGCAACTGGCCGCGTGCAACAACGGTGTTCTATGATCATCTTGCAATGCATGTTGATTACACGCGAAAAAGTATTGCTGAGCTGCGCGAATTTCGTGAAGTGGTCAATCAGGACTCTTATGCGAATGTGCCAGGTGACTTATTATTTGGTGCGCTTGAAGGAAAGGATGTCATTGTGATCTTTGTGGAGTCTTACGGACGCACATTGGTTGACAGTGGAAATTACGCGTCATACATAAAACCAATGCTGCAACAGGCAACGGAAGATCTGGCTGAATCGGGCTTCGACTCACGCAGTGGTTTTCTTACGTCGCCAACAGTGGGAGGCATAAGCTGGCTGGCACACGGTTCAGTATTGTCGGGCATGTGGATAGATAGCCAGATTCGTTATGACAGCCTGATGATCAGTGAGCGGCCATCGCTGGTAAAATTATTTCAGAGTGCTGGCTGGCGCACTGTTGGTGTGATGCCTGCCATTACCATGGCGTGGCCGGAAGGGCAGTACTATGGGTACGACAAAATTTATGCAGCGGCTGATCTGGATTATCGGGGATTGCCGTTCAATTATGTCACTATGCCAGACCAATTTACGATGTCGCGTTTTCAGGAACGTGAACGCAGCTCCGTTACACGAAAGCCGGTAATGGCAGAAATTGCACTGATCACTTCGCACGCACCGTGGACGCCTGTGCCCACATTGATTGATTGGAACAGCGTGGGTGATGGAGCGCCATTCATAGCGCAATCTATGGTGGGTGATCCGCCGGAGGTTGTCTGGCAGGACAAGGAGCGCGTGCTGAGACACTATCGCGAAAGTGTCGCCTATGTGTTGGACACTTTGGTTTCCTGGATCAATACCTTTGGTGATGATGAACTGGTGGTATTGATTATGGGTGATCATCAACCCATGCCTTATGTCACCGAAGAGTCAGAGAACCGTGATGTGTTGGCACATCTGATCACGCGTGATCCGCAAGTGCTTGCGGCAATGTCGCACTGGCAGTGGACACCCGGTATGCTGCCTGCCGATGATGCGCCAGTCTGGCGCATGGATGAGGTGCGCGATCGTTTTATTGCTGCATTCTCTGAGCCGCTGGAGTAGGGGCAGTAGTAGGAGCAGGAATCGCAAAAATATCCTGATGTCCCACAATACAAGTTCCGTTTTTTATGTTGTCAAAACGAAACGCCTGCCATTGTGTGAGCATATTTTTGTCCAGCCCGTAATCGTCAGCGACAGCAGCGGCAATGCCATTAATCAACTCTTCCACCAACGCTGCATTTTTGCCATCCAATAGCCATGGGCTATCTGCAACGAATACATCGTAGCCCGTTTGCACTAATGCAGAATGCAAATAGTTGCAGGATTCCGGTCCAAGAGCCGGACCTAAACCTTTGTCACGTCGTTGATCTTTATTGAAGGCATGCAGTATTGAGTCATCGAATGGATGCGTTGGCGTCCACTGTGTGCGGCCATCGTAGTTTAATGCAGCATAGAACCCTGATCTTTGCTTGCACAATCGCTGCAACAAATTATCCACTACCTGTGCTGATACCAGATCGAAAAGTGCTGAGGCACTGACGAGTCCTGCGCCGCTTAAAGGCAGCGATTCCAGATTGAGCAGATCAGCTTCATAGTCTTCAATGACGCTGGTTTTTCCGTGTCGTCGCAACGCCTCATTTAACAAAGCAGGATCATGATCAACCAGTCGCCAAACCAGGTTTTCAATTTTGAAAGTATTTTGGTCAGTCAGAGTAGTAAGCGCGCGCAATGTTGAGCCAGTGCCGGAACCCAGGTCGAGAATAATAGGTGCCAGTTCGCTGTTTTCCTGCAACCAGTGCAAAGCGCGTTTCGCCAAGGCAGTATCGCGCGCTGCATTGTCGGCAGGTTCACGCAAATCCAGCCACGCAATGGAAAAACCGCTCATTGTGTTTTTACTCCAGAAATCAATCGAGCAACGATTGCCGCTGTCTCAGGCCACGTTGTCAATTCGTGTGAGGCCTGTTGTGCGCCTACTTGTAATTGTCTGCGCAGAGCAGGTTGCGAAAACAGATTTAGCAGAGCTGCTGCCAGTGCATCTGCATCCCCGGGTGGCACCAGTACACCGGCCGTTTCCGGCACGACATCCGGTACTGCGCCAGCCCGTGCAGCAACTATGGGTAAACCGAAAGACAATGCTTCCGCAAACACCATTCCGAATCCTTCAAACAGCGAAGGCAACACGAAGACATCTGCATTGGAATACTCGCTGACAAGATCATAAACAATGCCTAGAAACTGTATACGTTCCTGCAACCCGTACTTGATCACTTTCGCTCGTAAATGATCAGCCCAGGCACCATTGAACTCCATGCCGCCGGTGAAGCGAGCCGTCCAGTCCAGGTGCGAGATCTGCGCCAGTGCATCGATCAACACATCATGGGCCTTGCGAGGCGTTAGTGTTGCTACCGTTAAAAGCACTGGTGGTGAGCCTTCGCATGCTGCGAAATTCTGTTTGTCTGTTCCCGGTTTTGCTACCGTAATTTTTTTCTGTGGAATAGCGAAATCCTGTTGCAATACATTTGCGGTCGCCTGACTTGTCACCAACACGGCAACAGAAGCGTGCAAAGCTCTTTCTTCACTGGCCTGCAATTGCTGCGCAGTTTCTTTAGTCAACCCAGCTTCAAGCGCTAAAGGATGATGACACAGCGCTATGATTTTCAGGCGGGACCTGTGTTGCTCCGCAATGTGGTCCAACACACCGAATGCGAGACCATCCGCAATAACTACGGAACCGTCCGGTAACTTTGCAAACTTCTCTTCCGCATCTGCCAGCGCATGTGCATCCGGATTCGGGAAAGTAGCAGACAGGGTTAACAGCGTTGCTGTGATGCCGAGACTATTCAGTCCCGCCAGGAGTCGACGATCATAACCATAACCACCGGTTAGAGTTTGAATATCCCCTGGTACTGCAAAGTAGATATCGGGAGTTACGTCATTGTTCATGCAGAGGTTCACTTAGGGGTTGGAAAGTTGCAGTTCGTAAATGGAGATGCACTAAGTGTATTGAAAGTAGGGGCCAATTGCATCCTTGCCTATTGGGTTGGCGAACCGTAATATTCTTTGCCATGACTCTCAACGAAAAAATTGAGCAATGGCTGGCCACAGGCAAATCCGCACACATGCGGTCTGAGCGTCCTTTTATAACTTTAAGTTATGCGCAAAGCTGGGATGGCAGCATCACGATGCATTCCGGTAAATCGCTGGCTCTAAGCGGCGCTGAGTCCACGCGGCTGACTCACCATTTACGGAGTCTGCATGATGGTATTCTGGTGGGTATTGGTACTGTATTAGCGGATAACCCGCAATTGAACGTCAGGCAGTGGGAAGGGCCAAACCCGCAACCCATTATTCTCGACAGTCATTTGCGCATTCCTGCAGAGGCGCGGTTGTGTCATCTTGCGGATAAACGTTGCTGGGTTCTCAGCAGTTTGAATGGTGAAAGCAGGGCAGGTACAGAGTTGGAGATCATTACACTGGACGGCGACAAGAACGGGCGTGTTTGTTTGCACGCCGCGATGCGCGAGTTGAAGAAACGCGGGATTGAAAGTCTGATGGTGGAAGGTGGTGCGAAAGTGATTTCTGCATTTTTGAGAGAGCAACTCGCCGATGCAGTGGTGCTTACAATTGCGCCAGTGTTGGTTGGCGGATACAAAGCGGTCAACGATCTGGGTGTTGCTGAAAGCGTTGACTTGCCCAGAATACTGCCATTGTTTACCGAGAAACTGGATGAAGATGTCATCATGTGGGGAAATTTGAACTATCAGGATCACAGCGCATGACGGACTCCGAAAAAACCACTCCAACTCTTGCTCAACAATTGTGGTTCAGCAAAGCGCTGCACGTTGAAATCCGAGAAGCGGAATTGCCTGCCCCTGCTGCCAATGAAGTCGTGGTACAAAGTTGTTGCTCTGCAATCAGCGCAGGCACAGAGATGCTTGTATATCGCGGGCAGATACCGGGAGACATAGCGCTTGATGCCAGTCTTAACGATATGCAAAAGCCCATGGAATTCCCCTTGCAGTATGGATACGCCTGTGTAGGTCGTATATTGCAGACAGGTGCTGATGTTGATGCAGAATTGCTGAATAAATATGTTTTCTCATTCCAGCCACATGCCAGTCATTTCATTACCACTACAGATAACTTGATAGTGCTGCCTGATGATATCCATCCAGAGGCGGCAGTATTTCTTGCCAACATGGAAACAGCTGTCAATCTGGTACAGGATGGCAAGCCTGCGATTGGTGAGCACGTTGTTGTATTGGGTCAGGGCGTGGTAGGCCTGCTGCTTTCGAGTCTATTGGCAAAGTTTCCTTTGCAGCAATTGCTGGCAGTAGACAGCTATGATTTACGTCGTGAAACTGCGCTGGGTGTAGGTGTCAACAAAACGTTTCATCCTGTTGATGATCACAAAGAATTGTTGGAACTATTACAGCATCAAAATGGAGCTGATCTGGTTTTCGAAGTCAGCGGTGTACCAGATGCTTTGAACCAGGCCATTGATCTGTGTGGCTATGCCAGCCGTATAGTTATAGGCAGCTGGTATGGAAATAAAACCGCAAGCGTGGCTTTGGGCGGCGCAGCGCATCGTAATCGCCTGCAGATCAGCACCAGTCAGGTATCCACACTGGCACCTGAGTTGAGCGGTCGCTGGAGCAAGTCGCGACGTTTTAAACTTGGCTGGGACATGATCAGGCGTATTGAGCCTCAACAGTTTATCAGTCATCGTGCAGTACTGGCTGAAGCCAGTGAGATGTATGCATTATTACATGAGTCGCCCGATCAGGTTTTGCAGGCTGTCTTTACTTACAACAACGATTGAACGCACTTAATTCAGAAGGAATCACCATGTATACGGTAGCAGTAACTCAGGATTTTATCGCCAGGCATTTCCTGATTGGTGGTGACTGGGGAAGTGAAAATTTTCCGCATGCCCATCACTATGTTGCAGAAGTCAGTATCGAAGCTGCGCAATTGGACAAACACGGTTACCTGGTGGACATTGTTGAAATAGAGGCTGGACTCAAGCAGGTCGTCGATTATTTTCGCGACAGTCTGCTCAATGAAAAGGAAGAGTTTGCTGGATTGAATCCAAGCATTGAACATTTCAGTCGCATCATCTGCGAGAAACTGATTAGCTTGATCAGTCCGCCGGGCAGTGGCTCTCTGACAGTCAAATTGTGGGAGAATGTCACTTGCTGGGCAGCGTTTCGGCAGACATTTTGATGACTAAAATTCGTGACGCCTCTTAAGCGTTATGTTCTCTCGTCATGTCCAGCAGATTGCAAAACACGCAAGCACACCATTCCCATAACGAGCACCAGAGCATCACGCAATCGCATCAATGCGATGACACCAAGTGCTGCGCTGGCGCTCAGGCCAAGGCTCTGAAAAGACCACAACACTGATGCTTCCAAAGTTCCAATGCCGCCGGGAAGCGGCAAGAGCAAAGCCAGGCGCATCGCCACCATCACCAGAACAAAACCTGCGATATCCAAATCGATATTGAAAAAACCTAGAACAATAAACAACTCTGCAAAAATGCCAACCCAGATCAAAACAGAAACGACAAAGGCACGCAACAGCGCAGCCTTCTGCTGACTGAAAGCAATTTGCAGATCAGTTCCAATGGCTTGCCAATGACTGCTCAATTGCAGAAGGCGCGGACTACTAAACCAACGCTCAGTAACACGTTCCAGGCGCCCTGCAAGCCAACGTGGACGACGCAGCGCAAGCCAGCCGGAGAAGGACAATAGCATTATTGTAAGGAGAAGAATCTGCAGTATATTCTGCCAGTCAGCCATATTCATGCTGGGAGACAGAAGCAAAAACCCTACACCGAGCAGCAGTACCGAAAAGTTGATCCACAGCTCGAAGAAGCGATCCAGTGCAACTGCCAATGCCGCACTGTGAATGGCGACTCCGAAGCGTTTGTAAAGCCAATAGATTTGCAGAGGTTCGCCACCGAACTGCGGTCCCGGTGTAATGAAACTGATTGTCTGCCCGGCCTGCCTTGTCAGTAGTAGTTGTGTAAAAGTAACTTCTAATTTCAATGCGTGCGCGAGTACCAGCCAACGTTGTGTGGCCAGCAATATCACGAGAATATTGAGAGCTGTCCAAACCAGCCATTGCCAAATGCTGAGTGTTGCCAGAAGTTGTGTAATCTCTGACAATGGCAGCTGCCAGAGAATCCATCCTGCCAACACCAGCGCCAGCAACCAGAGTGTGGCAATTATCCATTTATAAGATGACATCAGGCACCATCCTGCTTGTTGACCCAGTAATCATCCCATTGCCAGATGCTGTAGCGGCCGCAGCCCAGAAGCAGGAGCAGTATGGCGCTGAACAAAGCAGTGCAGGCAACAAGATCCAGCATCGAAGGAGGGAGGCTCCACGCAAGCAGCCAAAGTATCGCCGCCGCGCCAATTCTTCCGGCTATACCTGTCAGTACAAGCAGAGAAGCTACTAACAAACCAATTAAAAAAAACATATTCGCTGCAATAGATTCTGTTTGGTTTAGTTTCCAAATCAGAAACAGTAATGAGGAGACCAGTAACAAGCGCAGAGCTGGTTGCAGGAAGGATTCGCTGAACGATCGCAGTCTGCTAAAAAAGCGGGCGGTATCTGCAGACTTTTGATTGATTCGCCCGCTTACTGTAAGCCAGTCTACAAAGAATCCTGCCAATAATGGCAGCATAAAACCAAAACCAGCAATGACAGTTATCTGGGCCTGAAATGGTGGCCACAACACGACGGCAATGTAAGCCATCTGGAAACCGGCAAGCGTGCGACGCAGATGGTTGGGAGCCAGTGGATAAACCGGCAGGCTGTTTTTTTTGCGCCGCTGAATGCCCCACCGAAAAAGGTAGTACGCAACACTTACAAACAGATAACTCCAATGTACTTTGCCATAGGCTACTGCCAATAAAGGTGCAACCAACAAACCCATGGCATCAAACACTGTATCCAATTCGTTGCCCATCAGACTGGTACGCTTGGTGCGTCTTGCTACGAAGCCATCAACTCTGTCTAAAATAGCGGCCAGAGAATACAAACCAGCTGGTACCCATGCGAAGAATCCAATGTATTGCGGTTGCAACAGAAATCCACCTGTCGCAGCAATAAGCCAGCCGCGCAAGATGGTCAAGCGATTGGCGTGACCCAGATCAATATAAAGAACAGTGTCAGTTGCAAAGCGGTTCAGTTCGCGGCGCGTCCAGATTTGCTGGAAAACGAAAGCCCACAGCAGTGTGCTTTGCAATAGCCATTGGCCAGCATGCAGCCATGGTTGTTCGATAGTGCCAGTGCCACTATTAGTCTGGTAAAGCGCTAAACCGCATGCAAACAATGCAAGACAGAGCAGACCTGCCAACCCGATTGTTCGCAATTCATTGGACATATTTTTCTGCACGCTTTTTTGCACACCGTTCTGCTTGCTTTTGCCTGCATTCAGTTTTCAGCATTCCATTCTCAGCTTTCAATTGCCAAACCACATCCGTTGAAAGATGCCATCCTTAGCGATCAACAAGTGTCGCAATGCAGCGAGGATATGTCCTGCTATCAGCACGGCCAGTGTAATGGCCAACGCACCATGTACCTGGAATAGGCGAGTTGCCAACGCCTGATCCTGTGGCACAAAAGGAAAAGCTGGCAAGTCGTAACCGCCCACGATAATCAATGCAGGAAACGCAGTGACCCCAGCCCAACCCAACAGTGGTACCAGTACAAGCAGGACATACAACAGATGATGAAGGCTCTTGGCAGCTATGCTTAGTTTGCGCGGCATGCTTTGCGGATAAGCGGGTGAACCCAGGCGTA
The DNA here is from genome assembly GCA_041751425.1 of Pseudohongiellaceae bacterium. Classification (GTDB taxonomy): domain Bacteria; phylum Pseudomonadota; class Gammaproteobacteria; order Pseudomonadales; family Pseudohongiellaceae; genus JAVVEG01. The sequence goes on along the minus strand of JBGSXL010000016.1, from coordinate 103,105 downwards.
CCTTCAAGGCAATACGCAAAACCATCAACAGCAACACAGTGAACCCGATGGTTTTGTGCAATGAGTACATGGTATTCGTGAGATTATCGAAAACATTCGCTTCCGCCCGTTGCGCCATCCACAAGCCTACCGGAATCAATGTTAAAACCAGCGCGGCCATGAGCCAATGCAAAATACGCCAGCCAAGTGGGTAAACTTTGATCGTTGTCATCGTTCGCTCCTTGTGCCCGTTCGTTGCCGGGCTTCATAATAACTCTTTTATTGTCACTTCTTCATCGAAACCACTTCATTGTAACCCTGTAGCGCGTTTAGTAAACTCAGTCGCATACGCTTAATGGAGAATATCGGATTCCCGATAAAGTCTGAGGGGAAAATCTTGCAGAACCTTAAATTGATACTTTGTGCGTTCACTCTGCTGTCACTGGCAACAACCAGCAATGCTCAGTCTGCGACAGAAGTCGTTCCTGTTTCCTCATCAGTGCAGCAAACTTTTCAGTTACTCGCAAACGATGCACGAGTCAAAGCGGCATTGCAGCGCATGCAGGACAACGAAGAGGAGACTATTGCGGAGCAGATCCGATTGACTGAAATCCCGGCGCCACCGTTCATGGAACAAGTGCGTGCTGAGTATTACCTGGAACAAATGCAGCAGCGCGGGTTGACCGATGCCTATATCGACTCGGAAGGCAATGCAATTGGCATTCGTAAAGGCAATGGGGATGGTCCACTGCTGGTTATAGCAGCGCATCTGGATACCGTGTTTCCGGCAGAGACGGACGTCACTGTTGAGTTTCGTGACGGTAGATATTATGCGCCGGGTATCAGTGACGATGGCCGCGGGTTAGCGGTGTTGTTGACTTTGATTGAAACCATCAATACGAACAACTTCCCTACAGTCGGTGACATCATGTTTGTAGGCAATGTCGGCGAAGAAGGCCGGGGTGACTTGCGTGGTGCCAAGGCTATCTTCCGCGATCATCTGGATATAGACGGTTTCATATCAATTGATGGCGCCGGCATGACGCGAATTACCAATGGTGGCACAGGCAGCCGCCGCTTCGAGTTTCGTTTTATCGGGCCAGGTGGTCATTCATTCGGCGCATTCGGACTGGTTAGCGCCATTCACGCGATGGGACGCGCAATCACCAAGATCGGCGATCTTGAGGTGCAAAGTGACCCAAAAACTACATTCACAGTAGGTACAGTGGAAGGGGGCACTTCAGTCAACTCTATCGCGGCTGATGCGATGTTTGCTCTGGATATGCGTTCCAACGATGCTGCGGCATTGGCGGAGTTGGAAGCGCGTGCGAAAGCGGCTGCCTTGGAAGCAGTCGCGGAGGAAAACGCGCGTTGGGATAACAACGGCGAGATCAAAGTCGAGTTTCACTTGATAGGTGATAGACCTGTTGGGTCGACGTCCGCGCAAAGTCCCATAGTGCAAGTAGCAGCATTAGCCTTCAATGAAGTGGGTGCGCAACTGGAATCGTTGGGAATATCCAGCACAGATTCCAATGTGCCGATGTCACTGGGTGTTCCTGCAATAACGCTGGGCGGTGGAGGCACCAGCGGAGGCGCGCATTCGCCGGAGGAATGGTTCTCAGCAGAGAATTCGCATCTTGGTACGCAGAAGGCACTATTGGTCGCATTGGCACTTGTTGGTGTAGAAGGCGTCAGTTCGCCTTTGCTGGAGAAGATGCCAGCGCGCGAGCAGTAGTATTCTTTTAGGACCAGAGTTCTGTCAGAGCTTTCAAGAATTTCCCAAATTAAAAGGAACTGATCACCAGCAGAATAGCCCGGTAACCCAGAGCTACAGTGACGATGAATATGGCGCCACCACACACATTTTGAAACACAGTGTTCTTGTGTGCACCAAGTATGCTTCTGCGATTCATTATCCACAGAATTATGCCAACGACTACAGGCAGCGCCATGCCATTGGCGATCTGCGCGAACTGAATAATCTCGATAGGACTGATGCCCAGTGATGAGAACACAATGCCAAGCAGCAGAACTATCATCCACACAGCTCTGAAGCGAACACTCTGCAAATCTCCGTTCCATCCCAGACAACCATTGGCAACATAAGCCGCGGCCAGAGGCGCTGTTATCGCCGAAGTTATGCCCGCCGCGAACAGTCCAATGCTAAGGAAATATCGGGCGAAACTGCCGAACAGTGGCTCCAGTCCCAACGCAAGGTCTGCGGCATTACTGACAGTAGTCGTATTGGCTGCGGCAGCAGAAATGAGAATTGCCATGGATACCAGCCCGCCCAGAGTCACGGCAATAACTGTGTCCTTGCGTGCATGATGCAGGTCGGATTGATGCTGCCATTTTTCCTTTACCAGAGCCGCATGCAAAAACAGGTTGTAAGGCACAACCGTCGTGCCGATCAGCCCTAATACAGTTAGCAGATTGGCATCGCTTAGGGTAGGAATGAACAGACCGGCGAACAGCTCAGACAAATCCGGTTTAGTCAGGATGGCCGTTGTCAGAAACGCAAAGCTCATCAGCACAACCAGAGATACCAACGCGCGTTCCAGCAGCTTGTAATCGCCTATGTACAGCAAAGCAAAAGCAAAGAAACCGATCAGCAGACTCAAAAGTCGCGAGGCCATCAGCGTATCGGTGCCGAAAAGGGTTTCCAGGCCCAGGCGGCCGCCACTGATATTGCCGGCCTCGTAAGCGGCGTTACCAATCACGATAGCTGCAAGTATCAGGCCCAACACCAGCGTTCGTACCAGCGGGTGTTGCAGCTCCTGCCGAATGACTTCTGCCAGCCCCTTGCGAGTGATGATGCCGATGCGTGCGGACATCTCCTGCAGAATGATCGTAGCCAGAATTGCGAGCAACATGGCCCACAGCAGATCATAACCAAAGCGCACGCCAGCAATAGTACAGACGGTGACTGTACCGGGCCCGATAAAGGCCGCAGCTACCAATGCTCCGGGGCCGGAATTTTTTAACCAGGCAGTCATGGCAGTAAAGAGTTCCCTTTATCATGGCATCCTCTATGCCGTTTGACGGATAATACAGCACTTTCTCCCGACACGTTTACGCAGTGAATGGATAGCCTGAAATGATCAAACACTTGATATGCCTGCTGGTAGCGGGTTTGCTGATCGCCTGCAGCGACGACCCCCGAAGTGATAGACAGTCTGCAAACGGAGAAACACCTATGGCTGATCCGGCACCCGGAGTGGCATTCGCCTTAGCTGAACAACGGACCGCAGTAATTGCTGATGTTCGCTATGAGCTGTTGTTCCAGATACCTGCTGCCAACAATGAAGCGGTGAACGGCAATCTGCTGGTACGCTTTGACTTGCTTGATGCCAGTATGCCTCTGGTTCTGGATTTTCGCGCACCCTTCGGATCTGTGCTCGATGTGATGCTCAATGGACAGGCTGTGGACTACACGGTACCTGCAGATCATATCGTGATACCTGCGCGCGCGTTGCAGACTGGGGAGGTGACGGTAACAGTTGACTTTGTCAGCACAGATACGGCACTGAACAGGCAGAGCGATTTCATGTACGCCCTGTTCGTTCCCGACCGGGCATCCACAGCGTTTCCGGTTTTCGAGCAACCCGATATCAAAGCCAGCTATGTACTCTCCCTGGATATACCGTCGCACTGGCAAACCATTGCCAACGGTGAGCAGCTGGCCCGTGAACCTATCAACGCCGAACGCGACCTCGTCAGTTTTGCGGAAACCGAAGCGATCAGTTCCTATTTGTTTGCTTTTGCAGCCGGAGTCATGCAGGTGGAGACGGCAGAGCGCAACGGCCGCACGTTGACAATGTTCCACCGCGAAACGGATGCGGACTCTCTGGCCCGCAACCGGGATGCGATCTTTGATCTGCACGCAACCGCACTGACCTGGCTGGAAGAGTACACGGGTATCCCATATCCATTCGGCAAGTTTGCTTTTTTTGCGGTGCCTGCTTTTCAGTTTGGGGGAATGGAACATCCGGGAGCTATCTGGTATCGCGCCGAAACTCTGTTTCTCGATCCAACAGCCTCGCGAACCCAAGAGTTGGGTCGGGCCAGCCTGATCGCTCATGAGACTGCGCATATGTGGTTTGGTGATCTGGTTACCATGCGTTGGTTCAATGATGTGTGGATGAAAGAGGTTTTTGCCAACTTCATGGCGGCGAAAATAGCCGGCCCCTCCTTTCCGGATTTGAATCTGCAGCAGCGCTTCTTCCAGGCGCATCACCCGGTGGCCTATGCGGTGGACCGGACTGCTGGCGCCAATCCGATCCGGCAGGAGTTGGGTAATCTGCGCGAAGCCGGGTCGCTGTATGGTGCGATCATCTATCAAAAAGCGCCAGTTGTGATGCAACAGTTGGAGGCCTTGCTGGGCGAGGAACTTTTGCGCGACGGTTTGCGCGAGTATTTGCAGCAGTTTCAGTTCGCCAATGCCTCATGGCAGGATCTGATCGAGATTCTGGATGCGTTGACGGAACAGGATCTGCTCAGCTGGAGTCACGCCTGGGTAGATGAGCCAGGTCGCCCACGAATAGAAACGCAGTGGACTGAAGCAGGTATCTGGATACGACAGTCAGATGATAACGAACTGCGCGGATTGCTGTGGAACCAACCCATCATGTTAGCTGTTAGTGTTGCTGGAGAGGTTACAGAGCACTCGGTGCAATTGGTTGGCTCGGAAGTTTTGTTGCCACTGGAGCTGGCATCGCCACCAGAATTTATCCTGCCCGGTGCCGATGGTATTGGCTACGGACGTTTTCGTCTGGATGAGACAAGCAAAACCGCATTATTGGAGCGCGTCCATACCTTGCAGAACCCGTTGCACCGTGCGGTAACCTGGCAGACACTCTGGGAAGAAGTTCTGGAAGGCGCACTCCCTGCCGCGGCGTTCATGGATGCCGCCATCATTGCAGTGGAACAGGAAACTGACGAACTCGCTGCACAACAGGTGCTCGGTTTATTGCGCAATGCCTATTGGCGTTATTTCTCCGCGGCAGACAGACTGGAACTGGCCAACAGGATTGAACCGGCGCTGTGGGCAGCGCTGGACAGGGCACCGACAGCCGGACGCAAAGGTGCCTACTTCAACATCCTTGCAGATATCACGTTGACCGCGCAGGGAATGGATAGACTGCTACGCATCTGGCGCATGGAAGAAACACCGGCAGGTTTGCCTCTGCAGGAACAACAGTATATTGCACTGGCAGAAATGCTGGCGCTGCGTCAGATTGCCGACTCTGAAATGATTATGGATGCCCAGGAGCAACGCATCAGTAATCCTGACAGGCTGGCGAGATTCCAATTCCTAAGGCCGGCCTTTAGCGCTGATGCACAAGAACGCGGACAGCTATTTGACTCTTTTGCAGAGCTGCAGAATCGACGTCAGGAATCATGGGTTTTGGATGCGATGCGCGCTATTCATCACCCTATGCGCGCTGACGCATCACTACCGCTGGTGCGGGCAAGTCTCGATCTGGCCAACGAGATACAACGTACGGGTGATATTTTCTTTCCGCTGCGCTGGCTCCATGCCACTCTCGATGGTCATCGCTCATTAGAGGCTGCCGCCATCGTGGAACAGTTTCTGAATGAGAGCGAAAGTTTGCCCGCGCATTTGCGCGCCAAAGTTCTGCAGGCTGCGGACCCACTGTTTCGTGCAACGGCTGTTCAGTTATGAAGATTTATGTTGCGTACACAGGCGGCACTATCGTGATGGTCTCATCAGATGATGGCTATGTGCCTGATCCCGCCTTTGCTGAAAATATTACCGCGCGATTGATGAGCTACCAGCCCGAACATGAGTTTCATGCTCGCTGTTATGATCAATTGCTTGACAGTTCCAATGCGACTCCGGCCCAGTGGCAGGCGATAGCCAAGGACATCCGCGATCACTGGCATGACTTTGATGCATTTCTGGTTCTGCATGGTACTGACACCATGGCCTATACTTCTTCCGCGCTGGCTTTCATGTTTCAGAATATTGATAAACCGATTGTAATTACCGGTTCGCAGATACCTCTGGGGAAGACACGCAACGATGCTTTGGGAAATGTATTCGGTGCCGTGGATGCATTGATACAAGGTCCCGCAGGTGTCTTTCTTTATTTTGGTGGTTTGCTCTTAGAAGGCGCGCGGGCTCGAAAAGTTAATACCAATGATCTGCAGGCGTTTCAATCTCCCAATTACCCACCGCGCGGCAAGCTGGGCGTGGAATGGAAGTGGCGGAAAGCTCCGGAGTCAGAATCCGGGTTGCGTATAGAAATACCGGAAATGTTATCCGGCGCTGTTACATTGCTGATTCTGTTCCCGGGAATTCAGGCCGAACATATTCAGGGGTTGTTGGGTGAGCAGGTCAAAGCCGCAGTGTTATTATCTTACGGCGCCGGCAATGGGCCGGACAATGATCCGGCATTGTTGAATACATTGAAAGCGGCCAGCGAGCGCGGAGTTGTTGTCGTTAACGTGAGTCAGTGTGGTGCCGGGACTGTTAATTCCGAAGCGTATGCGACAGGGTCAGCTCTGGTAAAAGTGGGAGTGATATCAGCTCTCGATATGACTTTTGAGTCAGCATTTGCGAAGTTGCACTTTTTACTCGGGCTGGGTCACGCGCCAGAACAGATACGACGCGAATTTCAGCAATGTGTGGCATTGGATATCTCCGCATGATTCAGATTGGCAGACAGTACACATTGCAGATAATCGAAGCGACCGAGTTTGGCGTTTATCTGGATGCAGAGAATCTGGGTAAAATTCTTCTGCCGCGCAAATATGTGCCACCGGGCCGCAAGGTCGATGACAGCGTACGCGTGTTCCTGTATCTGGACAGCGAGGACCGACCCGTTGCGACAACCAGAACACCCGCTGCCATGCTGGGTGAGTTCGCCTACTTACCCGTAGCAGAGGTTAACGAGGTTGGCGCGTTTCTGGATTGGGGGCTGGAGAAAGATCTGTTCGTACCGTTCTCTGAACAGCATCGCCCTATGGAGAGCGGGCGCTCCTATCTTGTGTATATTACCCTGGACAAGTATCAGGGCCGTCTGCTGGCTTCGTCCAAGATTGACAAGTTTCTGGATGATGACAAACCACACACATTCCGCAACGGAGAGAGAGTGAATCTGATCATTGCCAACAGCACTGACCTGGGTTTCAAGGCAATTGTTAATCACACTCACTGGGGCATGTTGTACAAAAACGAAGTTTTCCAACGTCTGAGTTTCGGTCAGAGTATCAGTGGTTTTATCAAGTTTGTGAGACCCGATGGCAGGCTTGATTTAAGTTTGCAGAGTAGTTACGAAACGCTGGATAAACATGCCGAAACTATCAGGAAGTATTTGGAAAAACATGAAGGCTTCGCACCGGTGCACGATAAATCGCTGCCTGAAGAGATCGCTGATGTCTTCGGCATGAGCAAGGCAGCCTTCAAGAAAAGTGTTGGCAGACTCTATAAGCTCGGCATTATAGAAATCGAGAAAGATGGTATCCGTTTGCTGAAGAGCAATTGATTAGCTCCTTCTCCGTGAATAATTTATGAATCAAATAAAAGTGAACTATTATGCGAGACGTTGAAGTAACCAAGGTGCCGGTTGAACTTTACAAGATTCTCAAGTTCGAGGGGCTGGTTGACAGTGGTGCCGCCGCCAAAGCCGCGGTTGCCGAAGGGGAGGTTTTGGTCAACGGAGTCGTGGAGATTCAGAAGCGAAAGAAGATTCTGGCTAACGATATCATCGAATTCAAACAGGAAAAGTTACGTATTATATTTCTAGGTGCGGAAGCGGCTTCCGCAAAGAATTCTGAAGCAACTACTGTGCCCCGGGCTACCGAAAATGATTAATAACGATGTTATGCGACGGTTGCGCTACATATTCGACTATGACGACAATGCCATGATCGAGTTGTTCGCTCTGGCCGACTTGCAGGTGACACGCGAACAGGTGTGCAACTGGTTGAAGCAGGAGGACGATGACGGTTTCGAGTTTTGTGACGATGTCACGATGGCTACCTTCCTGAATGGATTGATCGTTGCCATGCGCGGCAGGAAGGAAGGTGTTCAGTCTGTGCCGGAACAAGTGTTGAACAACAACATGGTTTTTATGAAACTGAAGATTGCCCTGAATCTGCAATCTGATGACGTGCTGACTCTGCTGGAGTCAACCGGGTTCAGGTTGAGCAAACATGAATTAACAGCATTTTTCCGCAAGTCTACCCATAAACATTACCGCGAATGTAAGGACCAGATTCTGAGAAATTTTCTCAAAGGTTTGCAGTTGCAATACCGCGGTGATGTAACAGAAAAAACAGCATTCATTTGGAAGTAGCATGTGTGTTGTGACAGGTGTAGCAAATAAATTTACAAAAGTAGCGACGGAAGTTTCATGCACAAGCGTATACTGAATGAATCGCTCTTTTGGAGTACGTCATGTCAATTTACTCACCTTTCATCGCCGCCAATAAATTCGGCCTTGGTTTGCAGCCCGGCGAGTTGGTCGAGATAAGCCCCGACTCTAAAGGTTGGTTGCTTGCGCAATTGAATGACACACATATAGTGCCTGCCCGTTATCAGAGTTTGCCTACGTCCAGCCAGGCTATTAGCCGGGGCGATACCGAGTTCCATCATCGCAGGTTACTGCAATCGCAGCGTGAGGCGGGTTCCAATACTTCCGCAACTATCCGACAAAGCAGAGCGCAAGCCTACTTGCAACAGCAGGCTTACTACAATGATCGCCTTGCGGTGGCTGCCGAAACTGATCGGCCGTTTGCCGAGCGACTGGTACGGTTCTGGTCTAACCATTTCACGATAGCAGCGCTTGAGAATGAGCAGTTGCTGGTTTATGCCGGCGTGCCTTATGAGAATGAGGCCATTCGCAGCCACATGAATGGTTCTTTTGAAGACATGTTGCTGGCGGTAATGCAGCATCCGGCCATGCTGATCTATCTGGACAATGTGCAATCCATTGGGCCCAACTCCACTGCCGGTTCCAGAAGACGATTGGGTGCTAATGAAAACCTGGCGCGCGAAATCCTGGAGCTGCACACGCTGGGGGTTAACGGTGGTTACACGCAAAGCGACGTGAGCTCTCTGGCGTTGATGCTAACCGGCTGGACAGTGAATCTGACGCAACAGAACTACACGTTGCGCAGCCCGCAATCTGAACCCGGTGCATTTCTTTACGTGCCCCAATTTCACGAGCCGGGTAGCCGCCAGTTGCTGGGTAAAACGTATGCAGACACTGGGCAGCGCCAGGCAGAGCAAGCACTGCGGGACATCGCTCACCATCCTTCCACCGCGGCTTTTGTCGCTTACAAACTGGCGCAACACTTCATCGCTGATACTCCTCCTGAAGCAGCCGTCTTTGAACTGACTCAGGTCTTTATGCAGACTCGTGGCAATCTATCTGCCCTGCATCGCAAACTCGTGGAACTTGATGAAGCATGGGATAGCAGTTTCCGCAAGCTGAAGACTGCCGAAGACTATGTCATTTCAACTTTGCGCGCGTTCCCTGAATTGACCCTGACACAGGATGTTTTGAATCAGTTGACCGCCATTCAAAGCGGCTTCAATCAGCGCCCTTTCAGCGCACAGTCCCCGGCTGGTTGGCCGGAAGAGGCGGAACACTGGGGAGGACCGGACGCACTGATGAAACGGATAGAGTTCATGAATCAAGTGGGTCAGGTACTGGGCAATGGGTTCGATTCCGTTGCACTCGCCAAACAGATTCTGCCCGATGATGTGGCTCTGCAGACGACTGTGAGCAGAGCGGAGAGCAGGTTACAAGCGCTGACTCTGTTGCTCGGTAGTCCACAGTTTCAATGGAGGGCCTGAAAATGCCTGCAAATAAACCAGCTTTAATGAGCTCGCGACGCAGATTTCTCAAGAATACTTTACTGCTGAGCGCTGCGGGTTGTCTGCCCGGCATTAGCTGGGCGAGCACAACAGATGGCAGTGCGAACCGGTTAGTAGTCATCATTCTGCGTGGAGCCATGGACGGATTAGCAGCAGTGGTACCTTACAGCGAACCTTCTCTGCTCGAGTTCCGCGGTTCGCTGGTACCTCCGGATAATACATTGTTGAAACTGGACAATCATTTCGCTCTGCATCCGGCTTTTGCCAATATGTTCCAGATGCATCAGTCAGGCGAGCTCGGCATATTGCATGCGACAGCCACTCCGTATCGTCAGCGCTCTCATTTTGATGGACAAAACGTGCTGGAGAGCGGTCTGGATATGGCAAACAACAGTGCAGATGGTTGGCTCAATCGCGCGATAGCCTATAACAGCACACAGCAGGCGATGGTTATTGGTCAAGCCATGCCTCTGGTGTTGCGTGGTGCGGCCAGCACAGCGTCCTGGTCGCCAGCTATTCATCCTGCCCTGACGGAAAACACGATGGGCCGTCTCACCGGAATGTATGCCGAGGATGCATTTCTCGGGCCCAGACTGGAGCAGGCATTGTTCGCGCAAGGAATTGCAGGGTCATCTGGCATTAATACGAACTCCCAGGCTGCGCCAACTTTTCCGGGGTTGGTCGATGCGGCTGTGGGTTTTCTGACAACTCCTGATAATGGTCCCGATCTGGTGGTCCTGGAAAGTGAAGGTTGGGATACCCACGCCAATCAGGGCAATGAGCAGGGACAACTGCCCCGTAAGTTTGCTGAGCTGGATGCAGGGTTGAATGCATTGAAGCAAGGTATGGGACAACAATGGGCCAATACCTCTGTCGTGGTTGTAACCGAATTTGGGCGCACCGTGCGGGTCAATGGATCTGGTGGTTCAGACCACGGAACCGGTGGCGTGGCATTTGTGGCGGGAGGCGCTCTGTCGTTATCCGGTGCGCAAGCTTTATTGGGCGACTGGCCCGGTGTGGCTGCAAGCCAACTGTATGAGGGACGTGATCTGCAGCCAGCTAATGATATGAGAAGCCTGCTGAAAACGGTGATGCATCAGCATATGGGCTATTCACGCAGTGCACTGGACGAAATTGTCTTCCCCGGCAGTAGCCATGTATCACTTATTGAGGGGTTGTACTCTTGATAGGTTGCGCTATCGCTTCTCCCACACCAGGGCCTGGTACTGCGTCCAGCCCTGGCGCACACAAACCTGCAGCGCTGTGCCCCCGGACAGATTCTGCCAATAGGCGTGTCGCACCGGCAGGCGGGTCAGCGTTGTTACCAGCCAGAGTAAAGCCGGGTTGAAAGAGCGTACATAAGCGGAAAGGTCGTGTTTCTCCAAAAGAGTAAAACCCGCTTCATCAGCAGCCTTGATAGTCGCCTGTACAGTCAAAAGATTGTTCAGATGCCAGCCCTTTCTGAAACGAGCCACCCATCTTTCTGCCTGCAAGGGTGCAGAGTCACCGCTTCCTGACTTCGCTGCTAAAAAATCATCACAGATTATCAACCTGCCGCCGGGCAGAAGTTGCTTATGGGCCATGGTAAAAAACGATTCGGCACTTTGCGCATGCACAAAAGACTCTATCGCATACGCGGCAGCAACTGGTTCCAGGGCAGGTATCGCCGAAAAATCACCCAATACAAAATTGACTTTGTCACTCAGCCCAAGCTCTTCCGCGCGTTGGTTAGCGATCTGCATTTGCGCCTCGCTGATAGTGACACCTGTTACTTGCACTTTACGGTTTGCTGCTGAAAGGCTGCGCTCATCTGCCATCCTCACCAGCGCTTGCGCCAGCCAGGTTGCAGTGCCCCCAACGCCGCATCCTAAATCGAGCATCCGAAAAGGTTTCTGACTGTCGGTGAACAGTGGTTCAACTGCCAGAGCTACCAGAGCATTCAAATAGTTGAATGACTGCGCTTTGTTGGCAACACCCGGCGCCCATATGGCGCGATGAATGGCAGCCGTGGCGCCACTACCGCCCAATTTCAGGAACTTGCTGGTGTTGTCATTGTAGTACCGGGCGATTTGCTCAGCGGATGCCCGGTGACCGGAACTTTTATTATTTTCGGGCAGCATGCTTTAGGCCAGTCTGGTTATTACAGCGGAAACAGCAATGGGTTCCAGTTCAGAACCGGAGTTTGTCGAAAACGTGGATCATTGGCAAGTTTACTGCAGATCCGCCGCTAGGCTAAGAATGCACAATTGTACTGATGTTTGGTATCAGGCATATTAGCCGGTCAGTAACCAGACCGTTGATCTGCCCACTGTCCACCAAAAGACAAAGGAGATCCAGCAACACGATCAATCGGATGGTTCCGCAATTTTTTGAAGGAGTAAAGCAGCATGTCCGTACCGGGTATCATAGAAGATCGCGTCACGTTAACAATGCAGAACGGAGTTGCAGAGGTCCGCCTGAACCGGGCAGACAAGCGCAATGCTCTGGACAACGCCATGTTCGCGTCTCTGGCTGCTGTGGGCGAGCATCTCAAGACTCTCGCTGGTCTGCGCGTTGTTGTTATTTCAGGCGAAGGTGCCTCGTTTTGCGCGGGGTTGGATTTCTCGTCTTTCGAAGTCATGGCTGCGGGCGAATCAGGCAGCGGCAAGATGAATGCCGGCGCTATGGCCGAAGGTCGTATCACCCATCTGGCGCAACAGATTTGTTGGGTGTGGCAGGAGGTGCCAGTGCCGGTTATTGCTGCCATGCACGGTCATGCCCTGGGCGGTGGGATGCAGATTGCGCTGGGTGCTGACATTCGCATTGCGCATCCGCAAACGCAATTGTCAGTGCGGGAACTCCATTGGGGTATTACGCCGGATATGACGGCAACCCTGACCCTGTCCCGGTTGGTCAGGCCGGACATTGCCAAGGAACTGGTATTCACGGCAAAGATTATCAGTGCCGCAGATGGCCATGGAATGGGTCTGGTCACCCATTTATCGGAGGAACCTTTGCAGGCTGCACTGACATTGGCCGCAGAGATCGCCAGCCGCAACCCGGATGCCGTCCGAGGCGCCAAGCGTTTATTAAATTTGCAAACCAGTGCCGGCGTTGCCGAGCAGTTTGCAGCGGAACGCGAAGTCATTCATCAATTAATGGGATCGCCGAACCAGGCAGAGGCTGTTATGGCACATTTTGAGAAACGTCCACCTGTATTTAAAGGCTGAGCAACGAGACAGAAGTGCAGACCATTTAGTTTGCGAAGCGTGTAAACGTAAAAAACCTGGAAAGCAAAGCAGGTAGAGTCAAGAGAGAAATATGCTGGCAGCAATTCTGATAGGTGGGTTTATTGGTTCAATGCTTGGAGGCGGCGCGGGTTTCATTCTTGGCGCTGTTTTCGGTATTTTCGTTTTCGGATATTTGAAAAATGCGGCCACGGGAGGTATCGCCGCTATCCAGTCCGGGTTTCTGGATTCCATGTTCGCTGTCATGGGCGCCCTATGCAAGGCGGATGGGATAGTCAGTAAGAATGAAGTGCAGGCAGCAGAGAATGTTTTTAAACAAATGCATCTATCTGCTACGCAACGCGAAGCAGCGATTGCAGCGTTCAACCGTGGCAAGTCTGATGGTTTCAATGTTGATAAAGAGTTAGCGGAATTTCGCCGTTTGAGCCGCGGTAATCCCGCGCTGTTGCGCATGTTCCTGCAGATACAGATAACAGCCGTTGCAGCGGATGGGCAAATCCATCCAGCCGAGCATCGTATGTTGCTGCGCATAGCACGCGGATTGGGAATTCCAGAAGCTCAGGTTGATCAATTGGAAGCGATGCTGCGTGGTGGCGGCCAAGCTGGAAGCCCCACACAGTCTTCGAGTCAGAAACTGGCTGCCGCCTATCAGGTTTTGGGTGTTGCGCCCTCAGTGTCCGACGCGGACCTGAAAAAAGCCTATCGGCGCCTGATGAACGAACACCATCCGGACAAGCTGGCCAGTCAGGGCTTACCGGAAAGCATGCGGGAAATGGCCGCAAAGAAAGCCAGTGAAATAACCAGCGCGTACGATCTGGTCAGCGAGGCTCGACGATCTGCCTGACAATGGCATTGCCGCTGCTTTTTTCATGCGCATGTAATTTGTTCTGTTCAGAAGACAGCATTTGTAGCGCATGACTCAGGTCATCCTGCAGTTCGTTAGAGTTCTCTTGCAGCAAATTAATGTGCCCCATTTTGCGACCGGGGCGTAATTTTTTGTTGTACCAGTGCAGATGTGCGTGAGGCCAGGAAATTAATTCGTCCGGAGCATCGCACCCCAATAAATTAATCATTGCGCAATGGCCAAGACTTGCAGTTGAACCCAGCGTTTTTCCGCAGATTGCGCGGAGATGGTTTTCAAACTGGTTACACACTGCACCGTTCTGCGTCCAATGCCCGCTATTGTGGGTACGAGGAGCAAGCTCATTCACAACAATCTTGCCATCTACCACGAAACATTCGATGGCGAGTAAACCAACGTAATTGCAGCGACGCAACAATTCGGTAACCATGCTCTTGAGTTCAATTTTCAGCTCGGCACTCAGAGTCGGCGGTGGGCTAATTGATACGGACAATACCCCGTTACGATGGTGGTTCTCGCTGGGCTCATAAACAGCGATTTCGCCCTTTGTGTTCCGTACGCCAAGCACGGATATCTCCATTGAGAAAGCAAGCATCTTCTCTACAATGGCATCGGTAATTTCCACCATGCTGTTGATAAAAGCATTTGCTTCGCCGTCGTTGTGTATGCGCCACTGCTGTTGTCCGTCATAACCTTGTTCGCAGGACTTGATAATCACTGGATAGCCCAGCACTTTTACGGCTTCCGCAAGTTGGGGCTTCTGCTGAATCCGCACATAGGGCGCGGTGGGAATATTATACTCGTTCAAAAACTCTTTCTGGCGCGCCCGGTTTTGTACCTGCCAGAGAATTTCTGCGTTCGGCGCTACAGAGCAAAAGTGACTTAGTTCGCGTAATATTGCTGTGTTAACGGATTCCTTTTCAATGGTGATCACATCGGGCTTTCCCAACTCCTCAAACAACACGTGCGGTGCTTTTTTCTCAGACAAGCGCAGCACCGCGCCAAGTCCTTCGACGCATCGTGTGTCTTCTTCAGTATCTGCAATAAAACTAAACCGGATTCCCATTGGCCACCCCGCTAAGGCCAGCATTCTTGCTAATTGTCCGCAGCCAAATATCGCTATGTGCATTACGCAATCTCCTCTGCTACTTGACTTGTTTGCTCTTTACGCCAAAAAATCAGACGCTGCCGCAAAGTGCTGTCTTCCAGAGCTAGTATTTGTGCTGCGAGTAGCCCCGCATTGAACGCCCCCGATGCACCGATAGCCTGTGTTGCTACTGCGACACCGCGAGGCATTTGTGCAATGGAAAGCAGACTGTCTAACCCATTTAAATGTTTGCTGGGTACAGGTACGGCAATTACAGGCAAATGAGTGAGAGCCGCTACCATTCCGGGCAGATGTGCGGCGCCGCCGGCACCTGCGATGATCAGTTTGACGCCATTGTCCGCAGCGTTCGAAGCGAACTCAAACATTCTATGCGGTGTGCGGTGAGCCGAAACCACGCGCGAGTGATAAGACAGCCCAAGGGCGTCAAGAACGACTCCTGCTTCCTGCATCACTTCCCAGTCAGATTGGGATCCCATAATGATCTGGATAACTGCTGTTTTCATTTGTTGCTCCCTGAGCCGGCAATTAGGTTAGATAAAAAAGCGGGCAATTGATTAACTGTATAGCCACGACAGAATGGCTGCATAAAGCGGTATTCCAACAATGACATTGAACGGGAAGGTGACTGCCAGTGATGCCGTGATTGAGAGGCTGGGGTTAGCTGTTGGAATTGCTACGGCCATGGCCGCTGGAACAGCTATGTAAGAAGCACTCGCTCCAAGAGTGGTCAGCAGTATTGCGCCTCCCAGTGAAAGGCCAATGCTATGGCCTATAACTGCGCCAAGTGCTGCGCCGATCAGCGGCATCACCACTGCAAAACTGGCGATAAAATTACCGTGTTGCTTGAGCGCTCCGATTTTGTCCGCGGCAACCAGGCCCATATACAAAAGGAACAACGCGAGAACGCCCTGAAACATCCCGGTGAAAAGAGGCATGATACTGGCACTGCGCTCAGAGCCCGCCCACCAACCGATTAAGAGGCCACCCACTAATAGCAGCACACCCTGATTAAGGAAGACTTCTCTCAGCACTTTATTGGTTTGCACGCGTACGCCTGAACGCTTTGCCAGCCATATGCCTACGGCAATCGCAGGAATCTCCAGTATTGCGACAAACAGGGGAAAGTAGGGTTCATAATCGATGCCAGTGCTCTCCAGAAAGCTCACTGCTACAGCGTATGTACCAATACTTACCGAACCGTAGTGCGCAGCAAGTGATGCTGAATCTTCTCGGTTTAGTCCGCCAATTTTAAACAGCAGAGGAAAAGCGATCAGCGGCAGAATAAAACCTATGGAGATCACAGCAAGTGATTGCAGAAGCAAAGTGCCTGCCGAGTATTCGCTTAACGCAATACCCCCCTTCAAGCCAATGGCAAGCAACAGGAACAGAATAATGCCTTTGTACAAGCCAACCGGAAACTCAATGGGAGCTTTTAATAGCCGCGCGATAAAGCCGAGCATGAAGAAGGCAACAACAATATCTACCTGCATGCTTTATCCCTCACTATCGCGGTCGGCAGATATGCCGGTCTTTAGTGTCAGGAAGCTGCCTGAACCTGAAAATACTTTGAAATAATTCATGAGAAAAATGACGGTCAGTATCCCTGCAACAAAAAGCACCCCCGAATTGTCGATATTGATGACGGGAAGCGATATGCCAAGAACGATGAGAACTGCAATGGAGCTGATCTCGAATAGAGTGATACGTGTGTTCATGATATTGCCTCGCGTTAAGGGTGAACGGCGAGGGCAATAATGAGGGGTTTTAATCATAGATAAAAATAGATATTATCTATGCCTAGCATCTATCTTAGTCTATGTGACCTTATGCCTTCACGCTTGCACGCTTATATCGGTAGCTTCCGCCAACTGGAAATTCTGCTTGCTGTATATGATGCGGGCAGCATCACAGCGGCCAGCCAAACCCTTTTTCTCACCCAACCAACTGTCTCGATGCAGTTGAAGAAGCTCAGTGAGGCGATAGCCATGCCCCTGTATGACCAGGTCGGCAGGAAATTGGTGTTTACAGAGGCGGGTTTGGCCGCTGTAGCTGCTGCGCGGGATATCCTGGGGCGATTTGAAGAGCTGGAATCCCAGATTTCTGACCTGAAGGGTTTGAAAGCCGGAACCCTGCGACTGGGTGTGGTCACTACCGCGAAATATTTCATTCCCCATCTGCTCGGGGAGTTTTGCAGTGTTTATCCGGCAATAGATGTGCAATTGAATGTCGCTAATCGTAGTCAAATATTGGAACGCCTTGAGCGCGGGGAAGACGACTTTTACGTTTTCAGCCACCCACCCGAGAAGGAGGATCTCGAATTATTCGAATTCCTGCCAAACCCATTGGTGGCAATTGCTCCAATCGGGCACCCGATGACCAAGAAGGCTAAGGTTACTTTGGCTGAATTTTCGCGATATCCCTTCTTGATGCGAGAACCGGGCTCCGGCACCCGTCATGCAATTGAAGAGCATATGAAAAAGTATGGCATCAAACTTAATTTGAAAATGACGATAGAGAGTAATGAGGCAATAAGGCACGCGGTGATGGCTGGCCTGGGTGTCTCCATTTTATCCAGTCACACACTTTCCTATGGCGGGAACATTGGTTTGCAGGAGTTGAATGTCAGTCGATTACCTATCATGCTTAACTGGCAATTGGCGCGTTTAAAGAGTAAGCGTATGTCGATTATTGCAAGCACCTTTCTGGACTACGTCAACAGCCAGGGTCGTGCAAAACTGCTGCAGGATCTGGCTCTCGAGCAGCCACATATGCAACGCTTCTTTGGAGGGATGGTGTCTTCTCGTCCAGTCACAGGCAAAAGTTGACTGGCTGCTCTGCGTTACCAATCATTCCGGGAGAACCACACGGTCATCTGGTCACAAACTGGCCTTGGCGCTTTTCATGCGCTTGTTAAGCATATATTCTGGCGTGGTATTGCACACAGTTTCATAACAAACATAATTAATGGCCGTTATTATGAAGATCAGACCTCTTTTCGTTACGATTTTCCTGTTCGCTTTTACTTGTAGCCCGTCAGTTTTCGCCCAGAACCCCGGTGAAGCAGTTGCCAGCATGGATTACTACTTGCCGGCGGGAGTCAGCTATGACCCGTCCATACCAACACCTGAAGAAGTTCTGGGGATGGTGCCAGGTGAATGGCATGTTCGCCATGATCAACTGGTCAACTATATGTTCGCCGTTGCGGAGGCATCTGATCGTATAACTATTGAACGCTTTGGTCGTACTCATGAGAACCGTGCATTGCTTTTGTTGACAGTCACCTCACCAGAGAATCACGCCAATATCGAGTCGATCAGAGAGCAACACCTGGCGCTGAGTGACCCGCAACGCTCTGCGAATCTTAATCTGGGTAATATGCCAGTGGTGCTCTATCAGGGTTATAGCGTGCATGGCAATGAGCCCAGTGGAGTTAATGCCGTATTGCTTTATATTTACCATCTGGCGGCTGCACAGGGCCCGGAGATAGAAGCTGCGTTACAGAATGCGATCATTCTGGTAGACCCGGCATTCAATCCCGATGGCATGGACAGATTCGCACAATGGACAAACAGTCGCCGCGCGATGACCTTGTCCTCTGATCCAGCCAACATGGAGCACAATGAACCATGGCCGGGCGGTCGCACGAATCATTACTGGTTCGATCTGAACCGCGACTGGCTGCCCGCCCAACATCCGGAGAGTCAGGCGCGATTGCAGAAATACCATCAATGGAAACCTAATGTTCTCACTGATCACCATGAAATGGGGTCTGATACCACATTTTTCTTCCAGCCGGGCATCCCATCGCGTACTCATCCATTGACGCCGCAACGCAATCAAGACCTGACGGCAGGAATTGCACAGTTTCATGCGCAGGCACTTGATGCGGACCAGCGCTTGTATTTCTCAGAAGAAAACTACGATGATTTTTACTATGGTAAAGGATCTACATATCCGGATATCAATGGCGCCGTAGGTATTCTTTTTGAGCAGGCGTCATCACGTGGTCATGCACGCGATACCATTCATGGTGTGCTTCGCTTCCCGTTTACAATCCAGAATCAGTTCTTGAGTTCACTGTCCAGTTTGCAGGGATCACTGGCATTGCGGCAGGAATTGCTGGAGCACCAACGAGAGTTTTACCAGCAGGCCCGCAGCATGGCTGCGCAAGCACCAATCAGAGGTTACGTGTTCGGTGCAGCAGAGGATAAAGGCACCTCGTTTCGGATGGCAGAAATTCTGCGCAGACATAATATTGATGTGCATGTTCTGACAGGTGATATGGAAGTCGGTGGCAATCGATACACCAGCGGTAATGCGTATGTTGTGCCCAACGACCAGAATCAGCATCGCCTGATTGAATCCATATTCGAGCGTCGCACCGAGTTTCCTGACACATTGTTCTACGATATTTCCAGTTGGACACTTCCGTATGCGTTCAATGTGCCATTCGCTGAATTGAATAGCCGGCAGTTCACCTCCGCGATTCTGGGAGACATGGTACAGCTAGAGGATTTTCCGAGTGGAAGTTTGACAGGCAGTGAGAATGCCTACGCCTATTTGTTCGAGTGGGATGAATTCTATGCCTCCCGTGCCTTGTATCGTTTGTTGGACGCCGGTGTGCGCGTGAAGGTTGCCTCAGAACCGTTCACTGCAATGACCAGCGAAGGAGCCCGGGATTTCGACTACGGTACTATTCTGGTGGCAACTGGCCCACAGGAAGTGGATGCCGCAGTGATTCGCGATTTATTGCGCAGAGCTGCTGACGAAGACGGACTGCATATTCACGGACTTGCTACGGGTCTTACGCCGCAAGGAATGGATATAGGAAGTTCCAATTTCCGCGATCTGCGCAAACCCCGAATTGCCATTGTTGCCGGCGAAAATACCACGGTATCCGAAGTTGGTGAGGCCTGGCACGCACTGGATCAAAAGTTTTCCATACCTGTCACGTTGCTTACCCAACAACGCGTGAACCAGACAGATCTCAGCAATTACAACGTATTGGTCATGGCCAATGGCACGCACTCGGCCGTTCAATCAGAGCGAATAAAAAGCTGGGTGCAGTCAGGTGGAACATTGATCGTCTACAAGTCTGCGTTAGACTGGGCAGCGCGAGAAGAGCTGGCCAACATCAAGTTTGTCAAAGAGGAAGATGATGAGAACATTGAGCCACGCAGTTACGCTCAGCTTACCCGTGACCGTGGCGAGCGACTTATCAGTGGCAGCATTTTCAATGCGACACTGGACCTGACTCACCCGCTGGGTTATGGCTACAATAATGAGTTATTGCGTGTGTTCCGCGACAGCGCACGCTTTGTCGAGATTGCTGAGAACGCCTATGCAACACCGCTGCGTTATACCGAAGATCCATTGGCCAGCGGTTATATCTCCGCTGAAAACCTGGAAACGATTGCCGGAACAGCAGCCATTGTCGTCAGTGCTCAGGGCAGCGGTAGAGTGATTGCCATGACGGATAATCCGAATTTCAGAGCCTTTTGGTTTGGCACAACCCGATTGTTCATGAATGCAATATTCTTTGGTCATACCATCAGTAATTTTGCTTCCAACTAAGATTAAGAAACATTTAACGTTATGGAGTTTTCATGTCCAACCTACCACCAGTACTGAAGAATCTTAAGTTTCCGGTCATCGGATCACCGCTGTTTATCATCAGCAATCCACAACTGGTTATAGAGCAATGCAAGGCTGGCGTAGTTGGTTCCATGCCAGCGCTGAACGCGCGTCCTGCTGCGCAATTGGAAGACTGGCTTGCAGAGATTACGGAGACACTGGCAGCATGGGATAAAGCCAATCCGGATAATCCTGCAGCGCCATTCGCTATCAACCAGATTGTGCATCGCAGCAACGACAGACTGGAACATGACATGGCCATGTGCGAGAAATTCAAGGTGCCCATTATCATCACCAGCCTCGGCGCGCGGGAAGATGTCAACCAGGCGGTGAACAAGTGGGGCGGTATTGTGCTACATGACGTGATCAATAATGTCTTCTCACACAAGGCGATTGATAAAGGCGCCAATGGTCTTATTTGCGTGGCAGCGGGTGCGGGTGGTCACGCCAGCGTCAAGAGTCCATTCGCGATGGTGCAGGAGATTCGTGAATGGTTTGACGGTCCTCTGGTTCTGTCCGGATCGATAGCCACCGGAGGCGCCATACTTTCTGCCCAGGCTATGGGTGCAGATCTCGCTTATATCGGTTCACCTTTTATTGCAACGCACGAAGCGCGTGCCGCAGACGACTACAAGAAAATGATAACGGAAAGTGATTCCGATGATATCGTTTACAGTAATTTTTACACCGGCATTCACGGCAACTATCTCAAGGGTAGTATCCGCAATGCAGGTATGGACCCGGATGATTTGCCGGAAGCAGACCCTAGCAAGATGAATTTTGGTACCGGTGGCGAAGCAAAAGCATGGCGCGATATCTGGGGCTGTGGTCAGGGTATCGGAGTGATCCGCGAAGTTGTGTCTGCTGCTGAGTTGATAGCGCGACTGAAACGTGAGTATGCAGAGGCGCGCTCGCGTATTTGTGGCAAGGCGTAAACTGCAGCGGTTGCAGTCAGGTAAATAAAAGTGCTGCGTAGCAAAGGAGAAGAGGTGAAATCAAGATTATTTCTGGTGTTAATCTTCCTCGGTTCATTGAGCCAATGCGCAAGCAATGGCAGCAGCAGATTGCCCTCAGGTTTCAGTTCATTGGGGCAATTGGATAGCACCATCGAGTTGGATTTACGCTACGTCGGCAACAATAATTTTATTGGCAGACCCATCACCGGATATAACGCTTCCGCCTGCATCCTCACCACACCTGCAGCTCAGGCTTTACTTAACGCACAGCGCCGGGCCAATGCGCTGGGATATAGCCTGAAGGTCTACGATTGCTTTCGTCCGCAAAGGGCAGTGGATGATTTCGTCACCTGGGCAAGCGATATTGACGATAATCGTATGAAGGCCAGTTTCTATCCTGATGTGCCCAAGCAGGAATTATTCTCGCGTGGCTATATCGCTGAACGCTCAGGGCATAGCCGAGGCAGCACAATCGATCTGACGCTGGTGCCATTGGGAACACGCCAACCTGAAGCTGACCCACTGCTGCGCGACTATAATTGTCGCGGCGAAGTTTCCGAGCGTTACCCCGACAACAGTATCGACATGGGTACCAGCTACGATTGTTTTGACGTACTCTCGCACACCAGTAATCCTGATGCAGGGGAGGCTATACTGAAGAACAGGCAACTGCTGGTTGAATTGATGGACGCAGCGGGGTTCAATAATTACGTACAGGAATGGTGGCACTTCACGCTGCGTGACGAACCGTACACCGACCAATTTTTTGATTTTCCAGTGCGAAAATAAATAAAGCAGTATTGAAAATCTACGGAGACAACAATGACAAGAACCGTAATGTGGGCATTTATGACATTTCTGGCTGTTGGTGTGGCGCTTTATGCATTGGCAGCCGCGCTGGCACCCGGTCTGCGCACTCCCTTTGTCGAGGATATGCTGGCAACGTCCTTCTCAGGCGCCACGCTGCATTTTCTGGCTGGGGCAGTCGTCATCATCGCAGGTGCTCTGCAGTTCAATTCCTGGATCAGGAAAAACCATTTAAGCTTCCACAGATGGTGTGGTCGTGTTTATGTGGTAGGCGTGCTGATAGGTGGCGTAGCTGGTTTGTATCTGGCGTTCAATTCCTTCGGCGGCGTGGTGACGCATTTCGGCTTCGGGATGTTAGCGGTAGGTTGGCTCTTTTCTACCACAATGGCTTACACGCAGATCCGCGCGCGCAATATTCGCGGCCACCAGGAATGGATGATCAGAAGTTATGCATTCACCCTGGGCGCAGTTACGCTGCGGCTCTATCTGCCACTTTTTGCCATGGCAGGCGTGCCATTTGAGGAGGGTTATCAGGCGATAGCATGGTTGGCATGGGTGCCGAATATTCTGATAGCAGAGTGGTTTCTGATATCGCGCCAGCGTGCGGTTTCAGCAATACCAACAAACTGAATTCAGGTTTTTTAAGGGGCTTTGTTACCTGAATCGATTAACTCATTCGCCGCGTCCAATAAAAATGATTCACCAATTGCATTCCATTTGCTTGGCTTGCCGATAGGAGTCACTTTTTGAGTTCTCCTGATTTTCGGTTGCAGCAAAGGCTTGAAAACTTCTACATCCTTTTGTTGTGGATCCAACCAAGCATCCAGTAAACCACCATCTTCCGCGGGCAATATAAGTGGTATGGATTTAGGGTGTATGTGTTGCCACTGTGGAACCGGAGGTAGAGTAATAATGCTGGCGGCATATACAGATTCGCCGGTTTCCTGATGTAAATAATGTTGGCACAAACCGCCGAAGGCAATAGCCGAATCTACCTGTTCGATCATGTGATAGGTTTTCTTGTCACCCAGACCTTCTGCAAAAGCGGACGCAGGGATTATACAGCGAGATTCACGATACGGTTTGAAGGCGAGTGAGCGAGGCATGTCCAGTTTATCGGATCGTGAATTAAAACTGGCGTAACGATAATCCGGTT
This sequence comes from Pseudohongiellaceae bacterium, assembly GCA_041751425.1. Lineage (GTDB taxonomy): Bacteria > Pseudomonadota > Gammaproteobacteria > Pseudomonadales > Pseudohongiellaceae > JAVVEG01. Next base: position 79,526 of record JBGSXL010000016.1, on the reverse strand, counting down.
TCAGGGTTTTCCTGTCCAGCATCAACCACCACAGAGCGTCTGAAACTGTCCTGCCACTCCCCGGGTTATGCACGATAGATATAGTAGCGCCAGGTGCTACATCCGGACTATGTCGCAGTGGAAAAAGTTTTACCCCAAGTATTTCCAGTAATTGGCGAACTTCGGGACTATCGATAACGTTGTAGCGTCCACACATGATGATGTCACCAAACCAGAATGCTCAGAACTGCTGTTCAAAGATTAAAACGTTCTCGCAGAAAACGCGCTATTCCATCGGCATCATGATGCCCGATTACTGCTGTGGCTGCCGATTTGACTTCAGCAATAGCGTTCTCGGGTGCATAGGATTCGTCGGCCATCGCAAACATGCTGAGGTCGTTATCACTATCGCCAAAGCAAACCACCTTACTTATGCCAAGTTGTTCGCGCAGTAGGGAGACGGCTCCTCCTTTGCTGGCTTTGCAATGATGCACATCCATCCATTTCATGCCCTTGTTCTCGATGGCCGGGCCAGCGTAAGCAACCAGATGCTCTTCGGTGCTCATGGCGCGTTGTATAGCTTCTATCTTGCCGATTTCACCGATCATGCTGATATTGGTGATCTCCACATCTGCAGGCATTAATGCAGCGGGTAGAATCTGCACGACAGGTCGCGCCTGAAACATTGTCAATAAACGCTTCTCTATGTCAGTTTGTACGGGCGGATGGAAAATAAAATGTTCCTGGCTGGCATTGACGCAGGAAATGAAAGGGGTAATACCTTGCGCCAGAGTCGCCTCCAGCAGATGGCCAACTTCGGACAAAGTCAGAAAATTGTCCAGCGTCAGAGATTCCATGCGCGGATCCCAAATCAGTACGCCATTGCTGTAGATATGCGGTAGGTCGAATCCGTGCCCGTGCAGTATCTCCTGTCCGGAATGCAGGGAACGTCCCGTCGCGACAGTGAAGGCTATGCCTTTCTCTGCGAGCAGTATCAGAGTATCTTTGGTGTACGTGGATATCCGCGACGAGCCGTCAAGCAGGGTACCATCGAGATCAAAAACAATGAGTTCCATAGGGTTGCAAAGATAGCATATCTAAGTCATGAGCGTGGCGGATGTAATAAGCAAGTCACAAATCTCTGGTAATGATTAAAATAACGCAGCCCTGAAATTGTCCCGGAGGTCCTATCATGTTTTCTGCAATTCGCAGTCCCCGTTCACGCTATGTCTTGCTGATGGCGATCTGTTGCCTTGGCACAGGGACAACGGCGACAGCACAACATTGGCCCGGTAGTGTAGAGGTAATTCGCGGCAATCCCGGCAACAGTTTCACCGGTTATGTGTTCGAAGATACAAATGCCGACAGTAGCCGCCAGAGTAACGAGCCTGGAATCCCTGGTGTGCTGGTCAGCAACGGCCTGGATGTGGTGCGCACCGACAGCAACGGACGCTATGAAATACCTGTGCGCGCGGATATGGATCTCTCTATTGTGCAACCTGCTGGCTGGCAAGTGCCTGTCGATCATCGCATGGTGCCTCAGTTCGGGTATATTCATAAGCCCGGCGGTTCGCCAGTCCCGCTTCGTTTCGGTGGACTGCCGGACACCGGTCAGGCGCCTGAGCAGGTCAATTTCCCTTTGCGCCGCAGCCCGGTAATTGGTGATGACTTTACCTGCGTAGCTGTTGGAGACAGTCAGACATATTCCAATGGAGAGATCAGCCAGTTCCGCGACAGCGCCATAGCGGATATGGTGCAGATGAATCTTGGTGGCAATGATTGTCTGTTATATCTCGGCGATGTCGTGGGTGATGACCTGAGTATATTGGAACGTTTGCTGGAAGTTGGTTCAGCGGTTGGCGTTCCGCAATGGATGGCGCTGGGTAATCACGATATCGATTTCGATGCAACCAGCGATGCAGATTCATCAGACACGTGGCGCCGTATATACGGCCCGAACTACTACGCCTATGAAATTGGCGATGTACTCTTCGTAGTGCTCGACAATATTGTGTACCCCTGTGGCCCTGAGGATATGCGCATACCCGGTCGCGAGTTCTGTTTGAATTCTCCCCGGCCGGTTTACAACGTGCGTGTGCATGACACGCAGTTGCAGTGGCTGGAAAATCTGTTGGCCCTGGTACCCACTGATCGGCTTGTGGTGATGGCGCACCATGGCCCGATGCTGTCGTTCTATGCATCAGCCTCAATGCAGCATCAGGACGATGCTACTGCTCGTATTCATGAGCTGGTTGCCGGGCGGGAGGCTTTGTCGCTTTCCGGTCACTTGCATACACTTGAAAATATTGCGCCGGGCCAATCCTTCCAGGGCTGGAGTGACGCTTTGGGGGTGGCAAGTGCGCCGTTCCGGCATATCGTTGCAGGAGCTGCTTCCGGACACTGGTGGCAGGGCGATCTGGCTATTGACGGAGACTCAATGGCACTGCAGCGCATGGGCTCTCCGAAGGGGCTGCTTGTGTTGGATTTCAGTGGCAATAGTTACCAGGAAACTTATGTCGGTTCGCGAATCGATCCGCGCCGCGGGCAATGGGTCGACTTCAATACGCCGTCATTTCGCGAGTGGTTTAACACTCTGCAGGCCTGGCGCGAATTGCCGGAAAGAGAGCGTAACCGCGTCCCACCGGTTTCCATCAATGATCTGCCTGATACACGCATTTTAACGCCAGCAGAATTACAGCAGGGCGTTTACCTCACCGCCAATGTGTGGAATGGCACTGCCGAGACTACTGTGAGTGCCAGTATTAACGGCGGCACGCGCATACCGATGATGCGAACACAGGAAGGGCGGGGTGAGGCTGTGCGTATAGGTGCTGATTATGCTGATCCGTTCACCGTCAAACGCCAGGCAACTGTTGGTCGCTATGCTATCGAAAGTACGATGGGTGCCGAACGCAATCAGGGTTACGAAGCCTATCGTGGCAGCACCTTTCGCGGGCCACCCCAGCCGCAAACCGCTATCGCGGATCGCAATATGCATTTGTGGCGGGTGCGGTTGCCGGGCAGCCTGCCATCCGGCGTGCACATCGTAGAGGTAACCAGCACCGATCGTCATGGTCGCACATTCACGGATCGCGTGGTATTCGAAGTGCGGGAGCAACGCCCCGACCCCCTGCATCGCATTGAGGTTTGGGATATGGCAACGCCGTTGTAACATTGTCATCGACGCCAATTAAAGGGAGAAAATAAAATGGCACGCGGAGCAACACTATTCAATTTGATGGCTCGCCGCTATTCGCGGGCACCTATCGCGGATATGGCGTCTTATGAGAAAAAGCTTGCCATTACGCGTAAATATCTCACTCCGGAAAGCGAAGTCTTCGAGTTTGGTTGTGGGACCGGTTCTACAGCGTTACTGCACGCGCCTTACGTCAAACATATTCATGGCACTGACTACGCGACTAAAATGATCGAGATTGCCAATGAGAAACGCGCAGAGGCTGGCGTTCAGAATGCGACTTTCGCAGTAGACAATATCGACACCCTGGAGATTTCTGAAGCGCGCTACGACGCAATACTCGGGCTCAATATCCTGCATTTATTAGAGAACGTTGATAATGCTCTGCAGAAAGTGCATACCTTGCTCAAGCCTGGTGGGTACTTCATCAGTAGCAGCGTATGCATGACGCGACCCCCGGGTGTGTTCCGTTTTATTCTACCTGTCATGGGTTTCCTGCAAATATTTCCAAGGATAGAAAGCATGAACGAGGAGCAGCTGCTTGATAAATTCCGCCGAGCTGGATTCACTCTGGAGGAGCAGTGGAATCCGGACGGGGAGATAAAGGTAGTGTTTCTGGTGGCCAGGAAACCGGTTTAAAATTGCATTCACCAGGTGAATTTATCCACCGGTTTGCATCACTGATTCACTACAAATGCGTCATCATTTTGTCATTACGCTGAGTTAGCCTAGCCGACTGTTGTACTTAAACCTTTTGCATAGACAGGCGGGCTTGGCAACTCAGATGACAGTCAATGAACAGCGGGAAGCATTGCTTGCCATTATCAAGCACGACGCTATCTCTACTCTTTTTCAGCCTATAGTATCGACATTGGAAAAACGTGTCGTGGGCTACGAAGCATTGACGCGTGGTCCGTCGAATAGTCCTCTGCATTCACCACTCACTCTTTTTGCTACTGCCAGACATTTCGGTCTGTTGACGGAGCTGGAGATACTGTGTCGGCGTTCTGCAATCCATAATTTCTGTGCGAAAGGATTTGCGGGCCAGTTGTTTCTCAATGTGTCTCCTGAAAGTCTACTCGAACAGCAACACTATCGAGGTCGAACACTTGCCATTCTCAAGCAGTACGGAATCAAGCCAGACCAGGTAGTGATCGAACTGACGGAACATTCACCGATAGACGATCTCGGTTTATTGCAGGGTGCGCTGCTTCATTATCGTGACATGGGCTTCTCTATCGCTCTGGATGATCTGGGTGCCGGTTATTCCAGTTTGCGTTTATGGACGGAGTTGCAGCCTGAGTTTGTGAAGATCGACCGCCATTTCATCGATGGAATACACCGTGACCCTGTGAAGCGGGAGTTTGTCGGGTCGATTCTTAACATGGCTAAAGCGTCCCGCTCTCATGTGATTGCCGAAGGAATAGAGCTGGCGGATGAGCTGAAAGTGCTTGAGAGTATGGGCGTCGACTGGGTGCAGGGTTATTGGCTGGGTCGTCCCGAGTTGCAGCCAGTTGCTAACTCTCACAACCTGCTTGCGAAACTGAATCTGGAGGATGCGCAGGCGCATGATCCCGGGTTGCACAGCCTTGTCATTTCTGTGTCGGGAGTTCACTACAGCGAAAGAGTCAGTCAGGTATTGCAGCGCTTCCAGCAGCAACCCAGCCTCAACAGTTTGGCAGTTCTTGACGATAATAATATGCCAGTTGGCACGGTACACTGTCATGCATTGAGTCAGGCGATGCTTAAACAGTACGCTCACGAATTGCATGGCCGCAAACCTATCGAGCATTTGATGGACAAGGATTGCCTGGCCGTGGATGTCCAACAAACTCTGCAACGTATCAGCCGTTTGCTGACCAGCAGGGCGCGACAGCGTCTGGAGGAAGATTTTATTATCACCAGAGACGGTGAGTATCTCGGATTGGGTCGAGTGATTGATGTTCTGCGGCAGATTACCGAGTTACAAATAAGACAGGCGCAGTTTGCAAATCCTCTGACGCTACTACCCGGTAATATTTCCATACAGGAGTGTTTGGATCGGCTTTTGAAACATGGTTTAACTGCACATCTATGCTACATCGATCTGGATGCGTTCAAACCTTTCAATGATATTTATGGTTATGGCAAAGGCGATGAGGTTCTGCTCGGGCTGGCACATATCCTGCGTGATACCTGTGATCCCGATCGAGATTTTGTCGGGCACATTGGTGGAGATGATTTCATGCTGGTTCTGCGCTGCGAGGACTGGCGAGAGCGACTGAATACGCTCAACCTGGGCTTTCAAAATTTGTGCAGACAACTGTATAAAACCGAACATATCGAAGCCGGAGGCTTCCACGCTCCAGACCGTGAAGGTGAGTGGCGTTGGCATGAACTGTTGAGCTTATCGATTGGTGTACTTGCATTGCCTGCTGACGCCAGCCAGAAAGTTAATGCGAGCCAACTGGCAGAGCTTGCCTCTCGTAACAAACACGAAGCCAAGAAAATCCAGGGCTTCAGTGTTGTATGCAATGAACTTGATCACCTGACTGCTCTCAACTCCGATCTTGTCAGACTGCAACAACTCGGCCGCTCAGAACAGCGACAACACGAGCAGGTTGAAGGCAAACACTGATTCATCATTCAGTCACACTCCAGTCGCAAAACTGCAATCGCGCTGTCATCTTGACTCTATAAACTCCCTTTTGGCAAAAGAGCCATTAAAATTATTAAGGGTGCATTATGGAATTCAAGAAACTGGCTTTGGCAATAGCAGTCAGCACGGCTTTATTCGGATCAGTTGTCCCACAAATGGCAGTCGCACAGACAAACTCCACAATAAATCAGACGCAAGGGCAGGGCAGCATAGCCGGCCGTGTGATTAACGATGTCAGTGGTGATGTTCTCCCAGGAGCGAGTATCAGACTCGAAGGGTCAGGTCGCGAGGCAATTGCTGCCGGGGATGGCAGTTTTATGTTCAGTAATCTTGCTGCTGGCAGCTATACAGTAGTGATCAGCTACGGGGGCTTGGAGCCACAGCGAGTAACACTACAAGTGCAATCTGGCGCCTCCGCTCGTCGTGACTTTAGACTGACCAACGCTTATGTACTGCCCCAGGAAATCCTGGTGCTGTCGCGTCAATCCGGTCTGGCTTCCAGTATCAATATGCAGCGTAACGCGCCAAGCGTGCGCACCGTCGTATCTGCTGATGCATTGGGTCAGATTCGCGAAGGCAATATAGGTGACGCCTTGGTTCGTTTGCCAGGACTCTCAGTGGAAACGCGTGCGGGTGTTCAGCGCACTGCAACCATCCGCGGTCTTGCACCACAATACAATACCGTAACAGTAAACGGTCTGCGCATGACCAACGTTGATGGTAACCGTGACATAGCTTTGGACAGTTTCCCGGCCAACATGCTTGCCCGGGTTGATGTCATTAAATCACCAACTCCGGATATGTCTGCTGACGCGATTGGCGGTACCGTCAATCTGGTGACAAAATCTGCGTATGACAAAGTAGGCCGTACCTTCGATGTTGAAGCCGGCACGACGTATAACGATAATCGTGGCACATGGAACCGTCAGGCGGGTGTCACTTTTGGCGACACATTTGGTGAGCAGGAACAATTTGGCTTGCTGGCATCACTTTTCTATTTCCGTGATCACCGAGGTTATGATGTGGTCAACACAGCGTATACAGTAAACGCAGCTAATGCCCGATTCATCAATCGATCGTTGTATTACGATAGAAAAGAAACCAAAGATAAAGTAGGCGCAGGTGTAGCATTCGATTATCGACCAAGTGATGACACGCAGATCAGTCTCAGTGGCATTTATCACTACGACTATCGTGACCTTGAGCGTCGTGGCACAGACTATCGCCCAAATCCTGCAACACAGTCAAATGTGAGCGAAACAGCAGGAACCTCCACAGGTGGCCGAGTTGATGCGGTTGCGTTTTATCGTGAGCCCAAGAATGTTTTTGAGCTTTACTCAGGTAACATCACTCATCGCACGGGCGACTGGAATCTTGAAGGACGGGTTGCCTATTCCCAGGCTACTAAGGAATACCCGGTAACCCTGCAGGTGGTGAATTCCTGGAACGGCGTCGATATGACTTATGATCGCACCGACCCGGACTTTCCAACTTTTCGAGTGAACAATGGTGTCGATGTAGGCAATCCTGTTGCTCTGCAGTTCCGTCAATTCGATAGCAATCAGGTGCCGCGAGTTGAAGATGAGTGGAGTTTTGACACGCACGCAGAAAGAGACTTCAGTTACGCTACCATCCCGTGGACTCTCAAGACTGGTTTCCGGGCAACGTTCAAGGATGCATCGCAAGCGCAGCCAGATACGGTTCGTTACTCCGGATTGACGGGTACTACGGCGGCAAACCTGATAGATCGCTACTCCAACTCTGATTTCATGAGTGAGTCCAGCGGGCGTGCGGTACTGATGCCTGTATTCCCTGATTGGAGTCAGTATCTCGCTTTACAGAAAAGCAGCCCGCAATCTTTTACTCAAAATGCGGCGGCTACTTTGTTCACCATGCAAACCGGTGCCAGTTCTGACTTTAGTATTGCTGAAGACATACTTGCAGCCTACTTGATGGCCGACTTCGATTTTAACGGCCTTCAGATTCTTACCGGTGTACGTGTGGAAGCGACGGAGATAAGCAGCGAAGCTAATGCAGTTACTGTTGCGGGCGGTCAGGTAACTGCTATCAATCGAGTGGAAGACTCAGCCAGCTATACCAATGTGTTGCCAGGCATCCACGCGCGCTACAGCTTGTTGGACGACAGACTGATCCTGCGTAGTTCGATTACAAAAGCCATTTCACGTCCACCACCGGGCGACTTGATACCGGCTCGTCAGGAGAACGCACAGCTCAATCAGCGTATCATCGGAAACCCGAATCTGAAACCAGCTGAATCCAACAATTTTGATGTGACAGCTGAATACTTCCTGCCACCGTTGGGCGTTCTATCCGCCGGTGCATTTTACAAAGAAATTGATAACTTTGTGTTCAGCTCCAGTCGCTTCGCAGCTGATGGAGTTGATGAGCGTACTCGTGTAAACGGTGACGGCGGTAAGGTTACGGGATTGGAACTGGTATGGGCGCAAGAACTCACATTCCTGCCGGGAATTTTCTCTGGATTGGGTGTTGAGGCCAACTACACCTGGTTGGACTCAGAGGGTTCGTACCCTAACCGTCCAGCTGATGAACTACCGTTGGTGAACTCACCTGACTACATCTTCAATGGTATCGTGTCGTACACCGAAGGGCCGGTCAGCGTGCGAGTGTCCTACAATAAACTGCCTAAGCGTCTGGAGTCAGTGGGTGGGCGTGAAGCATTGGATGTTTACAATGCCGAATCCTCAGTCTGGGATCTTGCGTTCAAATACACGATCAACGACAGCACCAGTGCCTTCCTGAATGTGAAGAACCTGAATGATACGCCTACACTTCAGTATCAGGGTGATCGTAATAATCCTACTACCGTGGTTTATTACGGGCGTCAGTTCAACGTTGGTGTGAAAGTCAACTTCTGAAGTTGAACAGAACAGTTTAGTGTGGTCAGTTTGATTGCTGGCTACACTGAACTGAAAAAAAAGGAGAGCATAGCGATATGCTCTCCTTTTTTGTTGCGGTAGAGATACTTCTCTATGGAAGCAACACTTCAAAACTGAAGTGAGACTCCTGGCGCTGGCCAAACTCATCCAGACTGTTGACGGTCAATCGGTGAACTCCGGACGACAATGTATCGGGCAATTCCAGCTCCCAGATATGTGCCGAGCGGTGTGGCGCACCCATGGCTTGCGGAGTATCCTGCAGCCTCAAATACGCACGTTCGACATAGGGGTCAGTGCGCACAGTGTAGCGCATAGGCAGGCTGGGTTGACCATTCAGTGATAACCACACCTGGTCACGCACGCCACCATCAAACAGATTCACGACAACCTTGGTGTCAGGCACAATCGCTCCACGGTTCAAACTGTCTCCACTTGCGCTAAGCAGTGGCGGATCAATCGATATACGCATGCGCTGACCAGCGTCTGGCCCTGTCGGAAAAGGAATGAACTCAGGTACAACGTTGACATCATCAAAACGCAGCACGTAGAAACCATTCGGATTGCCGTCCTGCATCATCGCATCATTCACACCACGCAAATCCTCAGGCCCCGTGTGCCAGCCGTTGCCTCTGACTTCTGCCAATGTGTGAGCGATCCAGGGTTGCCCGTGCCAGTTGTGCGTGTGATTGATCTCAACTTTCCAGCTGTTGCTGCTGTCATGACCAGCAATTGCATAGACATGCTCAAAAGGCACAAGCAACTGGATCAATTGATCGAAGTTCACAGTAAACGGTCCGGTGAATGGTTCGGTGCCACTATCGTCACCTGCGACAGTGACCAAAGGGATATGCGTGGCGATGACAATCAGTTTATTTTTATCGACCTGCGCCAGATCGCGTTCCAGCCAGTACAATTGATCCTCGGAAATGTAGCCTCGATAAATGCCACCTCCCTCCACAGTTTTGTCGGCTCCCGCATATTCCACGTTATTCAATGCAACGAAATGTACATTACCAACATTGAAGGAATAGTAGACAGGACCAAAATGCAGTTTGTAGGTTTCATTCGCAAAGCGGGCATCGGGTGATTCAAAATTGAGATCGTGATTGCCGGGCAAATACCACTGCGGAATATCCATCAATGCCATCATGTCTTTGTGGCGATCATAAAGTGCCATGTTGTCATAGACAACATCACCCACGGTTATCCCGAACTCGACACCGTAGGGATTGCCGATCAGTGGATTGATCAGATCCTCGCGCAGCTTGTCCTGATCCAGTTCCGTGCGAGCCTGGCTATCGGCAAATGCATGAGCGTCGAACCGCGAGCCAACCTCAGGTGTGGAAACAAGCGCAAAATCGATGGATGCAGGAAGCGGACCTGTGGGTGCTATGACATCCCATTCCCAGTCAATTGACGTGCCGGCGATTTCTGACGGACTGCCCTCGGGATAATGCAGATAAAAGAAACGAGGAATGTTGTTTTCATCAAGCGGTGCTCTGAAACCAGCTGGCTGGCTGATGAAAAGTATCTCCATAGGAGCCAACTGTATTTCATACTCTCCTTGAGCATTGGTCTGAACAACTTCGCAGCCATTGCTGACGCTGACTCCGGGGACGCCTGACTCACCGACGTCTGCTTGGCCATTGCCGTTTTCATCCAGGTACACACGTCCGCGTGCTGTTTCGCTGTGCGGATTGCTGGCGCCGCAGTTGTAGCTGATGTGAGGGCTATGATCCTGGTGAGCGAACGTGGTTAGCGCTGACATACAAGCTACCGTCACACAACCAACTGAAAGAGCCAACTTTCTCATTACAAAACCTTTATGCGGGATTCTCATGTTTTTCTCATTCTTTATTTTCATGCGTGATATTCGTTACTTTATTCAACCAGCCAATCCGACTGGCACAGCGCAGGTGCTGATACAGGATTGCATCGCACAGTTCCCGGCCCGTCAGGCAGTTGCACCTGATACCCGGAGCCGAAGGGAGAAGGCTCCGCATAGTCTGTGCTGATGTATTGAGCGCCACTTTGTAACGCCAACTCTCGACGAGTCGTATCACCTGTACGCGCTTCGTGGGAAGGAACATCAGAGCGTGTGCGTACAAGGTAGCCAAGTGCCACATTAGCTCGTATCTGCTCATGATCGGCAATCGCATTGTTCATTTTGATAAAAGCTGCAGCCGGATGTCCCGGCTCCATGCTGACAAACATCGCACGATCCTGCAGGGCAGGCGCTTGTTCCAGATACAGGTCACGATGTCTGCCGGTGTTGTCCAGTGCAAACAATACTTTGCCACGGCTTTGACTCAGAGTGGGCCAGCCCTGCGTCAGGATTGCTTCTTCCAGTGTGGCTGAATCACCGCGCACATCATCCGGTGTCAGGACATGCTCGGAGTCAAAAACAGACCAGATTTCCGCGTCCACTTCCAATACAAGATCGCGCGAGAAACTCACCGGCACGGTATATTCAAGTTGGCCCCAGTTCTCGCGCGCTGCGTCCTTCAATTCCACCATGATCATGATTGGCAGGTGACCAGGGTTAGCCAATGACCAGTCACGAATTTCAAGCAGGCAATCCTGCAATGTGAGACACGTGCTGCGATAGTCAGTATCCTGTGAATGTAATACTTTGAAGCCTCGCTGAGACATGAGCGCGCGGTTGGTTTCAATCTCCGGATCATCGATCAACACACCACCCGCCGGTTCAGCGAAAAGGCCGCCAACAGGATCAGCAAATACATCCAGCTCAAATTGACGCAGCCCCAGCAGTTCCAATTGCTCACGCAGGGGCCGGTGCTCATAACTGATGTCGCGCGCCCAGCCAGGACGTTGTTCATCCAATAAATCAATCAAGTCCTGCGCGGGCCAGCGCTTATAGCTGTTGTGAGACCCCAGCACCTGCACCTGATTCAAGCGCAGACAGTCATCTGGTGAAGTACCAGCAGCACAATCTGATTGTGCAACGGCCACGTCTATGGGTAGCGTAAGCAGTAATAGCATCAACGCAATGGCGCTAGAGGCGGATGGTTTCAGTTCAGGCAGGCGCATGACGTGTTCTCCGGAATTATCCATCGCACATTGTGGAATGTGGATGAGACGGCCATGTGACAGTTGTGAGAATAACACTCTCCAGGTAGAGCCGCTTTGGACGCACTCCGTAAGTCGAGCCTTTGTTGGTGCACTCCGTAGTTCGAGCGGTAGTGAGGGGGTGCCACGCAGGACACGCCGTAAACCCATCCCTGGGGGCTCGTCTCGCGCCATCCGGGCGCTCCACGGTCCTGCGCGGCACCCCCTCACCACCGCTCTAGCTGCAGTGCGTAATTCTGAGAGACAAATTGGGCATGATTGCGTTGATAGAGCGCAAACCGAAGAGTTGCGCTAGAAACCAGCACAAAAGAAGAGCCTCGTGCTACAGAGAGGTTTTCACCCCACCAACGATGAGAGGCTCATGCTACAGAGTAAAGCGAAATCAGCGATGCCTTATCGCACCACCAGCCGCACCGGGTTTGAGTAGAACCACAGGTCCGACCAGGGATCTTCGCCGCGTGGGTCGAGTTCGGGTTCCAGTTGTGTGGTGTTCGTGCCGCGCACGCGGATGTAGTGATCGCTGCTCAAGGCAGCGATGCGATAATTGATCACCTTGTAATCGCCATCCTGCTGCCATTGCTCTGGAGAGAAGCGCGCTGCGACTTGCGTTGTGTGCGTGTCCGTTGTTGGGTCCAGTGCTCGGCCTGGCATTTCACCAATAATCAGATCCACACGTGCAACAGATGGGTTATCGCCATGATGATTCGGGGTTTCCGGGTCCAGGAATCGAATCGTGATATCCACTGCTTCGCCAACCGGTACTGATAATCTGCCGCCAATGTTGGCTTCTTCGCCTGCTGCTGATGCAGTGACATAAAGCTCGCTGATCAAATCACCGGTTGTGACGAATACGCGGCCGCCACGTATCGCGTCCAGAATCTCATCGTGATTTTTTTCGGCCCACACATATGTCTTCGAATATTCGCCTGGCCAGAAGTCGGAGCCACCTTCGCTGTAGTGAACGTGCGAGTCAGAATTTGCGGTGATCCACCAGTCACGTCCCTCGGCCAGCATGGAATCCCAGAAGCCGCCAACGATAGCTGTCATCTGGTCAAAGCCGCCCATGGTGGGGTGATTGCCGTAGCTGCCGCGCGCACCGTTTGGATCCAGCGAGCCGTCAGGGTTAAGTCCGCCAGCTTGATGGCCGGGTGAGCCTTCCATGCCGATAGCTATTCGGGGTGCAGTATCATTCCAGCCGCGCAATTCCTGTGGGTGATCCAGGCCGTAGACTCGCTCGCCGCGCGCAGAGCGGGAAGGGTGGTGTGCAATAACTATAGGCGGCACTGGAAACTCATTCATGAAACGCAGTGCTTCCAGCATACGGGGCTCGGTGTCCCATGAGGGATCGGCAGGCCAGGGTTCGCGTTTGGAAAATTGCGATTCGATGCTGAACAGCCGCTGGGCTTCATCCTCGGTGTGAGGAATGATCACGCTGGAATGGTCCGCGCCTGGTGTGTCGAATTCCATGCCGTAAAACTGTATGACTTCCGGGATCACAAGCCGCGATTGCTGCAACTCAGGATAAGCCCTGGTCAGATTGACGTGACTGTGATTGGGACCACCATGGTCGGTAGTGACCATCCAGCCCAAGCCAAAATGTTTTGCCATCAGGGCATTCATGTGAGTTGGGTAAATAGCATCGCCACCCAGAATCGGTGTTGGGGGATTCTGTGTGCGATCCCAGCCAACACTAAAGCGACTGTGGATGTGATGATCGCCGGCAATCCATTGTGGTGCGCGCTCTACAGCAGCTTCTTGTTGCAAGGATTGAGTCAACTCGCATGAAGTCAGAAACAGCGCAACCATGGCAATGGCGAGAAACAGCATAATGCTGATATGCTTTTTAAACATGATCGACAACCTCATTCTCATTCGAGTAAGTAAACCGGTAGTAGTCTACTCCTTGAATATGAAACTAATGTTACATGCCTGATAATTTAGCAAGCACGGAGATGAAGTGACCACTGAAATAATGACTGCCGCACTGACCAAACCGCCGGTGACTTTGAACGGTAATCGTAGAACGGTTTTCATAGGATTGGCAGTGGCTTCGTTTTTGACAATTTACCTTGGCTATACCTATGGATGGCGGCATGGTGCGTTGTTCCTGGTGGGTCTAGCCGCTGGGCTGATTCTCTACCATGCCGCGTTTGGATTCACAGCCGCCTGGCGCGAAGTCATCAGCACCAGGAGAGGCGCAGGTTTGCGGGCTCAGATGGTGATGCTGGCTGCGACGGTGATCGTTTTTACATTGCTGATTGCGCAAGGCGAATTGTGGGGGATGAGCTTGCGCGGCAGCGTAGCACCACTGAATCTGGCGGTAGTTTGCGGAGCGTTCATTTTCGGCATTGGCATGCAACTGGGGGGTGGTTGCGCGTCCGGCACGCTCTTTACCGTGGGCGGCGGCAATATGCGCATGGTCATCACGCTGATAGCGTTTATTGCCGGTTCGGTGCTTGGCAGTTGGCAGTGGGAATTCTGGCAGGATGTCCCGGGGTTCGCGCCCATTGCACTATCGCAAAGTTTTGGTGCGGTTGGCGCAATTCTTGTCAGCCTGTTTCTGTTCGCCGCCGTTTGGTTCGGTTCTGCCGCCTATGAAAAACGTCGACATGGATCCTTGCAACGGGATCGCCCGTTGGATGAACCCTATTCCTGGGTAAGAGGACCATGGTCACTTTTAGCGGGCGCGCTGGCATTAGCCGCAGTCAATATTGCCACTTTGTTACTGGCAGGCAGACCGTGGGGTGTCACTTCGGCCTTTGCGTTATGGGGAGGCAAGTTTGCCAATGCTATAGGAATTGATGTGGCTGGTTGGGCGTACTGGCAAAGACCCGGTGCCAGCACTTCGCTCAATGAAAGTATTCTGAAGGATGTCACATCAGTTATGAACATCGGCATCGTTCTGGGAGCGTTGCTTGCAGCGGGTCTGGCGCGCAAATTCGCACCATCGTTCACACTCCCTGCGCGTTCCGTACTGGCTGCTATCGTAGGCGGAATGTTACTTGGCTACGGAGCAAGAATCGCTTTTGGCTGCAATATTGGTGCATATTTCGGTGGTATTGCATCCACCAGTCTGCATGGCTGGTTGTGGTTCGTCGCCGCTTTTGCCGGCAATGCATTGGGAACGAAAATGCGGCCTGCTTTTGGTTTACAAAACTAGCTCAGCCTCCAAGTTCAGCAATTTCCAGTCTCGCCACTCCCTGAACAGGGATTGTGACCTGGCATCGGTTGTTACATCGGCCACTGATCAGAAATCGTAATCAATTTGACGGACTAAGTGCGACATCGCACAGATATGTCCGCAGAATGCTGCCAAAAATACCCTACAGTCATGAACGTAGTGTAACGACTTCCTGGCTATACCATCTATTTAAATATTCAAATTTCTGTCATTCAGACTGGCCGATAGAGGGCTACTAAAATGTCTACCCCTAAAATTCTTGCAATAGTACTTGCAGGTGGAAATGGAACCCGTCTGCATCCGCTGACCCTGGAAGATTCGAAGCCCGCACTGCCATTTGCGCGGGGATACCGGATTATCGATTTTGTACTCAGCAATCTTGTTAATTCGGGAATCTATGACATCCACATTGTCGTGCAATACAAACCGGATTCCCTAGTAGAACATCTGCACTCCAACTGGATCCCCTGGTTCAAGGGGATCAAGATCATTTATCCAAAGACAACTGCAGGCGAAGGAGGTTTCAAGGGCACGGCAGACGCAGTGTTCCAGAACCTTCACTTAATTGATCAGGTGAAACCGGATCAGGTAGCAGTATTCGCATCAGATCACGTGTACCGGATGGACATCCGACAAATGGCACATTTCCATCAGGAGCGCAAAGCAGAGGTCACAGTTGCAGCTGTACCCGTGCCACTCAGCATTGCACCTTCCTTTGGCATCATGGTCACTGGCTCCGGTGGTGTGCTGCGCGATTTTCAGGAAAAGCCAGAGCAACCGGTGCCGATTGTCGGTAATCCGCGGTGGGCCTACGCTTCGATGGGAAACTATCTGTTCAATCCAGACGTGTTGCGGAAGTT
This sequence comes from Pseudohongiellaceae bacterium, assembly GCA_041751425.1. Taxonomy (GTDB): domain Bacteria; phylum Pseudomonadota; class Gammaproteobacteria; order Pseudomonadales; family Pseudohongiellaceae; genus JAVVEG01. The sequence continues at coordinate 63,664 of JBGSXL010000016.1, read as the reverse complement.
GCTGTTGCTGTCACATATTCGCGGCGAAACCGATTTCGGCCGCCATGTACTGCCCCGCCTGGCGAGTAGCGGGCAGGCTTATGCCTACAATTTCGCGGACAACTGGATTGCTGGTGTGGAGGCGTATGAGGAGCCACATTATTGGCGCGACATCGGCACTCTCGAGGCATTGGCAGATGCCAGGCGGGATGTAAGAGGACCCAGGCCTCGCTTCAACCTTGCCAATAAAGAGTGGCCATTGCAGGCGTCCAGCCCGGTGCCGCAAGTGGTTAATTTTGAGCGCCCGGACAGGCGACCTGCCAACGTGGGGAAGGCTCTGTTGCTTGCGCGCTAGCACAGCAGATAAAAATTGCGAGAACATCTTGAACGCGAACGTGGGTCAGTCAGCTTACGAACCTGACCCAGTTCGCATTTCTCATCAGCATCTGCAGTCAACAGCTTGAGTTTATTGGCATTTGGGGCATAATCCAGACTTCACACTCTGGCCAATGGACCTGCATAATGAAAATAAGCCTGTTGCCGACCCACAAACTCTTGATCCCTGACCGATTATACGGCCTGAGTGTGATGCTGACCTTAGCACTTTTCATCAGCAATACGCTGTATGCCGATCAGGCTGCATTGCTGGAGCAGACCACCTTGGTCGCAAACATCGCCAACGTGGATGATCCTGTACCCACCCGGGCCAGCTATCAGAGCTCTGGAAACTTCGCGATTGCAAGTCCCAATTATGTGGACGCGACAGTTCTGGTATTCGACTTTGGCAGCACCGCATCTGTGTCCCAGGCCATCCTGCAACTGCCTCTGGAGGATTACTACCCACAAGCAGGGGCAGTCTCCCTCAAAGTTTTTGCCTACCCGGCATTCGGACCAACCGACCTGAATGATTTTTCAGCAGGCAGTAAAATCCCTGTGTCGGAGTTTGACGCATTGTCTGTCATGGATGTAAACGGAATCATTTCCGTAAATGTGACAGGCGTGACGAACGCTATCCTGGGTGTTAGCCCAACGGTCGCGTACCGTATCGTAAGCTCTTTGCTGCCCAAAGATGTAACCGAAGGCTTTCCGGTTTTCCGTGGTGCAAAATTCGCAGCCAATCCAGCAATGGAATTCAGTCCGGGTGCACCTCCGGTTGCCCCGGGTGATTCGGTTAATTTCGACGGGCACTATCTGACATTGCCGGGACTCAGCGCTCCGGGTGTGGGTGCTTACAATGTGACGTTAAGATTAACAGACAGTGCCAATCTGGTTTTCGCTTTGCATTCTGCACAGGACATCACCACGCCAGGGTTAATTGACGGTAGTAGTTTAACGGGCACACAACTATTGGATTGCAGTGCTTTTTCCGCCCCACCGGGAGCGCAGGCTTTATTACCGGGGGCGCCGGTTTATTCCTCGCTAAGCGGTACTCTGGAAATACCTCGTCTACATTACGACGGCAAATTGTACTCAGCGCAATTACAGTTGGTTGGTGCGGGTGAGCCCTTGATGTTCAGCCTCAACGCCGTTACCGAGCTGACACCATCAAGCAGTAATGTTTTGTCGCTTATGGAAGTGGGCGGCAGTCTGAGTATTCAACCATCGCTGGATTTCATTCCCTTGTGTCACGGCTGGATACTGATTGGCGATACGAAGACTAATTCTCTGGTGGAACGCAATATCATTACCGGTCAAACGGGTCGGGTGTACCCATTTAATACTACACCGGATCAGATGATGTTGGATGCCGCCAATCAAATGGTCTATCTGACTACACAACCAGCCAGTGAGCGGTTGTACAAACTGAATCTGGCTACAGGCACGATAACCTATAATTTGATTCGCGAGGATGGGCGCCATTTTGTGCCCAAAATGTTGTCGTTAGGGGAGGACGGTAATATTTTCGCACTTCTTTTCGATCCCAATTACGAGGATGAAGCGGATCCACCTGCAGAGAACGGATTGTGGATGGGCATACTCAATACTAACGCTCAACCATTGCGCCCCAGTATTCCACTGGACTCGCCCGTGCGACTCGCCTATGACCCGGTCCGCATGCATTTGATTGGTACCACGGTATCAAACGTTGTCAGCTTCCTTTACGACCCGGCTACTCATGAGTTGTCATTCGTTCCGGGCACGGATATTCCGGTAGGTGTCGGGTGTACAGACCTGAGCATCTCACCAAACGGTTACCGCCTGGCTTATTCCTGCCCGCAGGGGAACGCCCCGGAACCACGCTTAAGTATCATCGATATGAACCCGTTGGATTACTACGATGCTGATGGCGAGTGGAATCTGGAAAACTCTCCGATAAGTGCCGTATTTACTCCAGACGGTGAAACGCTGGTCGCTACCGATGGCGTCAAGTTGTACTTCTTTAATGTATTCAACCATCTGTTACGCACGGCCTACACGTTAGATCTACCTGAAGGCCAAACCGTGCAGAAAGTGCGGCTGTCTCGTGACGGTGATCTCGTGATTCTGTTCATAAGCGCACCACTCGGCCAGACGCAAGGCCAGGTCTACTGGCTGCCACTGCCCTCGTTTTGAAGTTAATCGCAGTTCACATGTCGAACAGTTCGCTGGCTACCTTTGGCAGGCACTGGAAGCCGGGGCGGGCGAAATAGTAACCTTGGAATAAGTCCACGCCATGTTGACGCAGCCACACGTATTCTTCGTGGCGCTCTACACCTTCGGCGAGCACGCCGATGGACAACTTGGAGCACGTCAACACAATGCCCTGGACGATCGCCTGCCGGGCAAGGTTCTGATCTACACCGTCAATCAGGTTGCGGTCTATCTTAATGTAGTCCGGCTGGAACTCCGCCAGCAGATTGAGCCCGGAATAGCCTGCGCCGAAATCGTCGATGGCCGTGGTAAAGCCCATGCTCTGATATTCCTTGATGATGTTCACCAGATGGGATTTATCCTCAACTTTCTCACCCTCTGTGACCTCGAAGCTGATCTTGTTGAGCGGGAAATTGTACTCCTCGGCGGCGGCGAGTGTGGTGCGGATGCACAGTTCAGGTCTGTAAACGGCGTTGGGGGTAAAGTTGATGGAAAGCGTGACTTTCATGCCGAGCTCTGCTGCGAGTTTGATAGCCTTGACGCGACAGGCCTGATCGAAGCGGTAGAGATTCTCTTCGGTGACATTCTTGAAAACGTGAGGAAATGGCTCGCCCTGCAGCCCCCTGGCCAGAGCTTCATAAGAGATCACTTCTCGCGTGCTTGCGCGCACGATGGGCTGATAAGCAAAACTGAAGTCGAAGCCAAGTGCGCTGGCGTTAGCACACTGACTGCAATCCAATGGTTGATAGTGTTTTTGAGGCATAAGTGTGCCTTTTATACACTAGAAGGGAGGGCGTTGGAATAAGTGTGGTGCAGTGGATGATTGCAATAAGACCAACCTCAAGAAGTTGATCTTATTGCAAACAGGGAATGACGGCCCGGAAGCCTCTCTGGTACCTCTTGTCTGACCTGATTATCTGCTCATGTACGTAAATTCAAGACCGTACATGCGCGGCACAGTTGTTGCTGAGGATTGGCGGAAGAATTCAGCCTGGCCGTTGTTCAGGATCTGCAATTTGCCCACGTCGTCAAAGATATTGTTAACGAAGCCTGAAACTATAAAATTTCCTCGAGAGGACGTCCATGTCACACGTGCGTCAGCACGGCCGTAGGACGGTGCTTTCTCGTATTCAGTCTCGAAAGAGGAGAAGTAGACGTCGTCGATCCAGCTATAGGTAGCGAACACGTCAATGTTAGAGCCACCGGCCAGCGGAAAGCGATAGCTGCCCCAGGCGTTATACTTCCAATCCGGCACCTGTACCAATTGATTACCTTTAATGTTGACCACTTGACCTTCAAATGAAGGGAACAGAGAGGGCGGTGCTTCAGCTCGCGATGGGTCGCTCAAGAACAAGTCTTCAGTATATTCACTTCCTGTGAAGCTGAGGTTGCCGCCCAAAGTCAAGCCTTCTGTTGCCAGCCATACTACTTCCACTTCTGCACCAACGACTTCGCCGCCTGGCGCCGCCAGAGTGGAAGTCGTCACAGTTGACGCTGGCGATCCTGGTAGCAGACCGGGTGTGACTTCAGTTGCGACGGTGTGGATGTTCTCATAGTCATACAGGTAGAACGCACCGTTAACCTGCAGCCTGCCATTCGCGCTTTGGGTCTTATAGCCCAACTCGTAAGCGACCAACTCCTCCGGGTCATAAGTAGGGGAGTTACTTAAAAAGACCAGGTTATAACCACCGGAGCGATAGCCTGAAGTCGCAGACAAATACACCAAAGCGTTATCTGTAACATTCCAGTCCAGGTTGATGCGTCCCGTCACTTTCGTATCCTTACGTTTGAAACCACGATAGACACTAATTCCAATCGGAACGCCACCATTGACTACTTTCGGTGTTGCCCGCAGGCCACCAGGCACAGTAGCGTCTGCGACCAAACCGCCGTTGATCAGGTTGTACGTTGCCAGGTCAATACCAAACGCACCCGCTGTAAAAGCGGCACCTGCGGCTTCAGTGTAACGGAACAGGTTTTCTTCGGCGGTTACTTCGTCAGATGCGTAACGGACTCCGAAGGTCAGGGTGAAAATATCATTAATGTCCCAAACGCCCTGAGTGTAAGCGGCGAATGCTTCCCGCACGGTGTTGGTGTGGTACAACAGGTCGCTCCCCATTGTGTTGGGGCCGTGTTCGACATTCAGATCAGGCAGCGTGTCATTATCACCATGCCATGCAGAAATATAAAGGTTGTTATTAGTAACACCACTCGAGACAGGATTGGCAACGGCGTAGTTGCGGGCGCAGGAAGCTGCCGGATTCGCTGAGGATTCACAAACCCCGCGTGCGGTGTGCAGTGTTGCCATCGGTCGGCCCGCACCAAGGAAGCTCAATTCGTCGATGCCGGTATTATCCACATAGGGATTGATGAAGCGTGCTTCATTGACCGCGGAGTAGAAGTCACCACGCTGGTCGATCTCGGCGTCGTAAGTGAACAAGCCGGACGTGAACGACAAGCTGTCAGTGACTTCGTAGAACGCCTGCAGTTCATGAGATGAGTAATCAGCTTCATGGTTCACGTAGAATTGGCGATCGTGAAACAGGCTGCCGGTATTGTCATCGTCAGTCGTTCTGGCGTAGAACAACTCGTTTTGGCCGTATATATATTTTACCTCCAACTTGTCGGAGATATCCCAGGTCGCAGAGAACTGAAGACCGTCCTGATTGAACTCTTCTCTGTTAAAGCCGTTGGTGGCTGCACAGACGTCTTTACCGCGGATATCACCGTCGAATACGCAGGCGTTTAACGCTGCTGCACTTTGGGGTGATGTAAAATTGAAACCATCCAGCGACGCCGCTGCATTCTGGAATCCGTCTGCGGCAATCACATCGATACCCGCTCGATTGTGCTGAGCCTGAACAGTGGCTCCCGTTGCGGGGTTAGTAAAGTTCAAGATCTCTCGGCTGGTGTCGTACCAGGTTGTCTGTCTGTAGTTCGCGGCGCTGGTGTTGGCGGTATCGATCGCGCGATATCCGGGTACCAGATCAGTCGTGTTCCGGAATGGATTACCCGTTTCATTGAGTACAACGAGGCCCGAACCGTCAGCGCCACCAAACGGTCGGTCAATCTCCATCCTGTTTTTCCGGACATCGAATCTCAGTGTGTCGGTTGGTGTCCACTTTAACTGGATTGCAGCATTCCTGGTACCCAGACCATCAACGGCGCCACCCTGCGGGCCAATATCCTCGATAACACCATCGCGATCACGGGTAGAGAAATTCACTCGTGCTGATAACACATTATCGATGAGGGGACCAGAAACCATACCGTAGGTTTCCGCGGTACCGAAATTACCGGTGATACCTTTAAAACCATATTCGAATTCGTCGGTTGGTTGTTTGTAGAGAATATTAATTGCACCACCCACCGCATTACGACCATATAGTGTGCCTTGTGGGCCACGCAGAACCTCTATGCGCTCGACATCCCAAAACGTTGCAGCGGTCGCCGTAAGCAAATCCTCTGAATAGACGCCGTTCATATAAGTCGCGATGCCAGGGTCGCCACCAAGGGAGCGGAAATTACGTCCGACTCCGCGAACTGTTGCATCATAAGGTTGGATGGTTGTTGCTGGCACAAAGTTCTGCAGGTCTTCCTGATTGCGAATGCCGAAATTATCGAGAAAATCGCTCGTGAACGCGGTGATGGAAATGGACGTATCCTGAATGGACGCCTCGCGTCTTTCGGCGGTTACCAAGACCTCCTCGATCCTTCGTTCCTCCTGTGCAATCGCCGCATCTGTAGCCGGGAGTAAACCCGCACCAGTTACCACCGCAAAAGCGAGGTGTTTGTTGATTTTTTTCATTGAGTCACCCTCTTGTTATTAGTAAAAACGATCCCGTCGAGAAACAAACTAAAGAGTTACACACCCTTTATTTTCTCCAAAGGAAAGCTTTTGCTACAGCGCCAGAGGGCTTAATTCTTAACTACAGGCCCTCTCCAGTGGAGAGGTTGCATTGTCGTTTCTTGCTGTTTGCAAGTTTTGGTTTGAACAATCAGTTCAGTGTTGCAGGTAGCCACGCATCCGAATTCCTTTAGTTGCGTGTTAAGTTGGATGTTACATCAGATTTTGCAACGTGCAACAAATCAATGGAATAATTTAAATAATAGTTCGGGTAACGTGGCGATGCTCGATATCTAAAACCGGCGGAGGCGTCGGAGTCAATCGCGACCAATCGGTCTTTTGCATACGTATTCTGGTAGTGTAGTGTCTCATCAGGACTCACATTGGGATCGGGAAATGAAAAACGCAATTAGAACTCTAACGAAACAACAATGCGTCGATTGCAGAAAGCGATATTCCTTTTTTCCCTTAACCGGAGTTAGTCTGTTGCTGTTTGCACTCAACGGGCATGCCCAGGAGACACAACTACCGTGGTTTGGCCTGCCGCTACCGCCCGCGTTTACACCTCATAATTTGCCAGCATTGGTAGGTGAACGGGAGCCTGTGCCCGCTATGGTGCCAGCCGGAGAAGATGTTTACCCGGAGCTGGAAGGTACACGAATTCGCCAGGACCTGGAGGCTATCATTGCTTTCTCCCGCGAGAGCAGGCGGGTGAATGAAATTGGCGAAGGCCAATTGTGGGGTCGCATCAGCGGGTTCCCGTCAGGTGAAAAAACAGTGGATTGGAGCGTCGAGCAGTTTCGCGCAGCCGGTATAGCGGATGTTCGCGTGCAGGATTTCAAACAGGATGAGAGCAGCAGTTTCTGGACGCCGCTGTCGTGGGAAGTCAGGTTGTTAGGGAATGAAGTTTTTGGCGTTGGCAGTGCCGATGTGGTTCTGGAAACCGCTATGCCACTGTCGCCGTCAGAGATTGACGGTATCCTGAGTGCGCCCTTGGCCTATGTAGGCAAGGGCGGTGCGGCTGAAGCCATGTTGGCTGATCTGGAAGGAAAGATAGCTATTCAGCACATTACTCCTCAGGCGCATCTGGTTTTTGAACGCACACCCGCCGTTCCTCGTGCCCGGGACTTGTTCGCGCGCGGCGCCGTTGCCGTCATCAATATCATCGATCAGCCCGGTAATGAGCGAGCGCTGGACCTGAGCAATTGTGGCGGCCCCTGTTTCAATATCGGCGGCCGTGACGGTGCCTTTCTGGAAGAGGTTATGAATCAGGCAGCGATGGCTGGCAACTTCACGCAACTCCAAATGCAACTGCAACTGAGTTCAGAGCGCCACAGCGGGTTGTCTGCACGCAATGGTCTGGCGATTATTCCCGGCAATCATCCAACGCGCGCTAACGAAGTCATTGTCATCAACGCGCATGCTGATGCCTGGTTTGACGGGGCCGGGGATAACGGTGATGGCCTTGCCGTACAAACTGCTCTGGCACGCTATTTTGCGCGACCCCAGAATCAACCACAGCGAACGCTGGTATTTTTAGCAAGTGCGGGACACCACACGCCAGGGCTGCATGGCCCCAGGCAGTTTGTGGGCATGAACCCCGGGCTGGCTGAGAATACTGTGGTAGCGCTTAACATCGAACATGTGGCACAGCGCAATTTCACGCCCGCCAGATCGCTGTTCGCCGATGGCTATCGGGAATACATCGCAGATTCCGTGGAAGCACCTATCGTAGCAGGCGTCTCTAATTCAGCGCCGTTCATCAATAATTTGTTTACGCAGGGCGTGCAACGCTACGGCGTCAACTTTGTGTCTGATGTCTCTACAATGGCCAGCGGCGAAGGCGGTGGTTTCACACCGTTGGGTGTCGCGGTTGTTACAACCATGCAGGCGCCACCTCTGTATCACACCAGTGGAGAAGTGCTGGAGGCGATCTCAACGCCGGGGCTGGAACGCATGGCACGCTTTCTCGCATGGTTCATCACGCAGTTGGATCAGGCTGATTCGCAGCAGCTCAATCCATAATCCATCCTGCCATTGCAACCTTTTGCAGTGCCTGTTCGACTAAACGCTTAACAAACATGCTATTGGTGACCGCGAAGTGCCAGCAATTGGTAAAAAAGCGGACTAAATGGTTAAAAACACCAATAGCCCGGCGCGTTAATTGTTGTATCTTATTGTAATTCAATGATTTTCTAATTTTGGCAGGCTATTTGCTACAGACTAGCAAGAGAACTATCAAAAGCACTAGCAACAGAGCTACCAAACAATTCGCAAGATAACGAGCAACGCTGAGTAAGCGTAAAAACAAAAAAGGATAGAAAAATGAACTGCGTTAAAACTGGCATGAAAACTAAACAGATGAGCCGTATCAAACTGATCTTCTCAGTGGTACTGACGCTGATTTTCAGCGCCTATCTTAGTGGTGCTCACGCAGAGGATGCGCGGCAGAACATACGCAAAGTGAATGGCAGCATCACCGTTGCCGAATCGCAACTGGCGGCCAACGTCAGCACAGTTAATGGCAGTGTCAATCTTCGTGACCGTGCCAACGCAGCCGATATCAGCACCGTAAATGGTGGGGTCAGAGTTGCCGACAACAGTTCCATTCGTTCCGCTGAAACCGTAAATGGCAGCATTCAGTTGGGTGAGTCGGTTTCTGTTCGGCAATCGCTTAGTACCGTGAATGGCGGAATCCGCGTACAGGATGGCAGCGAGATTGGTGAAGACGTCACTACCGTGAATGGTTCTATTGATATCGTGGCGGCGAGTGTTGGTGGCAATATCGAAACCAGCAACGGCAATATCCGCGTTCTGGATGGCGCTGTTGTCGAAGGTGACATTATCATCAAAAAACGCAGAACCGGCTTTTGGCCATTCAGCTGGAACTGGGGCAATTCACGCAAGCAGGTGGTGGAAGTGGATGCCGACTCTCGCGTCAATGGCACCATCCATCTGTACCGCGAAGTGGATCTGAAGATTCATGAGCGTGCGCGGGTTGACAGTATTGAGCATCACTATTGATCTGTAGTTCTGCAGTTGGAGCCCGTAACGAGCGCTGCTACGCCCGCTAAGGCAACCCTCCCAAAGCGCGAGACCATCCTGATGGTCTCGCGCTTTGCCACTTCTACGTGGTAAGGTTTTGGCAGTCTCGGATTGCTAACGATAATCTTGCGGAGGCGATAATGCTGGCAAGCAGAGCTTCACGGTTGCAAAGGGGACGCTCGGTCACCTTGCGTGCGTCGTGCGTGCCAGCCTTGTTAGTGGTTTTTCTGGTGGCAATTCCTGTCTTGGCGACCGCCGTTGTGCTGTTGGATGAGCAACAAAGGGATAGTGAGCTATGGCCGGCGCTTGGGGTTGGCGGTGCTTTTGGCAAATGGGTCGGGACGGTTCATCTGCGTTATGACCCCACCGGTGCTCACGATGAGTATGCTGATAGTCAGCTCATGATGGACATGCTTCGTGAGGCAACAGATCGCTGGGCGCGGGTTAGCGGTATCCGGTTTGATATAGCGCTGGCAGGTTCGCAACCGTCACGCGCAGACGATGTGCCCGTGATCTGGGAACACGATACCGCAAGTAGATGGGCTGGCCGCGCAGGCCCGCAGCCGGGTCAATTTGACAATTCACTGGGCTACTTTCCTTATTCAGGTGGCAACGTGCGATTGAACAGCGATGCTACATGGCAACATGGCAAATTAGGCATGTTACGCGTGCTCACCCATGAGTTGGGGCATCTTATTGGGCTTGGACATTCCGACAACCCTCAGTCAACGATGTTTGCCAACCCGTATAACCGTTTGCAACACCCTATGGAGGATGATATTCGGGCGGTTCAAACTCTGTACGGGGAACCGACTGAGCCGTTATCTCCGCATATGTCATTGAACGAATGGTTATATATGCCGCCCCCGGCAGCAACAGCGAACAAGACCCGTTACCTGTTTAAACCTAACCAACACCCCAATATGAACACGGGTGACCGTATCTATCTGGATAATCCCAGTAATCCGAGTGTATCGCATTTGGACGACAGCACGCCGGTTGGCAGCACTGTATGGTTTGCAGGTGCCATTGGCAACTTTGAAAACTTGTCAGCAATTGATGTACCTGCGCGACTAAAGATGATTCACCCATCGGGATATCTCTACGCAAGTACCCCAATGATTCTTAGTTGCGCAGCTCGTCAAGCGTGTATTCGGCCGGCGTTTGTCGATCATGCTGATGTGATGAGAACTCAGCCTGGCTTGTGGAGGCTTTTTATTGTTGAAGATGAAGAGCATATCGATAACCCGCAGTTATTGTTCAGTACGTCAATGATGGTTGATACCTGGACGGAATATAACCGTGCGCCTGAGGCGCGTGTATTAATAGAGGCTGGCAACACCGAGCAAAGCGTCCGCCTGCAGGTGGTAGTGGATGATCCGGAGGGAGATAACATTAATGTGATATGGCATCTGCCGGGACAGCGCATCGACAGAAATGGAAATGGCTTTTTAGACAATTTTCTTTTGGAAAGTCTTGGCCAGGCTTCACAAACTGCGTGGCAAGATGTCAGTTACCCGGACCCGGGTGATTACGAATTTTTTATACAAGTCAATGATGATTCTTTTCGCTACGATGGCAGTAACCAAGGGTCATCAAATGCCGGACCTGGATTTCAGACTTTGTTGAAGGTCTCTTTAACGCTGCCTTTCACTGGCACCCCTGCAGCCAATGTGGTTTCCTCCTTCGTGCCAGTCAGAAATGAGAGATATCTGGGTGCAATCAACGGTGTCAAGTCAGATGCAGGTTACGAGCTGCCCTACCAACGTATCGGTGCCATAGCTGAAGGGTACGAGCGCCTTTACTCCTGTTTACAGGTTTACACCCGGGATCAGCCTGATCCTGCTTTCGGTGGTAATCTTGATGTGACTTTTGCGATCACGTCGTTGGAGCAAGGGGCGCTACGCTTGATCGCGAACAGACATTCACAATCGGTGTCTGGCGCCAACCCATCTCTTGCACGTTGCAGCGGCAGGTTCGAAACTTCAACAGGCATTTACAGAGATATTATCCGTCTGGGAACTCAGGTGTTCGATGCATCTTTCCGGTTGACGGATGAAACGGCCTTAACATTCGAATTGGCGTCTGGTGATGAGTTACAGCGGTCCCAATAAAATTGCAGATGACTCGCTTATGAACAAGTGTTAAAACTGAACGAACCCTGCCTATAACAACACTGAAATGGGATACTGCCATGCTGACCATCAAAGCTGAAGAAGCCACCAAGGACTATGACGTCATCATCGTGGGCTCCGGCGCGGGTGGTGGCCAGATGGCATTCACGCTCACGTTGGCTGGCATCAAATGCCTGATGCTGGAAGCTGGGCGCGCTTATGATCCGGTTGCTGAAACACCGATGTTTCAACGCAGAGACCAGGCACCGCTGCTGGGCACTTCCACTCCGGATAAACAATTCTTCGGGTTCCATGATGCGACCATCGATGGCGGTTGGGAAATGGAAGCTGAGCCATACACGCAGGCAAGCGACAAACCGGAGGAGCAATTCTGGTGGTGGCGAGCGCGCATGCTCGGCGGTCGCACTAATCACTGGGGGCGCATCTCGCTGCGTAATGGACCCTACGATTTCAAACCTAAAACACGTGATGGCCTCGGACTCGACTGGCCTCTTGATTATGATGAAATTGAACCGTATTACACCAAGGTCGAACAGCTCATTGGTGTTTACGGTTCCAACGAAGGATTGGAGAACACTCCCAATTCCCCCGAAGGCGTTTTGCAGCCCCCACCCAAAGGTCGCGCCGGCGAATTGTTGGCGCAGAAACACGGCAAGACGCTGGGCATTCCCATTATTCCTATTCATCGTGCTGTGCTGACAAAAAAACTGGATGCTGACAGGCTTTCGGCGGAATTGTTTCCCGGTAACACCTGGGCACAAAAAATTGTGGGTGATTCGATGCGCGCGCGTGCGGCCTGCTTCTGGGCCACGCCGTGCGGACGCGGTTGTTCCACCGGTGCGAATTACCAGAGTACAACGGTACACCTGCCCCCTGCGTTGGCGACGGGTAATCTTGATATCGTAGCCAACGCGCATGTGCGGGAAGTGTTGGTAGGGCCGGATGGCAAGGCAACTGGTGTGATCTTCATCGACAAGACCACCGGTAATGACGTACAGGTGAAAGCAAAGGCGGTAGTGCTCGCTGCCAGTAGTGGTGAAACCGTGCGCATTATGCTCAATTCCAAGAGTACTTTGTTTCCCGACGGTATTGCGAATGGTTCCGGTCTGGTCGGCAAATACATCATGGATACCGTCGGTACCAGTCTGCAGGGTCAGATACCGGCGCTGGAGAATCTGCTGCCTTACAATGAAGACGGGGCAGGTGGCTCACATTTTTATGCGCCCTGGTGGCTGTACAAGGAAGCGGAGAAATTAGGCTTTCCGCGTGGCTATCACATCGAAATGGGAGCAACCCGTGGCATGCCCGGTGGTGGCAACCCACTGCCAGATGATCTGGGCGCCGGGGCCTATGGTGCGAAGTTTAAAGAGGAGGCGCGGCGCTATTACGGTTCATTCATGGGCTTTGCGTGTCGCGGCGAGATGATTCCCAACGACGATTGTTTCGCAGAACTCGATGATACGGTGAAAGACAAGTGGGGTGTGCCCGTTTTGAAATGGCACTGGAAATGGGCTGAGCACGAACAACGCATGTGCGACCACGCCGAGCTGACTTTCAGGGAACTGATTGAAACGATGGGCGGCACAGTGCGCACAGTCACCACCGGCCGCAACCGCATTGACCCGGGCGGCAAAATTATTCATGAGGTAGGTGGCGCTATCATGGGCAGCGACAGAGATACATCAGTGTGCAATAGCTTCAACCAGACCTGGGATGTGAAGAATCTGTTTCTGGTAGACGGCACGCCATTCCCATCTAACGCAGACAAGAATCCGACCTTAACAATCATGGCTTTGGCATGGCGAGCCGGTGATTATCTGATCGATCAATCGAGAAGAGGGCTACTGTAATGTCACATCATTTTCAGGAACCAGAATCTCTCAGCGCAGTTCCCGTGATCGTTAATGATGCGCCGCGTTTGCCGCGTCGCACTGTGTTCAAATGGTTTGTTGCTGTTGCTGCTACATTGCACTTAGGTGACGCGCATGTGTTTGGCGCCGAGCCAGTGCCAGGTGTCCCGCCAATAACAGCGGCTGGGTATGGCAGCGATCCATTGCTCAACAATAATTACAGCCCGGGGGATAATTGGGCATTAACTCTGAGCCGGTCACAGCGTATTGCAGCTATTGCTTTGGCAGACGTTATTATTCCTGCCGATAATCTTGGCCCCGCCGCCAGCGAAGTGCGCGTTGTTGATTTTGTAGATGAATGGGTCAGCGCACCATATCCCGCACAGTTGCTTGATCGTGAGATCGTGCTGCCTGGCCTTGATTGGTTGGACGCCGAAGCTTTCAGAAGATTTGGTCTTGAGTTTGCGACACTGACTTTGGGACAGCAGCAGAATATCTGTGACGATGTTTGTTTCGAAGCGCATGCCACAGACGAATTCAAATCCGGCGCAAGGTTCTTCAGCCGCTTCCGCTCACTCGCCGCCGCTGCATATTACGCAACTCCGAAGGGTTGGGAAGCGATTGGTTATGTGGGAAACCAGCCGTCGGTGAATTATGACGGGCCGCCTGAAGAAGTGTTGGTCAGTTTAGGTGTAGAGCAGACGGTGAGGTGACGGAGTAAGAGCCATAGATAAAGGCGAGAAATCAAGGCTATGTGCGCTATCGGACAGATTCGCTCGGCATATTTGCTAGATTGATCGTATTACGCACTATTTCAAATGTCTTGCAAGGACTGCTGATTTCAAATAGCGACATTTTGTAACGATGCAGAACTTTAGAAGGCTAGCAATCATGGTTGGTATTACTCACAACGACGTTAGAAACAACCCTACGGGCATTTCTCATTTAATGCAGGTAAGTCTGGATACCATTGCACAACCGGGATCCTCGTCAACAATCCTTAATAGCCTGTTAAAGGCCGCTCGCTTGCAGCTGGGCATGGACATCGCATTTATCTCTCATTTCGATAAAGGTCGGCGGATATTCAAGCACGTGGACAAGTTGGAGGGGTTGAACATTGTGGAAATCGGCGCTAGTGATCCATTGACAACCAGTTATTGCCAGCGTGTAGTGGACGGCAGGTTGCCGCAATTAATACAGAATGCACACGACTTCCCCGCAACGCGTGGACTCAGGGTGATTCAGCAACTGGACATTGGTGGGCATATCAGTACTCCTATCATATTCGATGACGGTACTGTCTTCGGAACGTTCTGTTGTTTCAGTTTCCAAGAAGACTACAGCCTGAACGACAGGGATCTGAGTTTCCTGCAATCGCTAGCCAAAATAGCCGGAAAGCTGCTACAAAAGGATGAATGGGCAAACCGAGAGTTACAACACAAAAAGGCGCGAATTCGCGCCCTGCTGGACGGCGACGACTTCAGTGTGGTGTGGCAACCCATCTTATCAATTACATCAGGCACAATGGTGGGAGTGGAAGCGCTGTCCAGATTTCCGATAGGGGTTCATCCCGGACCGGCAAAGTGGTTTGCGGAGGCTGCCACTGCAGGGCTCGCCGATGAGATGGAAATGTGCTCCATTGCGAAAGGCCTGGAAATACTGAAGCTTTTTAAAGGTCGGGAGTATGTTACTTGTAATGTCAGTGCCGCGGCGTTACTGAGTCCTCGGTTCACGGACAACCTGCAAAAACAACCATTGGACAGGATGCTGCTCGAAATTTCCGAGCATGATATTGTCAAAGATTACGATCGACTCCGTGAAATTTTACAGCCACTGCGCGATGCGGGACTTCGAATAGCGATTGATGATGCCGGTACCGGATACGCCAGTATGCATCACATTCTGCAATTGCACCCTGAGGTTATCAAGCTGGATATGTCTTTGGTCCGAGACATCGATAGCAATCTTCCTAAGCGCTCTCTTGCCATGTCGATGGTGATGTTCGCCAAATCAATTGGCAGCAAACTGGTCGCCGAAGGAGTCGAAACCCGCTCAGAAATGGAAACATTAACTAAGTTGGGTGTTGATATGGTACAGGGCTATCATGTGCAACACCCTACCACTCTCGCGCAAATTGAAGAGTTTATGGATCGACCCTTTGAGGCTGCACAGTAGCTAAACACGAAGTCATCGAAGCGATCCGTGCTCACCAAAGTATTGCGCCTGCCATACTCAACCTACAGTTTCGCTGAGTCACAGTCCGAACCGGAATGTAATCCCTGCGGTGTATCAGGAATTACATTCGGGGGACTAGATGCGGCATTCAGAAGCATGCTGGAGCTTGCAAGCGCTTGCAGTGTTTCTTTAAAACCCGCACTGTTTGTGCTGACCCATTGCTAAAATCAAGCTGTTCAGAAAATCCAGCCTGCACCTACATAAGTCATGTCGATGGTATTGGACTGAATGTTGTTGGCGTTACCGCCAACCAGGTCAATTTTTAATCCGTCTGGCGGAGTATCAACTGCGGTGCCATTCTGATTATTGCTGCCGTAGGCGAAGTAGTTGGCGGTTGGCCCACCCTTGATAAACACACCCAGCAGTTCAGTATCGGCAGTAACAATCGGGTCGACGACCACAAGTTTCGCCAGCAATTTCTCTATGATGTTATCTATATCATTAGAGCCGGGGTTGTTATCTATCTTGACAGTGTAAAAGCCGTCCTTACCTTTTTTAGATTTGTCTCCAGCCGCGGTATTAAATACCAACGTAAAGTGGGAAATATCTTTTCCCCACAACGGGAAGTCATTGGCAACTTGAGGCGGAGTAACAGGTGTGACCGCTTCACCCTTGCCATTGATACCAAAGCTGACGGTGGCAGTAGACGTGGCGCCTGCGTTGTCAGTCATGGTGTAAGTAAAACTGAGTGCAACTGACTCACCATTGTTCAGAGAGTCGTATTCTGTACCAGCGTCGTATGACCAGGTACCGTTGGAATTGAACACCAGTGTTCCTTTGCCCGGATTGTTATTACCGTCAACAAAACTGCCGGCGTTCAGGCTCCAGGTATGGGTGTCCCCTCTGTCGATGTCACTATCATTGCCAGTAACGCTGGCATCGACGATCTTTGTGCCTTCATCAATAAAGGTCAGAGTATCGTCCTTCGCAACCGGGGCGTCATTTTTGCCATGAATTTCCACTGTGAAGCTGGCGCTGTCGGTACTCCAGTCACCGTCATTCTCCACTTTTACGCTGTAAGTGAAAGTTTTCGTTATAGTCTCGCCGGCTGCCAGAACGTCGGCATCAGGACCATCCGCATTCAGCTCCCAGCTGCCATCAGCGGCCAGCGTCAGGGAGCCCAGGTCTAAATCACCGTCCAACAAACGTACGCTGCTACCCGCAGCGCCACCCGTCCAGCCGGTAATAATGGCAGAGCCTGAGGCGGTATCATTAGTAAGCACATTACCGCTGCTTCCGTCATTTTCATCAATATTAGTCAGATCATTCTGGGCGTTCACAGCGGGGGAGGTTTTCTCCCACAGCTTGGATGAATCCTCACGGCTGCCGCCGAAGGTGCCAACAGACGTCAGTCGAGCTGCAAAATCGACATTGGCAAAGTCATCCAAAGTCAGCGCTCGCTTACTGCTGGTAAGAACGAAGGCATAAGTGCGCACATCATCTGTACCGATGCCGTTGGTGCCAATACTGATACCGGCGTCATAACCCCCGCCGGAACCGAGTAACCCATTCATGTTGGCGCCCCCAACGCTGTCGACCGAGTCCAGGCCCTGACTGAATCCGGTATTAGGTGCCGATGTGCTCAGCGAACCTACCAATGCCTTGTCTGCCAAATCGAAAAACAAACCCCGCAGGTCACCTATAACCGAGCCTTCCTGTGTCACACTGAATTGCAGCGTACCATTGCCGGTCTCGGTAATAGTGACGCGAACCAGCGGTCCACCGACTTCAGTGGATGCATCATTTATCAGGAAACTCATTGAGCGACTCATACGGACTCCATAAATAGAGAACAATCTGCCCGATTGCACCACGCAATCGTAATCAGTTGTTAGTGGCGCGCAGTGTAAGAGGTGAGGGGTTGCAGTACAAAGGAGGTTTCTACTTGTTTTTTAGTAGCTTGCACTGGGAATTTATTGACAGTTCCATGACAAATGTAATGGTTTTGCAATCAGAAAACACATACAATTCGCGCCAGTTCATCTGGGTATAGGTTTCGCTGCATGCCATCGCCTGAAAACAGTCAAATAACTATTCCGCTGGTTATCATCAGCCCGTTTACCATTTCCGCTGCGGCCCTGCAGGCTTTATTGCTTGCAAATAGTCAATTCAAGGTGCTGGGAACCTATTTTGATATAGCATCTTCTCTCGAAACCTTTAGGGTGGGCAGTAAGAGCGCAGGAGAGTGTAGCACTGTGATCTTGATAGACCTGGAGTCGGAAAATGAATTACGGATCATTATTGAATTGATGGCAACTCCGCTCGCACAAGAGCACCGCCTCCGAATTCTGGTTCTGACAGGCAATATTGATGAAAAGATGCATGACGCTGCATTGACTGCCGGCGCTAGTGGACTGGTGCGTAAAACAGATAGCACGTCTACTCTGTTCAAAGCTATCGCTTGCGTGGCCGCAGGTGAACTGTGGTTGGACCGCGCTACGACTGGACGCATTTTCCAAGCGCTGGCGAGAAAAAAGCTTAACTCGGATAATGACCCGGAGCAGGGAAAAATAGAGACGTTGACGCGCAAAGAACGGGTCATTATCAGTGAAATCGCAAGCATGCCATCTGCCAGTGGACAGGAACTCGCTGCACGTTTGAATATTAGCGAACACACCTTGCGCAACCATCTAAGCGCCATATACGCCAAACTGGGGGTGGCCAATCGCACCGCACTTTATGCGTATGCGCGACAGCACCCGATCAAAGTTCTTCCGAGCAAGCTAATCGAGAACACCTCTTCGGGGAGCCTCCTTTCTCACCATGTCGCGAGACCGCTGTTCAGTGGCCCTGATGCACCGCCTTTATCACCTCACGCGTCAAATCCCACGGACTAAAACCCTGCCTGCCATAGTCGAGGCCACGGCGCACAATCACCAGATTGTGTGAGGGCACTACGACGGTAAACTGGCCGCGGTTGCCGTTGGTCAGATACGCATCCGCGGGAACGTCATCGCGTCCTTCGGGCACCAGCCACCACTGACCGCCATATTGTCCGCCTCGGCCAACGGTTGCCGGGGCCGGCGTGCGTGAGAAAGCAATCCAATCATCGGAGATCAGGCGCTCACCGTTCCATACCCCGTTATTCAGATACAGCAGCCCAAAACGAGCCAGGTCTCTGGCATTGGTGTACACCTGGCTGCTAAGAACGAAATCACCAAAGCGATCTGTACTCACAAGAGTATTGCGCATACCAATCCGGTCTAACAGAGCTTTGCGGGGAAATTCTGCATAGGTATTCTCACTCCCCAGGGCCAGTTTCATCGCGTACACCCCGAGTATTGTGTCGTAGTTTTCGTAATCGAAATACGTTCCTGGCTCACGAATCTGTGCGCGAGCCAGTGCGCCCATCACCGAACTGGCGCCTGCCCAATAGGAGAGGCCTGACCCGGTAGCATACTCCATGCCGCCATTGTCGATGGTTTCCAACCCACTGCTCATGTTCAGGACATGTCTTAGTGTAATGTGACGCCTTGGGTCTGCGTCTGGCGAGCGTACTGCGGGTAACCATTCCAGATTCAGTGGTTCATCCAGTGAAAGTAAGCCATCATCTACAACCATACCAACCAACGTAGAAGCAATGCTTTTCGCTGTGGACCAGGTGCGGGTGCGCGTGGTCATGTCGATTCCGGGCGCGTATCGTTCGTGAATGATCTGACCGTTGTAGACCACAAGTAAGCTGAGCGTATCCTGCTCCGGAGTGGAGCGATTGAAAGCCCAATCCGAGGCCGCCTGCAGGGCATCGGCATCTATGTTGTCAGGTAATGCCTGTGGTTCGACCAGATCACCGTCCGGCCACGGTATTTGTGCGGCATCGCCAACCGGTAACGGCAGAGTTAACTCAGGGAGAGAGTCGATATCCGCCAGCGTCTGATCAGGTGCCAGAATAATGCAACCAATGCCTTCACGAAACACAGCCCGCATAACCGGTACATCCCCGGGTGCGCCCACTTCCACAGCGCGGCGTTCATAGTCGACGTTGTAATCACCACCTTCCGCCGTACCTATTGGATTGCGCAAAAACGCCAGCTCTTGCTGGAATACCTGGTCCAATGTGCGGTTGCTGGTGAACAGGCCATTGCACATGAAAACAGCCTGCTGCCCCCTCTGCACCATAGCCCGTTGTGGTGCCCAGTAATCGTACTGCTCAACCTGCTGAGCGAACCCAACCGACGATAATACTCCGCTCAATATAGCGACTGAGATCATGTGCTTATTCATGGTTGCGCTCTCGAAAAAAGTAAGTACTCAAGGTATCCCCGCAGCGGGCTATTGTCCAGTATTGGCGCAGGCCTCACTCACGCCGGCCGTTGTTAGTAAAACCTGTATGGATCTGTTATGTCGTTTTACGCACATACAACCGCAAGACAAATTGTCATAGTTGCTGCTTTCCAAGCTGGCGCAATCGCGGCGGTAATAGTGGAGCAGGCACATGACCTCAAACGAAAAGCAAGCATGCGTCAGAGAAGCCGTTGGCGTTTTTTATCAGGAGTCTTTGCTGAAAAATGCGATAGAGGAGCTATCTACCAAGGGGTTTCAGCAGACAGAGGTGGCATTGTTGGCCAGCGAGCAGGTTGTTGAGCAGTCGCTGGGCGATTTTTATTCAGGCACAAACGCAGAATCTGATACACCCGGAGCGCCAGGCATCGCTTTTGTTAACAAAGAGGCGTTGGGCGAGACTGCTCAGTCCTTGGGTGGCGGATTGTCTTTTGTCTTGGTTACTTTCGCGATGGGGGCGCTAGTACTGATTGCTGCATTGTTGGGCGGACCGATGTTTGCTGCTATCGGTGGCGTTGTCGCGGTTGGCGTTGTCGGAGCATTGGTGGCTTCGGTGAGTTATCAAAGTGACGCTGAAAAATTAAAAGAGCAAGTGGACAAGGGGCATATCCTGCTCTTCGTTAAAATAGCTGACCGCAAGAGGGAAAAAGAGGTCATGGCTATTCTGAAAAATCACAGCGCCGTGGATGTGAAAATGTATAACGCACCACTAAAGCCCTATGCTGCTTCTCAACCCGAGGGTCTTTCTTTTTAAGTCAAAATCATTCTTTTTAAGTCAAAGTCATTCCTTTTGAGTCAAAGTCTTTCTTTTTGAGTCAGGCATAGTTTCAGAGTCTGGAGTAAATCATGGCAGGTGGTTGGACACGTGATGGTGCCGTACAGGACCAGATTGACGCAAGTTTGGATGAGGCAGTGGGACGGGCACGAAGAGAACTGGGCAGCGGACAAAGTGCGAAAGTGTGTGCGGAATGTGGCGGCGCAATTGCAGAGGAGCGCCGAAAAGCATTGCTGGGCGTTCGGCTGTGCATCTCTTGCCAATCCGAACTCGAAGATGACGATCCTTACTAATCCAGATATTTTCTTTCAACCAACACAGCGGTGTTGCGGGGGCGTATTTCTTTACCCTGCGCTTGCAGGTGGATCTTTGTGATTGCTGCCCCGAACAAAAGAATCAGAGAAGAGTAATACACCCACATCAGAATCAGGACCACAGCACCCGCAGCGCCATAAGTAGATGCTGGAGCGGTGTATGCCAGGTAAGCAGAAATGCCATACCGGCCCAGCGAGAATAAAACAGCCGTTATAACTGCACCCAAAAGCACTTGCCACCACCCTAAAATGACGTCGGGTAGAACTTTGAAAATCGTTGCAAAAAGCAGGGTAACCACCACAAACGACACCAGCATTTCAGCGCTTTTGAACAGCATCTCCTCGGCGGGAAGAAAGCGCGAGCTGAATTCCAAGGTCGAGCGCAGCACAACACCCAACACAAGCGACACAAGCAATACGAAGCCAATGGCTACGACCACCATCAATGAGAAAAATCGCTTTCTGATAAAAACCAGGATGCTGTTGCGGCTGGGTTTAGGTCTCACGCTCCACAGGGAGTTGAGTGAATATTGCAGTTGAGCGAATACAGTCGTAGCGCCCAGCATAAGAGCAAGTATCCCGGCTACAACCGGAAAAATGCCATTGTTTTCCACCCGTGAATTCGCGATCGCCTCCTCCACCACGGTAGCAGCTTCGGTTCCCATAACATCCTGGAACTGGGCGACGATCTGGCCTTGCGCGGCCTCTTCACCAAGGGCAAACCCGATTATCGTCACCGCAATAAGCACTGTAGGTGCCAGTGAAAAGAGTGTGTAGAACGCCAGTGAGCCTGCATGATTAAACGCATTGCATTCTATCCAAAGTTTTCCAGAATCACGAACGATCTGCCACCAGTATCGCAAGTTTCCCACTTCTATTCTCCTTTGAATTCTGCGGCGCCGATGACAACTTGTTCAACTAATCGACACCTGGCGCGGCAGGCGGATGGTGAAATCAGTTCAGGTTTCTCGAGAGGATTGCACGTGTACTGAGCCGACGTGGGAGATCACAATTTCACGAACAATATATAGCCCCAGCCCTATATTGCCGGGCCGCTCAACGCTGCTGCAATGTGGTAAATGGGAGACTGGAAGGAATAGGGCAGTGAGCTTTTTCTTAGGGATCGGTTTGCCTTCATTGTGAACGTTAATCACCACGTCGAACGTCTCACCGGTAACGGAAAATTCAATGGGCTTACGTTTGGCACCGTGCTGCAGCGCGTTAGCTAAAAGATTAGATATGACCTGCCAGAGACGCCGCGCGTCCCAAGTCCCGATAAGGTCGCCCTGCAATTTGCAACGAATCGTGCGCGATGGTTGAGCAACCTGTATGTACGCCACACATTCTTTACAAAGCACCTCCAGATTCATCTCGGCCGTGACAATTGGGATGGTCTTCCCTAGGCGTGTCAGCGCAAAGTCCAGAAGATCCAGAATCTGCACGTCCATCTGTTCAGTGGTGCGAATCATTTCCTTTGCCAATGCCGTATCGAGACTGGTGCTCTCTTTTCCGGAGTTGCCATCGCCTTTGGATTTTTCCGAGCGTTGCTTGCTGGTCTGTGGTTTTTTCATATCCCGGGCTGCAGCTCTGAGGATTTCGGCGGCGTGGTCACGCAGGACGGTAATATCTCTTTCAGGTGTGATGGTGCGAGCGAAACTCACCCATTCGGTCAGGATCGGTTCAATATTTGCCAGGCTAAATGTTGCGAGTCGCATGAGTGACCATTGTTTCTATTTGCGCTGAGCTGAGAAATCATACAGCCGATGCCTGAGTATATCACCCAAATAGCTGAAGCTATGATCGTTGTCGCACATACAGCGCGCGCCACATAACACACTATTCATTCTTCTACGAAGCAATCTTTAGAAAACAGACAGCATATTGTTTGATTGTAAAAAAAATAGTCCCCAAGAAGGAAGTTTTCTGCATGAGCAAGCTACTTGCGCTGCCCTTGGTCGCACAAATTTTAATTTCTGTATGGAGCGTTGTTGCGATTGCACAACCACCTGACGGCACTCAACTCGCCTACCAAGCAGAGTCCGACTACCAGATTGAAATTGTTGCCGACCAGCTCGAACATCCCTGGAGTGTCGCTTTCCTGCCTGATGAACGTATGCTGGTTACGGAACGGCCCGGCCGTTTGCGTTTGGTCGATGAAACCGGTTTGGTAGCTGAGCCAATAAGTGGTTTGCCTGAGATGCTTGTGTCCGGTCAGGCTGGTTTGTTTGATGTACTTCCTGCAACTGATTTTGCCAGCAGTCACATAATCTATCTTTCCTACGCGCATGGTGACATGGACGTCAATAGCCTGCGTGTTGCGCGTGCGCGCTTTGATGGGCAGCAATTAGTTGACCTGACCCCTATCTTTACTGCAATTCCAACGAAATCGGGCGACGCGCATTTTGGTGGGCGTATGGCATGGTTGGATGATGGCACTCTGGTATTCGGCACCGGAGATGGGTTTTATTTTCGCGAAGATGGGCAAAAACTGGATACGCATCATGCAAAGATTGTTCGCATCAACCAAGACGGTTCGGTGCCAGCAGATAATCCTTTCGTAGGCCAATCAGGCGTGCGGCCAGAGATATACAGCTATGGGCATCGGCATGTTCAGGCACTGGTACCTGATGGCGATACTCTGTACGCGCATGAGCACGGTCCACGCGGCGGCGATGAATTGAATAAAATAATACCTGGCGCTAATTATGGTTGGCCGGTCATCAGTTACGGCCGCGATTACAGTAGAGCAGCCATTACTCCTTTTACAGAACATCAGGGAATGGTGCAGCCGATCTATTACTGGACGCCCTCGATCGCTCCGGCGGGCATGACACTGTACCGGAATAACCGCTTTCCTCAGTGGCAGGGCAGTCTGTTTGTCGCTGCCCTGGCCGAGGAAAGCGTGCGAAGAGTAGAGCTGGATGCCGCAGGTGATCCGGGTATGCAGGAAATTTTGTTCGCAGAAGTTGGGAAGCGTATTCGCGACGTCCGCAGTGGACCCGATGGTGCGCTTTATCTGTTAACGGACCACCCGGAAGGGCAACTGTTACGTGTAGTGCCTCGCAATGATGCGAATGCTACAGAAAATTTACAAACGGTAGACAATAGACCGGGAGGACAATAGTGCGTCACTCAACCTTACCACGGCTCATACTCGCTTTCATCGCTGCTGTTGTAATCGCCACTGTGTGGGGCTCTATTGTGCAGACTCAGTTCAACCTGAATGCGTTGGCTGGCATAGGTGTGGAAATTTCACTTGGAGTCAGAATCAGCACAACCTTAAGTGATATTTTCACCGGCTTCAGCCTCACCTATGGGGGCTATGTAATACTGCCTTCGCTCCTTTGTGCTTTTGTGGCGGCATGGTTTATAAGCCGCAGTCAGCCAGAGCACGCGATACTGTGGTTCGCCGCAGCCGGTACTGCCGGCGTATTGCTCGGGAATCCAATAGTGAACTACCTGTCACCATTGGCTTTGCTGGTTGGCGCAACCCGGGACACTTTATGTTTGCTATTGATGGCTCTGGGCGGGACCCTTGCCGGAATTGTGTTCGTTAGCATTGCACGACGCGATGCGCTTCCACATCGCGTATCTTCTGGTCAGCACGTGATGAATTAATTGTGCAGAGTTAGGCGGGGAGAACGCACCGCAATGCTATGGATTCTTGTTCTGCATATTATCGCTGTGATGTGCTGGTGTGCTGCGCAATTGTATCTACCTGCGCTGATCGCTGGCATCTCCCAAGTCTCATCTATGCAAGTTGTTATACCGCGCTCATTGCCACGGTTTGTTTTTACCCGCATTGCAACTCCTGCTGCATTGATTGCCATTATTTCCGGCACCGTGATATTTGCTCTGAATCGCACGCTGGAGGTTTGGCTCATTGTAAAACTGGGCCTCGTTGCTGCGTTAGTGATTACACATACACTAAGTGGCTGGCTGGTGTTGCATGCAGAGGTGAACTCGGGCGCAAAAGTAGTGCTGGTCTGTCGTGTACTGGGAGTGGTGTTGGTTGCGCTGATGGCTGCAATTATCTGGACAGTGCTGGCTAAACCAATGCCTGCACTTTTGGAATGAGCGAAATGAGTGCCATGTATGCAATGAAATTCATACGTTCAGTATTATTCAGTATCTACGCCCACCGCCTGCTCATACACCAGGCGGCCACCAAGATAACTGGTGACGGAAATAATCACACCGGTCAGCAGGGAAACAGACAACCCCCAGGGCAGAATATAAGTATCCATTTCACCCCAGCGCAACATCCAATTGAAGGAAGCCAACGACATCAGCATCACGGCGAGAATAGCGTGACACCATGCTGTGATCAAAATGCGAATACGTGCCACGAGTACCAGATCAGCGAAACCTACAAAACTGGAGACCCAGCCTCCCAGAACGCCCACGGTGGCCAGCCAGAACGAGGCACGTGCCCAGAAAAAATCGGCGGTAACAATGTAAGCGATGTCTGTTGCACTCATGCCCAGCAATGCAGCCACCGGAAAGTGGATCAGCATGGGATGAATCGGGTGACCGAGAATAGCCATTTTACTGATAATGGAATCGTGGTTCATGATGCTCCCAGAGTTTACCAACCGATTGTGGCCAACTATCTCCGCCAGTTCTATCGATCCAGCCTAACAGGCTTGTCCGGGCTTGGCATCCCTATTCTTGTTACTGCTTGCAGCGGACCTTATTCCACATTGGATCCGGCGGGACCATCTGCCATGTCGATCGCCTGGTTGTGGTGGGGGATGTTTGCCTTTGCAATGGTCGTAACCGTTGGAGTGGTTGGGTTGTGGCTGTATGCCATGCGTCGCAACCCAGACCCCAACCCAGACCATTCCGAAGCGGGGCGCACTGCGCGTGTGCAGCAGCGCTTAGTCATTGGTGGTGGATTGATACTGCCTATAACGAGCATCGTTCTGCTCTTGGTTGTCGGCGTCCCCATAGGTCAGCGGATGCAGCCGCAGCTTACGACTGCAGGTGAAGAAGCTGTGTTTATCGAAGTGACCGGGCACCAATGGTGGTGGGAAGTCAGCTATCCGGGCACTGGTGTGACGCTGGAAAATACGCTGCATATTCCAGCTGGAATCCCCGTCAATATCCAACTGCGAAGCAACGATGTCATTCATTCCTTCTGGGTGCCGCGCCTGGCAGGCAAGTTAGATGCGATACCCGGAAGAACCAATATTCTGCGCCTGCAAGCTGACGAACCGGGAACTTACTACGGGCAGTGCGCGGAGTTCTGTGGTCTGCAACATACACATATGCGATTTACGGTTGAAGCGCATACGCAAGCGGATTTTGATATCTGGCTATCGGAGGTGCAGCAATGATTGAGCGCGACTCCGGAGCAACTGAGGCACTCCATCATCGCATGCAAGCGGTGTGGGCTAACCCAAAGGGTTGGGGTGCGCTGTCGGCGGTGAACCACACAACTGTCGGACTGCGTTTCATGGCGACAGGCATAGTGTTCTTCCTGATTGGTGGCCTGCTTGCCATGTTGATGCGCACGCAACTGGCTTTGCCGGAGCAGGACATACTCGGCCCAGAATTGTACAACCAGGTCTTCACGATGCACGGCACTGTGATGATGTTCTTGTTTGCGATTCCCGTGCTGGAAGGTCTGTCGATGTATCTGATACCGAAAATGATCGGAGCACGCGACTTATTGTTTCCGCGCATCAGCGCCTTCGGTTATTACTGTTATCTGTTTGGCGGAGTAATCATTCTTTCCAGTTTGGTACTGGGCATGGCACCGGCTACCGGCTGGTTCATGTACACACCCTTAAGCGATGCAAACTATGCGCCCGGACCCGGTTCAGACTTCTGGTTGTTGGGGATAACGTTTGTAGAAATATCAGCGGTTGCTGCCGGTGTTGAGTTGGTAGTTTCCATTCTGTTCAGTCGCGCCAACGGCATGACATTACGCACCATGCCAATCTTCTGCTGGTACATCCTGGCGATGAGTGTGATGATCATTTTCGGGTTCCCACCGCTGATACTGGCCAGCATCCTGTTGGAACTGGAAAGAACGGCAGGGATGGTTTTCTTCGACGTGACCCGTGGCGGTGATCCACTACTGTGGCAGCATCTATTCTGGTTGTTCGGGCATCCTGAGGTTTACATTCTGTTCCTGCCTGCAGCGGGCATCGTGTCAACGCTCATCCCAGTATTTTCGAATCGCCCCTTGGTGGGTTATCGCTGGGTTGTCCTCTCCATCATTCTGATCGGGTTTATCAGTTTTGGTTTATGGGCGCACCATATGTTCACGGTCGGAATTCCGCGTCTGGCTTTGGCTTTCTTCTCGGTTGCCAGCATGTTGGTTGCGATTCCAACGGGAGTGCAGTTGTTTTCCTGGCTGGCCACGTTGTGGAGTGGACGGGTGGAGTACAACCTGCCGATGCTTTGGATTGTCGGCTTTCTCGTGATATTCGTGTGTGGCGGGTTGACCGGTGTGATGCTGGCGCTGGTGCCATTCAATTGGCAGGTACACGATACATACTTCGTCGTAGCGCATATGCACTATGTGTTGGTGGGAGGCATGCTGTTTCCACTGATAGCTGGCTTTTATTACTGGCTGCCTCATCTATCCGGACGCATGCCTACTGAGCGACTTGGTCGCTGGGGTTTCTGGTTTACCTTTTCTGGTTTTAATCTCACATTCTTGCTGATGCATGTCACTGGCCTTATGGGCATGCCGCGCCGAGTCTATACGTATCAGGCTGGTGTAGGTTGGGATTGGTTGAATCTTTTGTCCTCGGTTGGCGGTTTCGTCATGGCAGTGGGCGTGGCAATGATCATGATGGATATCGCTCTTCATTTCCGTTTTGGACGTCTGGCACCTGCCAATCCGTGGCATGCAGACACTCTGGACTGGGCAATGCGTATGCCGCCGCCGTCTTACAATTTCGCCAGCCTGCCGACAGTCAACACGCGGCATCCTTTGTGGGATAACCCGGAACTGCCTGCTGCGATTGCCGCAGGCGAACACGCATTGATAGATATTACGCATGGCCGTCGTGAGACATATGGCACTGATGCGATAACCGGTCGTATCCGGGAAATAATTCACCTGCCCGGTAACTCGTGGCTACCGCTACAAGCAGCTTTAGCATTGGCGATTGTAACTATCTGTTTACTGATGCGCGCTTATCCTGTGGCGTTGTTGTCCACAGTGGCAGCACTATTTTTTCTGTTGCGCTGGAGTTGGCATAACGGGGGACACCCGCGGGCACAACCATTGCGTGATGATGAACCTGTTGATCCGCTCTTACATTCGCGCACTCGCCGTGGTCCAGGCTTGTGGGGAATGCTAACTACTTTGTTAGCAGATGGCACATTATATTTATCGTTGTTGTTTGGCTGGTTTTATCTTTGGGCGGCGGCGCCGCAATGGGTGGTACCAGCGCAAAGAGTTTTCACGCAGGGAAGTGGCTTGCTGTCGATCACACCATTATTATTGTTATTGGCCAGCGGCGTTATATTGACGGTTGCTGTCATCTGGTATGCACGTGGTCTCACTCGTTTGCGCACAGGCAATGCAGATCGATTGCAGAATTGTCTGTTAGTGGTGACAGGGTTAGGTTTATTGCACTTTCTTTTATTGCTATGGGTTCTGCTCAGCGCGGGACTCAAGCCCACCGAGCAAGCTCATGATTCTTTGCTCGTCGTCATGCTGGTATATCTGCTTCTTCATAGTGCGCTGGCCGTGGTGCTTACTGGTATGCAGGCACGACGTGTCACGCTGGGTTATGTGAGTGAAAAACTGCCGTATGAACCTGAAGTGCTGAAACCTTTTTGGATGTATATCCTGGGCATTTTCTGGTCAGCAGTTGCAGCATTTGTTCTGTTGCCATTGGCTTGGGGGGGAGTGTGATAATGCGTTTGCCCGGCTGCCTTTTTTGTCATCTGCAAAAATTGTCGCTGGTGCTTGGGCTGTTGTTGTTTAGCCAGGCCGTTTTTGCTCACATTTCTTTTGCCGATGAAGATGACAATCAGGTGACCGGGTTGGTATCCAGATTTCTCAACGGTAGCCTCAACGAATACCTTAGCGCAGTGTTGCTTGTAGGCTATTGGATACTCTATTCAGTTGGCTCCTGGCGGCAGCCTCCGCACAGGGTTCAGATGCTGTTTTTTCATCTGGGTTCTTTGATGTGTGTGCTGGCGCTTTTAGGTCCTTTGGATAAATGGGCGGCAACCAATGCCGCCGCCCACATGACGCAACATATGATGCTGATGGTTGTTGTTGCCCCTTTGTGGGTTCTAAGCGGCCCATTGCCGCAGATTGCTGCGGGCGGTGGAAAATTCAACGCCGCTGTGTGGGAACCGATGCTGCGATTGACCCACTATCCTCTGTTTCTGGCCTACCTTCATGGGGCTGTTATCTGGTTTTGGCATATGCCCTTTTTCTATACGCTGGCGCTGGAAAACCCCTGGTGGCACAGCGTAGAACATGCGTGTTTTCTGGGAACGGCAGTATTGTTCTGGTGGGCAGTATTGAGAAGTGCGCCGCGGAAAATAGCCTGGGCGTTACTGGCTGTGCTGCTTACTTTGATGCACACCGGTTTTCTGGGTGCTGTACTTACTTTTGCAAACGAACCGCTTTATGGGGCAATGCGCCCCTTAGCGGATCAGCAATTGGCAGGATTGATCATGTGGGTAGTGGGCGCCATCCCGTATATGATGGCATCCATGTGGATAGGCTATCGCTGGTATCAGCAATTGCTGCGGCGGATGAATGCCGCCGTGTATTAAATGGCGCCTTTAGTCTGCGTAGCGCAGCTATCTGATTTTTCCGGATTTCGGACCGATAAAAAACCAAATAATCACACCGACGACGGGGAGGAACAGCATAACCAGTATCCACACCAATTTTGCCATGCCGGAGGCAGAACTTTGCGCTACCTGTATGACTGCCCAAATAACCACTATCAGCCAAATCAGTCCAAATATTCCTGTAACTTGAATATCCATTGATAACAACCTCATTATGTAAAAATAACCAAAGCGATCAAAAGACTATTGCTTTGAGGGAGCCAGACCGAAGTTTATAACGCTTTGGTGCGTTGAGGAATTAACTTGTCGTTGTCATGGAATTTATTCCGTCGCTAGAATTTGCACGCCGAAGCCGCGGTAACCGATAAAGCTACAGGATTGGTTGAAGATGGGCTCGCCGCTCACCCGGTACTCTTGCTGGGTGCCATTGGCATGAACTCGGCTGAAAACGTAATCCAAGAAAGGCTGCCGGCTGGCAATGGTTGTTTGTAGCCATTTCCGGTCCGCTTCATTCCAGCCGTTAGCCGGTTGAGTGCTGCCGTTTCCCGCCTGAGCGTTGACGTTGATCCCCAGGATTTCCATCACAGGTCCGGAATCCTTGGTGAAGTTACCGTGCACGTCCTGCTCCCAGTACCAATCAGAGGCAAGCTCCAGGAGGCTGCGATAGCGGGCTTCGCTTGCGTGCAGTTCGGCGGTGCGTTGGCTCACGGTCTGTTCCAGTAACCTATTGTAATCTTTAAGTTTATTGTGAAGCAGCCGCACTTCAAGCAGGTTGTGGATGCGCGTCTTGACCTCGACCAGGTCAAATGGCTTGCTGATGAAATCCTTGGCCCCCGCCTGCAACGCCCGCAGTTTGTGCGCGGGCTGGGCGGTTATCACCAGGACCGACAGGTAATCGTCCGCCTCGTTGGTCTTCAGGGCTTCGATCAACTGGAAGCCATCCATAACGGGCATCTGCAGGTCAAGCAGGATCAGGTCGTAGGTGTTTTTGCGATGCAGCGCGCAGACCTCTACCGGATTCATGGTTGATGCAACGCGGGTGTAACCGGCATCGCGCAGCATCAACTCCAATACGCTGATATTGGATTCCTGATCATCGACGATCAGGATGCTGGCGTTGAGAATTTCAGACTCTACAATTGACATGCTTGCTCCTTTGGAGTTGGGTGATTTGATGTGGTTTTCGAATCCGGCCCGTTCTGCGTGTACTCCACGGCAATTGTGCCGCCCGGCCTGTTGTATTTGATGGCATTGGACAGAAGGTTGAGTAAAACCTGTTTGACCCGGGTCCGGTCAGCGCGACTTTGCCGTAAAGTTCAAACCAATATTGTTCAAGAGCAGGGACCAATTCGCGTATCCGTTTTCCTAGCGCCTCGGCCATCCCGGTCAGTTTCTCGAATGCCGGATTTATTTCCAGATAAAGCCAATCGACTGGTTTGTTGTGTTCATCAAAAATCATTTCGATGATGCTGCAGCCCTCGTCCATTGAATTAAATAAGGTTCGGTAGTGTTCCTCGTTTTGGCGGATCTCTTTCTTGGTTCGCTTGCGTCGTACTACGACGGCACTTTTCACCTTGCCGGTATCGGTGCCAAGAGCGGGATTATTTCCATTTTGGGACATAGCCAATTTCCGTGAAAAACTAACTCCGATTCGGAAACATGCTGCGTTTGTGGCGATTAGCAGAGATTTTCAGCACGGAATAACTTCGAAACCGCCTAAAAGTCTGCATCACGCACGCAGGCTCTGAGGGCAGTTGCAATTCTTAAAGAACCTCTATTAGTAGTCTGTGCGTTAACGCACATAAGAAGCGTAGCGTGGATTTGTAGGGCGCTTCTTTAGGTAAATCCGGGGGTACACATGCCTGAGGCGTGATGACGACTTTAGTGGTCTCATAAAACCGGACAACATTGTACATGGCCACGCTCAGCGCCACGTTATGCGGCGGACTCGTGCTCGACGTCCCACCCCGGAAATACCAGCACGGCCGGATGACAACGTAATGCTTTTGCCAGCACCTTTGCACGCTCAACCCCCAAGCGGACTCTATCATTCTCAATAGCAGAGATTGTGGGTTGTGGGATCCCTGATGCAGATGCCAAATCATTCTGACTCATTTCCTGTAGCTCACGCAGTATACGAACTGAATCACCTGTGGATACCTCAACTCTCTTAGTAGCTCTTCGATAATCGCTCATTGGTCACCTCCGGTAATCATGGGGAGTAACACGTTCAACCTCAACCAGGACCTGATCTCGCTGAATCTTGTAGATCACCCGGTATTGGATGTGCAGCCGGAAAGACCGGAACCCCTTCCATTTTCCTGCCAAGGGTTCGTCGTTGAAACCTCTGATCAGTCTTAGTCCCTGAGGACCCGATATCCTTACAATATCCTTCCACTTTTCATAGCGCTGCTGAGCCTCAAGTGGCGCAACCGCCAAGGCCTTATCGATACGCTTATGCTCGAGAATCTCCCACATACCAGATTTAGTATATATACCATTTAATGTATGTCAAGAATTACGCCCATACCCGGAGAAGGTTGCCGCATAACGCCAAAGCTCAGTCGACGACGAACCGCGACAGAGGAAATGATGAAGCTTTTGCTGAGGCTTGAACCTTGAAAGGGCGCCGGGATCGGGGGCAATGATAGTGGGTAGATGCGCGCAAAATATGGGATACTCATAGCCAACGAACCAAAGTCGGACAGGCTTGGTCCGTCTGCTTACCTCAGTTGTTATGGACTCAGTTTTTATGGACTCAGTTTTTATGGAGAAGTATCGTGGCCACAACCTCGACGGAAGAACGTATCAAGCGCTTGAAATCCCACCTTGAGCAGGAGAATCCTGCGCTGGCAGAAGGAGTGGAATTCTTCCGGGAACTTGATGCGGTGGCTCGTAAACTGGGCTTTATAAGTGCTGATGACTCGTATGCGACACACATTTCCTGGTGGCCGGTGGTGGCGGTTATGGGGACGTTTTCTGCCGGTAAATCCACTTTTCTGAATGAGTATCTGGGGCAGCCGTTGCAACGCACGGGCAATCAGGCGGTTGACGATAAGTTTACCGTTATCTGCTACGGCAACAACGAAGAATCCATGCAGCTGCCGGGTATGGCGCTGGACAGCGATCCACGCTTTCCGTTTTACCGGATCAGTCAGTCGATTGAGTCACAGGCAGAAGGAGAGGCCAGACGCATCGATTCCTATTTGCAGCTCAAGACCTGTAACGCTGAGGTGTTACGCGGCAAAATATTCATCGATTCGCCCGGTTTTGATGCCGACAAACAGCGCACTGAAACCCTGCTGATTACCGATCACATCATGGAGCTGTCGGATCTGGTGCTGGTATTTTTTGATGCACGGCACCCTGAACCAGGCGCGATGGGCGACACCTTGCAGCACCTGGTGGCTAACACCATCAACCGTCCGGATTCCGATAAATTTCTCTATATCCTGAACCAGATTGACAATACGGTACGCGAGGATAACCCGGAGGAGGTGGTGGCGGCCTGGCAGCGGGCGATGGCCCAGAGTGGCCTGACTGCGGGGCGCTTTTACCGTATTTATTCGGAAGACGCTGCGGCACCCATTGTGGATGAGCAGATCCGGGAGCGGATGCGAGCCAAGCGTGACGAAGACCTGCATGATATCAAAAGCCGGATCCAGCAATTGGATGTTGACCGTGCTTATCGCATTAGCACGCAGCTGGAACAAAGCGGTAAGCATTTACGTGATGTGCTGGTGCCAGAACTGATCGAGGCCCGGAAATTGTGGTTCAAGCGGGCGCGCTGGCTAAATGCTGTGGTATTCGGAGCCATTTTTTTAGGGTTCGCCTTTTGGAGCCTAAGCGCAGGTGCCTGGAATGGTTTTGTATTTGCGCCGCTGGCAACATTCACGCCCACTACCCAGCTACTAGTGCTTGCGGCCATGCTTGTGGCGCTGGGCATCCTGTATTCGCGCCTGCGCCTGATGGCCGGGCGGTCGGTTTTGCGCAAATTGCAGCGTGATGCCCGTCCGGGTGAGGACGCGAAAAGTGTGGCAATGGCCTTTGAAAAGAACCTGGAGGCCTGGTGGCCCAGCATGTCACCGGAGCGCCCGACTGGTTGGTCCGGCCGTACGCGCCGCAAGCTGGACAATCTGATTGCCAGCGCAGATGGTTTGGTGCAAAAGCTTAATGATCGGTTTACCCGCCCGTCGGGTACGCCGAAGGGGTGAAGTTAGCACCAGAGTCAGGAGACTTGCGGCGAGTGGCATCATGGTGGTCCCGTCGGACGGTATTGAGAATAATCCACTTCCTGGTCCACCCCCCAGACCTTTTCAATAAACTGGTAACGGCCGGAATTGAAGGTGTAAAACTTGTACCTTATCGGATTCTTCTTGTAGTAATCCTGATGGTATTCTTCGGCGTCGTAGAAGGCTTCGAAGGGGACGATTTCAATCTTTACCGGCTGGTCATAGCGGCCTGACGCTTCCAGCGCTTTCACTGAAGCTTCGGCAGCGCGTTTCTGCTCTTCGTTGTGGTAGAAAATGGCGGGCCGATACTGTTTGCCCCGGTCTACGTACTGACCTGTCACATCGGTCGGGTTCGCGGTGCGCCACAAGGCTTGGAGCAGGCCTTCGTAGGTGATCTCATCAGGATTGTAATAGACCAGCACGGCCTCGGTGTGGCCGGTACGCCCTCCGGAAACCTGCTGATAGGTGGGATCTTTCTCTTCGCCGCCGCTGTAACCGGACACCGCCTCGACGACCCCCGGTACTTTTTCTTCATAAGCTTCTTCGACGCACCAGAAACACCCGCCAGCGAAAGTCGCAACTGCCAGGTCGGGGTTGTTGGGGGCGTATTGAGACTCACCATCGGAAGCGTCAAGCTGGAAAACGGTCAGTGCAATGGCTGCCGCCATGGACATCAATAATAAATATCGTCTCATAACCTTAATCTCTTGCTCTTTGTATACTGTGACCGCTTTGTACGGGATTCGTTACAGCTAACTCTCCAGTTCATGTCGTTTTTATACGCTACCCGTATACCGAACCTTCTACCGAAATTTGCTCCCGAAGTTACCACTAGTAACGGCTTCATAAATTGGGGGGATTACCGGATGGACTTTCGCCCCCGTTAAGGTAACTTCATTAAAGCACAGTCGCGTGAAGCCTATAGGAGAGAATTATCTACTCAACAACTATGTAAGATTGAGGTACGGGTAAGCGAGACAAAATCCATTCACAGTCCGAGAGAAAACCACAAAAAGGCGATGACAATGTTAAAGTTCCTGGGTAGCGCAGTAGGCATTATTTTTATTATCGGCCTGCTCGTCGTAATCGGTATTTTTGCACTGATATTTTAATCTTATGAGACTCGCGATCTCGGATCGCTAGGGAACCTCGCCTTGCAGCGACACGCGCCAGATCCCGCAGAGCGATCATAGAATTGTTCAGAGGTTCCCTGGCAAATTTGGTGAACGAGATGGGGTTCGAGTCCGGAATACTTGTAGGCGTCAAATAGTATGGTTCATTACATTAGTACCCTCAAGGCGCATAAACATTTTGACCTGTTGAGCAAACCCTATAGCCGCCTGGAACTTGCCACCAAGGTGCGTAAGGTGATACAGGGTGCCCAACGTCATTCTGTCAATGAATAGCGGCATCGTTTCGCTAAAATCATTTGTCAGTTTCGCTATTTTTTAATCTTCTACCGGAACCATAATATGTGCATAAGGAGTGTCTCCCCACATCACATAAGGTCCGCCTTCTGATGGATCGTCAGTGATTCCCGCTAGTGCTTCTTTGGGTACAATAATCATCAGGTGGGGGCCGGTTTCTACATAGTCATCCGCATTTTTATGGTCGTGGTGATGCGGGTTTGAGTTACTCACGCCTGCGCCAATGTCACCTTTCAACATATATGAAATGCCAATTTTATCTGCCGTAAAGTCTTCCATTGTCCCCAGCGCCTGCATCATTTCCGCCCAAACGCCATCAATGCATATAGGCGCATTATCGCCAGGGAAAGTATCTGGCATGCAGGTCCAACCATTATTGCCTGCAACAATCACCTTGCCATTGTCGACAATAGTAGCCTCGGCACTGATAGAGGGCGGTGCTGCGGAGCGCGCTTGATCTATCCTTTCTTGCTCGCTGGCAAAAACCGAGTGGGGCATTAGGAAAAGTATCGAAAAGCAGGCAAGACTTAAAGCCGGGATTACTTCAGATCGGGTTTTCATAGCATATCTCCATGATATTATTAAGAAAAACTGTTTTAGATCTGGCTAGACAAGAACCGTGTCAGTCCTGCGATAGTATCAAAATAAGTAGTTTTGTCGCCTATTAATTGCGCAGTTTGCGAGATGGTTACCATTCTGCGGGGTTTTACCCAGTAATTGATGGAATGGTTGATATAGATCTGAATGAAGTTGCCTCAGATTGAGAGCGGCGCTATTGTTCATCTCATCTGGGAGATCGATATGACTGGATTAAGATTCAATATTCGCTCAATCATCACGCTTCATTCCCCACTACCTGTAAGGATGATTTATGTACTTGAAAAATGTGTTTTTACTCGCGTCATGGATCATCGTTGGTCAACCGCTTCTTGCCCAACAATCCACCAGCTTTGTAGTACCGCGCACCGAGTTTGGCCATCCTGATTTTCAGGGAGTGTGGGTAATCAATTTCGTCACCCTGATGGAACGCCCCACGGATATCAACACGCTGGCGGTTGAACCGGAGCTGGCTGAGACCATCGCAAGGGAAATCCAGGACGGTTTTCGGGAGGGTAACACTGACCCTGAAATGCTTTGGACCAAGGATATGGGACTTGCGCAGGTCAATGGAGAATTCCGCACCTCGGTGATCACCCGGCCGGACAACGGCAGGGTTCCTTTTACTGAGTTGGGCAAATCTCTTTCGCTTGAACAGACCAGGCTCAATAAGGAAGGTTTTGACGGACCGGAACAACGTGAACTTTCCGAACGTTGTCTGGCCGGATTGGGAGGTCCGCCCGCCTCCGTTTTACCAATTGAACTGCCCCGGCTGTTCGTTCAGACGCAGCACCATGTGGTGATTTATATGGAGGATGTTGCTGGTTTGCGCATCATCACGTTGGATAGTACACCCCCAGAAAATCTCGCGCGCCGGTTTGAAGGGGATTCCCGGGGACATTGGGAGGGAGATACTCTGGTCGTGGAGACCGATCATTTCCGTCATGACTATCCGGCGCGCAATCTGATTACCAGCTACATGGTTGTCGACGAAGATACCCGAGTGATTGAAAAATTCACGCGTATCTCCGCTACAGAAATTCTTTACCAGTTCACCGTGGAAGACGATGACTTGTACACCGAGCCGTGGAGTGGCGAGTATCCGCTAAGCTGGTTAGGTGGACGCAGTTACAGCTACGACTGTCACGAGGGCAATTACAGCTTGCCAGGAATTTTGCGAGGAGGGCAGATGCAGTCCCCGTAGGCAAACGATTCTTACGCACCTCGTTCCATTCTGTCATCTGAAACGCGAGTAGCTTTCCCACAGGTAGGTACTGACAACTTAACTCTTGAGCTGTCAGAGTCCAAGCATGAATTCATCAAAACTATACACAAGATACCGATTTCCGCCGCATTCGAGAATTAACTTGTCAGCACCCAAGGATGCATTGCCGGGCGCTGGCGTCAGTGTTACCGTGGTGTCGCTGGAGAAAGAAAACCACTAGTCCGTTCTGGCTGTCCGATAATGTAAAGAGTCAGGTGGCACATAATATCGCGGGGGTGTCGAATGGTGGCAGAAATAATCAACGCTGATCAGGTATCGATACGCGCAGCGCAGGTCGCCGATCTGCCTGTGCTCGTCGATTTTCTCGCCAAACTGGCGCTTCACGTGGCGGGTGCTCCGCCCCACACGCTCAAGGAAAAGGAGTACAATCGCCTGTTGGCTACTCTGCGTTCATCCCTGTCCGATCCGGCCAAGCTGATCGTTGTGGCGGAGACAACTGATGAGCGTTTGGTAGGGATGGGCTATCTATACGTGTGGCGCAGTCAGGGCATTTGGGAGCAGACGGCGGATGTTGAATTCAAATCCGGAATCATTGATGATGTTTGGGTAGAACCGGATTTTCGTAAGCTCGGTGTGTTCAGTGCCATCCTGCGTGAGTTGTTAACCTTCGCGGAAAGCCACAATATCGGCGAGCTGGTCCTGGAATACGCCGCTTCCAACAAAGAGGCGGCAGCCGCCTGGGCCAAACTGGGCTTCAAGCCCACGGGGATTCGGGCTGCGGCGTTCACCGCAGTGGTGCAGGATGCCTTGGCAAAAGGACGATGAATTCCTGGCCTGCAGCAAGCAGGTTCGGGTAGCTAAAAGGGGAATTGAGTGAAAGGTGATCGCAAGGTAAGTGTATTTTGTGACGACGTGATGCTGGGCCATGACCCGCAAGTGGATCTGCCGTTTATTGCCAGCCGGGTTGAAAAACGGGTCAAGACCATCCTGGAAGGCCTGGATTTCAAGTGGAGCTACCCCGAACATCCCGGAAGACTGAGTGCGATCAAGACCTATCTGGATGAGAATCCCATTCCGGGCATACAGTTCACAGCAGGAGCCAGCGCTACTTACGACCAGTTAAGCCGCGTTCATACCACATCGTATCTGGACCAGTTATTTGAACTGGAAGGCAAAAGCGCCTGGCTGGACAGTGATACCACGGCTGTATCCCCTGCCAGTATCAAGGCGGCCACTGCGGCCGCCGGCAATGTGATTGCAGCGGTGGAAAACGTGGTCAGCAAAAAGTCGCAAAGTGCTTTCGCGCTGGTGCGACCGCCGGGCCATCACGCCGAGGCAGTACGTGCCAGAGGCTTCTGTCTGTTGAATAACGTAGCGGTGGCAGCTGCACATGCCCAGGCAAAACTGGGTTGTGAGCGTATTCTGATCGTGGACTGGGACGCACACCACGGCAACGGTACGCAGGAGATATTCTGGGCAGATCCGGATGTTCTGTTCTTTGACACCCATTGCGCCGCGCCCTTTTATCCCGGCTCAGGTCATCTTGAAGAAATCGGTGCCGGACTGGGCGAAGGGTACACTATCAACGTCCCGCTGCCGGAAGCTGCGGGCGACATCGCTTTAGAAAAAGCCTTTCGCGAGATATTGATACCGGCTGCAGAGCGCTTTAAACCCGATCTGGTACTGGTTTCCGCCGGTTTCGACCCCCACCACAATGATATGGCCATGAACCTGAGCTATAACGGCTTCAAGGTCATCACAAGTATCGTTCAGGGTATCGCCGACCAGCACTGTGATGGCCGGCTTGTCCTGGTGCTGGAAGGCGGCTACAACCTGGCCTCGCTTTCCCGCGGTGTTCACGCCGTACTGGAAATACTGGCAGGAGGCGAGGTGCCGATGCTGTGTGAAAGTGGCGTGAAGGAAGTGGCGGAAGCCGCAGAATTTCATCGTTCGGCGTTTGTCGACGACGACTGATTAGTCGGTACCCCAGACCTCATCAAGGCGCTCGTCGCGACCGCAGCTGGGGCAAAAGCCACGTCTCTTGCGGGAAAAGGCCGCCAGCTTCTCATGGCTTTCAGGCCTGTATTCGTGCGGTGTTGAGGGACATTCACCCTACTCGGAGTTTGCTCTGCAAAGGCCAGCCGCTAATGCCGGTTTGTGCTCGTGCTACAAACCGAGCGCCAGTCGTGTTAGCATTTCGACACTGAAACGCACGCGGTCAAGCCCTCGACATTGTGTCTGATAGTTGTCGCCTTGGGCTTTTTTCCATTCAGTACCCGCCGCACGCGCACGCAATGGGCGCGCACTACGAACGCCTGTAAATTTTGGAACACATCCACTACAACAGGAGAATCAATATGAAAGTTCGCAATCTTGAAGAGTGCCGCAAAACCAAGCGCTACGTTGAAGCCGAGAATGGCAACTGGGACAGCACGCGCTTGGTTCTCGCTGACGACGGTGTCGGTTTTTCTTTTAATATCACCCGCATTCGGCCCGGAACGGAAACTCATATCCACTACAAGCACCATTTCGAGTCAGTGTTTTGCTACGAAGGGGAAGGTGAAGTTGAAACCCTGGCCGACGGCAAAATACATCCCATCAAGGCGGGCGACATGTACTTGCTCGACAAAAACGACGAGCATCTGCTGCGTGGAAAGGAAAAAGGCATGACCGTAGCCTGCGTGTTCAACCCGGCTCTGACCGGGCGAGAAGTGCATCGCGCAGACGGCTCCTACGCACCCATTGGCGAGTAGACCTACTGCTTTGGTCGGCAGCGCTCTGCTGTCGACCAAGGTTCCTGCTGTGAGTTGCCAAGCACTCGACAACCGAGGTTGAGCTTGCGCTACACCGGTCATTCCCCTGCAGTGTTGACAGACTCCAGGTCCGACCAAAAAAGACACGTGAGCTCATTGAACTGATAGGGTGGGTGCCCATGTATCGCATCCTCAATATATGATTTATGTAAAAGGAGGCGTCTCGTATGTCAAAGTCATTAGAAAATTCGATCCCTCATAACGTTTCAGGCTGGACCGATCCGACAATGGATTCGGTCAAAGGCACAGAAACGCCGAAAGATCCCAACAAGGGCTATATCGCGCTGTTGGGTTGGAGTGTCAATGCCATCAAGGCCGCGCAAAAGTTTGACCGTCGCTACGTGGTCGTTGCACCGCAATGGGCGGCCGATTTTTGCGTGGCCAACAAAATCCCTTACATTCCGTGGGACTTTTTACGCCTGAATGATCGTTCCATGGAAATCGCGGAAACGCTTCAGGCGGAAGGCGTTGATGTGGCCATACCGCTGTTTGAGGAAACGGTTGAATGGTCGGGCGCGATCAACTCCGTGCTCATGGACAACCCGCGCATGTACGGACAGTCCATTCTGTTCCGGGACAAGGCGCTAATGAAGCGCCGTGCCCAGTTGGGCGGTATTCGCGTGGGGATTTTCGAGGAAGCACACGAGAAGGATGACATCATCCGCTTCATGAAGCGTGTCAACCAGACCTTGCTCAAACTCGACGGCGACCCCGATGACCCGATTCACGTCAAGGCTTTCGACAAGGCCGGCTGTCTCGGACACCGGATGATTCGCAAGATAGAAGAAATCGACAGCATCCCGGCCGAAGAGTATCCCTTGCTGATGGAGAGTCACCTTGACGGCTGGGAGTTTGCCGTAGAGGCTTGGATCCATGACGGTGAGATCAAGTTCCTCAACATCTCCGAGTACGTGACCTTGGGCTATTCAGTGTTTGTTCCCGCCACACGGGAACTCGAAAGCTGGCGCGATGCGATCACCCAACAGATTAAGAAACTGATTAAAACCTTCGACATCCAGTTCGGTCTGATCCATCCCGAGTATTTCGTGGCGGCGGACGGCGAGATGTACTTTGGCGAGGTCGCCTATCGCCCGCCGGGCTTCAAGGCCTTCGAACTGATCGAGCGCGCTTATGGCTTCAACGCCTATCAGGCCTCAATGCTGGTCTTCGATCCCAAGAGCACCAAGGAGGAAGTCGAAGCCTTCTTCCCCAAGGAGGTGGAAGGTGCAAAGGGCTATGCGGGTTGCTTTGGCGTTTATCCACGACGGCGTGTGGTCAGCAAGCTGGAGATGCCCAAGGAGACCACCGAGCATCCGTACTTCGAGTCTCACGAGCTGTTGGAGCCAACTGAAGAGACGGTGCCGGACCGGGCCGCTTTCGGCACGCACTGGGGCCTCCTATTCTTCTTCGGTGATGATCCGATCGTCATGCGGGATCTGCTCAAGGCCCAGGAGGAGCTGGACTTTTACGTCTAGCGATGC
This sequence comes from Pseudohongiellaceae bacterium, assembly GCA_041751425.1. GTDB lineage: Bacteria > Pseudomonadota > Gammaproteobacteria > Pseudomonadales > Pseudohongiellaceae > JAVVEG01. The sequence goes on along the minus strand of JBGSXL010000016.1, from coordinate 22,079 downwards.
CTTGTACGCCGTCTCGTATTGAGACGAGAAAGATTGTGACGGACAAGCTGAGGAGCTACGGCGTTGCGCATGGAGAGCTTTTTCCGGAGGTGATTCACGACACATCGCAATACGCCAACAATAGAGCTGAACTTTCACACCAGAGAACAAGAGTGAGGGAGAGGGGCATGCGTAAGTTCAAGTCGATGAAGCAGGCGCAGAGGTTTTTGGATGCACATGCGGCGGTTTACAAGCTGTTCAATCTGGGGCGACATTTGGTATCAGCTGAGAATTATCGATACTTCCGTCTGCGAGCCTTTGCGTCTTGGGACAAGGCGGCGATATAGAGGTGGCTTGGCGGGGATTTTCGTGGATTTAGAGTGTTAACTTGTCAATACTGGAAACGGTCCAAACAGCCGGATAGTTGGTAGCGTCAGTAAACACAACACTCTTAAGGTCACATTTATGAACACCCTCCAAATAGACATCGTTTCCGACATCGCCTGCCCTTGGTGTGCAATTGGCTACGCCCGGCTCGAGCGAGCCATTAAGCAACTAGGGCAGGACTATGAGTTTTCAATTCAATGGCGTGCTTTTGAGCTCAACCCCTATCACAGTGGCAAGGGTGAGCCTATCCTGCCGGCACTGGCAAAAAAGTACGGGCGAAGCGAACTTGAGATGCGTGCTGCGCAGAGCAATATGATGGAAATTGCCAAAGAACTTGATGTCAACTTTGATAAGTTGCAGGAGCGGCTGACCGCCAATACCTTTGATGCCCACCGTTTGGTGAAGTGGGCGGGTGGGTATGGGCTGCAGACCGCCATGAAAAAGGCGCTGTTCGAGGCATATTTTGGCAAAGCGCTGAATATTTCTGATCAAGAAGTTCTCTTAACGTGTGTTGAGGCGTTGGGGCTAGATTTGGCAGAGGCCAGGCAGGTACTTGAATCGGACCAGTATTCCGCAGCCGTCCGCGAGGACGAAACCAAATACCAGAATGCAGGCGTCTCGTCGGTGCCGGCATTTATAATCAACGGAAAGTACCTGATCTCAGGTGCACAAGAACCCGGTGTGCTGGCAAAGGCACTTCAGGATATCAGCGCCGAGGCGGCTGAATGATCAGTAACTCCATCGTTTAATCCTGATATAACACGATAGATACCCCCGAATCCGGGGGTATCCGCTGACTACATTTGTGGCTACTATTTCGCAATCCGTTTGACAGTCGCTTCATCAGAGAGAGGATATTGCCGTGTTTTCAGGATTAAAAGTTGTCAGAGTTTTCTGTTTTACTCTCGCCTTAATCGCGGGAGTAAATATCAAGGCGCAAGATCTACCTGGAATCGCTATCAGTGATGATGCTGTTGGTCAAAGTGCGCGTACCTTGGTCAACCTTGCCATACAAGTGTTTCCAGAACTGTTTGGTCAGGCTACAACTTGGCGAGAATACGAAGGATTTCACTATCGATACTTTGGTTCCAGCGGCATTTATATAGGTATTAAGGGTGAGGATCTATACCTTCTAGGCGGATCATATGGAGACAGCGTAAGCTATCAGGGCACTATCGCCGACGCGATTGTTTTTGTCCAAAGTGAGGCAGGGAGCGGATCATCGGTTGCCTTTCAAGACTTTGTAACAGCGAAGACCACTAAGGAATTGTTAAGTTATTTTCGCAAGATCACCATGGAGTATGGCTCAAGTCTTACGCTAGGCAGCAATCCGTTTGCCAAGACAGATGCGGTCATCACCATGGAAGCAATTGGGCAGGAGACTGTTGAGGGTGCCACAACTGACAGACTCAAGATTACACTGTCGGGAAGTAACGCATCGCAACCCTCAATCTACGATTTGTGGGTAGATGCGCAGGGTGTTGTTGTGAAGCTCGTGTTGAATGGTGATTTTGAATATAGCTCGGCCCAGGCCAAAGCGATTGGGCCTGGACTGATGAGCGCGATGTTACTTTCGTTGGCGGCAGTCGATCAGCCCACTGTTAAAGGCGTGATTGCCAATGCCACTGCTGATAGTTCTGTTGTGACTGCCAATACAACGAATACGACCATTGGCGGTATTGCTGTAAAATCAATGGAAATTATCGTTTCTTCAAGTGTGGATAATGCTATTGCACTTACGCTTAGCGATTTTGGTGCCTTCACAATGGCAACAAAATACAACGCGTCATTGGATGGCGGATTCCAAAAGACCACCAGCTATTTTCGCATCGTAGACGTGGTGCTCAAGTAAAGATATTACATTGCCGAGAGCAATAATTGATGAAAAAAACTCGCTACGCTCTCACAACTTTTTCGTGTTGACAGACGGTACCACCAGGTTCACACGGCTCGCGTCTGTTCCCAGGCGCGGCATACTTGAGTGTGTTCCAGTTTGATAAGTGCCATGTCATCCAGATAACTAATAGGATGATTCGTAATAATGACCACTCGCCCCTGTGCCAGGATAAGTTCGCGCACGTGCATCAGGTGACGATCAATCTTTAACTCTTGAAACACACGCAGCAGAAATATTTATTGGCAATGACTTTAAAACGGCAGATATTCAAGCGGCCATGCGCCAGGCACAACAAGGTATCCTGAAGTATCCGTATAATCGGGGTAGAACCCCTTGTTATGATCACTCAAGTTTCGCCCTTTTTTTGTTTTATGTCTTTAACCTCTTTGATCATTCTCGCGAAGTCCCGCCCTTGGGCGCGCTTCTCAGCCAAGCTTGCTGTCGCGAGAGCATTTTCACGCAGCAACTTTTTATAATTGGACAGCCGGCGACTATCAAGCTCTCCTTCTTCTATCGCTCGAAGCACTGCGCAACTTGGCTCCGTTTCGTGCTTACAGTCAGCGAACTTGCACTGTGCCGCAAGCGTATCAATATCATCGAAAACGGCATCAATCGAGCCATTGATTTCTGCGACTCTTAGCTCTCGCATACCTGGGACATCAACAAGAAGGCCGCCGGACGGTACTGACAAGTTAACTTCAAATTTATCCTTTTGGGGTCGAAATAGGCTTATTCCACAACCAGAAATCAATGACTAAGGGTCAGCTATCCGCTCGAAATTCTCTCTTAAGTAGTTAACTTGGCAGTACCCGGCGTGATCCTGCTGGGCAAACCCTACCGTCGCGCAGAGCTTGTCGCAAAAGTGCGGCAGGTGCTGGACGGGGATCTGAAAAAGTGAAACTGAGGAAAATGTTAACGAACCAGAGATATTTTTATTCCATGCACCCAATTTTTGGGTAAGCTCGACATGATTAATGGTTTTTTCGATAAAAAGGATACTCAGGCATGAAATTTATCAACATTCTCTCCGCTACGGCTTTTGCTGTTGTTGTTTCGACGGCGGCGTTTTTCTCAGGTCAGGCTATTGCCCAGGCTACTTATTTAAACACTACTACCGAGTTTTCAGATCAGCCGCTTACCGATGCAGACACCCTGGTGGTGTTAGTGCCATCCGGGCAGGGCAATATCAGTCTGAATTCATGGGCGCAGGCCACTACTGATCAGATTGCCCGCGCCATCGCTGCTCAGGATTTTACCGGTGCGGCGGATGAGCAACTGGAATTATTGGCGCCGGTAGATCTTCCTGTGGATCGTTTGATTCTGGTTGGCGTAGGAGAGCCGGCTGACTTGCCCAGGCATCAGGCAGAAACCATCGGAGCTGCGCTCTCTGTGATTATTAACACCAGTAAGGCCGACGCAGTTGAAGTAAACACGCGCTTGATCACTGATGAGGGTCAAGCTGCCAGAATCGCAGCCCAGATCGCGCATGGTCTGGATTTGCGTAACTACCGTTTTGACAGATACAAAAGTGAACCCGCTGCCCGCCCGGCACAACGTTATCATTGGCAGGTGACAGCCAATGCCAACGCCCGTCAGCAATATACCTTGCTGTCAGCACTGGCGCAGGGAGTATTCACTGCTCGCGAACTGACCAATCTGCCGGGCGCTGATGGTTATCCTGCTGCATTTGCGGAATATGCAATGCAGCAATTGGCTCCTCTGGGTGTGGAAGTTACCATCCTGACGCCCGATCAGGTGCTGGAGCAGGGCATGGGATCTTTGTACGGCGTAAGCAAAGGCAGTCAACACAAAGCACATTTGCTGGTAGCGCATTGGCGGGGCAGTGATGATCAGGTGATTGCCCTGGTCGGCAAGGGCAACACCTTTGATACCGGCGGCTACAATATAAAAACTGACGGCAGTTCCATGCTGCAGATGATTGGAGACAAATCGGGTGGCGCAGCAGTAGTCGGTGCTATTCAGGCGCTGGCCGGTCAGCGGGCTCCTGTGAATGTGGTTGCCGTGGTGCCTTTGTCGCAGAACGCAATCTCAGGCGAGGCCGTGCTACCCGGTGATGTGTTAACGGCAGGCAATGGCAAAACAATCGAAGTAGGCAGCACGGATGCGGAAGGTCGTCTGATTCTGGCGGACGGTATCTGGTATGCCCGCCATCATTTTAACCCGCGTGCAATTGCTGATATCGCGACACTCACTGGCGCAAAAAGTACCGCACTGGGCACATCATATTCAGCTATGTTCACAAACGAGGCTGATATTCGTGACTCGATGACTGCTGCCGGTGAGTTGACACATGAGTTGGTCTGGCCACTTCCGCTGAATAACTACCCCGGCATTATCAGCAGTCGTGTCGCAGACATACGCAATACCGGTACGCCGGGTGCTCAGGCTGGCGCAATTTTTCTGCAACAGTTTGCCGAAGACACTCCCTGGGTTCATATCGATATGGCAAGCGAAGCATTATCTGCGACAGCCAGTGGAATCAATCCTGAAGGCGCGACCGGGCATGGAGTGCGTTTGCTGGCAGAATGGGTAAAGTTGTTTGCGACAAGATAAATATGGTGGGCCCACCTGGACTCGAACCAGGGACAAAAGGATTATGAGTCAGGACAAATCACCGAAGTTCCCCGCAGTAAGCCGAAGATATCTAAGAGGTTTCCTATTTTCTGTTCAGTAATTCCCGCCGAAACCGACCAAATACCGAACCTTTTTCCAGAACTCCAATTCTACCGATTCTCCTTATTTGTTTGTGCGGATCGATAGAGTTTGTGCATATTTCAGTGCCTCATCCAGAGTATATATGAGCTGATTGACGTTTATCGGTTTGGTAAGATACTGGAAAAATCCGGCCTCGAGGCCTGTTTCGATTTCGCTCGGCATCGCATTGGCGGTGAGCGCGACCACCGGGATCTGCGCTGTTGCCGGGTCTTCAGCCAGCATGCCCCGTGCTGTGATTCCGCTGATGTCTGGTAGATTTATGTCCATCAGGATAACATCCGGTCTATGCGTACGTGCGATCTTAACACCCTCGATCCCACTCTGCGCAATCAGCAAGTGGACATCAGACCTGCGTGCGATAATATCTTGTATCAGCATCTGATTGGCTGGATTGTCTTCAATATAGAGCACGGTATAGTCCCTGCCTGTTGTTGGCATGTCAGTGTCAGTGTCAGTGTCAGTGTCAGTGTCAGTGTCAGTGTCAGTGTCATCCGCCCGGTCCAGTTCGAACCAGAATACACTGCCCTCTCCGACCGTGCTTTCCACGCCGATGCTGCCCCCCATGATTTCAACCAACCGTTTCGTCATCACCAGGCCGATACCGGTACCTGCCTCGTCGCCGGTCTCTTGCCCGAGACGATTGAATGGTTGGAACAGTTGAGGCATTTTATCCGCAGTTATTCCATTACCGGTATCCTCGACACATATGCGGATGCGATTCGGAGTTCTCAAGTCATATCTGACCACCACTGTTCCGCCTACCTTGTTATATTTGATCGCATTGGACAGCAGGTTTATGAGGATCTGCTTTATACGGGTCTGGTCGGCCTTGACGAAAATCGTGTTATTGGGATGGGGATAGGTAATGATTATGCTGCGCTTCTGCGCCTCCGGTTCTATCATGGTCTGGCATTCGCGTAAGGTTTTTGTGAGCGATACCGGCCGTATCAACAACGACAACTTGCCAGACTCTACCTGAGCGAGATCGAGGATTTCGTTTATCAGTCTCAGCAAGTACCAACCCGCACTGATAATCTGATCGATGCTGCGTTTTTGCGAGACCGTTGGTAGCGGAGAGCCAGATTCCATCAGTTGGGCGAAACCGAGGATCGCATTCAGAGGCGTACGCAAATCATGGCTCATACTGGAGAGAAATTCGGATTTCGCGAGGTTGGCCTTTTCCGCTGTGGCCACCGCCTCCATTAGATTAAATTCGTCACGCTTGCGCTCGGTAACATCATTAAAATAGCAAACCACTCCGTACTGGCCATGAGGCAAAGTCACGCGTTGGATTTCCCATTCGTAGGCTTTCTCAGCGTCGAGATCAGCCCGGAGTCCGGAAAACGGCGGCGCAATGTAACGCTCCCCTGTCTCCAGCGTGTGTCGGAAAATGCGCGCAATCTCGCCGCCAACTTCTGAGCCCCAGAGGATCTGGACGACTTCGTTAAAATCGCGGCCGATCAGCGGGTGGACCGGATGTAAAATCGGCAGTGCTCGTAAGTTAACTTGCTGCACGCGGAATCGCGCGTCCACAACATACATGCCGATGGGCGAATGCTCGACGAGGGTGGAGAACAAACTTTCGCTTTCGCGCAGCGCTACCTCCATCTGTTTACGCTTGCTAATGTCAGTGTAACTGGTGAAAATCGAGTTGGTGCCCCGATCCAGAACCCAGCCACAGAGCGAGTGCACCTGCCGGCCATCGCGCGCTTTCTGCACAACTTCGCCTTTGAACTCGCCTTCATGGTGAAGTTTCGCCATGATTTGCTCCATCGGTATGGGAAACTCTGTATGCAATAAGGAGTGAAGGTCTTGCCCGATTACTTCTTCGAGGGTCCAGCCGAAAATCTTCTCCGCACCCTTGTTCCACAGACGGATCTTGTTATTCGGATCGCCCACAATGATGGCGTCATTACTCAAGTCGATCAGCCGCGCCTTTTCCGCCAGCTGACCGGCTACCTCTGCAAGCTGCTGCGCTTTTTTATCTAGTTCCACTGCCACTTTCTGGCGTGCGACGATTTCCTCCTGCAGATCCGTATTCAGGTTTTCCATCGCTTCGAGCGGTGTATGCTGTTGTACGGACCCGACTATTAATGCGTCGTTCATCGCGACCGTCTTTTCGTGTACTTCCGTTACCTGATAGGCCGCTGCTGCAAACTTGCCTATACTGACAAGCTGCCGCAGGTCCTCTGCGTCAAATTTACGGCGGTCATCGTGGGCGAGTATCCAGATCGTGCCTACGGCTGTCCCGTTCACGTAAATAGGAACGATCAGGGCCTCTTCGGGCGGAGGGTTTACTGCCCGCAGATACGGGTAACGTCGCTCGCAGCGTCTGAATAACAGCGGGGCGTTGCAGTCAAGCACGTCGCCGCTCGGACCGAAATCGCGTGGCGCGCTGCCGCCGATATGAGGTTTCCACACGCCGGCAATCGCCGGCCAGTAAAATGTTTTTCCACCATCGTCCCTGGAGAGCAGGCTGAATCCGGCCGAATCTGCGTGGCACGTCTCCAGCATAATCTCGGCCATCTTCTGCATTATGGTCTTCGGCGAGTCTGCCAGGGCCTCGGCCATAGCAACCAGTGCGCGGCTTTCCATTTCGTAATACGGCGGACGCGCCGGGCGCCGATTCAATTCCTCAGTGCACAGGACCGATTTCAGCGGCACAAGGCCGTCGCCGGGAGACGATTCAGTCAGGACTGGTTTCATAACGGTTGTTTCCCCCTACTTCTTCGTCTTTGGTTCTGGTACAGCTTCATCAATTTGTTCCTTGCGGGGGCGGGTACGCGTGGGGATGGTGCTGACAAGTTAACCACCAATCTGCCAGAATCCGGAGCATGACTCAATCGAAAATGTATAAGCGTCACCGATTCTCAGCCGAAATCATCCAGGATGCCGTCTGCGTGCCTTTGCGTCTTGGGAAAAGACAGTGGCGAGATAGAGGTGGATTTCTGCCGTATTGAAGAGTTAACTTGTCAGTACCAGTAGAAGGAAGAAAGGCGGTACTGACAAGTTAACTTCAAATTTATCCTTTTGGAGTCGAAATAGGTTTATTCCACAACCAGAAATCAATGACTTAGGGTCAGCTATCCGCTCGAAATTCTCTCCAAAGTAGTTAACTTGACAATACCAAATTTTGTTATGCTGAGAGCATCAGGCATAACACTCTGTGTAACAGAAAAGGCGAACTATTGATGAAAAAAATAGCGCTACTGGTTAATAAAAAAAATATTGCTGACTTCGGGATTGTAGAAAGCTCAATCGACGCCAGTGCGCTGGCGGATGGTCAGGTACTGTTCAAAATTGTTCATTTTGCGTTTACTGCCAATAACATCACCTACGCAGCGGTTGGCGACAGATTGCGTTATTGGGACTTCTTCCCCGCGCCGGACAACAAAGGCTGCATTCCCGTATGGGGCTTTGCAGACGTTGTCGCCAGCCGATGCGATGATGTTGAAGTAGGTGCCCGTTTTTATGGCTATTACCCCATGGCAACACATCTGGTTGTTGAACCCGCTAAGATTCGGGACTCAGGCTTCGTAGATGGCGCAGTTCACCGCAGTGGACTCGCAGTAGTGTACAACCAGTATCTGCGCTGCTCAAAAGATCCTCTGTATCAGGCCGATACCGAAGCACTACAAATGATATTTCGCCCGCTGTTCACCACGTCATTCCTGTTAGATGATTTTCTAGCCGACAATGATTTTTTTGCTGCATCGCAAATTGTTCTCACCAGCGCATCCAGCAAAACGGCAATCTCTTTAGCGTATCTGTTGAAGAAAGCCAACGCGTCGCGGGCGCATCAGGTTGAGGTTATTGGTCTGACGTCAAAGGGCAATGTGGACTTTGTAGAAAGTCTTGGTTACTACGACCAGACGCTGGACTATGACGCGCTGGATGCGCTGGGCGATAACGCCAGCGTGATAGTCGATTTTGCGGGTAATACACAGCTGGTTGAATACTTGCATCGCCAGCTTGCAGAAAAACTGACATACAGCTGCATGGTGGGCCTTTCTCATTGGGAAGATAATCACGCGCTGCCCACCGATCTGCCCGGCCCAAAACCCATCATGTTTTTTGCGCCTTCCCAGTCGCAGAAGCGAATCAATGAGTGGGGTGGAAAGCAGTTCCAATTTCTCCTGACGCAGCAGTGGCGTAGCTTTTCCGAATCCGCGAGCCAATGGATTGAAATAGAAGCGAGCGCGGGTCCAAAGGCGGCTCAAGAAGTCTATGAAAAAATACTTAAAGGCCAGGCGAACCCAAAAACCGGGCAGCAAGTCTCGCTGTTGTATTAAAAAAGAAACTAGTAAATTGCTTAATCGCCAAAAGCAATAAATCGGTTGCACTATGAGTGAGTTACTGGAGCAGTCGGAATAATTTGTAAGCCGTATATAAGAACAAGGAGAAACGACTATGAGCAAGGTTAAAATGGCGGGTATCGGTGTCGGAGTGTCGGTTATCGGTGTGATACTTTTCTGGATGTTCACAGCCCCCTACCTTCCTAACTACGGAATTTACCGCCTCCCCGGCATCCTGATCGGAGGTACACGAACCGAACCTCCGGCAGACTTCACTCCGCTGAATGCTCTTTACCCGGGCCCTTTGCATATGCAGCAATCCGGCTTTCCCCCGTTTGTCATTTATCTAAGCTGGGTCGGGACGCCCGACGGGGTTATCACGGCCACTCGGCCAGACAATGGATACTGGGCCAAGCGTATAAGAGAACGGAGCGGTGACGGCTCGCTGCGTATCGGCAATGAAACCTATGTGATGACTGCGACCGAAATTTTCGGCGACGAACGCCTTGCGATGATGAGTCAATGGGCCGCCAAGGTGAATCGCACGCTCGATCAATCCGTTTATGAAGGCGCTGAACCTTTACGCGACTGGGAAGTCTTCTTTTGGACTCCAAGGGAGTGAGAGAAACAATTAGACCTGCCCCATTTGCTTACAATATAGTTGTTATCCATACCACCGATCAGATTTAAATTTCCTTATCTGCTCCCACCATCCATGGTTGGGGTAGCCGTGTGTGGGTCAGCGCACATCGAGCATGAAAGCCGGATGATAAGCTGCCCGGCGACAGCCCGCCCTCCGGCGATGGTTCAACTTCACATGTCACAGGATGTTCATTATGCGCTGGAAGGGTCGTCGTCAAAGTCAGAACCTGGATGACCGGCGAAACATGCGCGCCTCGGCCGGGACGGGCGGGGCTGGTATCTTGATGTTGTTCAGGGTGGTGCCGTTTTTACTGGGAAATAAAGTCGGGCGCATAATTTTGGTGCTGGGTGTGGTGGTTTTCTTTGGTGCCCGTTTTATGGGTATCGATTTATTGCAAGTGGCCACTTCACCCGGGACGCTCCAGCAGCCTCGCGAATTAAATGCACATGATCAGGAAATGGGTGATTTTGTAGCTGTTGTCCTGGCAGACACAGAAGATATCTGGACCACGCTTTTTACCGAAATGGGTCGTAGTTATCAGGAACCAACATTGGTGCTGTTTCGCGACCGGGTGAACTCCGCCTGTGGTTCTGCGCAATCGGCCATGGGACCCTTTTATTGCCCGGGCGACCAACAACTTTATATTGATCTGGCCTTTTTTGATGACATGGAGCGACAGCTTGATGCGCCGGGCGACTTTGCCCAAGCTTATGTTATCGCCCATGAGGTTGGTCATCATGTGCAAACTTTACTCGGCATTTCTTCCAATGTTCAACGCGCACGGCAAACTGCCTCTGAAATAGATGCAAACCGTTTATCCGTCGCACAGGAATTACAAGCTGACTGTTTTGCCGGTATTTGGGGCCATTATGCCAACAATACAATCGGTGTGGTTGAAGCCGGTGACATTGATGAGGCCCTGACCGCTGCGGCGGCCATTGGTGACGACCGGCTGCAACAACAGTCGCAGGGTACGGTTCGCCCGGAGACCTTCACTCATGGCACCTCTGCTCAGCGGGTAAGCTGGTTCCGGCAAGGGTTTGACAATGGCGTCGTTGATCAGTGCGATACGTTCAATAATTGATAGTAGAGTGGGCGCTGCTGGCGCCCTGAGCCATAATGTCCCTGACCCCGATTGAGATAGAGGTCATGGCCAAACCACCCTTGCGGCTTTTCATTCGATCATAATGTAAACCTCCCCTAGTTAATGACGTGCATAAATAGAGTTTCCTGAGGTTCATGTTTAGCCAGATATTCCCAGGGCGTCAGATCTTCCAGGGAGTCATGTGGCCGTTCTTCATTGTATTCACGGACCCAGTTTAGGGTCAGGTCTCTTACTTCATTCAGCGTCCTGAATACGTACATATTTAAAATCTCATCGCGATATGTTCGGTTAAATCGGGGTAGACCCTTATCTTTAATGGCCGCCAATAAGGCTCTGGCCCTCATCTCTATAGCACTGCTAATAAGCTGCCTAACCAACTCGTTATATGCAGCAGACCCGAACATCACACAACTGTCGCCAGCCAGTACAGATGGCAATAGCTATGCTGCATCACTGGCAGTTGGCATGCAGGTTGCCGGAAAACCTGATTACCAGAATGCCGCCACCACCGACGATTTCCTGGTCGTGACCGGCTTCATTAATCCAGATCCTGAACATCACGGAACAATCGGGAGTATTTTTGTTGTCTATAGCATTGGTCCTGAGTTTTTTACCATTGATAACGAAGGCAACTTTCAATCCTGGCACGAGCTTCTGCCTCTGCTACCGCTGCAGGAAAATGTTGAACTGTCGGCAGAGATGAAAATCCCATTATTCAATGGATACCTGAGCGCACCCGGAGAATATGGCGTCTACATCGGTTATAGCACTGCTGACAACACGCTGATTTACAGCCTGGTTCCCAAGCTGTACCAGATCAGCAGCCAGACAGCAGAGGAATATTATTTCGAGCATATTGAAAACCAGATCGTGCAGACACGTTGTATTGTATGTCATGTCCAGGGCGGCCTGGCACGGGAATCAGCATTAAATTTCCAGCGCACCAATATCACGTCCGCACTGAATAATTTTGAAACGATCCAAGCTTTGGCAGTTGACGAAACTGCTGGTGCGGATTACATCCTGACAAAAATCAGTGGCGGCCTCAGCCATGGAGGCGGCGCTCAGTTACCAAACGGCAGCGACCTGTACAAAACCTTTGCAGAATTCCTGGCTCTGGTGACAAATGCGTCCAGTGACAGCAGCACTCATGATTTGTTTTCTGGCGTAAGCCGGCTGGATGCTCCATCCACACTTCGCAAGGCTGCAATCCTGGTGGCTGGCAGGGCGCCGACTAAGCAAGAAATCGATGCTGTGACAAACGGGGGTGACGAAGCCCTCAGGAGTGTCCTGCGCAGCCTCATGCAGGGGGACAATTTCCATCATTTTCTCCTTGAAGGAACCAATGACAGGTTGCTTATAGAGGGTACTCAAAACCCCGTTGTAATCACCTTTCAACCGAATTACCCGAGAGTGCGGAATAACCATATCAACTATGAAAGGAAAATGCAGGGTCTTGAGCAGTTGGAGCTGCCTTATACAGATGAAGGGAGTAGTACTGTTTGGTACTGGGCGATTTTTGACGAAGGGAACCGGAGATCTCTGGGAGAACTGGTTAATCATATAGCGAAGAATGAATTGCCCTATACCGAAGTATTGACAGCGGACTATATGATGCTGAATCCGCGAATGAATCTGCTGCTTGAAGGTACTGCCCAGTTTCAGGATGAGAACGACATGTCGGAGTTCCAACCGGGTACTATCACCTACTATTTTAATACTGACGAATCCCTGGATACTGCTTTTGATGAATTTACTGGCTCAACCTATGTGGAAGAGATTCTGTCCCAGCCAGTGGCTCTGCCACTGGCGGGCGTACTGACTCATCCTGGATTCCTGAGACGATACCCTACTACGGCCACCAACAGGAATCGCGCCCGTTCTCGATGGACTTTTCTGCACTTCCTCGATATCGATATTGAAAAGTCAACGCAACGCCCGACTGACCCAGAGGCATTGGCTGATACCAACAACCCCACCATGCACAATCCTGTCTGTACGTCCTGCCATGAAATCATGGACCCTGTTGCAGGCGCTTTCCAGAACTGGAATGAAGATGGCATCTACCGGCATATGGGCAAGGATTCACTGGATGGGAATTACAAATTTCCTCCTAACGGTGAATACTCACCATACCAGCATGGTGATCTCTGGTACCGTGACATGCGCGACCCAGGGCTCTTTGACGAGAAAATAGATAATCATGACAGTAGTCTGCAGGAGCTCGCCCAAAAAATTATTCGGGAACCGTCCTTTGCCAGAGCTTCTGTGAAGTTCTGGTGGCCATCAGTGATGAAGACACCGGTGCTGTTGCCTCCGGCAGTCGTTGAAGATCAGGGTTATCAGGCACGTTTTCTCGCTTACCAGGCGCAATCGGCAGCAGTTCAGGAGTTTGCAAATGCGTTTGCCGCCAGCAACTTTAATCTGAAAGACTTGCTGACTGACATGATGATGAGCTCCTGGTTCAGAGCCGGCACAATCAATGACCCAGACAGGTCTGATGCTTTACTGGCAGCGGAGTTAGGTCGCGAAAAGCTGCTGACTCCGGAAAACCTGCAGAGAAAGACCAAGGCGCTAACTGGACATAACTGGCGAAGCGCGCTGAGTCCCTATGAAGTAGATATGAGGGGGGGATTCAGTGATCAGTATAAACTGTATTACGGGGGTATCGACTCGCTAGCAACAACTCAACGCAGCCGGGAACTCACTGCATTAATGATGGCCGTTGCCGAGACCCATGCCTTTGAATCGGCCTGCCCGATCGTTATCAAAGAATTCGCATTACCTGATGAAAGCAGGCTTCTTTTTGATGGCATAAGCAGTGACGTCACTCCGCAGAGCGGTGAGCAGAAAATAAGGCAGAAGCTGGTGGATCTGCATCAGAGGCTGTTAGGCAAGACCTACACCGCAGATTCCGCAGAAATTGATATTGCCTATCAGCTCTTTGCTGACAGTTGGTTAGATGCGGTGAACAACGATACCAACAACAGCCTTACAGATAATTTATATTGTAATCCAAGATTCGACTTTAATTTCCTGGATGGCTTGGGTTTTGACGGCCCTTCACATATAGAAAAGGTCCATGAACTAGGTTGGACCTACTATGAATTTAACTGGCCAGGAGCAGAAGAACTCATAAGCTCAATTACACGAGATCCTTATTCCACTTTAAGCAGTTGGAGAGTGGTGATGATCTATTTGCTAACACACTACCATTATTTATATGAGTGATTTCCGTGACCAAGAGTAAGCTGCATCGTCGTGCTTTTATTCAAAGCTTGCTGGCCGCAGGCGGGCTGAGCCAGTTTCCGTTCCTGTTGCCAGTTGTGACAGCGGCAACTACACAATATACCGGCAAACTTCTGGTGACAGTACAGATGAGGGGGGCTTGGGATGTCAGTAGTTTCTGCGATCCCAAGATGAATGTACCTGGCGAGCGGGAAATCAATCATTGGGCACGGGATGATGAAACCAGGCAAGTCGGCAATCTTCAGTATGCACCATTCGCAAACAACCAGAATTTCTTCGAAAAATACTATGACCGGATGCTCGTGATTAACGGGGTTGACGCCCAGAGCAATGCGCATGAAACCGGGGAGGTAGTCAATTGGAGCGGCCGTACGGCCCAAGGCTATCCCACCCTAAGCTCCTTGTTTACGGCAACAATAGCGCCAGAACTGCCTTTGGGATATGTCAGTTTTGGTGGGTTCAGTAATACAGAAAATATCGTGCGCACAACACGCATCAATAATCCCACTGATATAAAAAATATTCTGTATCCAAATAATTTTGAAGGGCAAGAAGAGACAGTTTTTCTAAAAGACCGGGACATCAGTCATTTGCAAAAAGCACGTAGCAAACAGACTGCTTTGCTCGTGAAGGAAAATGAATTGTTGCCCAATGATCTCCGCAATCGGGAGTACTATGTTGAAGCTCTGAATCAAACAGACCAACTGAAAGTATTCGGCGACCTGATTCCTTCATTAGGGGATTTACAGGGAACGACATCTCCTACGCCCGATAATCGGAACAGTTCGATATTTCAGCAGGCCCAGATGGCGTTGCTGGCATTCAAGTCGGGATTATCAGTTGCCGCAGATTTGAATGACCACGGCTATGATACTCATGAAGGTCATGACAGGAATCATGAAGCCATTCTCGCCAATACAATTGATGCAGTGGACTATTTATGGGATTACGCTGAGGAGTTGGGGCTTGCAGACAGATTGATTGTGATACTTGGGTCAGACTTCAGTAGGACACCTTACTACAATGCCGGTAATGGCAAAGATCACTGGAATATCGGCAGCCTGGTTGTCATGGAAAAAAACGTTCACTTCACCAATCGCGTGATTGGTGAAACTGATGGCGCCCAGAATGCATACAAGATAAATCCACAATCCCTACAGCGTGATGACAGCAGCAGAACCATAATACTTCCCAAGCATATTCATAAGGCGCTCAGGAAATATCTCGGTATCGACAATACGCCCCTGACGGAACTCTTCCCCTTTAATGACACAGAAGACTTCGGCTTTTTCTCATAAGGCTCTTCTGAATCCTCCCGGGAATCCCGGAGACTCTGTTGTGTGAGTCAAGCCGCCATGGGCAACTTCGATAAATGAGGGCCTCGGGCTATGAAAGCCGGAAATATCCTGAAATCACTTCCAGAAAATCTCACTGCCGAAGTTTTTGAGGAACTTGTCAGCACTTCGTCAGTACGCATTGAGCGCATTGTGTCAAAGGGCCATGTCTCACCTGATATTGGTTGGTATGATCAAGCCGAGCACGAATGGATAATGATCATGCAGGGAAAAGCCACACTTGAGTTCGAAGATTGTGTTGATATCCGGGTTACCAAATTGCCCTGACATGTTTGTACTCGAGAATTTTGGTGTCCGCTGTCACCAGGGGGGCATTCAGGTGTCGTGCCAATGCAACAATCATCCGATCGGCGGGGTTCTTGTGGAATTCGCCTGGCAGTCGGGTGGATTCAACTCCTATTTGTGCCTCAACAGCGACAAAACTCACCATGTCTATGCTTGCGGCGGCTTCAAGCCAGTCGTCCAGGGGCATAGCAAGCATCAATCGGTTTGCGCCCACCAGCATGGCAATCTCCCAAGCTGAAATGGCTGACACTAAAATAGCGCCGTTGTCAGATGACAACTCGTTTTCAATGGCAAGTTTTGCATTGCGTGAAAGATCGCCATCGCCGTTGACCCACCAAAGCAACACATGGGTATCAAGAACTATCAAACCAGCGCCTCCCAGTCATCTGTGGCAACAGGTTCCAGTGGGTCTTTGAACCCTATGACACTGCCTTTAAGTATCTCCAGAGGCTTACGATTGTCGCCTCGATAACGCCGGATCTCGACGGTGGGTCGTCCCCTGTCAGTAATCACCACAGATTTTCCGGACACCTCCACCTGACGTAAAAACTCAAGCGCCTTGGCCTTGAATTCGGATTTTGAAATTTGCTCGTTGTCCATTTGCCCACCTACCTTAAAAGCACGGTCCTCAATGTATAACACCAAAGTGACTATAACAAGTGGTCACTTGGTATTCTGCAGGTAGCACACGATCTGTTCGGCCGACGTCACTCCGTAATTGAGTAGCTGATCTAGAGCCCAAGACGACAGTAACGGACTATGCCCCAAGCAACGGATGCATAGTCCGTCACTCAGACCGGCCAAAAGTCCGCCACTCGGATGCTAATCACATGAAAAATAAGGGATTTACTGCGAGAAACTGCCAAAATAATGGTGGGCCCACCTGGACTCGAACCAGGGACAAACGGATTATGAGTCAGGACAAACCGACCCGAACGGACGTTCTAAGTACCAGATTTTTAAGTGATTTTAATTTTCCTCGTACCGATTTGGGCCGAAACCGAACTGAATACCGAACCTTTCCCCGAGTTTTCCTCTCACCGAACCTGCTAAGTTGAAGAACTGGCAGGGTTTCTGGTCAACCGAACTCCGAGCTTTTTCCGACCTTGGTCGAGAGCGGGGCATGCGTAAGTTCAAATCGGTGGAACAGGCGCAGCGTTTCCTTAGCGCACATGCTTCTGTCTATAACTTATTCAAACTGGGGTGGCATTTGATTTCAGCTGAAAATTATCGGGATTTCCGAATGCGTGCCTTTGCGTGCTGGGAAAGTGCAGCGGCAATGTAGAAGTGCCCAAGCGGAGTTTTTCTCGATTTGAGAGATTAACTTGTCGATACCAGATTGGGAGTTAACTTGTCAGTACCCCCACGATACCTATTGTGTCCGCAGATTAATGAACCATCACAAGTCGCCCCTCAGACGACTTATAGGTTTGCTCTAATTCACTGGCCGGAATCGGGCGGCCAACAAAATAGCCTTGGATAAAGTCACAACCGGCATCTGTTAGAAAGTTATAAGCATCCCGATTCTCGACCCCTTCCGCTATAACTTTCATATCTAAATTATGGGCCAGCCCGATTGCTGCTTCTACGATCTTCATTGACCCATGCTCGCGCGGTAATAAACGAATAAAGCTTTGATCGATTTTGATGATCGAGATAGGCATCCTTTCCAGATATTGCAATGATGAATAACCAGTTCCGAAGTCATCGATCGACAGACTAATTTTCGCTTTTGTTAGTTTAGTAAGCATTTTGATGGAGCTTTCCATATCCTCAATGAATGAACTCTCGGTGACCTCTAACTCCAAACGGTTCCCCTCTAAACCATGAAATTCGAGACGCTGCAAAACGTAATCGCAAAAATCCGGATTGACCAGGTTTTTTGTGGAGATATTTACAGCGACACACATATTCTGTAGACCATTATTTTCCCATGCCACCAATTGGGAGAGTGACTGGTCTATAGCAAAACACGTGATTTCGTCAATGAGCGTGCTGTTCTCGGCGGAAGGGATAAAACTACCCGGCGGAATATTACCCCGTGCCGGATGCTGCCAACGCATCAGAGCCTCAACACTGTAAACCAACCCCGTAGCTGCTATCACCTTGGGTTGGTAATGCATAGAAACATCTCCGCTCACCAGTCCCTCGCTCAGTTCACCCATCAACTGCAGATTTTCAGCGATTCGGCTCCCATCGTCGATACTAGTCAGAATCCCCTGCCCGTTGTTGTTGCCCGCATCGGAAGCAGCGCGACAGGCTCTCTGTATCCATAGTTGTGGTGTTTCTGTCACTCCCTCCAATGCAACGATTCCTAGATACACATTTGCATGAAGCTGCACCTCTCCAAACTCGAAAGGCTTGGTGAACACCTGCTTTAGCCTGTATGCAAGGCTTTTCACTGCATGCTCAGCTTTCAGAGATTGCACAAATCCCAAGCGCTCAGATCCAATTCGGTATACATCCACTGGATCATGCAATTCATTCCTGATCCTGTCCGCTAGCTGTACAATGATTCCGTCGATACACTGAACGCCGAAACTGGTTTCTATCTGAGCTTCGTTTTCCAGCCTGGCGACCATGAGAAAATGAGCCTCGCCTCCTTTCAGCCCTGAAGCGGGCAAACCTTTCTTAATGAAAGTTTCCAACGCAAGCGTGTTTGGCAGACCGGTTACACTGTCGTGAGTGGTACTACATTTCACTCTTTTCAAATAAACGGACACAATGTCACTTGCTGCCCCGACTAGCGAACCGATAAGGGTGAAAAAGCCGATCCGATATACCCAGTTGATGGTTAGCTGCTTTTCGCCGGTAATGGTATCGATTGGCATAAATGGCCCGAGTAATAGCCCGCCCACCACTGCTGTCAGCACTCCTCCCTTTATGCCGTATACCAAAGCGGCCAGCGAAATCGGTAAATACATAGAGTGGGAAAACACAAATTTAATACCACCAGTCATATAAACAATCGTACATACTCCTGCCACCATGAGAATTATCGTCGGTGCAAGGAATAATTTCAGCTGAGCACGGTTCGTTTCGATCCAGTCAAAATAGTTGTCTACCTTCATAGTATGCAGCTCATTTTGTATCGATTAGTATGCATATACTTCAGTCTCTATGTAATATTTCTGTCATATTTGGGTAGAGAATGGAGCGGTGGTATTTTTTTAGGTGTTGGCAGTACAAGACGCTAAAGAGTCGCTACTTCATTCGTATTGCTGGAGCTGACTAATATTTGGGGGTGACGTCGATCCAATTATCGAAAACTTCTACTTCTTTCTGGCTCGGATTCTCGGGGAATTACCTGATGGAGCCGAACCTGATCGCCACCATCATGCTTGGCCGCGTACATGGCCTGATCAGCATTAAGCATCAACTGATCGGCATCCTGACCGTCTTCGGGAAACAGGGCCAGGCCAATACTGCAGGAAAGTTTTACCTGGTGAGCATCTATAAGAAACGGCCGTTCGAGTTTGGCCAGTAGCAGTTCGGCGGCTCTCTTTGCTTTATCGCGGTCCACATCCTTAAAGATCAGGGTGAATTCGTCTCCGCCCAGCCGGGCAAAAGTATCCATAGCACGAACGTTGGAGCCAATTCGGTCGGCTACCTGCTTCAAGAGTCGGTCACCAGCCCTGTGACCGTGCTGATCATTGGCCAGCTTGAAGTGGTCTAGATCGATGAACAACAGAGCAAAGGTTCGGTCCTGACGCTTTGCCTCCAGCAAACTCTGCTCCAGCCTGTCGAGGAACAGTCGTCGGTTGGGGATACCGGTGAGCGAATCAAAATTGGCACTTCGCCAAATTTCGTGTTCATTTTGTTTGCGTTCAGTGATATCCCGCGAAGTCTTAGCGACGGCTTTAATTTCGCCTCGATCATTAAAAACTGGGAAAAACTGGCAGTCGAAATACAACTCCTGTTTTGAGGGAGACACATAGCGAAATTCCCCGCGCTGGAACTCACCGGAAGTAACAGTTGCGGCAATTGCCTCATGCAACTCTGTGGCAAAACCCAGTGCGAGCTCAAACGGGGTTTTGCCAACAGCGTCTCGGGGAGACTTATTAACTATGTCGGCCATGGGAGTGTTGAGAAAAAGAAGTTTTCCGTCGCGGTTGAATATAGCAGAAGGGTCAGGTGAAACTTTCAGCATGGCTTCAAGCAGATGCGCTTCCTGTTCTTTAAGGGTGGAGTAGCTCGCCACTGAGCTGACGATCAACTGGTCAATGGCTTGGTTAAACCGTAAAAGCTCATCGATGTCACCAGTGCGGAGACTTTGCTGAACATCGCCCCATGCCAGTATAACCCTTGCCCGCAGCGCTTTCAGCTCCTGTATCGTCTGCAGCATGGACAGACCTTGAGCATGGCGGCATGCGCCGTGGTTGTAACCAGCTTTCGAAAAAGAGGGCGTCCCTTCTAGAGCTTTGCCTGCCGACTCTCGCTTGGTCTGGGGTGCCAGTAGGGCTTCCGTGATGAACTCCAACATTTCACGGGCATGGTCCTCCAGAGCACGGCTATCTTGGCCTCTTAATTCCGGTGCAATTTCAAGCGCAGCTTTCCCAAAGTCTTCAAGCAGTTGATCCATTTCTGTCCGGACAAATTGAGCTAGCTTCATTTATTTTAACCTTTATTGTTTAGGCAACGGCTAGTTATTAACTATCTTGTTATAGCTGATCTGGGCCTCCTCTCTGCTTTAGACGGGCGATGTCGAGGCAAGAATAAATGCGTGTTTTGCAGCTCCATAGCCAAGCCTATCTCTGTTGGTTTCCCTAAATAGTATCCTTGTGCTTTGACGACACCAAGAGCTCTAAGAGTTTCCAATTCAGATTCCGTCTCTAATCCTTCAGCAATAATTATGCTTCCTGTTTGCTCTGCAAAACCAATAATTGCTGCTGCGAGGGCCTGTTGTTTGGGCATGGAGTCGATGTCTCGAATAAGGCTCATATCAAGCTTGATAATATCTGGACTGAGGTTGAGTATATGGAGAAAGCTGGCGTACCCGGCGCCCGCGTCATCCACAGCGAATCTCAGTCCTTTTTTACGGAGCGGTGCAAGAGCCGAGGCCAATGCTGCATAATCAGAGACGGCTGCATGCTCCGTGACCTCCAAAACTATACGCTCCAATGGAAAGCCCCGGCCTAAGAGGTTCCCCACGGCCCCACTGATAATATTATTGGGGGAGATGTTCAATGCTACATAGACACTTTCAGGCAGGTAGGTTAGCGCTGCGAGCGCTTCTGCTATTGCTGCCAGTTCAAGCTCCTCACTGAGCCCCACTTCCGCCGCTTCTCGAAACCAGACATCAGGTGTACGCCGTGGTTCGCCATTAAAACGGGCCAAACTCTCGAATCCAGTAACCCCGTTTCTTTCAAGATGAAATATGGGTTGGTAGTGAACAGAAAATGCTTTGGAGTCGATAGCCGACCTGATACGACTGTGTTTTTCCTTTCTGGCACGATCCGCTTTGATATGCTGCTCTATCTGTTTGCCAGAAAAAGCTGCAAAAGTGCGCATCATCTCAAGGTCACGCTTGTCCAGCGTGTGATCAGCACTAGAGCTGTTAAAACAACAGAAAGTACCGTAAAGCTCACCATCACTAAAATAGATAGGCACACTTAGATGAGATCTGACGGGCAAAGCTCGGGTTACTGCCAATTGCTGAGCTTCGGGGTTTTCAAGGGCATCATGAATCAACTCAGGAAGACGCCCATCAACAACCCGCTGACAGAAGCTTTCTTCTAGTGGGCCTGCGTCACCTACCTGAATTGGGCAGCCTTCTATCCCACTGTCCACGTATTGAAATTGTCTATTACCGTCTATGAACTCTGATACAAAAGCGACATCCATGCCAAGGTGTTCTCGTATCGTACGCAAAACCTCTGAAACGTTGTCATCAACTGACTTATGTTCTGGCGTGGTGGTTAACGATAGAGCCTTAGAGATTAAATCTGCATCGTTTGATTTATCCATTTTTAATAACCCTTTACAATGAGGTTTTAATGCTTTCCATTTGTAAACCTCCCCTAATTAGTGACATGCATAAATAGAGTTTCCTGAGGTTCATGTTTAGCCAGATATTCCCAGGGCGTCAGATCTTCCAGGGAGTCATGTGGCCGTTCTTCATTGTATTCACGGACCCAGTTTTGGGTCA
>JBGSXL010000015.1:0-89606 GCA_041751425.1 Pseudohongiellaceae bacterium | reverse complement strand
GTTGCTGCACTTCCTACCCTGAAGTGCAGCAACGGCAGCTCCACAAAGACATTTCCCAACGTAACCTCTGAATAAGTCTTGCAGTCCCCCCCATTCCCCGTGTATGAATTCTCATTTTTGCGAACAGGCAAACTATTTTCCGCCCAAAGGCGACAAAACATGAGTGACGCAGGTCAGGAAGAACTATTGATTGCTGCCGCGCTGGCAGGTTCTGCGCGCGCCTGGGAGCAATTGGTGAAGAGCTATGAGAGCCGTGTCTATAACTACGGTTTGCGCCTGACCGGCAACCCATCCGATGCACTGGATTTGATGCAGGACGTGTTTCTGGGTGTGTACCGCAATCTGCGCAATTTCCGGGGCGATGCAAAGTTTACCAGCTGGCTGTTCAGGATAGCGCACAACAAAGCGGTGGATATGAACAGGCGGCAACGCCCGTTATCGATAATGAATTTTGCCAACAATGATGGCGTTCACGTTGCCAGCGCTGACGGTGAAAGCGCAGGCGGTGCACAAGACTATGATAGTTGGGCGGACGAAGCGACGCGGGAGCCCGAAGTGGCGTTTGCGCAGGAGCAGTCCAATCAACAGATTCTGCAAATGTTGGGCGCCTTGTCCATGGAACAGCGGATACAAATTGAATTGAAAATTTTTCAGTCTTTGACCTTCGAAGAAATCGCAGAAATGCAGAACATCTCTGAGAATACAGCTAAAACGCGCTTCTACAGCGCACTCAAGAAACTCAAGAACCTGATGGAGCCAACTCATGTTGTGTGATCAAACCGCAATGATCGTTGCTGACTATTTTGACAAAAGCCTGAGCGCAGCTGCGCGTGCCGGGATCGATCGACATTTGGAACAATGCCCTGACTGTAAACAGGAAGTTCTAGCCATGCAGACGGTGGTCACCAATACCCTGCAATGGCAGGAGCAAACTGTACCTGAATGGAATAGAGCCAGTGTTGCGTTGCCGCTTGCTTCGGGCTCGGACATTGCGGGATATGGGAAGCGCTCAGACAGGACTGGCAGACGTTTTTCTTCAGGGCGCTGGTCTGGCGTCTCTGTCTGGTGGCAGTGGGGCCCTTTAGCAGCGTCTCTGCTAATGGCTATTGCCGTGATCTTCGATCTGCAGATCAGCAGCAATGATAATGGTTTCAATGTGGCGTTTGGCCAAAGTAATTCTGTGCTGTCCAGCGCGGCAATCGCAGAGCAATGGCAAATACTGGAACAACAACAGCGCGCAGAAACTCTGGCAATGATGCAGGTTGTTTTGCAGGAGTTCGGAGATTCCAATGCGGAAAATCTCAGCCGTATCGTGGCTTATTTTGAGCAACAGCGGCAACTGGACATGCAGTTGATGCAGGCAGGTTACCAGCAACTGATAGACAGCGATTACGAGACGATTCGATCTGTCCGACAATTGGCGAGTTATGTGCAGTATCAGGATGGACTTTAAGTAAACGTGAGGTGAAACCATGCTTCTGTCAGGCAAAAGCAGCAGATTGCGAGTCCAGTGTTGGGTATTGCCAATCGGGTTGCTGATGGCAACTTCCCCATCGCTATTGGCGCAGCAACCGGGTACTTTAGGTTATAGAAGTGACACGGCACCCTCATTAAGTCCGTTGCAGCAGAATATCGTAGAGTTCTCTGCGCGTTTGAGCGATGGGCTGGGATTGAGTGTGCGTTCTGGACTGTTTAATACTCGCGCTGGTGATGTGAAGGGAACCTATCTCTTACATCAGGGTATCGTGCTGGAACTGGTTACCCCATTGGGAGCTACCCGACCTACACTGAGTCTTCAGTCTGTGAATGCATCGTTGCAGCAACTCTCGGGACAATTGGCAGGTCTGGCAGAAAGCCGCCGCTTTACTCGCAGCACCGCGAGTCCCACAACAGACACGACTGTGGCATCAGATTCTTCCACCCGTGAAGATGTTGCTGCATTTTTTCGTGAAATGAATAATCGCATTACCAGCCTGGCTTTCTATCAGGATGTGGATGTTGCGCTGCGAAATGCGGCTGAGTCCGCTCGTTCTCTGCATGCATCGGGACAATTGAATAACACGGCTTTTACGCAAATGAACGCAGAGCTTCGCCAAATGCAGGAAGATCTGGCAGAGCGTTTCCGGGATCTGTCAGCTCTGCAGGCGGAGTTACAACGCAGCAGTTCACAAGTTGGCAACACTGTTTCTGATGCAAGTGCTGCGGTAAGAGAGCAGGGTATTCCAACGCAGGAATTACGCGATCAATGGCAGGCGAGTCTGGAGCAACTGGCAGCCGGCATCGAGCCTCTCAAGCAGGCCGCTATGGCGAAGGCAGAACAGATACAGCAGCAATATCAGGCGGCTCAAGAGGAGCGCAATCTGCAGTGGCAACAGGAGTTGCAGGCGTTTGAAATGCGCTTGTTTACGTTGGTCTGCAATGACCAACAGTTTCTTTCGGTGCTACCCGATGAACAACACCTGACCATGATCATGTCGGGATTGGGAATCGAGCTTAATGTCGGTGTTCGCAGTAGTCGAATTCATGTGCTGGCAAAAGAGGATATTGCCAGGTGTCAGTCGGGAGCGATTTCTCCCGCTCAGCTGACAGGGCTGGCAAACACTTATAGCTATTGAGCAGGTAGTGTATTCGCCTGCGCTTCAGTATGGCGCGCCTGTAATGCTGGAATCGGCGGGAACAAATTGTCGTGCGTCATCTTCCACCTGATACAAGCGCGTCACCATAAGTAATACTCCTGGCACATCCAGCAAATCGAAATCAGTCAGCACTAATTTTCTGCGTATGCGTTCGCGTGTCAGGTACACGTCGCCACGTGCTGTGAAGTTCAGAAAATTGAAATCCGCATCCTCTACTCCCCAGCGATCAGATATCAACTCCTGGCCTATGCGGCCATCCATGCGCGGGAAAGGGTAGAACCAACGCTCCCCTCTGTTGCCCGCTCTGTAAGTGATTATCTGTCCGTCAGGATAAAACCAGGTTTCATCATGTTCGCGAAATGAAAAGGTAGCCGGGTTACCATTCGGCCAGAAAACAGTCTGGTCTCCATGGGTCCAGTGGTAAGCCAGCACCTGCCCATTCGGGTAATAGACACTCACATCGCGCCCGGCACCTGCCATGAACAACTGGCCATTAGGAAAATACCAAGCTTCATGATACAGATCGGGCGATATGATTTTACCGTTGCTGTAGCGGGCGTCATAGCGGGTGGTCTCGGTCAGTAAAACCTGCTGGCAAACCCGTTGATTCATCTGCTTCAGGTTTTCGCTCATTGCCCGCATGTCTGTCTGGCTATCCCAGTTGGCAGGCAGCAAAGTATTCACAGTCAGCATTTTTGCCATGAATTCCAGAGTTGCGCACCCGCTGCTGAAATTGTCGGCACCCGAGTAATTGGGGTTAGCCACAGCCATTGGTGAAAGTGCCAGAGATAAGAGAGAGAGTGTAGTACTCAGCAGTAGTCCGGTTATCCAGCGCATTTTCGTAGCTCCTTGTTCAGTGTCAGTCGGTCTGTGTGTTACAGGGCGTCGACAGGAGCAGAATAGGGGGTTGCAGGTTAACGGAGGCTGAACGGTCGCCGCGATGGTTGACATTGCGTTTGCACCCGAATGGTGCCGCAAAAAATGCTGCAAAGCAGTGTTGGTATAGTTGCGGAGAATCTTATAAAATGCCGCCTTGCGCGCCCGTTCAGACTGAATACCGTGCGATAAACATTAATAAAAAAGTTGCGCAGCAAGGAGAAATTGATGGACTGTCCAAAGTGTAATGCCAAAATGGTCGAGCGCTCTGTGGAAATACTGCACGGCAAGGTAGTCATAGACCAGTGCAACAGTTGCAAGGGATTGTGGTTTGATAATGGCGAAGCGGAACAACTCAAGGAATCCTGGATGTCAGACTTTCTTGACAGCGGCGATCCACGCATTGGCAAAACTTACAACCGCGTACGAGATATTCAGTGCCCACGCTGTAGCAAGCCAATGTCCAAAATCAGCGATGCCCGCCAGCCGCACCTCGAGTATGAAGCGTGTGCCGAGCACGGCATGTTTATGGATGCCGGTGAGTTTACCGATTTCAAACATGAAACGCTGATGGATCTTTTCAAAGGTTTGATTGCTTCGTTGAAGCGACGTTAAGTCCCGGGGCAGCTGTTGCAAAAGCTGCCCGTCAGTTTAATTCCTGCGCGGTTCCTGCACCTACTGAAGTTGCAGACCAGCGCGGGTGATGCCAGATAGCCCGTTCACGACACCCCTGCGGCAATTGCCTGATCCTGCCTATATCCATCCAACCTGCCGCAGGGGTATGAAAATCGGATCCGACAGACGCCCATAGTTCCTGCTGCTCACACACCGTTGCTAATCTCAGCAATTGATCGTGCGACAGGTTGGAGTAACTTACCTCCAGGCCTTCACCGCCGCACTCCTTGAATTCATCAAGCAGCAGATTGAGCTTGTTGCGGGTGTATTTATAGCGATCAGGATGGGCCAGCACTGCGATACCGCCTGCTGAGCGAATTGCCATTACGGCTGTGCCTATCTCACACCAGTGTGCCGCTGTTTTAACCCGGCCTGTATTGCCTAGGAATTTCTTGAACGCTTGTTGTTTGTCAACCGCTTTGCCGTTTTCTATCAGGAAATCAGCCACATGATTGCGGCCAGCAGCCTGGCAGGGCAAGGTTTTGATGTACGCCAGCAAGCCGGGAATGCCAATTTTATCCAGACGCTGATCAAACTCCTCTATGCGGGCCATGCGCAACTGCTGTTGGTTGCGCGTAAGGTCTTGCAGGGTCTTCTCCCGCTTGTCAATAAATAACCCGACGATGTGTATCTCCCGCTGTTGCCATAAGGTGGAAATTTCCACGCCGGGAATAATTTGCAACGCAGCGGCCTCTGGGATGTCGACAAGGTTTTCCAGGGCTCCGGTGCAATCGTGATCAGTGATAGCCAGGTGCGTCAGACGGTTGGCAACAGCACGCTGAATCAGCTGTTCTGGAGATAGAGATCCATCGGAAAAATGGGTGTGAGTGTGCAGATCGATCATCAGTGAGGCTGCTTGCCGGGCGGAAATTAGGCGCGATGCTACCCTTTTTGTGGCTGCAGCGCGAGGTTTGGCTAAAGTTGATTAAAATACTGAGGTATCCCATAATCCCCGGCATCATTGGGATTTCACGGGAAACAGCTCCATGCGTCTGACAACCAAAGGCAGGTATGCGGTGACAGCGATGCTGGATCTGGCCATCCACACGAACGGTGGCCCTGTTGCTCTGGGCGACATTTCCATGCGGCAGGGCATCTCGCTTTCCTATCTTGAGCAGCTCTTCGCCCGTTTGCGCCGCAGTGGCCTGGTGTCCAGTGTGCGTGGTCCCGGAGGCGGTTATCGGCTGGGAGCCGAAGCGGATACGATCACGGTTGCCGGTATTATTGATGCTGTAGATGAGTCAGTAGACGCCACACGCTGTGAAGGCAAAGGCAACTGCCATGATGGTGAGATCTGCCTGACCCACCATTTATGGGATGACCTGACCCATCAGATTCACGGTTTCCTGAATAATATCAATCTCGCAGATCTGTCTCACAAGTATGAAGTGCAGCGCATAGCGGATATTCAAGACCAACGTACGGGTTCGCGGCGCAATGCCAGTCAGTTGAGAGGCATTATTTCCAGCACCTTTTTGCAATAGAGCCGTGACAAAACCGGAGTAGCATGCAGTTACCGATTTATCTGGATTACGCCGCCACCACACCCGTTGACCCAATCGTAGCCGAGAAAATGATGGGGTGTCTGACCCTGGCCGGGAACTTTGGCAATCCGGCCTCGCGTTCGCATATTTTCGGTTGGCGTGCAGAAGAAGCTGTCGAGGAGGCCCGCCGTCATGTGGCTGACCTGCTGCAATGTGACCCGCGGGAAGTTGTCTGGACCTCTGGTGCCACCGAAGCCAACAATCTGGCTTTAAAAGGAGTGGCTCATTTTCATGCCGCGCGCGGCAAACACATCATTACTTCCGCCATAGAACACAAGGCTGTGCTGGATACCTGTGCGTATCTGGAGCTGGAGGGCTTTGAAATTACTCGTCTCGCGCCGGACTCCAAAGGCATGATCAAGCCCGAACGGGTAGCGGAAGTATTGCGTCCGGACACCATCATGGTGTCGTTGATGCATGTTAATAATGAAATTGGCGTCATCAACGACATAGCAGCCATCGGTCAGATCACCCGAGCCAACGACGTTTTCCTGCACGTGGATGGCGCGCAAAGCGCGGGCAAGATTCCGATTGATGTGCATGCCATGAATATCGATTTGATGGCGCTATCAGCACATAAAGTCTATGGTCCTAAAGGCGCCGGAGCGCTGTATATACGCCGTAATCCCCCATTGCGAATTGATGCACAGATTCATGGTGGTGGCCATGAGCGTGGTATGCGCTCTGGAACCCTGGCAACACATCAACTGGTGGGAATGGGCGAAGCGTTTCGCCTTGTGTCACAGGTAATGCCTGCCGAGCATGAGCGTATTAAGGGACTGCGCACCCGGTTCCTGAATGGTCTGCAGGGTTTGTCTGGCTGTGCGCTGAACGGTAACGCTGAGGCCTGTGTCGCTGGCATCATCAATTTGAGTTTTACCGGCGTTGATGGCGAATCCCTGCTGATGGCGCTGCGCAACCTGGCCGTCTCGTCTGGTTCTGCGTGTGCATCGGCCAATCTGAGCCCTTCACACGTGTTATTGGGCATGGGGCTATCGAATGATCGGGCACAAAGCGCTATACGTTTCTCATTAGGTCGCTTTACGACGGAAAGTGATATCGATACGGCTATTGCCAGCGTGCTGGATGCGGTTACCGGTTTACGTGCCGGGTCTGCAAAAACCCGTATAAATGAATAGCTTTAAGCAGTATAATGCGCGGTTTTCTGAACCCGTAAGACCTGTGGAGTCGATTTAATGGCAATTGAAAGAACCTTATCAATCATCAAACCAGATGCCGTTGCAAAAAATGTCATTGGTGAGATCTATTCCCGCTTCGAAAAAGCCGGTTTACGCATTGTGGCTGCCAAGATGCAGCGCCTGACCAATGAGACTGCCGGCGGTTTCTACGCGGAGCACAAAGAGCGCGGCTTTTTCCCTGATTTGATCGCATTCATGACATCCGGACCTGTTATTGTGCAAGTGCTCGAAGGTGAAGGTGCCGTTGCGTTGCATCGCGAACTCATGGGAGCAACCAACCCGGCTCAGGCCGCTGCAGGCACGATCCGCGCTGATTTTGCCAAATCCATCGACGCCAATGCTGTGCATGGTTCGGACTCTGCCGAATCTGCTGCTCGTGAAATTGCATACTTTTTCAAACCTGAAGAGATTTGCGCCCGCGTTTGATAGCCTTGGCGCTGGCTCGAGGCAAGAACATGATTGACGGGACTGAAAAGACCAATCTGTTGGGACTGAGCCTGCAAAAAATGCAGGCTTTTTTCCATGCCTTGGGAGAAAAGCCTTTTCGCGCTAATCAAATGATGAAGTGGATTCATCAGCGCGGCATTACAGATATCGATGCGATGACAGATATCAGCAAACCTCTGCGCGAAAAACTCAAGCAAATTGCTGAAATCAAACCGCCATTACTCGTTGAGGAATTTCGCTCGACGGATGGTAGTTGCAAATGGATTATTGAAGTCATCAGCGGCAGCCAGATTGAAACGGTTTACATTCCGGAAGCGGGGCGCGGTACGCTGTGTATTTCGTCTCAGGCTGGTTGCATCCTGGATTGCACTTTCTGCGCCACTGGCAAGCAGGGTTTCAACAGCAATTTGACAGTAGCCGAAATTATCGGCCAATTGTGGTGGGCGAATCACAAGCTGGGTGGTTTCGATGTGAAGAAACCGGCGTTGGCAGATGAAGATGTTGCCGAACAAAGCGGCAAGATGCTGCGTCCAGTCAGCAATGTGGTCATGATGGGCATGGGCGAGCCTCTGCTCAATTTTGATAACGTCATGGATGCATTAAGTATCATGATGGAAGATCAGGCATACGGTCTTTCAAAGCGGCGCGTGACAATCAGCACATCCGGAGTGGTGCCTGCCATTGATCGCTTGAAAGATTATACTGATGCGTCTCTGGCTATTTCTCTGCATGCTCCAAATGATGAACTGCGCAGCGAAATCGTACCGATCAATAAAAAATATCCCATAAAGGAATTATTGCGCAGTGTCGCAGGCTATATGAGCAGCCTGTCGGACAGGCGTCTGCCGGTCATAGAATATACGTTGATTGCTGGTATAAATGATCACCGTCAGCACGCGCGTGACCTGGCCGAGTTGCTGCGAGAGTTGCCGTGCAAGATTAATTTGATTCCGTTCAATCCCTTTGCACAATCAGATTATAAGCGCCCCAGCAATTCGTCTATTTCCAATTTTCGCCAGATTCTGCACGAAGCCGGGTATACCGTTACTGTGCGAACAACACGCGCTGACGATATTGGAGCAGCATGCGGGCAATTGGTAGGGCAGGTGGGTGACAATACTCGCAGAAGTGCGCGTCATCGCGCTGCCCTGGCAGAAAGCAATTTGACAGGCTCTGTACTGAAAAACAGCAAAGATTTTAGTCGTGCCGATAACCTGGCGCGCGTGATAGAGTGAGTAAACACGATAATCTGGTAATCAAGCTATTTTAGCCATGAAAAGAACAGCAGAACTAAATGCAGGAAAAGTTGTCAACCTGACACGGGCTCTCGCAGTCCTGCTTGTGTTGTCGATGACTTCCTGCGTCACAACTACTACGGGAGGGTTCAATGTTGAATCGTCCCAGGAACGTGCTCTGCAGGATTATATTCAACTGGCGATTGGCTATTATGAAGCTGGAGATATGGCGGGTGCCAAACGTCACATTGCCAATGCACTAAGTATCAACAGCAGAAGTTCCGAAGCATATAATGTTCAAGCACTTGTTATGCAGCGCGAAGGAGAGTTCAGACTGGCACAGGAAAATTTTGAGCGTGCGATTTCTTTGGACTCCAGCAATTCACGCGCACGAAATAATTTCGCGGCTTTCCTGTTTGCTCAGCAACGCTTTGAGGAAGCCTATCGGCAACTTGAGACTGTTGCTAATGATACGATGTATGACTCCCGAGCATTGGCCTTTGAGAATCTGGGGCTGACAGCGCAGAGAACTGATCGGCCGGAACGGGCGGTTTACGCTTTTGAAAGAGCTTTACAGTTGAACCCGAATTTATATCGTGCTTCTCTTGAGATGGCTGCGGTAAAGTTTTCCGAAGGTTTGTTTGCTGAGTCCATGCGGTTTTACAACCAATTCGTAGTTTCCAGCAATTTTTATAATGTTCCGCAGTCAGCCCGCAGTTTATGGTTGGGTATTCAACTGGAACAACGCTTTGACAATACCGAAGGTGCAGCTATCTACGCATTACTGCTGGAAAGTCTGTACAGAGATTCACCTGAATATCAACTATACGTAAATTCTGCCAATGAATAATGAACGTGAAAGCGCTGAACTGGAAGATGCGTCGCAGGCAGGTGTTACTGAACCGTCGCCAGGTGATACGTTACGCGAGCAGAGAGAACAGCGTGGGCTAAGTCTGCAACAGGTTGCCGACGAATTGCATTTAACTATGCATTTCATTCGTGCGCTGGAAACTGATGCATATGACAAATTACCTGGCGATGTGTTTGCCAGAGGCTATTTGCGCGCCTATGCAAATCTGCTTGGTCTGGATTCTGACAAAATGATGCACGCATTCAACGCACATGTTCGCGTCAAAGATGCCGCACAGCAAAGTGCCAGGAGTAAGCGGACAGCGAAGCGCCGCAAAGATAAGAATCTGCCTTGGATTGTATTTTCCGGTGTTGCTTTCGTAGTTGTTGCCGTGATTCTTTGGTACTTCAATGCGAGTGCAGAGCCAGGTAGCACTGTTTCTGGTGGTGTTGCCGCTAGTGCTGCAGTGGCACCGACGCAGGCGCGCGTGCCACCTACATCGCCAGCGGGCACTGTCCTTTCTGTAGCGCAGGAAGTGATGCCCACCGTTGTGCCTCCCGTGCCAGTGGCGGAAAATAATGCTGAAGATGCTGCAGATATTTTCCTGCCAGCGACAGCAGTTGCGGATGCTGATTTGCCAGAAGATACCGCACAGAGCGTTGAAGCAGCACCAACCCGGCCGGAAAATTCTGTCGTGCAAACCAGCATATCTATTGATGCAGATTCCCGGTTGATAACGGTGGCATCAACAGGCAATGATTTGGTGCGCGTGGAATTCAGTGGCGATAGCTGGGTGGAAGTGGATGACAGTTCCGAAGGACAGGTGTTTCGCGATATACGTGTGGCAGGTGACATTCTTGAGGTTCGCGGAACTGCGCCATTCAGTATTCTGTTGGGCGATGCGTCTGCAGCAGAAGTGTATTTCAATGGTAACCAGGTAGATATCGAACCGAATATACGCGTGGATAACTCTGCCAGAATCAGGTTGGATATCTAGAATTTTTCAAGCATTGTTTAAGAGCAGATCATGTTGACCCACTCCCCGATAGTACCTCGCAAAACTCGCCGCATCATGGTGGGTAATGTGCCTGTGGGCGGAGGTGCACCTATTTCTGTGCAGAGTATGACCAACACGGAAACCTGCGATGTGGCCGCAACTGTGGCGCAGATAGCTCGGTTGGAGGCAGTGGGAGCGGATATCGTGCGCGTATCAGTGCCATCGATGGACGCAGCTGAGGCGTTTCGCGAAATCAGAAAGCAGGTGAATGTACCGCTGGTTGCCGACATCCATTTCGACTACAAAATTGCTTTGAAAGTAGCTGAATACGGCGTTGATTGTCTGCGCATAAATCCGGGCAATATAGGCAGCGAAAAGAAAATCCGTGCGGTTATCGATGCGGCTCGCGACAAAGGCATTCCACTGCGTATTGGTGTCAACGCCGGTTCTCTCGGCAAAACTTTATTGCGTAAGTATGCGGAACCCAATGCTGATGCAATGGTTGAATCCGCGTTGACGCAGATCGATATTCTGGACAAATTGAACTTTCAGGATTTCAAAATCAGCCTGAAGGCATCCGAAATTTTCATGACTCTGGCTGCCTATCGCAAGCTGGCCACGCAGATCGAGCAACCTTTTCATCTGGGCATAACAGAAGCTGGTGGTCTGCGCTCAGGAACCGTTAAATCAGCCATCGGTTTGGGTGCTTTGTTGATGGACGGCATTGGTGACACTATCCGCATTTCGCTGGCGGCCGATCCGGTGGAAGAGATTAAGGTCGGTTTCGATATTCTGAAGAGCTTGGGATTGCGCAGCAAAGGGGTCAACCTGGTGGCCTGCCCAAGTTGTTCGCGCCAGAACTTCGATGTGATTTCTGTGGTGAATCAGTTGGAAGCGCGCCTGGAAGATATCACCACCGCCATCGATGTTGCAGTCATTGGTTGTATTGTTAATGGTCCGGGTGAGGCGAAAGTAGCAGAAATAGGATTGACCGGTGCCAGCCCGAACAACCTGGTCTATGTGGAAGGCAAGCCGCATCACAAAATTGACAACGCCCATCTGGTGGATGAGCTGGAGACCATGGTACGAGCCAGGGTTGCCGAGAAAAACAATAAAGCAGCGGCTCTCGCCCGGGATTTGATCGCGCACGATTAGTGTTGCGAAAGCAGAGACGCTTGGCGGAAAACAGGAACTATGGCAAAGATTCAGGCAATACGGGGTATGAATGACATTCTACCCGAAGAAACTCCCGTCTGGCAGTACCTTGAGAGTACCGCGCAGCAATTAGTGCAGCGTTACGGTTATCGCGAACTTCGTTTCCCGATCGTGGAACAAACCCAATTGTTCACCCGCTCCATCGGCGCGGTTACCGATATTGTTGAGAAGGAAATGTATACCTTCAACGATCGCAATGGCGATCAGTTAAGCCTGCGTCCCGAGGGGACAGCCGGTTGTGTGCGCGCCGCCGATGAGAATGGGCTGCTTTATAACCAGCAGCAGAGAATCTGGTACAAGGGCCCGATGTTTAGGCATGAACGACCGCAGAAAGGGCGTTATCGCCAGTTTCATCAGATTGGTGTGGAAGCTTACGGCATGGCCGGGCCGGATATTGACGCCGAAATCATCCTGTTATCGGCGCGTCTGTGGCAGGAACTGGGTTTGACGCAACACGTCCGGTTGGAAATCAACAATATAGGTACAGCTCAGAACCGCCGCGAGTTTGGTGCTGCACTGGTCGGCTTTCTGCAGAAACACGCCAGCGAACTGGATGAAGACAGTCGCCGACGTCTGGAGTCCAATCCCATGCGGATATTGGACAGTAAAGTGCCCACCACGCAGGCTCTGTTGACCGACGCGCCGGTACTGGCGGATTTCACCGGCGCTGATACCTGCGAACATTTTGAGCAACTAAAGAAACTACTGACTGACGCTGGCCTGACATATACGGTGAATCCTCGTCTGGTTCGTGGGTTGGATTACTACAACAACGCGGTTTTCGAATGGATTACCGACTCGCTGGGTGCACAGGGGACTGTTTGCGCAGGCGGTCGCTATGACACTCTGGTGGAGCAACTTGGTGGTCGTGCAACACCTGGTGTAGGCTTCGGCATGGGCCTGGAACGGCTGGTGCTGATGATTCAAGAGTTGAATCTGTTGCCTGCAACAGCCGTCAGCAAGGTGGATGTTTATGTTGTGGTAGTTGGTGATTCATTAGCCGGGCGCGGCTTGGCAGTAGCAGAAAATCTGCGCACCCAATACCCCGGCTGGCGAGTTATTGGTAATTGCGGTGGTGGAAAATATAACAGTCAGCTCAAGAAAGCATATAATAGCGGCGCCCGCTTTGCCGTCGTTTTGGAAGAGTCTGAGGAAAGCGGTGCAGCCGCTGAGACATTGAGTGTCAAAGTCAGACGGTTGGATGATTCTGCTGAATCCTGGACTATGCTCCTGAATGAGTTAGCAGCGAAGATGGGTCAGCTGATGAGCGAATCCGTGATCGACGACTCTTTATAAGTAGTTGAAGACTCTTTATGAGTAGTTGAAGACTCCTTACGAGGAGGATTGCCCGGCTTGACATGCGGAGGGGCCTCCTTCAGGATGCCTCGGCAGATTTACTGGTGTTTCCCGGGCGTATAGATAGCAGATAGATTGCAGATAGATAGCAGATAGATTATTGAATCGATAGCGTTTGAACGCAACGCAGGAGTTATTTGTGGCACTGAGTACTGAAGAAGAAGAATCCATTGAAGCGATTAAGAAGTGGTGGCACGAGAGTGGCAAATCACTGGTGATTGGTCTGGCCGCTGCGGCTGCTGTATTCTTTGGCTGGCAGTTCTGGCAAAGCTCTGGTAAAAGCGCTTCCGCTGAGGCTTCAGCTGTTTTTGAGCAGCTTACTGCCATTGCCGCGCAAGCACCTGATGTCATGTTGACCGATGCTGATCGCAATGCCGCCGGCGCTCTGGTGCAAACACTGAAAACCGAACATGGTGATACCGTCTATGCGCTCTATGGTGCTCTGTTTGCCGCCAAACTGGCTGTAGATACAAATGATCTTGATATAGCAGAAAATGAATTGCGTTGGTTGCTGGCCAACACACGCACGGGGTTCTTCAATCCCACAGATGAATCCTTGATTTTAACGGCCCAATTACGGCTTGGCCGGGTATTGTTTGCTAAAGGTGAGGCCCAACAGGCACTGGATTTGATAGCAGGGATAGAGCCACTGAGCTACGCAGCAGATTTCGCTGAGCTTCGCGGCGATCTGCATTTGCTGCTTGGCAATGCGGCCGAAGCTCGCAGTTCATGGCAGGAAGCAGCCCAATTGGATCCGAGCAGTCCTACGGTGCAAATGAAACTGAATAATCTGACGGTTGGCAGCTGAACCGGGTTTGAGGAAAAAATGATGTCGATAGTTTCCGTATTCGCACAACAAACTGCATTTAGAGTGCAGCTTCGTTCAGTCTGCTGGGCGGCTGTTTTGGCATTGCTTGCCTTTGGGCTGAGTGCCTGCGGCATGCTGGATTTTTTCTCCTCAGATACGTCTGAGCAACCGGCTGAATTACAGGAATTCACTGCGCAAGTGCAATTGGCACGTAAATGGAATGTCAAAGTCGGTGATGGTCAGGGTAAACACTATAACCAGCTGACACCTGCTCTGGATGGCCAGTATATTTACGCCGCCAGTGCTGACGGCACCGTGATGGCGATGGATAAAAGTAACGGCAATGTCCGCTGGCGCGTTCGTACGGACCAAGCCATCACCGGAGGTGTTGGTGCCGGCAATGGTCTGGTTCTGTTCGGCACCCGCGATGCCAAAGTTTTTGCATTGAATCAACTCACTGGCGATGTCATCTGGAACGCAAGCGTCAGCAGTGAAGTGCTGTCTGCGCCGCAAACGGATGGACGCTTAGTTGTATTGCAAACAGTAGATGGCAAACTGACCGCGCTGGAAGCTGTCAATGGTGAGCGTCGCTGGATCTATGAGACGACCGTTCCCGCATTAACCCTGCGTGGATCAGGAAAACCCTTGCTGACAGGCAACACGGTGGTCGCCGGTTTCAGCAACGGCATGGTTGCAGCTATCAATGCAACGAATGGTTTTCTGTTATGGGAAGAGCGCGTAGCCGTACCGACAGGCCGCTATGACCTGGAACGTGTTATTGATGTAGATGGAGATTTGCTGTTATCAGGCAGCACGGTTTTCGTATCCAGTTATCAAGGTAATGTCATGGGCTTCGATCTGCAGACCGGGCGCATAGTCTGGGGCAGGGAGGCTTCCAGTTACCATGGTCTGGCACAGGGTTTCGGAAATCTTTATTACAGCAGTGACCGCAGTCATCTGGTGGCGGTACGCGGTGATTCCGATCAGATCGCCTGGGAAAATGAGGATCTGCGATTACGGCAGATAACAGCCCCCCGCACATTCAACAATTATATCGCTATTGGTGACTTCGAGGGTTTTGTGCACCTGGTGTCACAAATTGACGGTCGCTTTGCGGGACGCACAAAGCTTGATAGCAGTGGCATCCGCGCTAACCTGCTCGCTGATGTGGACACGCTTTATGTATACGGCAATAGTGGAGCACTCACAGCGCTGTCCTTGCGGTAAATCAAATTTATTTTAGACACTTTTCGTATTTAACCGGCATCGTAAGCTGGCATCGTCAATTGGCAATACAGCTGCAGTTTCAGCTTTAATCTATGGTAATCCTATGAGACCAGTCCTGGCTCTGGTTGGTCGTCCCAACGTCGGTAAATCTACGCTCTTTAATCGCTTGACGCGAAGTCGCGACGCACTGGTTGCAAATTTGCCCGGTCTGACACGAGATCGTCAATATGGCGACGGTAAAATTGCTGACAGACCTTTTATTGTTATTGATACCGGCGGGCTTGCCGGCGGCGAAGAGGGCATTGACTTCGAAATGGCATCGCAATCCCTGTTGGCTATCGATGAGGCCGATGCGGTGCTGTTGCTGGTAGATGGCAAGGCCGGACTCTCCCCGGGTGACACGAAGATACTGCAGCATTTACGCAAGAAGGAAAAAAACATCTGGCTGGCGGTGAATAAAGTAGATGGCATTGATGAAGATATTGCCATGGGCGATTTTTTTGGCCTTGGGGTTAGCAGGATATTTCCGATTACCGCTTCGCAGGGGCGAGGCGTCAAGAAACTAATTGATGCGGTACTCGCTACATTTCCGGAAGATGAAGAGGCCCCTGCTTTTGTTGACGATGGTATTCGCATCGCAATTTCCGGGCGTCCTAATGTGGGTAAATCTACGTTGGTGAATCGGATGCTGGGTGAAGACCGGGTAGTCGTTTTCGACGAGCCAGGTACAACCCGCGATAGTGTGTATATTCCTTTTGAACGACATGGTAAGCGTTACACATTGATCGACACTGCTGGCATCAGAAAGCGTGGCAAAACCACGGAAACTGTTGAGAAGTTTTCAGTGGTGAAATCGCTGCAGGCCATCGAGGATGCGAACGTAGTTGTGCTGGTGATCGATGCTCGTTTGGGAATTGTAGAACAGGATCTGCACTTATTGGGTTATGCGGTGGATGCCGGTCGCGCGCTGGTGATTGCGCTCAATAAGTGGGACGGCATGA
The DNA here is from genome assembly GCA_041751425.1 of Pseudohongiellaceae bacterium. Lineage (GTDB taxonomy): Bacteria > Pseudomonadota > Gammaproteobacteria > Pseudomonadales > Pseudohongiellaceae > JAVVEG01. The sequence continues at coordinate 73,540 of JBGSXL010000015.1, read as the reverse complement.
ATGAGGAGCAAAAAGACAAGGTAAAGAGTGATATACGGCGTCGTTTTGCTTTCGTGGATTTTGCCGCTATACATTTCATCTCTGCGTTGCACGGAACCGGGGTAGGGGAGATGTATCAATCCATACACAAGGCTTACGACTCAGCGAAAAAAGTGCTCACAACCAATGTCCTTACGTTGACTTTGCAGGATGCGGTGGCAGACCACGCGCCACCTATCATCAATGGTCGACGCATCAAATTGCGTTACGCTCATGCCGGCGGACAGAATCCACCTATTATAGTGATTCATGGCAAACAGACGGAAAAAGTGCCTGACAGTTATAAACGCTATCTGGAGAAAACGTTCAGAAAAGCACTGGACCTGGAAGGCACGCCGGTTCGCATTGAATTGCGCAGCGACGATAATCCATTCGTGAAGCATGAAGAGGGTCTGTCGCCGAAACTGGTAGCGCGCAAGCGCCAGATTATCAAGAATCGCAAGTTTTTGAAGTAGAAGTCATATTTTCGTAAGCCTTTCAATTCTGAGAAAAGTTGTCACTGATGCTGGAACTGTATTTTTCTCCTGTGCTGCTGGGTGTGAATCTCCTGATGGCCGTTGCTGTGGCAGCCACAGCGCTCTGGTATACCACGCGGCCACTTAACGGTCCTGGTTATTGGATGGCAGGTGCCTGGAGTCTGATCATTGGCGTCTTGCTGTTCGCTGCGTTTGTGGCTACCCGCAACCCGTTTCTTAATGTAGCAGGTAATGCTCTGCAGTTGGCCGGTGAGGCATTGTTCATTCTGGGCATATTCCGTTTCATGGGGCGTCCGCTGCCGTATTGGATATTGCCGGCCAGCGTTCTGACATACGCCGCATTCAACATCAACTACTGGATCACATCAGGTAACTCCGATTTTCTAATGGGCGTCTATTCCACGATAGCCGGCTTGTTACCATTGCAGGCAATCTGGATACTTTTCCGCGAACGCGTAGATTCAGCAACCCGACCTGCGCGTATATTGCTGGCTATATCGCTGCTTGTGTATTCGCTGGCCACCCTTTTGCGTGGGTTCATCGCTTATCGCGGCTGGCTGTTGGAGTTGCCCTATGTGCAACCGTTTGAATCATTCGCATATCTGCTGACTTACAATTTTGCGATCCCCGCGTTGGTGATGGGATTCATTGGCATGAGTCTGATGACCATGCAGCGTATTCTGGTAAGCAGTCAGTTGAATGCTGAAATGGCACGCGAGAGTGCGCAACGTTTCAAGCGCCTGTTGAATGTATCCAGTGGTGGTATTGCGATTCTCAAGGACGGTCTGATTTGCGATGCCAACCAGCAACTGCAGAAAATGACAGGGCGCTCGCAAAGCGAGTTGATGGGGGCTGAGTTTCGCAGTTTGTTTTCCGGCAAGGAGCAGCCTAGGCTAAAAGGTTTGATCCGATTTCCGTCAGGAGCACCGCAGGATATTGAAGTGCGCAGGCAGGACAACACTTTTTTCCCGGCAGAGCTGACGCTGGAACCGTTGACGGATGAAAGCGGCGGGGACTATGTCGCAGAGTTGCGCGAGGTATCACACCGCAAAGCCATGGAGAATGAACTGATTCGCTTGGCGCGTATTGATCCATTGACAGGATCTCTGAACCGTCGCTCCTTCACCGAAGCATTTGATGTTGAGTTGTTGCGAGCACGTCGACACTCACATGCGATGTGTCTGGCATTATTGGATCTGGATCATTTCAAAAGCGTCAATGATACGCTGGGACACAAAGCTGGAGATGATGCTTTGTGTCAGTTTGCGAGTTTATGCCAAAATATGGCACGTGGCACTGACGTGTTCGCCCGCTTCGGTGGTGAGGAATTTGTTTTGCTTATGCCAGAGACGACGGTTGCTGGCGCCAAGGTGATTCTGGAGCGCATTCGCGAGGCGGTTGCTGAGCAGAGAATTATCACTGGCGATACCAGTACTGGGTTTACAGTGAGTATTGGATTGGCGCATTTCGATCGAGATGATACGCAGGACAGTTTGTTACAACGGGCAGACCAGGCTCTGTATGAAGCCAAGGAAAATGGTCGCAACTGTCTTGTCTACCACGCTTTGGGAACGGTTCAGTCCGAGTTGCCGTAACGTTCAAGCATCGCAGGTTTTCCTGCGATATAAAGTCGCCTGAACGCGGCGAAATATTGTTGCAGTGTGTCGGCTACGTCCGGTTCTTCTGCCAGTCTGAAAAGCGCAATGCCGACTTCCGCTGTGCATAATTGGTGATGATGAGATGCTTCTCGCAAACGATACGCCGACGCTTCTTCCTGCTCTATTCCCAGCACTGGAAAATCTTTCAAACTCGGACTCTTAAACATCTTCTTGGCTTCGCGCCAGGTGCCATCCAGCATGACGAACAGAGGTTTCTTGCCCTCGCTGATTCCCGTTGCTTGCGCGGGGCTGCTGATGCAACGCTCAGGATCTGCATACTGAGTGGGGAAAATGACAATTGGACTGTACTCTGGAGAGGAGAGCAGCGCGAGCAGCGCTGGATCGGGTTTGGTGCGATCCCAGACAAAGGCATGGTTGTCGCACGCAATATCTGCAATCAGACGACCCGTATTGCTGGGCTTGAATGCTTCACCGGTATACATCAGAAAGCAAAAGGCGCTTTTCCCCGCAGGAATTGGCTTGTGGGTGCACAGACAGTGCACAACCGGCAACAGGCATGCCTGACATCGAATAACCTTGCTGCCGCGGGCACGGAAGGGGCGCAGTGTCTTCGCCAGCTCGCGGGTGCGCAGGGCCATGATAGAGTTTGTGTGTTCCTCAGTGGCAATAGTCTGTTCGGGATCTGCGGGCAAGGAATTATTTCCATCATGAGCTGCGGAACGATATTGTATGCATCTGCACCGAAGCATGCCAGTAACAGATTGCTGTTGTAAGAGCAGTCAGGATGCTCTTTTTACTTTGCGCTATACAGACAATTTTACGGGTAGATGATGATTCAAGTTTTTCGCGACATGTTGGTATTGTTGGCAACAACCACGTTACTGTGGCTATTCCATCTATACAGTCGCGTGCTGCCAGGTTGGGTTCTGTTGTGCGTCTGGGCGATCCTTTTCGTTGCTATTGCAAGCGTATTGGTATGGCGCAGACGCGTGCGTCGACGCGCTTTTCTGGCCGTGTATATTGCAGCAGACAGCCCATTGCAGCGTGTATTGCGCGGTGGTGTGATCATGACACTTTCGCAGGCCGTGCTCGCCGCCCTGCTTGCATTGACTCTGTTGCTGGCCGCCGTGCGTGTCAAGAGCGCAACAGTTTGGATAGTGCTGATTATTGCGGCACCTCTGTTTGCATTGTTGCGCGCGGTCATATATACACGCTTCAGTGCTCATGTCAGTGCCGCGTATCAGTCTGAGTTTAGTTTGCGCACTACATTGTTGCTGTTGGGACCACTGTTGCTGATTGTGCTGCTGGGTCTGGCTCTGCAACAAAATTACCCCGATTTCAATGCGGCGAGCCTGGAACAGGCGCTGTGGCATGTTGTCGAACAGGAACAGGCGCTCAGTAGTCAATTACTGCTGTTACTACAGGTTGCTGCCGCAGGTGATGGTTTGCGACTTTGGCTGGCGCAACAATTATTGCCAGCTCTGCAGCTACCTGTGTTTCTGTGGTTGGGCTGGATATTGGTCTTTGTACAGGAAACGTTGTTTGTCTGGTCATTACTGTTATTGCAGCAGGGAGTATTGCTGGGAGTGAACCGTGAACTACGCCGTTGAAAACAGAAACAGTGTTCCACAGCAGTTAATACTGCTGACTGTCTTTGCTGCAGTCCTGATTCTGGTGTTGCTCCAGGTTGCGCAGCAGCCGCAGCGGCAATGGCAGGACCAATCGCTCTCCATCAGCCTGGACGACAGACACTATCGCCTGAGCCAGCCTCAATGGCTGTGGTTGCAGCAGTTTTCCGCTTTGCATTTTTCTGCTGAAAAGGAAGAGTCGCGCGCGTTGTTGGAAGCTGAAGTGAATCGCCAGCTCGATCTGGTCTTTGCGCAGGCAGAAGCACGTCTGCCAGAGTTTGCAGACTGGTACTATTCCATACGTGGCGAATATAGTCGTATCTCTATGTATTTACTATCAAAAATGCGTCTTGTGGAAGGAGACTATTTAGCAGATCGTGCTGCTGAGATCATGTTTCCAACCGGTTTATGGGAAGTGAATATGCAACAGGCGCAGGAGCGCGTCGCTGCTGTTCTGCTGGAAAACCAGCAGCAAGCGCGGGTAGAGTGGCTGGCGGAAATAACGCAACGTTTGGCGCCGTATCAAGTGCCAGCTCCGTTGGCTGGTAGCGCTTCGAATACTGATGAATCCGGTTCGCTGGATGATTTGCTTGGGCACATTCTGGTGCAGGAACAACAAACAGCTATGAAGGTACGTATGTCGTTGAGTGCCATGACTGCCATGGGTGTTGCGGGCAGAACGCTGTGGCGAACAGCCAGCGCGCGCACAGCGGTCAATGCAGGGCGCGCTGCCGGCACGCGGGTAGCAAGCCGTGGCGCCGCTCGTGCCGGAACAGCTGCGCTGAGTGGTGGTGCAGTTTGTTCGCCAGCAGGACCACTGGCAGTAGGTTGTGCGGTAGTCGCAGGCGCCGCCGCGTGGGTTGCCAGCGATTGGTTATTGTTGCAACTGGACGAAGCTTTGAACAGAGAGGAATTGCTGCAAACAATGCGGTCGAGTTTGCAGGAATTGCAGACACTCACCGCTCAGGAACTGCTGACCAGCTACGATGGACTTGTGGCTGCCTGGTATGATTCCATCGACACCGAGATCAGCAATACCTTTGTACCTGCACAAACGCTTTAAACAGGAGAAGTCCGGCATGCACGCCAAAGCCAATTTTTACGACACGGTTTTCAACATCACCTGCATCGATACAGAACTGGCCCGCCACGGCCTGGCCGCCTGCTACCTGATTGAACACAACGGCATGGCCGGCTTTGTAGATACCGGTGTGAACAGCACAGTTCCATTGTTACTCGATGTACTCAAGCGCAAGAAGATACCTTTAGAGAATCTCGCATACGTGATGCCGACTCACGTGCATCTCGACCACGCCGGTGGCGCCGGGGAGTTGATGGCGCAATTGCCCAATGCACAAATGTTGATACACCCGCGTGGCGCCCGTCACATGATAGAGCCACAAAAACTGGAAGCCGGCGCCATGGCTGTCTATGGCGAAGAACGCTTTCGCAATATGTATGGCAAGTTGGTACCTGTGGCAGCCGAGCGTGTAACCGAGGTTGATGATGGTTTTAAGCTGGACTTCAATGGCAGAACACTGACGTTCTTCGATACGCCAGGTCACGCCAAACATCATTACTGCATTCACGACTCATTAAGTGAAGGCCTGTTCACTGGCGATACCTTTGGCGCCAGTTATCCCGAATTGAACGGAGGCCGCAAACGTTTCATCTTTCCTCCCACCACCCCAATCCAGTTTGACCCCCAAGCCTGGCACACTTCTCTCGATCGCCTGATGCAGACACAACCAAAGCGTATCTTTGTCACTCACTTTGGCATGCACGAGGATCTGGAACCGTTGCTCAGTCAACTGCGCGGCTGGATAGACGAGTATGTCGCGTTGGCCGAGGAGTTCGCTGCGCAACCGGACCGGCAAGCACTGTTACGCGATGCGCTCATGCAGGCGAGTGTCAATACACTGCTTGACAGAGGCTGCGGCGTGGAGCCCGCGGAGATACACCGACTACTCGATGGCGACATGGAGCTCAGTGCGCAGGGTCTCGACCACTGGCTGCAGCAGGTGCAGTAAGGTCCTGCTTTTGGGTATTACGCTGTAGGTCGGTCGGTGCTGTGGCAGGCAGCGCGCAGGACACGCCCACAAGTACGTCCGTGTAGGGCTCGATCGCCCGCCATCCCTGGCGGTCGACGGTCCTGCGCGCGGCCTCCCACATCACCGCCCTGGCACTGTGCGGGAATTCAAGATAGTTTCGTTTGACTTGCACGAGTACTGATCTCGCAGACGCACTGATATACAACACTTTGATCGAGTGCTTCTGTCGGAGTGGATGGGGCGATCGAGCCCTACAAGGACGTACTTGTGGGCGTGTCCCGATTCGACCCACCTCCCGCCTCCAACTCGACCTACAGCGCTCGACCTACAGTGTAATAATCTGCAATAACGGGAAACTTACTTGCCCTTAAAGATCACCGCATCCAGACTGTACTTGCCAGCCCCGTAAGCGAAGATAACCAGGAACACGATAAAGTACATGGCAGCCAATTCGCCGTTGTTCAGCGTGGGAAACCACGCCAAATGTGCAGTGATGTAGGCCATCACCATCAGGATCGCCGCCAACAGAGCTGTGGCGCGCGTGAAGAGACCTACTGCGATGAGGATGCCGCCAAAAAATTCGATAACGCCGGCTATCCACAGCATATTGATACCGACATCAATACCGAAAAATTCCATGCCACCTGTCATCGGTTGGGCGCGTTCACCAAACATTTTTCCGTAACCGTGGCCAACCGCGAACATTGCACCGGACAGGACGCGCATCAATGTCCAGGATACGTCCATGAAAGATGTTGCTACAGCATTGAATATACTTTTCATGCTCATTTTTATTATCTCCAGTGTGGTATCTCAGTTTAGTGCTGCTTCCTCTACGATACTAACCAACTCACCTACAGTGCGCGGTACGGGTATCAGCCGGCCATTTACAAACAATGCCGGGGTTGAACGAACTCCGGCTCGTGTACCGCCGCGCTGATCGTTCCGCACTTTTTGCAACAATGCGTCCGAACGCATATCTTCTTGTGCCTGCTCAACATTTAAATCCAGATCTGCCAGGTAACCATCAAACTCGCTCTGGACATTGCTCAGAGTGGACCAGTACGCCTGGTTGATGAACAATTGGTCATACATTTCCCAGAATTTACCTTGGCGGCCGGCGGCTTCGGAATACAGAGCGGCAGTCCAGGCGTGTGCATGCACATTACTCAGAGGATACTGTCGAAATATAAGCTGAGCCTTGTCGCTGATTCTGCCCCAAGCCTGCGCCATCAGCATATGCTCTGTGGCGCAAGCAGGACATTGAAAATCGGCGTAAACCATCAGAGTGACACCTTCAGGATTGCCACGCACATGATCATGGTCCGCCACTTCGTCAGGTGCGTAGACGCGCCCCTGTGAAATCATCGTATACGCGATAACGGTGAGTAAAATGGGCAGACCTACAAACACAGCAATCTTGGAGAGAATCTTATTACGTTTCGCTCGTGCTTCCGCAGCCAGTTGTTTTTCTTCTCGGATTCGTCTTTGTTCGTCTCTCTTGCTCATGGTGACCTGGTCCTGCGGTTGATGTTTTAAGTGTGTTGTATTTAGTTGAATTATTCGGCGATGAACAAGGCAGGGTCAACCCGCACATTATTCAGGTTGATGCTCCAATGCAGATGCGGACCTGTTACTCTTCCGGTTTGCCCCACTTTGCCAATCTGCTCTCCGGCTTCTACAAACGTGCCCGGAGTCACATCTATAGTATTCATGTGGCAATACAGACTGATCAGGCCGTGACCATGATCGATGATGATGGTGTTGCCATTGAAGAAATAATTTCCCGTGCTGCGGATGATACCTGGCGCCGGAGCAATAATGGGCGTGCCTTCCGGTGCGGCGATATCCATACCTGAATGCGGTGCACGGGGTTGATCATTGAAGAAACGCTTGAGACCGAATGAGCTGCTTTTGATACCATCCACCGGAACCAGCATCTGCATGACGGGTGTCAGAGTATCATCCCAGCTGGCAAACGCCTGGCCCATCTCGGCGCTCTCGCGGTTGATGCGTACCATGTCTTCGTTGTTGGGATTGACCTGTCTGTCGTTGGTAATGGTCAGGCGCTGTTCAATATACTGCTTGTCGCTTACGGTAAAGCTCAGAGTTTGTTCGCCCGCGTCAGGCAATTCCAGTTTCACTTCGTGCGAACCTACGCGTGCATCCAGTGGAATGCCGATGATGGCGTACTGCTGACCTTCAAAATTCGCCAGCATCACGCGTTGATTGCGATACATGGCACGGCTCGCTGCAGCGTTCGTGGGAACTACGGCAACACCACCGGGGACCATGGAGGAGGTTGGCAGGGTGGTAATCTCTACCGCATGGGTATTGACCGTATAAAAGATGGCTGCACTAAAGTTGACTGCATAAATGAGGCAGACTAACAACAGAGAAAAAAGTCGCTTCATGATTCTACTCCGGTAACTGTACTGATGACCTTGCCTTGTCGAAGGATAGTAGTGATTTTGCTGCCCGTTGTCAGTTGTTTGTTGTCGCGCAACACCGCGCCGTTTTCATCATAAGTAATACTGTAGCCGCGGCTGAGAGTCTGCAAAGGGCTCACACTCTCAAGACCGCGACTCAACTGCTGTAATTGCGCCTGCTTGTGTTTGATCAACTGTCTGAACGCCTGCTGCAGGCGTTTGTGCAAACTGATCTGCTGCGTCTTGTATGCCTTTACCGTACTCACAGGCGAATGCAGCAACAGCGCGGACAGCATCCGATGCATGTGGTCTTGTCTCTCGCGCAGACGGTTCTGCGTGGCACGAAGTAGTCGTCCTTCCAGAATATCCAGAGTCTGGGCATGCTCCTGTAGACGTCTGCCTGGATGTTTCAGGCGTTTGAGCAGCCACTGCAGCTGTTGTCTGGCTTGCGATAGGCGCTGGTTCAATAGATCAAGAATGGTCTGCTCATAGCCACTGAACAACTGAAAGTACTCATCCTGATCCGGGCTTAACAGTTCCGCTGCTGCACTGGGTGTTGGCGCGCGCAGATCGGCTACAAAGTCGGCAATAGTGAAATCCACTTCATGGCCAACGGCACTGACGATAGGCAACTCACTCGCATAAATGGCTCTGGCGACACTTTCCTCGTTAAAGGCCTGCAGGTCCTCCAGAGAACCACCGCCACGCCCAACGATCAATACATCCAGCCCCAATTCCTTTGCGCGTCTATTGGCTGTCTGAATCGCTTTGATGATGGACGGCGGCGCTTCGGCACCCTGCACGGATACAGGCAACAACGTGATTTTGATGGCGGGGAAACGCCTTCCGAATACGCTGAGGATATCGTGAAAAGCGGCGCCACTGGCAGAAGTGATGACACCCACATGTCGAACATGCTCGGGAATCGGTTGTTTCAATTCGTGATTAAACAGACCTTCCGCAGCCAGCCTGGCCTTGAGTTCCTCGAAGGCGCGCTGCAGAGCGCCGGCCCCGGCTTCCTCCATGCTGTCTATAATCAGTTGATAATCGCCCCGGCCTTCGTAGATGCTAAGACGCCCCCGCACGACTATCTGGGCGCCATTGGTAGGGCGAAAGCGTACGCTCATATTGCGATTGCGGAACATCGCACAGCGAATCTGGGCAGTCTGGTCTTTCAATGTCAGGTACCAGTGACCGGAACCCGGTACCGTGAAATTGGAGATCTCGCCCTCCACCACCACGGCCGCAAAATTGCTTTCCAATAATGAGCGCGCCAGTCGGTTGAGGCTCGTGACTGACAGCACATCGCGGGGTGAACCGCTGGGAGTTGGGTCGTTGTTGTTGGTGTAGAAGGACATTACCGCATCATACAGGGGGCGGAGATATGAATAAATAACTGCGCGAACTCTGTGTGTACAGAAGGAAATGAGGTCTGTATAATCGCGTTTTTGTAAATAGGTGAAAAACTTATGTTACGCATTTCTGAAGAAGCCCTGACATTTGATGATGTCCTGCTTCTCCCCGCCCACTCTTCCGTACTCCCTAAAGACGTTTCCCTAAAGACCCGGCTCACAGCATCTATCGCGTTGAATATCCCGCTGATTTCAGCGGCTATGGACACTGTCACCGAGGCCAGGCTGGCAATTGCCATGGCGCAGGAAGGCGGCTTGGGCGTCATCCATAAAAGCATGACCGTCGAACAGCAGGCGCGCGAAGTGCGTCAGGTGAAGAAGTTCGAAAGCGGCGTGGTGAAGGACCCTATTACTATTTCTCCTAAATCCAGTATCCGCGAATTAATTGCGTTAATGCTGGAAAATGATATATCCGGCATGCCTGTAGTTGAGGGCAGAGACCTGGTTGGCATTGTGACCAGTCGCGACGTGCGCTTTGAAACCAATTATGACGCTTCAGTTGCTTCCATCATGACGCCCAAGGACAAATTGGTGACGGTGAAGGAAAATGCGTCTATCGAGCAGGTCAAAGAGTTGCTGCATATCCATCGCATCGAAAAAATACTGGTCGTTAATGACAAGTTTGAGCTTAAAGGCCTGATCACGCTGAAGGATATTCGCAAATCGGAAGACTTCCCGAATGCTTGCAAGGACAGCCTGGGTCGCCTGCGGGTTGCTGCTGCCGTGGGTACCGGGCCTGATACTGAAGATAGAGTCAATGCACTGGTAGAAGCTGGCGTCGATGTCATTGTTGTAGATACCGCGCACGGCCATTCCAAAGGTGTCATTGATCAGGTGAAACGTATCAAGGGTCTGTATCCGGAGCTGGCGGTGATTGGAGGCAATATTGCTACCGCTGAAGCTGCCCGCGCTCTGGCCGCTGCCGGCGCAGATGCTGTCAAAGTCGGCATTGGTCCGGGCTCTATCTGCACAACACGTATCGTGACCGGTGTTGGTGTGCCACAGATAACGGCGGTCGCCAATGTGGCTGAAGCGCTGAAAGATACTGACGTATGCATTATATCTGATGGTGGCATTCGCTTCTCCGGCGATATCGCCAAGGTGATTGCAGCGGGCGCACATGTCGTGATGGCAGGCAGTCTGCTGGCAGGTTCCGAGGAAGCGCCCGGCGAAGTGGAATTGTTTCAGGGTCGCAGCTACAAAGCTTACCGAGGAATGGGTTCACTGGGTGCCATGGCGCACAGGCAGGGCTCCAGTGATCGCTATTTCCAGGATGCCAGCACCGGCGCCGAGAAACTGGTTCCCGAAGGTATTGAAGGCCGCGTTCCCTACAAAGGGCCGATGTCGGCAATCGTTCATCAGTTGATGGGTGGCCTGCGTTCCAGCATGGGTTATACCGGCTGTGAAGATATCCACTCGATGCGGACCAAGCCGACTTTCGTTCGCATCACATCCTCCGGCATCAATGAGAGCCATGTGCACGATGTCAGCATTACGAAAGAAGCTCCTAATTACCGCCTAGGTTGATCCATGACGATACAGAATATTCACAGCCAGAAGATCCTGATCCTGGATTTCGGCTCGCAGTACACTCAATTGATTGCCCGTCGCGTTCGCGAGCTCGGTGTTTACTGTGAGATCTGGGACTATCAATGCAGCGAAGATGAAGTACGCAACTTCGCACCGCAGGGCGTTATCTTTTCCGGTGGTCCGGAAACGGCAACGGCTGCTGAATCTCCACGTGCGCCGGAATTTTTCTATTCGTTAAACTTACCCTTGCTGGGCATCTGTTACGGCATGCAGACCATGGCTGAACAACTGGGCGGTAAAGTCGAGTCATCGGCCACCTCCGAGTTCGGTTATGCGGAAGTCAATATTCCGATAGCAAATGAGTTGTTCGATGGCATAGAAGACAGAATCAATGCCAATGGCCAGCCGCAGCTTGATGTTTGGATGAGCCATGGCGACAAAGTGGTCAAACTGCCCCCGGGTTTTGTCACCACGGCAGAGACCGAAAGCGCTCCGATTGCTGCGATGGCCGACGAGGCCCGTCAGTTTTATGGCATACAGTTCCATCCGGAAGTCACTCACACATTGCAGGGTTTGCGAATCCTGGAACGCTTTATTCACAAACTGTGTGGCTGCGATGCGTTGTGGACATCAGCAAATATTATTGAAGATGCTATCAATACAATCCGCAAACAGGTTGGTAATGACCACGTACTTTTGGGATTGTCCGGCGGCGTGGATTCCTCTGTTGTAGCGGCGTTATTGCACAAAGCAATCGGCGCGCAACTCACCTGCGTTTTTGTAGACAACGGTTTGTTGCGTCTGCACGAAGGCGATCAGGTGATGGCAACATTCGCCAACAACATGGGCGTTAAAGTTATTCGCGTTGATGCTGAGAAACGTTTTCTGGATGCACTGGCTGGTGAAGCTGATCCTGAGAAAAAACGTAAACTGATAGGCAACACTTTCATCGAAGTATTCGATGAAGAAGCATCAAAAATCAAAGACGTAAATTGGCTCGCGCAAGGCACAATCTATCCGGACGTTATTGAATCAGCAGGTTCGCGAACCGGCAAGGCACATGTGATCAAGTCTCACCATAACGTGGGTGGTCTGCCAGAGAACATGAAGCTGAAACTGGTAGAACCACTGCGCGAATTATTCAAAGACGAAGTGCGCAAGATTGGTCTTGAGCTCGGCTTGCCTTACGAGATGGTGTATCGACACCCATTCCCCGGCCCCGGCCTGGGCGTGCGCGTGCTGGGTGAAGTAACGCGCAAGTATTGCGACATCCTGCGTCAGGCGGATGCCATTTTTATCGGCGAATTGATGAAGGCTGGGCTGTACAACAAAGTCAGTCAGGCGTTCGCGGTTTTCCTGCCAGTTAAATCTGTTGGCGTGGTTGGCGATGCGCGACGTTATTCTTATGTGATTACTTTGCGCGCCGTGGAAACTATCGATTTCATGACAGCACGCTGGGCCAGACTGCCTTATGAGTTTCTGGAACTTGTAAGCAATCGCATCATCAACGAGATAGCCGATGTGTCTCGCGTGGCTTACGATATTTCTTCGAAGCCGCCGGCGACGATTGAGTGGGAATAACTGATAAAGCTGGCAACGTCTGATATAGGCAAGATACTGGGGTTCTTCGATCACAATAATAAACCTTGCAAATCAGGAATATGACTCCTAAAATGCAAGGTATGTTGAAGCGCCAAATTACAGAAAAACTGCAAACGATGATCGCACAAACACCTGCGGTCGCCTTGCTTGGCGCGCGCCAGGTGGGTAAGACAACGCTCGCGAAAACGCTTTTCAAAGGCATTGATTCTATTTATCTCGATTTAGAATCTCCCGAGGATCTGCTGAAACTCAGCGACCCCACCAGCTTTCTAAGTGAGCATGCCGACAAACTGGTTATTCTGGATGAAATACAGCGAAGCCCTGATTTGTTTCCTGTGCTACGGGGATTGATCGACAAAAACCGGGAGCAGGGCCGGAGAGCCGGTCAGTTTTTGCTGCTTGGGTCGGCATCGATGGATTTAATGCGTCAGTCTTCGGAAAGCCTGGCAGGTCGGATCAGTTATCTCGAGATGAGCGGCATGAGCGTTGCTGAGATTGATGATAACCAGCAGGCTAAACAGAGCCTGTGGTTGCGAGGAGGCTTTCCGGACAGCTATCTGGCAAAGAATAATGGCTCAGCCATGGATTGGTTGGAAAATCTAATCCGTACTTATCTTGAGCGTGACATTCCGCAAATGGGTTTCCGTGTTCCCGCAGCCAGATTACGACGATTGTGGACGATGTTGGCGCACTTGCAGGGTGAAACCGTTAACTATTCGAAACTGGCTTCGAATCTTGAAGTCGATGCCAAGACGGTAACTCACTACATTGATATTCTGGTTGATCTTTTGCTGGTCAGGCGCCTTGAGCCTTGGCATGCCAACGTCAAGAAGCGATTAGTGAAATCACCCCGTTATTACGTTCGTGACAGCGGTATTTTGCACCGCCTGCTGGGTATTAACAGTTACGATGAGTTACTGTCTAATCCGGTTTTAGGTAAGAGCTGGGAGGGCTTTGCCGTTGAAAATATTCATTCGGTTTTGCCAGGTCGCGCAGAAAGCTACTTTTATCGAACAGCCGCCGGAGCAGAGGTCGACTTGGTTATCAGAATGCCGACATCTGAAATCTGGGCTATAGAGATCAAACATGGCGTTGCTCCCAAAATCGGCAAGCACTATAACCAGACTTGCGATGATGTCGGCGCAACGCATAAATATATTCTTTATGGTGGTGACGATGAGTTTCCCGTGGGAAATGGTGTGAAAGTCATATCTCTGCAGAGGCTTATGGACAGACTTCCTTCAGGCTAATGAGACGAACGGCTATGAATTTATCTCTACATGAAGTCTGGATGAATCACGCACTAGTGCTGGCTGAAGAAGCCGCTCGGCACGGCGAGGTGCCGGTGGGTGCAGTCGTCGTCCGCGATAACGAAATCATTGGCTCAGGTTTCAATCAACCGATCGAAACACACGACCCCAGTGCTCATGCCGAGATTCAGGCAATCCGGCAGGCCGCTCTGAAAATGCGCAACTATCGCCTGCCCGGTTGTACACTGTATGTCACGCTAGAACCCTGCACCATGTGTGTTGGGGCCATTATCCATGCCCGTATCCAGACGCTGGTTTTCGGTGCCAGGGAGCCGCGTTTTGGCGCTATCGTCAGCGGCCGGCAATTGCTTGAGCAGGGGCCTTACAATCATCAGGTGGAATGGATTGAAGGGGTGCTGGCTCAGCCCTGCGGCGAAATCATGCAGCGCTTTTTCCAGCAACGCCGACATGCAGCGATGCAACAACAGCAGTAATCAACAACTGATTTTCAAGGGTAATTCGCGTATCATGGCGGCTCCCGAAAGCACAGCAATAGCCAATTCCAATCACTCAGCTCAAGGCCCTTTACCACGATGCTAGTTCTGCCCGGCGCCAATGCCCATTCAGCGTTCAAACTCAACAAACTTCTGGCAACCCTGCAACAACAACTGCTCGCCGTAAAAAGCATCAGTTCGCGGTTTGTTCATTTTGCCGATTGCCATGAGGAATTGAACGCGCAGGAGTTGAAGTTGCTGGATGGGCTGCTTGACTATGGTGTAGAAAAAAGGGGTTTAGAAAATAGGGGTTTAGAAAATAGGAGTTCGGAAAATAGTGGTTTAGAAAACAGTGGTTCAGACAAAAGCAGCCACAACAACAGTGTACAGAATCAGACAGCGGGACCACACGCTATTTCCCGTGTCGTGATACCACGTCCCGGCACTATCTCCCCCTGGTCCAGTAAAGCCACCGATATTCTGCAGAACTGTCATCTGGAAAAGGTCAAACGCATAGAGCGAGGCATACTATTCACTGTAGGGCTCGCCAACCCACTGGATGCCGAACAAACGCTCCTGTTGGAAAGGCTGCTGCACGACAGAATGACACAAGCCGTCATCGCTTCGCCCACCGCAGCGACATGTCTTTTTGTGCAAGCTGAACCTGGTCATCTGCAAACCGTAGCGGTTCTGGAACAAGGTAAGTCAGCGTTAACGCAAGCCAATGAAAATCTGGGGCTGGCTCTTGCTGAAGATGAAATAGATTACCTGCTGGAAAGTTTCACCAAACTGGGTCGCAACCCAACCGATGTGGAACTGATGATGTTCGCGCAGGCAAACTCGGAACACTGCCGCCACAAGATTTTTAATGCCAGCTGGACCGTGGAAGGTGTGGATCAGGAGCACTCGTTGTTCGCGATGATTCGCAACACGCACAAAGTGTCACCTGACAATGTGCTTTCTGCTTACAAAGACAATGCGGCAGTCATGCGCGGTAGTGTTGCTGATCGATTTTTCCCCCAAACCGGCAGTGCAGAATACGGATACAGCAAGGAGCCCATTCATATTCTGATGAAAGTGGAGACCCATAACCATCCTACTGCCATCGCGCCGTTTCCGGGTGCAGCTACAGGCAGCGGCGGAGAGATTCGAGATGAAGGGGCAACTGGCACTGGTGCGAAACCAAAAGCGGGCTTGTGTGGATTCAGTGTATCCAATTTGAATTTGCCGGATTTCCCACAACCCTGGGAAGCCGACTTTGGACGTCCTGCACACATCGTTTCTGCATTGGACATCATGCTGGAAGGCCCGATAGGTGCCGCTGCGTTCAACAATGAGTTCGGTCGCCCTAATCTGTGTGGCTATTTCAGAACTTATGAGGAATCGGTTCCGGGCGCGAAAGGAAATGAAGTGCGTGGCTACCACAAGCCAATCATGATTGCTGGCGGTATTGGTAACATCCGCGAACAGCATGTTGAGAAAAAAGAAATACCGGTTGGTGCCAAACTGATCGTGCTGGGCGGCCCTGCCATGTTAATCGGTCTGGGCGGGGGGGCAGCATCGTCCATGGCCTCGGGCACCAGCAGTGAAGCCTTGGATTTCGCATCGGTGCAACGCGATAACGCAGAGATGGAACGCCGCTGCCAGGAAGTTATCGACCGTTGCTGGCAGGCAGGTGACGCCAACCCGATCGCTTTTATTCACGATGTTGGCGCCGGTGGCTTGTCCAATGCATTGCCTGAACTGGTGAAAGACGGCAATCGCGGCGGTTCATTCGCATTGCGTAACGTCCCCAATGCGGAACCCGGTATGACGCCGTTGGAAATCTGGTGCAATGAAGCGCAGGAGCGTTACGTGCTCGCCGTGCGTCCGGAGCATCTGGCACAGTTTGAACAGATGTGTAAACGTGAACGCTGCCCTTATGCCGTTGTTGGCGAAGCTACCGCGGAAGAAACCATTCGCCTGCACGACGCGCAGTTCGACAATCTGCCTATTGATTTACCCATGAATATTTTGTTTGGCAAGCCACCGCGTATGCATCGCAATGCGACAGCTGTTAAGCCGAAACAGATCGCGCTGGCTACCGATGAGATTGAGCTGGAAGAAGCTGCAATGCGTGTGCTGAGTCTGCCCGCAGTTGCCAGTAAAAGCTTTTTGATCACGATTGGTGATAGAACCATTACCGGTCTGGTGAGTCGAGATCAGATGGTTGGTCCCTGGCAGGTGCCAGTTGCCGATGTGGCGGTGACTGCAGCATCGTTCAATGCCTATGCAGGCGAAGCCATGGCCATGGGTGAAAGGACACCTGTCGCTTTGCTCGATGCGCCTGCGTCAGGTCGTCTGGCAGTTGCCGAAGCCATCACTAATATTGCCGCGGCTGGTATCGAACATATCAGTAATATCAAACTGTCCGCCAACTGGATGGTGGCTGCCGGTTATGCCGGTGAAGATGAGAAGCTATACGCGACGGTTAAAGCGGTTGGCATGGAACTTTGCCCGGCTTTGGGTATTTGTATTCCGGTGGGTAAGGATTCGATGTCCATGCGTACGGTCTGGCAGGATAAGGGCGGCAGCAAGAGCAATACGTCGCCGTTGTCACTCATTGCGTCGGCATTTGCTCCCGTCACTGATATTCGCCAAACTTCTACGCCGCAATTGCGAACAGATAAGGGTGACACCGATTTGTTATTGATTGATTTGGGTCACGGCAAGAACCGCATGGGCGGTTCGGCATTGGCTCAGGTTTACCGTGAGCTGGGTAGCGAGCCTGCAGATCTCGACAACCCGGAAGATTTGAAGAACTTCTTTGCGCTGATACAACAACTGCGCACTGAAGACTTGCTGCTAGCCTATCACGACCGCTCCGATGGTGGATTGCTTGCCACACTGGCGGAGATGGCATTCGCCGGTCACTGTGGGATTGATGTGCAACTTGCCGAATTGATGAAGCTGGATACCAATGCAGTAGAGATTCTGTTCAATGAAGAGATTGGTGCGGTTATCCAGATTCAGCGTGAGCGCTTGAATACCGTGCTGCAGATTATCGAGCAGAATGGTTTATCTGATTGCACCAGTATCATTGGCAGCCCGAACAAGCGCGATGATCTGCGTTTACTCAATGGTGGCAAACTGTTGCTGGAGCGGTCGCGCAAGGACAGTCAGAAATTGTGGGCACGCACCAGTTTCGAATTGCAGGCTTTGCGTGACAACTCAGCCTGTGCGCAGCAGGAATTTGAGCGTCTGGATGATAAAAAAGACACTGGGCTATTTGCGGATCTCAGTTTCGATCTCAATGAAGATATTGCTGCACCGTTTATCAATACGGGTATCCGTCCCTCGGTAGTCATCCTGCGGGAACAGGGAGTCAATGGTCATGTTGAAATGGCGGCAGCGTTTGATAGAGCTGGCTTCAGGTCATTCGATGTACACATGAGTGATCTGCAGTCCGGTGCAGTTGATCTTGAAAAATTTAATGCCTTGGTGGCCTGTGGTGGTTTCTCCTTTGGCGATGTGCTAGGTGCTGGCGGTGGGTGGGCCAAGTCCATTTTGTTTAATGAAAAAATGCGCCAGCAATTTGAACATTTTTTCCAACGCCAGGACACTTTGACTCTGGGAGTCTGCAACGGATGCCAGATGGTATCCCTGCTGCATGAGTTGATTCCCGGAGCAACACATTGGCCGCGCTTTGTCAGAAACAGTTCAGAGCAATTCGAGGCGCGGGTCAGTCTGGTAAAAATAAACGAAACGAATTCAGCATTTTTGCAGGGCATGAGCGGGTCAGTTTTCCCGATAGCCGTCGCACATGGAGAAGGGCGCGTGCAGTTTGCTGACAGCAGTGGTCTGGTATCGCTGCAGGCAACCGGTGCCATTGCGATGCAGTATGTGGATACTCGCGGCCAACTGACCGAGCATTATCCGGAGAACCCAAACGGCTCACCGGCCGGAATTGCAGGCCTCAGCAGTAAGGATGGCCGCGTCACAATCATGATGCCACACCCTGAACGTGTATTCCGCGTTAGTCAGAACTCATGGCATCCCGATGATTGGAAGGAGGACGCACCCAGCATGCGCATGTTCAGAAACGCGCGCAAGTGGTTAGGGTAAGGGGAACTGCAACATCGAAAGCGAACCATCATTTAACCACTCTTTGCCAGATAACTGATTTGCAGGCAAGCCATGTTCAAACTGACTTTCTATGTCCCAGAGACACACCTTGAAACCGTAAAGGCCGCGGTATTCGCAGCAGGCGCTGGACGCATAGGCAATTATGATTCCTGTGCCTGGCAGGTAGCAGGCACCGGTCAGTTTCGACCGTGTGAAGGTGCTAAACCATTTCTGGGAAAACTCGATGAAGTAGAGAAAGTTGTGGAGTACAGAGTGGAAATGGTTTGTGCTGACGAACTCATCTCCGCGGTGGTTAGCGCCTTGCGCGCTGCGCACCCCTATGAAGAGCCTGCGTTCGATGTGGTCACATTAAAGGAGTTTTGATTCTTCACCTTTGCGGTGCGGCAACACATATTCAGTTTCTGCAAACCTCAGTACTCACTGCTACTGGTTTGTTTAACCGTCACTTTCCTGTCTTTCGAATAGCTCACGTCAAACATACGCACCGGAAATTTGCCGCGCCTGCTGTCGGCAAAGAAATACTCCAGCGTGCTTTTGACTACGGTAAACGCAAGTTCATCCCATGGCACTTCTGCTTCACTGAACAGTTTTACTTCCTGACTTTCAAACCCGGGTGCAAAATCCAGATTTGCAAGTTCAGCACGAAAAAACCAATACACCTGGTTGATGTAGGGAAGATTGAACAGTGTGTAAAGGGAATCTCCGGGCACGATAATCTGCGCACCTGCCTCTTCACTGGTTTCACGGATAGCACCTGCAAGAGTCGTCTCTGTGTTTTCCATGAAGCCTGCTGGCAGCGTCCATTTTCCCAGGCGTGGCTCAATTGCACGTTTGCACAGCAACACCTTGTCGCCGTAATAGGGGACAGTTCCCACTATATTGTTGGGGTTCTGATAAAAAATGACACCGCAATCCATGCAACTGTAGCGAAGCTTATCATCGCCTTCAGGAATGTTCTGGGTTATCGGGCCGGCGCAGTGGTGGCAGAACTTCATATTTATTCAGGATGCGGAGTTTGCCCGATTCTATATCCTGTTAATTTCGCAATGCAAACTGAATTTCTTGGAAGTGATGAATGCTTCTACTTCCCGCAGGCGAAACTCGGTAGCGCGCAACATAGTGGCGCACTCGTGCAGTGAGCGTGTGTCAGGTGCCCGTTTCGCTATCTCCGCCTTCTCAGCAGCAGCTTTCTCGTAGGTGAAGTTGGCAGGACGCTCCTGCAGAACCACCCACAAGACAATGTATGCCCAGAACGAGAATGGACCGAACACGAACAAGGACAGGAATGTCAGCAGTCGTACTATAAAGACACTTATATCCAGATATTCTGCAATACCACTGCAGACACCGGCAATTTTCTTGTCGTCGGGATTACGGTACAGCGGACGTTTGTAATCCACGTTTTTGAAATGATCTGCAGTCTTGCTTTCTGATACTATGGATTTCAGTTTCCCAGGACGAAGATCCTGTTTGAGGCACCAATAGGTGATGAAGTAGACCACTATCAGCGTTGGCCAAACCAGACAGGCCACGCAGTAGATGATACGAACAATTGTGACAGGTGCATCCAGATATCTGGCGAACCCGCTGCACACACCCAGAAATCGCTTGTTCTCCAGGTCGAGGGACAGAATATTATCTCTGATGCTCATTCTGATCCCTCCAGCCTGGTACTTCTGCATCCAGTATTGATTCCAGTGTGTCGATACGTTCGTTCATTGATTGCGCCATCGCAGACAGATCACGCAAGTTGAACTCGGTATCAGGCTGGCTTTTCAGTTTTCGTTCCTTGCGCTGATACACCAGTATGATCCAGATGGTGACGAAAGCGCCAACGACGGATACAAGCGCTATGAGAAACTCGAAAAAATCCATTGGCAGAGCCCTTTACTTGTTCAGTTTGTTTTTGATGTCTTGCAGTTCTTTCTCGATTTTTTCCTGGCGTGCCAATTCGTCAAACTCGTTCTGCAAGCCTTTTTGTTCCATATACAGGCTGTCTACCTGGCCTTCCATGAGGTCGATTTTCTTCTCGTAATATTCGAATTTGTTCATCGCATTGTCAATGCTGTAATTGTGCAGCTGCTTGTTGACATCAACACGCGACTGAGCCGCATTGGAGCGCATGACAATAGTCTTCTGGCGAGCGCGGGCATCATTGAGCTTGGCCTGCAACTGCTCGATTTCCACACTGAGTTTGTCCAGTGTTTCGTCCAGCTTGGTCATCTCAGCCTGCAGCACTTCCACGGTAGTGAGGATGGTTGCACGTTCGATCAAAGCGGCTTTGGCCAGATCTTCGCGCTCCTTGCTCATTGCCAGTTCAGCTTTTTGCTGCCAGTCTTCCGCCTGCTTGCGCAGTTGGTCGGCACGGCGGTTCAGGGTTTTCTTTTCAGCGATGACCTTGGCAGTTCCGCTACGGACTTCTACCAGGGTTTCTTCCATCTCCTGAATAACCATGCGGATCATCTTTTCCGGATTCTCTGCCTTGTCCAGCAAAGAAGCGATGTTGGAGTTGATGATGTCTGTCAGTCTTGAAAATATGCTCATACACTGGTGCCTCTGAAAAATGGTGCTTGGTTTGTGTCGGATTCGATTGTGCTTGGTACAGGTACACTCATGGTTTAGCAGTAATCGTGCCAGCTTGTGTAAAAACCATATCTTGTTGATTTAAATAAGAATAAATTGGGGTGCCAGGCTTTGAAAGAGTATTCGTTGGCGAATTTCCGCAACTAGTGGTATTTTTCACGAAATTTTACAAAGTGAGCCCGGTATGGAATCGGAAAGTAACCCACCCCGCATGATTGGCGAGTCCGCCAACTTTCTGGAAATGCAGGAACATGTCTCCCGGGTAGCCCCACTCAACAAGCCGGTATTGATAGTGGGAGAGCGGGGCACGGGCAAGGAACTGATTGCCGCGCGCCTGCATTTTCTGTCGCCGCGTTGGCAAAACAATTTCCTGAAGATCAATTGTGCCGCCGTCAGCGACACCCTGCTGGAAGCGCAACTGTTCGGGCACGAGGCCGGTGCCTTTACCGGAGCCAGTACCCAACGCAAAGGTTATTTCGAAAGGGCACACGGCGGTACGCTGTTCCTGGATGAGTTGGCGAATACCGCCATGGCCGTGCAGGAGAAAATACTGCGTGTTATTGAGTACGGTGAGTTCGAGCGCCTTGGTGGCAACCAGCCCATCAAAGTGGATGTCCGCTTAATAGCTGCCACCAACGAGGATTTACCCAGTTTGGCGAAAGCCAAAAAATTCCGCGAAGACCTGCTTGATCGCCTCGCATTCGACGTCATTACGTTGCCACCGCTACGAACCCGTGCTGAGGATATTCTGGTGCTGGCCGAGCATTTTGCCATTGGTATGGTCAAGGAATTAGGTAGAGAGTATTTCTCAGGGTTTTCTGACGAAGTGAAAGCGCAATTGTTGGCCTACCATTGGCCCGGCAATGTGCGGGAACTGAAAAATGTGATTGAGAGAGCCGTTTATCAGAGTACTGATGAACATATCGATCGCCTGGTTTTCGATCCTTTTGCGTCACCATATCGGTTGGCTGCGTATCAGCAGGAGCCCGCCAGTGAGGCCGCCCCCACCGTAACCAACCAGCAAACAGGTGAGCCGGCTTCTTCTCTTGGTAGCGAAGAAGCAGATTTCACGCAAATGGTGCAGGAGTATGAGATTGCCTTGCTGCGCAAAGCGCTGGAGCAATGCCAGTTCAATCAACGCAAAACAGCAGATCAACTGAAATTGAGTTATCACCAGCTACGCGGCTATCTGCGCAAGTACGATCTATTGGGCTAATGCGATCTATCAGACTAAATCAGGTTAGGCCAGGTTGAAGTGTTAGCGCATTAAGGTACAGCCCTGAACCCGTAGTCAGCTAAGTAAATACCGGTTCAGGGTGATATGTTGGTTACAGAATGTATCCCTTCTCATCATGGTCAGTGATATCCAGACCAAGCTGTTCCTGTTCATCTGAAACGCGGATTCCCGAGGTCAAAATTCCGACGATTTTCAATATAACGAAAGTCAGAACAGCCGTGTACAGACCAGTAGCCGCAATACCGATTACCTGCACACCCAGCTGTGAGCCCATGGTCATGCCTTCGGCATAGCCATTGCCACTGAATGCGCCAAGTCCGGTTGATACGAACACGGCAGCCATCAGAGTTCCCAGAATACCGCCAACGCCGTGTACCGGGAAAACATCCAGCGAGTCATCGATCTTGATTTTATGTTTCAGGTACATGGTAGCTGCGTAACATAACGCGCCCCCCATAATACCTATCAGCATGCCACCTGCCGGGCCTACGGAACCCGATGCAGGAGTAATTGTTGCCAAACCTGCCACCATACCGGTAACAGCGCCCAGACCGCTGGGTTTGCCATGTTTGATCCATTCAATCGCCATCCAGGTCAACGCGCCAGCGGCGGCAGACATGTGAGTGGCGAGCAGCGCCATGCCAGCGCTTTCATTGGCGGCAAGTGCACTGCCTGCATTGAAGCCGAACCAGCCTACCCAGAGCATACCGGCACCGGTAATTGTCATGGTCAGGTTATGCGGCATCATGCGTGCGGTCATAAAGCCATGCCGTTTGCCCAGCATAATTGCCGTAATGATTGCTGCCACGCCCGCGGTAACGTGCACCACTGTGCCACCCGCGAAATCTATCAGGCCCATCTGGAACAGCCAGCCATTTTCTGCCCACACCCAATGGCAGATCGGAAAGTATACAAAGGTGGACCAGAAGCCGACAAACAGCAACATGGAGGAGAATTTGATGCGTTCCGCAAAAGCACCAACGATCAGAGCTGGCGTGATGATTGCGAAGGTCATCTGAAAGGCGACAAACAAAGGCTCTGGAATATTTCCCCAGACTGATTCGATGGTCACGCCACTCAGAAATGCTTTATCCAGACCACCCCAGAAACCGCTTTCTGCGGGACCGAATGCCACACTGTAGCCATAGAGTAACCACAACACTGAGATCAGTGCAGTTATGGCAAAGCACTGCATCAGTATGGATAACACGTTTTTGCTGCGCACAAGGCCGGCATAAAACAGCGACAATCCCGGAATAGTCATGAACAGCACCAGCGCTGTTGCTGTCAGTATCCAGGCAGTATTGGCACCATTGATGGCGTCTTCTTGAGCTAGCGCAGAGGTCGGTAAAAGGGCAAATGCAAACAGCCATGCACTGGCTGCAACTTTTCTTATTGTTGGCATATTGGTTTCCTGTAGGCGTTTTTCTGATTGTTATTGTTTGTGCTAAACAGCTTTTGAACTAAACAGGTCTGACGAAAAACAGTTTCAAACTAAGCAGATTTAAAATAAACAGCTAAAACTGGTGCCTTACAGCGCCTGATCGCCGGTTTCTCCCGTTCTGATGCGAATGGTTTGTTCAACCGGTAGAACGAATATCTTGCCGTCACCTATCTGTCCGGTATTGGCTACCTTACAAATAGCTTCAATTGTCTGCTCTACCAGATCGTCAGCAACTGCGACTTCGATTTTTGTTTTAGGCAGGAAGTCGATGACATACTCCGCCCCCCGATACAATTCAGTATGGCCTTTCTGACGTCCGAATCCCTTTACTTCCGTCAGGGTCATGCCGCTGATACCCAGATCCTGCAGTGCCTCGCGAACATCGTCGGATTTGAAAGGTTTAATAATGGCAATAATGAGCTTCATTTCTGTTCTCCAGCCTTGTTGTAGGAAATTGCGCATGAAATGTAGCATGCTCTCTGGAAAAGCTCTATGCCACAATGCACTGAGTTTTGTCTGTTCGCGCCAGGAATTGGAGTTCGTGACCCGCATAAGGATTACGGTATACTCAGCAACCGTTTTATAGCGCACTACTACGCAAATTCCGGAGTAGATCTTTTTGCTGATACAAGACTTCAGGTACAACCAGCTAACCAGCGAGACGCATCTTTGGCTTGTCCGCGATGCAGCCAGTGAACCACTGCTGGAGCAATATCGTGATGTGGTGAATGAGGAGGAATTCGCGCGTCTGCATAAGTTCCTTTTTGCCAGGGACAGGGTCAGATTCCTGCAAACCAGAGCAGCCATTCGTCATTTGCTCAGCATGTATCACGTCGAAGTATCCCCACAGGACTGGCAATTCAAAAATAATCAGTATGGCCGACCGGAAATCGCCAACACACTCAAATCTGCACCTGTCAATTTCAATATCTCGCACACACAGGGTCTAATTGTCATTGCGGTGAGCAGAAGCGGCACGCCCGGAGTAGATGTGGAAGACAGGTCCCGGAGCCGTCGCACGCTTGAAGTGGCAAATCGCTATTTCAGCGGCGCTGAGGTAGCTGCTCTGGATGCACTACCAGTGGCAGAGCAGGGAGCGCGGTTTTTCGATCTGTGGACATTGAAGGAGGCTTATATAAAAGCGTGTGGCATGGGGTTGGCGATTCCCCTGCATCACTTTACCTTCAGTTTCCCGCAAGCTGACAGAATAGCCATATCCTTTTCCGAACAGCGCCAGGACGATGCGCAACGTTGGCATTTCTGGCAACTGGATGTGGGCGCTGATTATGCGTTGTCTCTGGCGTTGCTGAATGATAAGCAAGGGAGTTTTTCTGAGCAGAATACATCTGTGACGTTGCGCAGTTTTGATTATGTGCCAGCGCATTGTTATCAGGAAATCGAATTACCAGTCTTGAAAAAATCCTGATTTAATTTATCGTTTTTCTTTTCAAACTTTGCCACATACGCACGGTGCGAATCATATTATCCTGCACCTGAATGACCTCCGCATAATACCCTCCGAGTTGAATACCTGTTTGCGATTCAGGAATGGCTTCCAGCTTTTCAACCAATAATCCGTTGATAGTTTTTGCGCCGCTGGTATCGAGTTGCCAGTTAAGAATCCGGTTGATTTCTCTGATACCCGTGCTGCCATCGATCAGATAACTGCCATCTTCCTGCGGATGTATATCGCGGGAATTGTCGGCGATATCCGTTGTGAATTCGCCAACAATCTCTTCCAGAATATCTTCCAGCGTTACAACACCCTGAATCACGCCGTACTCATCCACAATAAATGCCAGGCGCTCTTTGCTCTCTTTGAAGTTCATCAGCTGCGTGGTAAGCGGAGTACTTTCAGGTATGTAGTAAGGCTCGTCACACTGTTGCAGAATTTCTGCGCGCGTGAGAGGGGAAATATTGATTAATTTGCCGAGATCGCGCATGTGCAACACACCGATTATGTTATCAATGCTGCCTTTGTAAATGGGCATGCGAGTGTGTTGGCCATTGCTTATCTGCGTGAGAATTTCGCTGACATCATCTTCTATGTCAATGCCAACGATATCATTGCGTGGCACTAATATGTCGTTCACAGTCACCATGTTCAGGTCCAGAATGTTCAGCAACATGCCCTGTCCTTCCTCCGGAATAGATTCGCCGGATTCATGCAGCACAGTGCGCAACTCGTCGGTGCTCAATTGATGTGCGTCATGGGCAACCGGTTTGAACCCGAGAAGTCGAATCAATCTGTTGGAAACCCGGTTAACCATCCATACCAGGGGGTAAAGTAATTTCAACAGAATCAAAAGAAAGTAACTGGAAGGAAAGGCGATTTTTTCCGGATACAATGCGGCAATGGTTTTCGGTGTCACTTCAGCGAAGATCAGAATCGTCAACGTGAGGAAAATGGTGGTTAACACTGTCTCCGGATTGCCGAAGAGTTCAATGGCTATCGTCGTTGCGATGGATGCGGCCAGCAGATTGACAAAGTTATTGCCAATCAGGATCACGCCTATCAGTTTATCCGGCGCTGCAAGTAATTTGCTGACGCGATTTGCGCCAGCATGGCCGCTGCGTTTCAGATGTTTCAAACGATAGCGGTTGATACTCATCATGCTTGTTTCAGAGCTGGAGAAATAAGCAGAGGCGATGATCAGGAACAATAGGAATGCCAGCAGATATCCTACCGATGATTCGGTGACGTTCACGAGAGTTTATTCCTCTTGAATATGTCGGGCAGTGTAATAGTTGCGAAGGTGTTCAAGTTTCAGAGTATGAATTCAAGGACAAATTTGGAGCCATAAAAGCCGAGTATCAGGAACATGAATCCTGTCAATGTGCCGCGAATCGCAGTATTGCCTCGCCAGCCCATCTGATGCCGGCCCCACAACAAAACGGAGAATACCACCCAGGCCAGTATTGAGAAGAAAGTTTTATGTGGCAAACCCTGTGCGCCCATATCCTCCACAAACACAAAGCCGGCGATGATCCCGAGACTGAGCAGTGCCTGACCAGTCGATAATAATTCAAATAAAAAACTCTCCATGTCCTGCAAAGGTGGGAAGCGTCGAATGGCGCTGGCGGCGTGGTGGTGACGCAACTGATAATTCTGATAAGCAACAAAGGCTGCCTGTAACGCTGCTATAGTAAAGAAGCTGTAAGCCAGAATTGATAGCAGGATATGAGTGGCGATGCCCGTGCTGATCTGCTGTGCTGGGTAATCGCTGTCGACAGACAATGACAGAATGATGGAAAGCACTGCCAGAGGGAATAAACCGAGAATCAGATCGCCCAGCGGTTTGCGCAGGCTGCTGACCACCACCAGCATCGCAACAGCCGCAAAAATAAGCGTGCTGATTTGCACAATGCCAAAGTGGTAACCATCGCCGGTGCGGATAACTCCATAGGCGCTAAACAAATGCGCGCCCACTGCGAGCAATCCTACCAGGAGTATTTTTTTGCTGTTCTGATTATTGCTTGCTTTAGCACCGGTTGCCTGCCTGCTTTGCCAGTAATAGCTCACAACATACAACAGTATGGCAAGCAGTCCTGATAGTGTGGAAATTGGCATGCAGGGTCTCTGATCGGGTTCTTTGTGGTTGACCGGTAAACTTTCTTGCTGACTGTTGAACAGTGCCGGGAAAGTTTCGCACAAGTGTGCAGGGGGTTGAAGCATTTTTTTGGTCGCCAGGGTACGCCTGGTTTTCCAGAAGCTTGTTAACCTCTGTGGCTTGTTGGTGTATATTAGCGCGCTCCTCTGTGAACTCTGTGGGAACCTCTTATGTTTGAAAGTTTGACCGAACGCCTCTCGGGTGCGTTGCGTAAGATCAGTGGCAAGGCGACGCTGACTGAGAGCAATATAGAAGAAGCACTGCGCGAAGTGCGCCGCGGCCTATTGGAAGCTGATGTTGCGCTACCTGTGGTAAAGGACTTCGTCGAACGCGTCAAACTGAGGGCAATTGGTCAGGAGGTTTCGCAAAGCCTGAGTCCCGGACAGGCATTCATCAAGATTGTGCAGGCCGAACTGGAAGCGGTGATGGGCTCTGCCAACGAAGCACTCAATCTGCGCGCCGCGCCACCAGCGGTTGTGCTGATGGCCGGTTTGCAGGGTGCTGGCAAAACCACGACCGTAGCCAAACTGGCATTGTGGCTGAAGCGTACACAGAAAAAGTCGGTGATGGTGGTCAGTGCCGACGTGTACCGGCCGGCAGCAATTGCACAATTGCAGACATTGGCCGCAGATGTTGACGCCGTCTTTTTTGCCAGCGACATTTCCCAGAAACCTGAAGACATCGTGCTGGCGGCCGTCAAGGAAGCCAAGCGCAAATTTATCGATGTACTATTGGTGGACACCGCAGGCCGTCTGGCAGTAGATGCGGAAATGATGGCTGAAATCAGTCAGTTACACCGTGTGCTGCAGCCGATCGAAACCCTGTTTGTTGTTGATGCAATGACCGGTCAGGATGCGGCCAATACCGCTAAAGCATTCAACGATGCGTTACCACTTACTGGCGTGATTCTGACCAAAGCTGATGGCGATGCGCGCGGTGGTGCGGCCCTGTCGGTTCGCCACATCACGGGCAAGCCCATCAAGTTCATCGGTATCGGTGAGAAGTCCGATGCTCTGGAACCTTTTTATCCGGATCGCATAGCCTCCCGCATCTTGGGCATGGGCGATCTGTTGTCATTGATCGAAGAGGCCGAACGCAAGGTAGACAAGGGTAAAGCTGAGAAACTGGCCAACAAGATCAAGAAAGGCAAGGGCTTCGATCTGGAAGACTTCAAGGAGCAGTTGAAGCAGATGCAGAATATGGGCGGCATAGCCAGCATCATGGACAAGATGCCGGGCCTTGGCGCGTTACCTCCGGGTGCAGCGAAAATGGTAGACGACAAATCCTTCAAACAAATGGAAGCGATTATTAACTCCATGACCATGAAGGAGCGTCTGAACCCGGATATTCTTAACGGCTCCCGCAAACGCAGGGTCATCAATGGCTCGGGCACGCAAATACAGGACTTGAATCGTTTGCTTAAGCAACACAAACAGATGCAGAAAGTCATGAAGAAAATGAAGGGTGGCGGTCTGGCCAATATGATGCGTGGACTTCCGTCTGGCTTTCCGGGGTCGAGAGGGCCAACTAGATTCTAACCCGTAAGCACTTTGGTCGGGGCATCACGAATCTTACCGGTAAGCCACCCGTGACAGGGTCCGTCATGATTCTAGTTCGTAAGGTGTCCGTGGCTAATCTCTTGTAAAAACTGTAAATATGCCTTCCATCCGGGCGGGTTTTGCCTTAAAATGCCCGCCTTTTTCCGGACCTGTTCAGTGCGCGCAGATGGGCTAATTGATGCGTAACACTATGTAAATCAAGGGGAACCCGGATAGATCCTGTTTCTGTATGAATGTTTAACACTGGGAATATTTGTTTATGGTCATAATTCGACTTGCTCGCGGCGGCGCAAAAAAGAAGCCTTTTTACTACATTACTGTCACAGACCAGCGCAATGCGCGTGATGGTCGTTTCATTGAGCGCGTAGGTTTTTTTAACCCGGTAGCCCGAGGTAAGGAAGAGCGTCTGCGTATTAATCTGGAGCGCGTACAGTTTTGGTCAGCCAATGGTGCACAGCCAAGCCAGCGCGTTGCAGGACTGATTAAAGAAGCCAGCAGCGCAGCAACAACCGCAGCCTGATAACGGCCGCCATATGGGTAACTCAAAGCGCATAACTATGGGGCGTGTGGGTGGCCCGTACGGCATCAAGGGTTGGGTCAAGCTGATCTCGTTTACAGATCCCATTGGCAATATCCTGGAATTCCGGCACTGGCAGGTGAAAACCAGTCAGGGTTGGATAGCGCTGGAGATGGATCAGGGCAAGGCGCATGGCAAGGGATTGATAGCGCATTTCGAGGGTTATGACAATCCAGAAAGCGCCCGCAGTTTGAATGACATGGAATTGACGATACCGGTGGAAGAATTACCGGCATTGGATGACGGTGAGTATTACTGGCATCAACTCACGGGATTACAGGTTATAAACGAGTCTGGCCAGGTGCTGGGCACGGTGCAAAAAATGCTGGAAACCGGTGCGAATGATGTGCTGGTCGTATCGCCTTCAGCGGACAGCGTAGATGATCGCGAAAGACTGTTGCCCTGGTTGCCGGAGCGGGTAATCAAAGAAGTCAGTCTGGAGAAGGGTTTGGTTTTGGTTGACTGGGAGCCGGATTATCTGGCCTGAGAGTGACTACGATGCATATTGGTATTGTCACTCTGTTCCCTGAAATGTTTACTGCCGTTACGGATTATGGCATCAGCAGCAGAGCTTGTCGCGAAGGGATCATCAATGTCAGGTGCTGGAATCCGCGCGATTTCACCACGGACAAACATCGCACAGTGGATGACCGGCCTTTTGGCGGTGGCCCCGGCATGTTGATGAAGACAGAGCCACTGCAGGCAGCTATACACGCAGCAAAGCGTGATCTGCCACAACCGGCCAGTGTGATCTACCTGTCACCTAAAGGGCGACGTCTGGATCAGGCAGGTGTGAGGGAATTGTCGGCAAGACCGAATTTGATTCTGGTTTGCGGGCGTTATCAGGGAATCGATGAAAGAATTTTACAGACAGAGATAGATGAAGAGTGGTCGATTGGGGACTATGTTCTCAGCGGCGGCGAATTGGCAGCGATGGTTCTGCTGGATGCGGTAACACGCTACCAGCCAGGTGCACTGGGGCACGAGGATTCCGCCGAGCAGGATTCGTTTGCAACAGGATTGTTGGATTGCCCGCATTACACACGGCCACAGCAAATAGCAGGATTGTCAGTCCCGGAAGTATTGGCCGGTGGCAACCATGCAGAGATCAGACGCTGGCGACTCAAACAGAGCTTGGGAGTCACCTGGTTAAGACGACCTGATCTGCTGGAACAACAGAGTTTGAACGACGAACAAAAGAAATTATTGCAAGAATTTATCAGTGAACACAGCGCAGCAAACCCACCACAGAATAATCCGTGAGCAGGGCAAAACTGGCAACCGGGAGTACGGCAATGAGCAAGAACAAAATCATACAACAGATTGAAAACGAGCAAATGAGCAAGGAAATCCCGGATTTTGGTCCAGGCGATACTGTCGTTGTACAGGTCAAGATCAAAGAAGGTGACCGTGAGCGTTTGCAGGCATTCGAAGGCGTGGTAATCGGCATTCGCAAACGTGCCCTGAACTCAGCTTTCACAGTGCGTAAAATTTCTCACGGTGTAGGCGTTGAGCGTACGTTCCAGACTTACAGCCCAATGATCGACAGCATAACGCTGAAGCGTCGCGGCGATGTACGCCAGGCCAAACTGTACTATCTACGCGACCTGTCCGGCCGTGCAGCACGTATCACCGAGAAGCTGGAAAAGAAAGTCAGCTAAGCGACAGCTACACTCAGGTGGCGCTTCGGTCGAAGCATCGCTAATCGAAAAGGGTAATCTCGGTTACCCTTTTTTTTGTCCGTCGCTCACGTAGGAGAACTCCGTAGCTCGGTCGGCGCTGTGGGTGGAAGCGCGCAGGACACGCCCACAAGTACGTCCATGTAGGGCTCGATCGCGTTTCCGCCTTTATCCCCGGAGGGGGGTCCTGGCGGTCGACGGTCCTGCGCGCGACCACCCACATCACCGCCCTGACACTGTGCGGAATTCGGTATGGTTTGCGCGCTCTGAAAGTGCGGGTTAGCAATATAGCGCTGGTACGCCACGCCTCGAGCGAACGCGACTGCAAGTGCTAGCGCGAGAGACGGTTCGAAGCAGTGCTCTGAATTATTCGCGTACCTTGCTCGTGCACCAGTTTCGCAGAATGACGTTGGTTTACCACTCTTCAAGCGGAGCGTTGCTGCCAGAGGTGAAGGCGGGAGGTGGTTCGGAGCGGGACCGTCGACCGCCAGGGAAGGCGGGCGATCGAGCCCTACAAGGATGTACTAGTGGGCGTGTCCCGATTCGAACCACCTCCCGCCTCCAACTCGACCTACAGCGCTCCATTGTAAAAGGACGGCAGCGAAATTATATACGGCAGGAGCGAGATCGGCTGTTTATCGGGTCTTGTCTGCATGCTAAAGTCAGCCCCTTGCTGCACTACCTGCGTAAATGGCGGGTAACGCATGAGAAATGTTTAATACGGAGAAGCTCCATGAAGAAGTTGGCGCAATTGATACTTTGCAGTTTCGTCCTGATGCTGTCCGGCGCAGTGGGTGTTCTAGCGCAGGATGGGCAAACTCTGCACGACAAATTGAGCAGAGCAATTGCCGCCGCGAGTCAGGGGCAGTTGCAGGTTGTATCCATTCGTGAAACTCCGATGGTTGGCTTATTGGAAGTACGACTGAATACCGGCGAAGTGCTGTTCAGTGATCGCTCTGGCGAATTCATTGTTTCCGGTGATCTGTTTCGTGCCAGCGATGCAGGGCTTTTTAATCTGTCTGCCGAGAACCGCAAAGCGAACATTGCAGAACTGATTGCTTCAGTTCCTGAAGAGGAAATGATCATCTACAGGCCCGATCAGGTAAATGGAACCATTACAGTTTTCACGGACGCTGATTGCACATTCTGCCGAAAATTGCACGGTGATATGGACGCCATTCTGGCGCTCGGCATCGAGGTGCGCTATTTGGCATACCCGCGTGGTGGTGCCGCGTCGGCAGTGTTTCCAAAAATGATTTCTGTTTGGTGTTCCGAAGATCGCAAACGGGCTTTGGATCAGGCGAAGAACGGCCAAAATGTGCCGAACAGAGAGTGTAGCAGCCCGGTGCTCAAGCATTACCAGCTGGGAAACCAGGTGGGTATTTCCGGCACCCCGGCAATAGTAATGAAGGATGGTACCGTTGTACCCGGGTATCTTGATGTGGACAGGCTCAGCGGATTAGTGCTGGGACAATAATTAAAATTTTTTGACATTGCAGGCGAAGGCGGGCAAAAGTACCTGCCCGCTTGATGAGGAGCGGTCTTGAGTCACGCAGGATTGAAAGAGCAATTTGGCATAGGGTTGTGCGGTTTAGGCACAGTAGGCGGTGGTACGATGCGCCTGCTGCTGGAGAAAGAGTCTGAATTGACTCGTCGCCTTGGCAAGACACTTAAAATAGTACACCTGGCATCTCGCCGTGAAAATGCCTCCTTGGATATGGCGGGAATTCGGTTTAGCACTGACGTATTTGCAGTGGCGCATGATCCGGATGTAGATATCGTTGTCGAATTGATAGGTGGATTTGAAACTGCTCTGGAATTGGTGCTGCTGGCTATCGAGAACGGCAAGCACGTGGTGACAGCGAATAAGGCGTTGATTGCTGTGCATGGCAATGTCATCTTTGCAGCTGCCAAGAAAAAGGGTGTTATTGTTGCTTACGAAAGCGCAGTAGCCGGTGGCATTCCTATCATCAAAGCATTGCGTGAAGGCCTGGCTGCCAACTCCATACAGTGGCTGGCTGGTATCATCAATGGCACAGGTAATTATATTCTGACGGAAATGGGAGAGGCGCGACGCAGTTTCCCGGACGTGCTGCAGGAAGCGCAGAAACTGGGTTATGCGGAAGCAGATCCTACTTTCGATGTGGAAGGTATTGATGCCGCACACAAGTTGGCGATACTGGCTGCTAATGCATTCGGTACTGCGCTGGCTTTCGACAGTGTATACACAGAAGGTATCTCCGCCATCACGATAGCGGATATCAATTATGCAGACGAACTGGGTTACCGGATAAAACATTTGGGTATCGCGCGCAAAACTGATGCAGGAATAGAGATGCGCGTGCACCCGACACTGATTCCAAAACAGCAGTTGATAGCCAATGTAAATGGCGTATTGAACGCCGTAGTTGTGAAAGGTGATTCTTCAGGCTCTACACTGTACTGTGGTGCAGGCGCCGGGGCCGAGGCTACAGCATCATCCGTAGTTGCAGACATTATTGATATTGTTCGCAATGTGAGTAACTCGGCCGGGCGGCCAGGCAGCGTGCCACCTTTAGCATTTAACTCACTGCATACAGATATACCGACGCTTGATATCAGTGAAATCGAATCCGAGTACTACTTGCGAATTCCTGCTCACGACAAAGTGGGCGTCATGGCGCAGATATCACAGGTGATGATGAATTACGGCATCAATATCGAAGCGGTCATTCAGAAGGAAGTACATGGTACTGATGCTCAATCCGGCATTGTCCCTGTGGTCCTGCTGACCAACAGAGTGAAGGAAGCACAGATGAATATTGCCATCGGTGTTATAGAGCAACTCGAGCAGGTAGCCGATAAGGTGATGCGTATTCGGGTGGAAACATTCGATGGGGAAAACGGCTGAGGTTGGTATGAGATACATCAGTACACGAGGTCGTGCACCAGCTCTGAATTTTGAGCAGGTATTGCTCACTGGTTTAGCACCTGACGGTGGTTTGTATGTGCCGGAAACACTGCCGCAGTTCAGTCAAGAGGAAATAAGCAGTTGGGCCGGACTCACCTATGAGAAGCTTGCGTTCAAGATTATCCGCCCGTTTGTGGATGGTGAAATTGCTGACGCAGATCTTGTTACGCTGATCGAAAAGAGTTATTCCAAATTTTCCCACAAGGCGATAGCCCCGTTGCGCATGCTGGGTAATAACGAATGGGTGCTCGAGCTTTACTGCGGCCCGACTTTGGCATTTAAAGACTTTGCATTGCAACTGCTGGGCAATCTGCTGGATCATGTACTTACCCGCAATAATCAGAAAGTAGTTATTCTTGGCGCCACGTCCGGTGACACCGGCTCAGCGGCGCTGGAAGGTTGCCGACACAGTGATCATGTCGATATTTTCATTCTGCATCCGCATAAACGGGTCTCTGAAGTGCAGCGCCGGCAGATGACAACCGTGCCTGGTAACAACGTATTCAATCTGGCAGTGACAGGCAATTTTGATGATTGCCAACGCATCGTCAAAAGCGCCTTCGGTGATCAGTCATTTCTACCCCCGGGAAGACAATTGGTTGCCGTGAATTCGATCAACTGGGCGCGCATTATGGCGCAGATCGTCTATTATTTTTATGCGGCATTGAATCTCGGTGGTCCGCTACGTCCGGTTTCCTTCTCTGTGCCAACCGGCAACTTCGGCGATATTTACGCAGGCTATCTGGCATCGAAGATGGGCTTGCCCGTGAAGCAATTGATCGTTGCCACGAACAGCAATGATATTCTGCATCGACTTATAAGCAATAATGAATACTCATTGGGACAACTGGCGCCTACTTTGTCACCCAGCATGGATATTATGGTGTCCAGTAATTTCGAGCGTTACCTTTTTGATCTTTTCAAACAGGACGGCAAAGCGGTTGCCGAGTTTGTGACCGGTCTGGGTAGCGAGTCGCAACATCTGACAGCAGAACAGGTTGCGAAATTGCAGCAACAGTTCTCCAGTGTCAGCGTGGATGACGCAACAACTTGCGCCACCATCCGTCAGGTATTCGAAGAAACTGAATTCCTGATCGACCCACATACTGCCATTGGCGTGAAAGCTGCCAGAGTGTGCAATGCGGACGCCAGCGTACCCATGATCACTCTGGCTACAGCGCATCCGGTAAAGTTCTCGGAAGCCGTAGAGAAGGCGGGTCTGCAGTCACCGGAATTGCCATTGCATCTGCGTGATCTGTTGCAGCGCAAAGAACGGTACAGCGTGCTTGCCAACGAGATTTCCGCAGTCACCGATTTTATCCGCAGCAAACTATGACACTCAACATCCGGCGCAGACAACTGATCAGCGCGGATGGACTACCCTCCGATCTTCACCCCGTATTGCGTCGCGTGCTTGCCGCGCGGCATATCAGTTGCACTGACGACATGTCTCTGGAGATGCAACGCTTGCACGCGCCCTCCTTGTTGAAAGGCATATCTGGCGCTGTTGAATTGCTGTATCAACATCTGCAACAGCAAAACAGGTTGTTGATAGTCTCCGACTTCGATGCCGATGGGGCCACCAGCTGTGCGCTGGGCGTTCGCGCCCTTCGTAGTATGGGGTTCAATAATGTCGACTATATAGTTCCGAATCGTTTCGAGTATGGCTATGGCTTAACGCCTGAAATAGTAACTCTGGCTCAACAGGGCGAACCCCATTTGATCATCACTGTCGACAATGGCATTTCCAGTATTGAAGGAGTGGAAGCTGCACATGCCTTCGGCATCCAGGTATTGATTACTGATCATCATTTGCCGGGCAGAGAACTGCCACTGGCTGAGGCGATAGTGAATCCCAACCAAACCGATTGTGAATTTCCCAGCAAGGCGCTGGCAGGCGTTGGTGTGATTTTCTATCTGATGCTGGCGTTGCGTGCCCGGCTTCGCGAATGCAATTGGTTTATTGAACAGCAAATCACAGAACCGAATCTGGCAGACCTGCTCGATCTGGTGGCACTTGGCACGATAGCCGATGTGGTAGCACTGGACAGGAATAATCGTATCCTCGTTAATGAAGGCCTGCGCCGAATAAGGGCGCGCAAAGCCTGTCCTGGTATTTTGGCTTTGCTGGAAACAGGTCGCCGAGATGTTGGCAATATCGTCGCTGCGGATCTCGGGTTTGCAGTAGGCCCGCGCTTAAATGCCGCCGGCAGGCTGGACGACATGAAGCTGGGTATTGAATGCCTGCTTACTGATGATGAGCATACAGCCAAAGCCATTGCTGTGCGTCTGGACCGTATCAACGAAGAGCGCAAAGTTATCGAAACCCAGATGCGCGATCAGGCACTGGATACTTTGCAAACCATTGACCTGAATGCCGAGCAACTCCCATTTGGCCTGTGTATCTACAACACCGAGTGGCATCAGGGCGTAATCGGTATTCTTGCCTCACGAATAAAGGACAAACTACACCGACCCGTCATTGCTTTCGCCGACGCCGGCAATGGGGAGGTTGACACCGGAGTTATGGCAGGCTCATCTGCCACAAAAAACCTGGCAGAGCCGGAGATCAAAGGGTCGGCGCGTTCCATCCAGGGGCTGCATATCCGCGATGTACTGGATACCATTGCCACACGCAATCCCGGGCTGATCAGTCGCTTTGGTGGCCATGCCATGGCTGCCGGACTGAGCATTGAAAAGCGCCACTACGAGCGCTTTGCCAGCGCATTTGCACTGGAAGTTGGCAGACTCCTGAACGAAGAGGCTTTGCAGGCGGTCATAGTCAGCGATGGCGAGCTTGATGCACAGGAACTGACACTTGGCATGGCGCAATTGCTACGGGATAACGGTCCATGGGGGCAAAGTTTCCCGGAACCGCTGTTCGATGGCGTGTTCAGAGTGATGCAGCAGCGACTGTTGGCAGACAAGCATCTGAAGCTGGTAGTTTCACCACAAAATAACAATACCGTGCTGGATGCCATCGCGTTCAACGTGCCGCAGGGTGCGTGGCCCAGACATGATATAAGCGAATTGCGACTGGTGTATCGCCTGGATGTTAATGAGTACCGTGGCAAGCGCAATGTACAACTGCTGGTAGAGCATATTGAGCCGATAACGGCAAAGCCAACATCCTGATAAATGTTACTTTTTATCACAACTGCTGTCGCTTGCCGGTTGCTATATTGGGTACAATCGGCTGCGGTTATAGGTTAAGGTCAGGAGCGCGTCATGCAGAAGTGGATTTACAATTTGCTCGGTTTCATCTTCCTGAGTCTGGTGGCTTTCAGCAGCTACGCCAATGTCATTCAGGGTGAAGAGATCGAAGTCGAATTGGTTTCTGAGACTCTGGAAGTCACTCCGGGGCAAACCCTGTGGGTGGCGATACGCCTGACGCCCACGGCAGGGTGGCACACCTACTCCAAATGGCTGGGTGACAGCGGCGATGCCACTTTCATTCATGAGTGGCAGTTGCCCGAAGGAGCCACTGCTGGCGAGATTCAATGGCCCAATCCCACCTGGCTGCCGTTCCCCGGTTCGGACCTGGTGACTTTTTCCTACAAAGACGAAGTATTCCTGCCAATAGCCATCAATATTCCTGAAAATTACTCAGACTCAACGTTTGCGATGTCTGCCCATGTTGAATGGCAGGTCTGTGATGATATTTGCA
Organism: Pseudohongiellaceae bacterium; assembly: GCA_041751425.1. Lineage (GTDB taxonomy): Bacteria > Pseudomonadota > Gammaproteobacteria > Pseudomonadales > Pseudohongiellaceae > JAVVEG01. Next base: position 35,578 of record JBGSXL010000015.1, on the reverse strand, counting down.
TTATCGGCGATGGCGTTATCCGCGCTGAGTTGCCAGTAACCGCCAGCAGCCCACGTATTGATCCGAAATGGTCGCAGGCATTTTCCGAAACCCGCGCCAGTCTGCCTTTGCAGGATCACGGTATTGAAGGCATGTTCACGATGGCGGGGGACCGTGTCAGTTTTTCGTTTGCCAGTGCTGATGCCGTATTCGCTAACGCAACTGAAGCCTGGTTTTTCCCGGAGATTCGCCGGGTTCTTAAACCCGGCCCATTGCGCGATGTGTCTCTGTCGCCCGCATTTATTCAAATTACCCACGAACAACCGCGCCGCGTGCTGCGCGACCTGGAGCAGTTTGCTGGTGTACTGACCGTTGCGGATGCCAGTGGTGATGTGCGCGGTTTTCTCATGTCTATGCAGCCTGCCGATGCAGAAAGTATCAGCGCTCTGGGTGCGTTGGCAGCAGCTACATCTGAGACGGGCGCTGGTCCGGGAAGCGGTGTCACTGAACAAAGTCTGGCTTTGATCATATTGTTCGCGCTGGTTGGTGGATTGATGCTCAATCTCATGCCCTGCGTGTTTCCCGTCCTGTCATTGAAAGTACTGAGCTTTGCCGCAAGCAGCGACTCCACCGGTCAGCAGCAGAAAATGCACGGTCTTTCTTATACGGCTGGCATAGTTGTCACTTTCATGGCGCTGGCGTCGCTATTGCTGGTGTTGCGGGCAGGCGGTGAAGCGATTGGTTGGGCTTTCCAGCTGCAGTCTCCGCTGTTCAATGCTCTGATTATCATGTTGTTCTTCACCATGGGTTTGAGTCTTTCCGGTCTTTATGAGTTCGGCACTGGGTTTATGGGTATTGGCGCCAACCTGACGCAGCAAAAAGGTTTGAAAGGCTCTTTCTTCACAGGCGTGCTTGCCACTCTGGTAGCCAGCCCGTGCACCGCGCCTTTCATGGGCGCTGCACTCGGATTTGCACTGTCGCAGTCCTGGCTGGTTGCAATGATTGTGTTTATTTTCCTGGGTATAGGTATGGCTTTACCGTTCCTGCTATTGTCATTCAGCCCACGCTTTTTGAAGTATCTGCCCAAACCCGGGCAGTGGATGGTTCGCTTCAAGGAATTCATGGCATTTCCCCTGTATGCAACGGCACTGTATTTCCTCTGGGTGCTGGGCATTCAGGTCGGCATCAATGGTGTTGCAGCGGTTTTCGCAGCGTGTCTGCTACTGGCCTTTGGCATGTGGCTGCTGCAGCAACGCTCATCGGCCAAGGGTAACTGGCGCGCCGTTACGCTGGTGCTCAGCCTGATAAGCGTGGTGGGTGCGTTCTCTATGCTGAGTTCGCCGCTGCTGGAAACACGGCAAATCAGCAATATCAACGCTGACGGAAGTGTTGAATATGACGAGGAGGAGGTCAACTATATACCTTTCTCAGCGCAGGCGTTGGCGGCATTGCGCGCAGAGGGCAAACCCGTTTTTGTTAACATGACAGCGGCCTGGTGCATCACCTGTCTTGCCAACGAACAAACCAGTCTGAACACCGACAGGGTGCAACAAGCACTGGTCGACCTGGGAATTACTTACATGAAAGGTGACTGGACCAACCAGGACCCGGAGATCAGTCGCGTACTGGATGAATTCAACCGCCCCAGTGTGCCTTTGTATATACTGTATCCGGCTGGGGCCAACGCAGAACCAATATTGTTGCCGCAGATTCTGACACCATCTATAGTCGTTGAGGCATTTAACAACCATATTTGATCATCAGCTGGCGGAAAGGGACTGCAGTCAACAATGAAGATAATACGATTTGCCATGGCCATCGGTGTGGTGGCAGCCATCTTCCTATTGCTGATTATTGGTCAGGATCTGCTGCTTCCTCTCGTTATTGCCATTGCCATCTGGTATCTCATCAATATCCTTGCCAGCGCCTTCGGGCACATTCATATCAAGCAGTACTATTTGCCCAGACCAATCTGTTTCGCAGCATCGATTTGCATGTTTTTCGTATTTATCAGTGGAATCGTGCAATTCATCAGTGGCAGTCTAAATGACCTTGGCGCAGTCACCAGTCTGTACGAACAAAACCTGTTAGCACACTGGCAGCGTTTACCCTTTTCCAATTCGCTACCGGCAGAAGGTATGGCGCAGTTCATTTCCGAACAGATGGACATCACCAGTATCGTTACGGCCATTGCGTTGTCATTTACCAGTCTTGCGGCTGATGGCTTGCTGATTCTTATCTATGTGGGGTTTCTGCTGTTCGAGCAACGCCATTTCAACGCCAAGTTGTCAGCGTTGCTAGCTGACAAACAACGTGAAAGGCGTGTGTTGCGGATGATCGGAAAGGTGCGAGCGGATGTGCGCAAGTACATCAGCATCAAATTTTTTACCAGCACGCTGACGGGTACTCTCAGTTATCTCTTGTTGCGGGCACTCAATATCGATTTCGCGGAGATCTGGGGCTTGCTGATATTCCTGCTCAATTTCATTCCCACGATTGGTTCGATTGTCGCGACCATTTTTCCGGCTATGATTGCGCTGGCCCAGTCTAATGATGGCTTCGCTTTGTTCCTGCTGGTTTTAATAGGAATCACTGCGCTACAGATATGCATTGGCAATATACTGGAACCACGTATCATGGGGGCATCATTGAATCTGAGCCCTGTGGTGATTCTGTTCAATCTCGCTTTGTGGGGAACCATTTGGGGTATCCCCGGCATGTTTCTGTGTGTTCCGTTTTTGATTATCACCACGATAGTCCTTTCGCATTTCCCAAAAACCCGCCCAATTGCGATTATGCTCTCCAGCAATGGTCAAATTGATATTGCAGAAGAGTGACAGGGCTCTGCAAATACGGCTGGCTTCAGAGTATAATCCGGCGCCTGACCTGTTCTTGAACTGACACAATACAATCCGGTTATTTAAAACCTGTTCATTGGAAGTCTTGATGAAAATTACTGACATACGCGAGAAATTTTTGCACTACTTTGCGACGCAGGGGCATCAACGGGTAGCCAGCAGCTCCCTGGTCCCCGGCAATGATCCAACCCTGTTGTTTACCAATGCCGGCATGGTGCAATTCAAGGATTTATTTCTGGGTGATGAAGTGCGTGCCTATAAGCGTGCTACGACATCTCAGCGTTGTGTGCGCGCGGGTGGTAAGCACAACGATCTGGAAAACGTTGGTTACACGGCCAGACACCATACATTTTTCGAGATGCTGGGCAATTTCAGTTTCGGCGACTATTTCAAAAGAGAAGCGATCCAGTTTGCCTGGCAGTTTCTGACAGAAGAACTGGGGCTGCCACCGGAGAAACTCTGGGTCACCGTGTTCCACGATGACGATGAAGCCGCAGATATCTGGATCAAGGAAATGGGTGTGAGCCCGGAGCGTTTTTCACGACTTGGTGAGAAGGACAACTTCTGGGCGATGGGCGATACAGGACCATGCGGCCCATGCTCGGAAATTTTCTACGATCACGGCCCTGAGGTTGAAGGTGGTCCACCCGGCAGTCCGAACGATGATGGCGACCGCTACATCGAGATATGGAATCTGGTATTCATGCAATTTGACCGGCAACCCGATGGCCGTCTTGTGCCACTACCCAAACCTTCCGTGGATACCGGCATGGGTCTGGAGCGTCTGGCAGCAGTGCTGCAGCATGTACACAGCAATTATGAAATAGACCTGTTCCAGAATCTGCTCAAGGCAGCTGCGGAAATTACAGGTGTCAACAACACCAGCAATACATCGTTACGGGTAATTGCCGATCATATTCGCTCTTGTGCGTTCCTGGTTGTTGATGGAGTTACTCCATCGAATGAAGGCCGGGGTTATGTGCTGCGGCGGATAGTGCGTCGCGCTGTGCGGCACGGTTATCAGTTGGGTGTGAAGGATGTGTTCTTCTATCGCCTGGTGGCTGCACTGACGGCTGAGATGGGCGAGGCTTATCCGGAGCTGAAGGCCAAGCAGGCATGGGTTGAGAAAGTGTTGCGCGAAGAAGAGCAGCAGTTTGCGCGTACGCTGGAAAACGGCATGACCATTCTGAATCAAGCGATCAGCCAATTAAAGGGCAAGGTGATTCCCGGAGAAACCGTTTTCAAGCTCTACGATACTTTCGGTTTTCCTGTTGATCTTACCGCGGACGTTGCGCGGGAACACAATCTGACACTGGACCATGCTGGTTTCGAAAAAGCCATGGCTGTGCAAAAACAACAAGCCAGAGCAGCGAGTCAGTTCAACGTGGTGGACAAACTCGAAATAGAACTGGCAACTGGCACCTCGTTCATCGGCTACGATCACCTGGCAGGCGATGCTGAAGTGCTGGCCATTTATCAGAACGGCAAGCAGGTTGATTCCATTACCGGACAGGCAGAGGCATTGTTGATTCTCAACAGCAGTCCGTTCTATGCGGAGTCCGGTGGACAGGTGGGGGACAAAGGTGTCATTGAAACCAGTGATGATGCTGCAAATCAGGCCGTGTTCGATATTACAGATACACAAAAGCAGGGAGAACATTTCCTGCACAAAGGTGTGCTGCGCAATGGCACATTGTCTGTGGGCGATCAAGTTGCCGCAAAAGTGGAGCAGAGCAATCGTCACGCGATCATGCTGAATCACTCGGCCACGCACTTGCTGCACGCAGCACTGCGCAAAGTGCTGGGTGAACATGTCACGCAAAAGGGTTCATTAGTAACTGCAGACAGACTGCGCTTCGACTTCTCCCATCAAGCGGCTTTGTCTGCCGCGGAAGTGCAACAGATTGAAGAACTGGTTAATGCGGAGATACTGCAGAATCATCAGGTAAGCAAGGAAGTGATGCCAGTCGATCAGGCGAAACAGCGCGGCGCGCTGGCTTTGTTTGGTGAAAAATATGGCGATGAAGTACGCGTGGTCAGCATGGGTGAGTTTTCAACCGAGCTTTGTGGCGGCACACATGTTGCGCGTACCGGAGATATCGGTTTATTCAAACTCATCGGCGAATCCGGTATTGCAGCAGGTGTGCGTCGTGTAGAAGCAGTCACAGGCCAGGGTGCATTGTCTTATATTGGCAGGCAGCAAAATGTGCTCAACCAGGTATGCGATATTCTGAAATCCAATCAGGAAGGGCTGATTGAACGCGTGCAACAAATGACTGCCGGCATCAAGACGCTGGAAAAACAATTGGAGCAATTGAAAGCCAAGCTGGCCAGCGACGCAGGCAGTGATATCGCCAATGAAGCGGATACAGTAAATGGTGTGAAACTTTTGGCCAAAGCGCTGGATGGATTCAACAGCAAAACGCTGCGCGATACTGTAGATCAGCTGAAGAACAAACTGGGTTCCGCTGTCATTGTACTGGCGTGTGTTGAAGATGGAAAAGTCAGTCTGGTGGCAGGAGTCAGTAAGGATCTTACCGACAAGATTAAAGCGGGAGATCTGGTGAACATGGTCGCTTTGCAGGTTGGTGGGAAAGGCGGAGGTCGCGCTGATATGGCGATGGCAGGTGGTACCGACGCTGCCGCTTTACCTGCGGCGTTAGCCTCTGTAAAAGATTGGCTTATCACGAAGATGTGACTTTTTGTGATAAGCGTGCATGATCAATGGATGTAGGCGATTGGTCGATAAATATCCATTGCTTTATAAATGGCAATTATGTTTAATTTGCTCCCCATTTAAACCACGTAGCCGGGATGGCAGTACTCTTTAATGGCACTTTACGTACAGAAATTTGGTGGCACCTCCGTAGGGTCCACTGCACGCATTGAAGCTGTAGCAGACAAAATTGTAGCCGCGCGAAGTAAGGGGCATGACATAGTTGTTGTGGTCTCAGCAATGAGTGGCGAAACCAATCGGCTGATCGCAATGGCAGAAGAAATTCAGGAACGTCCGGAGCCTCGTGAGCTGGATGTACTGATTTCGACCGGCGAGCAGGTAACCATCGCCTTGCTGAGCATGGCTCTGAAGAAACGCGGTTGCCGGGCTCGCTCATTCACGGGTGGTCAGGTTCGCATTCTTACTGATGAAGCCCATACCCGAGCGCGAATCCGTGAAATCGACTGCGAGCGCATGCGCTCTGAGCTGGCGTCTGGTGGCGTGGTTGTGGTCGCTGGCTTTCAGGGTATCGACGAACAGGGCAATATCACCACGCTCGGCCGCGGCGGCTCAGATACTTCCGCTGTTGCGTTGGCTGCCGCACTAAACGCAGACGAATGTCAGATCTATACTGATGTGAAGGGCGTATACACGACAGACCCACGTCTTGTTGAAAATGCCCGCCTGCTCAGAAGTATTACCTTTGAAGAAATGCTTGAGCTGGCCAGTCTGGGAGCCAAGGTTCTGCAAATAAGATCGGTAGAGTTTGCCGGCAAGTACAAAGTACCTTTGCGCGTTCTGTCCAGTTTTGAGGATGACCCGGGTACATTAATCAGTCTGGAGGAAAGCAACGAGATGGAAGCACCGATTATTTCGGGCATTGCGTTTACCCGCGATGAAGCCAAATTCACAGTATCGGGTGTGCCGGATATTCCCGGTGTGGCTTATAAGGTGATCGGTCCGGTGAGTGATGCCGGAATAGAGGTTGATGTCATCGTGCAAAACGTAGCCGCAGACGGAACTACCGACATTACTTTTACCGTAAAACGACAGGATTGCGAACAAACTCGCCAAATAATCGGTCGTATAGCTGAGAGTGTTCAAGCCGCGGACGTGAGTGTCGACAACAAAATCGCCAAAGTATCGTTGGTTGGTGTAGGAATGCGCTCTCATGCAGGCATTGCGAGCAAGATGTTCAAGACGCTGGCTGAGGAATCAATCAATATCCAGATCATCACAACCTCTGAGATTAAAATCTCTGTCGTGATCGATGAGAAGTATCTGGAGCTTGCCGTGCGAGCTTTGCACGATGCGTTTGAATTGGCCTTAGAGCCGGTGCAATAACGAGACCACATACGCAGATTGCTTGGGGAGGCAATCTGAAGTGCGATGTATAACGTAGTTTCATATGTTGATGAGTTGTAGCTTTACTAAATAGAAGAACAAGCAGAAGAAAAAAAACAATAAAAGGTTGGCGATTTTTTGTAAGGGAGAAATCGCATAAAAACCGCTTTACTTGATGTGTGCCAAGATTATGCAGAAGCGTTCAGCGTTATGCTGATGCATAGGACAGACTTCAGGAAAGCATAACTAACCAGTACGTAGGAATTGTGTTATCCATCTTTTACTTGAATTGAGCAATGGAGAATACAAGGACACAGAGAGTGGGAAAGGAGAAGTAGAATGTTAATTTTAACGCGCCGTATCGGTGAGACCTTGATGGTAGGTGACGACGTCACCGTAACGGTCCTGGGCGTAAAGGGTAACCAGGTGCGCATTGGAGTAAACGCACCGAAAGAAGTCGCAGTGCATCGCGAGGAGATCTATCAGCGTATCCAGAAAGAGCGTGGCGGCAGTGATGCCGACGCGCAAGGAAATGCCTAAATAAACCTGCCAGCCCCTGCCATTTCCCAGCATGTGTGCTATTATTGCGCCCGTTTTGGAGAGATGGCCGAGTGGCTGAAGGCGCGCCCCTGCTAAGGGCGTATAGGCTAATCCCCTATCGAGGGTTCGAATCCCTCTCTCTCCGCCATTAATAGTTTCGCTAACCTCCATCTCATCTCCACCCTCGTTAATTTCTCCACCGCCAACAAAGAGAGAGGAATTCGAACCCGACACGGGGGTTCGACAAGCCACGCTTCGCGTGGCGCCGGACATCGCATTCATGCGATGCCCCGAAGGGGTGAGCCACGCAGTGGCGAATCAATCCCTCCCACCCACTCGCAGCAATCTCCACACTGCAAGACTTCTCTTCACTTTTTCCTGGCTTCTCCACCACACGAACCGCCTCCAAACCCACCACTAACATTTCCCCCAACTCATTGTCTAACCCCCATTCATATGCCAATATCCCCACAGGATTCCAAACGCACCTCGTCTGCGTCACAAAGCCATACGCACCGCAGAATCACCCAAATAAACAAAAATAAAAGAGGAAGCCCCATGTCAGGATTAATCCGCAACACCCTGTTCATCAGTATCGCTGCTCTTACACTACAAGCCTGCCAGGAGCCCAATGAGCCGATCAGCTCTATGCCTGCCATGCAGTTGGAAGTACTCTCAAGTGCCCCCCACCAGGTTACCGGTGGCGATGTACTGATTGCTGTGACCGCTACCGATGGCATGATAGAACCGCAAGACCTGAGCTTCACACTGAACAACCAGTCTGTAGAACCAACCGCCACCTACAATCGCAACGATCGCTTTGAAGTGCTTCTGAATGGTTTGCAGCCTGGTGAAAATACCCTGGCACTGCAAAACACCACCGGAGATGTATTACATACTCTGCCACTGACCAATCACCCCATCAGCGGTCCCGTTTTTTCCGGCCCTCAACAATATCCTTTCGTCTGCAGCTCGGTGCTGGAGTGGAACGTGCAACCACTCGTTGACCATCAAGAAGAGTGGGGATTCCCGGTACATGACGCAGATGGCAATGTGACAGGATACAGCAAGGATTGTTCAGTAGAGACCTTCGTTGAATATCACTATATGAGTAGTGACGAAGGTTATAAAAAGATGCCTGAAGATGGCACCCGCCCTGCTGATATGACCACCACAACTCTCAGCGACGGCCGCACGGTGGATTTCATCGTGCGCTGGGAGCGCGGCACTATCAATCGCTTTCTATACAGCTTTGCAACACTCGCGGAAATGGGTGATACGCCGAATGTCCCACGCGCTGACAACTGGAATGGGCGCCTGTTGTATCATTTTGAAGGAGGTGTGGGTGTAGGGCATTTTCAGGGACGTATGAACGCCAATAGAGCCAGACTCGCGGAAGCGTTGGGCCAGGGCTATGCTGTTGTCTATTCGTCAGGAAACCGTACTGGCGAGCACTATAATCTGCAGGTCGGTGGCGAAACCGCATTGATGGTGAAGGAACATTTCATCAAGCGTTTTGGTGAGCCGCTATACACGGTCGCAGTAGGTGGGTCAGGTGGCGCTATTCAACAATATGTTTATGCACAGAACCATCCTGGTTTGATAGATGCCGGTGTGCCGCAATACTCCTATCCTGACATGGTGACGCAAACTATTCATGTGGGTGACTGCGAATTGCTGGAGCACTATATGGATGTGACCGACCGCGAAAACACCAAGTGGCACGTCACGGAGAATCGCTCCATTCTGATTGGTTTCAACGCAACCGATGCGCGACCAGACCCGCTGGCAGACGCGAAAAGGCAACTGGGTTATGGCACCGCTCCCGGGTCATCCGAATGCATCCCCGCGTGGCGCGGACTCACACCTTTGAGCATGAACCCTCACTATGGCCAGGTTCGCGAGCAACAGAAAATGGTGCCCGCGGATATCATGGCCAATGTGCAATGGACGCATTACGATGATCTGAAAAATATTTATGGTGTGGATGCTGATGGCCAGGCGCGCGTCATGTGGGACAACGTAGGCGTTCAGTATGGTCTGCAGGCACTGGTGGAGGGTTTGATAACCGCTGAAGAGTTCTTGAAATTGAATGCAAAGATTGGCGGTTGGAAGCATCCCAAAGACATGGTGCAGGAAGGATTTCCGTTTCTGGGAGATCCGACCCCTGATAATTTCGACCCATGGAGCAGCCGCAACATGACTCTGGCGCAGGGCGATGAACCTGCGCCCAGAACCACCGGCGATATTCTGGCGATCAATGCTGCGTATAACTCAGGCATGGTGTTTGATGGCCAACTGGATATTCCCATGATTGATTGGCGTCACTATCTGGAACATGTTCTTGATATGCACAATACTCATCAGTCTTTTTCAGGCAGGCAGCGCATCATCAATAAAATGGGACACGCGGACAATCAGGTAGTCTGGTTCACTGATGCCAGACCGGAAGAAGCGTTCGACCAGACACCTCAGGCACTGGAAGTACTGCACGAATGGGTAATGAATATCAAAGCCAATCCGCAATTGAGTGTTGGTGAGAACCGACCCGCTTCTGCATTGGACAGTTGCTTCAATACTGACGGCAGTCTGTTGGCGCAGGGTGACAATGTGTGGGATGGCATTCTGGATGATCGCGTTCCCGGTAGCTGCACGCAAGCGTTCCAGACCTACAAGACCTCACGCATGGTGGCGGGCAGCCCTATCGAAGGCAGTGTTTTTAAATGTGCACTTAAACCCGTAGACAACGCCTTGAGCGATGGTACTTATGGCAACTGGACACCGGACAGCGCGCAGATTTCACAACTGAAGCAGATTTTCCCGGAGGGAGTCTGCGATTACAATCAACCTGATCAGGGAAGACCTGCAGGGCGTTGAGCCAGGGAAATGAACTCATGGATCAGATGTACCGATAATGCCATTGAGCCTTGTCAGCGCAAATAAAGTCGAGAGTCTGCAGGCGCAGCTGGCTGCGCAATTGTGCGAAGAACCATTGAGTGATCCTTTTGCGCCGGAGCTGATTATCGTGCCCGGCCAGGCCATGGCACGCTGGTTGAATATGCAGATGGCACAGACCCATGGCGTTGCAGCCAATATTCAGTATGAATTGGCTGCGTCATGGGTATGGCAGTTTGCAGCTACACAGTTGCCGGATGTACCGGCGCAGGATCCACTAAGTCGCGAAACGGCAGCGTGGAGAATCTTTCAAGCGTTGCCGGCACTTTTGCCAACACCTGAATTTCAATCTTTACAGCGCTATCTTAGCGGCGATGACTGCGGCGTTAAATGTTGGCAATTATCGCAGCGTATTGCTGATGTATTTGATCGTTATCAGTTCTACCGACCAAAGTGGATAAGAGACTGGAGCGCCGGTCGTAACCCGCCAGATGACGCATGGCAGTCGCTGTTGTGGCGGCATTTAATCGCAGAATTGCGGAACAATCACCGGGTCGCTTTGCTGGATAAACTGCAACAGAAACTGCGCAATAGCAAAGAGGAATTAGCAGAAATTCCACAACGAATCAGTTGCTTTGCGCTTTCATCTTTACCTCCGTTGTATATAGAAGTTTTCCAATCGCTTGCCGCGCATACACAACTGACTCTTTATCAACACAGCCCGACAGATCAATATTGGGGTGATCTGCGCAGTAAGAAACAGAAATCCCGACTGCGCGTTACGCGAGCTGAAGCTGCGGATTATTACGATACCGGCAATGATCTGTTGGCATCCTGGGGTCGGCAGGGACAGGCATTTCAGGATCTGTTGCTCAGCGATGATTCAATTGAAGCAGTGCAGTGGGAAGAATATCAGGAACCCGGCACAGACAACTTACTGCACCGCTTGCAACAGGATATATTCTCACTCAGTGAAAAAGTTCACCCGGTACCAGTAGATGATTCGGTGCAGGTGGCGATATGTCACAGCGCAATGCGCGAGTGCCAGGTGTTGCACGATGAGTTGCTGCGCACATTGCAGCAGAACCCGAAGTTGCGACCAGAAGACATTCTGGTGATGGTTCCACAGATCAGCGAGTATGCACCGTATATCGAAGCGATATTCAGTCGCGATGAAAACGAGAGCCGTCCGTTCCTGCCCTGGAATATTTCCGATATCACGCTGGCTGACGAACACCCACTAATCAGTATTTTCCTGCAATTGCTCGCTTTGCCGGGCAGTCGCTTTACCGTCTCCGAAGTCTTGTCGTATCTGGAAGTACCCGAGATCGCAGACCGGTTTGGTCTCGATCAGCAGGCTTGCAATCTCATCGTCGGGCTTCTCGCCGACGGTCATGTACATTGGGGACTGGATGCAGAGCACAAACAATCACTGGACCTTCCCGCTATCAAGGAAAACACGTGGCAGCAACTGGAGGAACGGCTACTGTGCGCGTATGCGATGCAAGCCGATGCTTCCCAGGAATACTGGCACGACATAGCACCACTGAGTGGAGTGGAGGGCGGCAGCGCACAAAGCATTGGCCAATTCTGTTTGTTGCTTGAACGCTTGCGGGTTTGGAAAAACAGGCTGCAAGCGGACCGAAGTGCATTGCAATGGCAATCCACATTGAATGAAATGCTTGCAGATCTGTTTCTGGAACGTAGCGATGAAGACGACAAACTGCAGCAGATTCGCGAAACAATTGATGGCCTGAAGATTCAAGCGGGAGTGCAGATTCTAAGTCTGGATCTGGTTACTGTTTTTTTACAGGATGTACTGACCGAGAAGACAGTAAGAGGACGTTTTTTCAGCGGCGGTATCACCTTCTGTGGCATGCGCCCCATGCGCAGCTTACCGTTTCAGGTCATCTGTCTGCTGGGGATGAACGATCAGGCATTCCCGCGGCGTGAACAGGCTGCCGAGTTTGACTTGATGTCAGCTCACTGGCAACCGGGTGATCCGCGTAAAGGTGACGAAGATCGTTATCTGCTACTGGAAACACTGCTGTGTGCTCGGCAGAAATTGTATCTGAGCTACACAGGCAGAAGTCTAAAAGACAATACCCCGTGTCAACCTTCCGTGCTGCTGCGACAACTATTGGATTTCATCAACACCCAGTATTTACCCGAGGACTCGCCAGCATTGTTGATGTCACAACGGATCAGCACCGAATTCAGCATGCAGCCCTTCAGTGCGCGCAATTATCAGACTACCGTAGGGAACAAGACGAAGATCAGTCATGACAGATATTGGTGTGAAGTAGCCAACCAGTTATTGAACAGGAAGCAGGAAGATTCTGAGAAAAGTACAGCAGCGGAAATTTTACCTGTTCTCAATGAGACTCAGGATGTGCTGGAACTGTCGCGGCTGCGCGGATTTCTTGGCCATCCGATAGCATGGTTCTTCAAGAATAGATTGCGCATCTATCTGAGTGAGGAAGCAGCCAACGAGGATGAAGAAAGCTTTTTTCTCGATGGTCTGCAAGCGTGGAGCCTGAAGTCACGTCTTGCGTCTGACTGGCTGCGGGGAGTTGCGACTTCGCAGGAAAAACTGCGCGCTGAAGGTGTATTGCCCCATGGTGTGTTCGCAGAGTCAGTATATGTGGACATTCAAGAGCAAAGTAATGAACTGTTGGAGCGCCTCGTTGATTATCGAGGCTGTATCGCTGAACCGCGACATATAAATTTGCAATTGCCAACGGGGGTAACTTTGCAGGGGCAGGTCGCTTGTTACCGGGGGAAAGGACTCTTGCACTATAGCCCCTCTTCAGTGAAAGCAAAGAATCTGCTGGCAATCTGGGTGGAACATCTGGCGCTTTGTGCGCAGAATCAGTTACTGGAGAAGGAGTGTAGTCTGTTGATCTCTCGCGATCAGACGCTACGCTTCAGCCACCTGACAGCGAAGGATGCCACAGAACAATTGGCAATGATGGTTGAGCTCTATAAACAGGGTATGCAAAGTCCGTTGCCTGTCTATCCTGAAACCAGTTTTGCTTTTGCTCAAGCTCACTACGGTAGTGATGGAAACATTGACCTGGCGAAAAAGGCTGCATGGAAGAGATGGGCGGATAGTGAGTTCTCCTTTGTGCAGGGAGAAGAACTGGATGCTTACATCCAACTCGCACGTCGAAGCGTTGAGGGTTCTGCATTGGATGAACCACAGTTCAGTAAACTGGCGTTGAAAATATATAGTCAGCTTCTTGATAGCGTGGAGGAGCAGCAATGACTAAATCGCCAGTCGTTCTGGATGCCAAAGAAACACTTGCGTTGGACCTGTCCGGCGTAAAACTAATAGAAGCCAGTGCGGGCACAGGTAAAACTTATGCAATAGCGAATTTGTATTTGCGCTTTGTGCTTAAGGGGCGCCAGGTCAGTGAGATATTGGTTGTTACATTCACCAACGCCGCAACAGAGGAGTTGCGCGGCCGCATCAGACAACGTTTATATGAAGTACTGAGTTTGCTGGAGAGAATCTTTTTTGCAGGCACTGAAGGGGGCACGGGTGAAACATCTGCAAGTGCCACTGTTGGCAAGGAAATAGCGAACAGCAAAGATGCGTTTTTGCGATTATTGCTGGAGGATCTGCAATCAGATCCAACTGCGCAGGCCAGCGCCAGAGATCGGCTTAAACTTGCTGTGCGCACCATGGACGAAGCAGCCATTTACACCATTCATGGTTTCTGCCAACGCGCACTCGGTGATCACGCTTTCCACAGCGGTCAGGCGTTTCAACTTGAAATAGCCACTGATGATGCTCAGTTATGGCAACAGGCATTGAAAGACTGGTGGCGGCGTGATTCGTATGAGCTGTCGCATGATGATAATGAGCTTTTCATGTTATCTCTGGGAAGTTTGCCTGAATTCACAAGGCGACAGGTGTTGTTGCGTAACGCAGGCGCTCAGAAAATATTGCCAGAAACAAAACAATCGCTTAAAGAATTGTACGCGGTTTGGCGTACCGCATTGTTAACTTCTCAGAAAATTGCAGTTGAATGGACAAACCGAAGGGAGGAACTGCAACAGATATTGCTTACGTCAAAAGCGCTAAGTAGAACCGCAAAGAATGGCTACAAGATTGAGGATCTGGAGAATACATTTTCCAGATTGGACGCATATTTCGCTACCGGTATGGACGGGTTTTCCGTAGATTTACTATTTTTGTCAGCCGCTCATCTTGAAGCAAGTTCCACGGAAAAGAAGCGAGGCACTGATCCTCTCCTGGAAGATGGGTTTTTCATTTCCTGTGGCCATCTGCTGGACGAATTTTATGATGTCACTTCGCAGTTTTCTATCCGGGCTTTGCACGAAGCAACGGAGTATGCCGCCAAACAGGTAGAGGAGATTAAACAACGTTCACGCAGCATGTCATTCAGTGATCAGCTTACTCGTATGTACACCGCGTTAGAGAAACCACAAGGTGGCACACTGGCTCAAAATCTTTGTAAAGCATTTCCTGTTGCCATGATTGACGAGTTCCAGGATACCGATGCAATTCAATACGGCATTTTCCAGAAACTCTATTTCAGAAAAAACCAACCTGTCGCAGGGACAAGCCTGATCATGATTGGCGACCCCAAGCAGGCCATTTATAGTTTCCGTGGCGGCGATATATTTACCTATATCAAAGCGCGCAGGGATGCAGCGGAGAATATTTACACGCTGGATACCAACTGGCGTTCGGTGCCATGTTTGATTAATGCCGTGAATATCTTGTTCGCACACCGCGACGATGCATTCATCTATTCTGATGCTATAGAATTTCAGGCTGTCAAATCCGCAGACAAACCGAATCATGCGGAGTTGCATGATGCAGGTAAGATTGCAGCACCCTTGACGTTTTGGAAACTGCCACTGGCAGACACTGGTAGACCGCAAAGCAAAGGTAAACTCGAGTTCCTTTTGCACAACAGCGTAGCTGATGAGATAGCGCGGCTTATCAATGGCGGAAGGGAGGGCTCAATTAAGCTGGGTGATGCTCCTATACAGTCTGGTGATATTGCCGTGTTGGTACGTACAGCGAGGCAGGGGATTGGTGTCCGTGATGCGCTGACTGAGCGTGGCATCAATGCCGTGACTGTTGGCCGTGACAAAGTATTCGCCAGTGCGGAAGCACACGGCCTGGCCAGTCTTCTGCAAGCCGTAATTTACTGTGACGACAGGAGTGCGCTGCGCATTGCGCTCACCAGCGAACTGTTGAACCTTGATTATATTCAGATAGCGGCAGTTATTGAAAATGAGCAGGAATGGCTGGCATGGATGGAACAGATGAAGTCGCTCAATCTGCTCTGGTTGCAGAAAGGATTCATGCCGATGTTCCAGTCGCTGATGATCAAACTGGATGTAGCATTGCGTATCGCGAACACAGAACATGCTGAACGCAGATTGACGAATGTGTTGCATCTGGCTGAGTTGCTGCAGCAAACCGCTAGAACATACCCGGGACATGAGGCGCTTCTGAGTTGGTATGAACAACAAATAACCGATGCGGCCGAGGAAGAAACCGAACTGCGCCTGGAAAGCGATGAAGCGTTGGTAAAAATCGTTACCATTCATGCCAGCAAAGGTCTGGAATACCCAGTGGTTTTCGTTCCCTACTTATGGAACTGCCGGCCGCATGATTTAAAGAGCAATTCGGTACTCGCTTTTCATGATGAACATGGCGAGCCATGTCTCGATCTTGGCTCTGAAGAAATGGAGCAGCACTTGTTGCTGGCAGAGAAAGAGAGACTTGCCGAAGACCTGCGATTGGCTTACGTGGCATTGACACGAGCAAAAGCAAAAGTGTATCTGGCATGGGGTGCCGGGGAGTTTCACCATGCACACTCGCACAAGTCAGCTCTGGGCTATTTACTGTTCAATACACAAAGCGCTAACGATCTTGATGAGAATCTACCGGAAGCTTTTTCTTCTGATCAGGATTTCTTTCAGCCTCTGCAGGATCTCGTTAAGACATCCAACAAAACAATTGAAGCAGTCGCAGTGCCCGGGCTGGACGATCCCGTACATATCTCTGATGAGAATCTGGAGCCTGTAAGTCTTGCGCCCGCACAGTTCACAGGACAGATAGCAACAGATTGGCGCATAAACAGTTTTAGTTCACTGACGCGGGATGTGCATCAGGCTCCGCAGCGAGGCGCACCGCGCAGCAGCACCAGTGACCCGATACTTTCCTTTCCTGCAGGCAGCCACGTGGGTCTGTTTCTGCATTCGTTGCTGGAGGAAACTGATTTTACCCAGGATACAACGCCGCAGATAAAGGTTCTGTTTGACAAGTACGCGGGACGCTATGGTCTGGACAATGAGCGTATGCGGGAAACTGTAGATGTCTGGGTTCGATATATTTTGCAGACACCGCTGCGGGACGATGGATTTAAATTACAGGATCTACCGATTAACAAACGCCTGGATGAAATGGCGTTTGATTTTTCGGCTGCCCGAGTCAGCATCACATTTCTGAATCAGACTTTGGCAGCGGGGAGTATGCCGCCTTTGAATGCATTGGAAGCAGCAGATTTCCGCGGCATGGTGAACGGTATTATCGATTTGATCTTTGAGCACAACGGGCGTTTCTATATCGCTGATTACAAGAGTAATTTTCTGGGCGCCGATCTGCGCGATTACGATGCAGCGAACCTGCGCACTGCTATGCTCGATCGCCGTTATGATTTGCAGTACCTATTGTATACCGTGGCGTTGCAACGTTATCTGCGACAACGGCTGCAAAATTATTCCTATGCCGAACATTTCGGCGGAGTGTATTACCTTTTCTTGCGCGGTATGCGACCAGAGTCGGGTGTATCCTGTGGTGTTTTCTTTGACAAGCCTGACCAAACCCTGATCGATGCACTGGATACGCAGGTGTTCGGCGCGTCAGTGAAGGAACAGACAGAGCGGAGCGGCGGCGCATGAAACACATGATGCACGATTCTGCTCCCAACAAGAAAAGTATGCTCGCGCAGCTACACGAGCAACAAAGCATTACGCCACTAAGTTATTTCTTCGCTCGCTTCATATGCAGAGAAGCGGGAGAGAGCGAGGATAGTGTATTGGCATTCAGTGCTGCCATGTTAAGTGAGCGAAACCAGAAAGGTGATGTCTGTATCAATCTTTCGCAGCACGCTGGCAAAGAGTATTTTCCCGCGGATAAGCAACAGCGCGCTGTGGAACTCGTTCTGAAGAATGTCCCGGCTGCACCCTCCATAGAAGTTTGGCGGGAGAAACTACTACTCACTGATTGCGTGGGATTACCAGGTACGCATGCTCCCATCATTCTGGATAATGATACGTTGTACTTGTCACGTTTCTGGAACTACGAACAATTGATCGCCTCCGCTTTGCTGGCGCGCTCTGAGCAAGTGAGTGATATTGATGAAATGAAACTACGCGATGGCCTGATGAGACTGTTTCCGGAGGAGCCGGGTGCAATAGGAATCAACTGGCAGAAACTGGCTTCTGCTCTTGCGGTGACGCAACGTTTTGCTGTGATATCCGGTGGCCCAGGTACCGGAAAAACAACGACAGTCGTCAAAGTGCTGGCATTGTTGTTGGAACAAAATGCAAAGTTGCAGATTCGCCTTGCAGCACCGACAGGTAAGGCTGCTGCGCGCATGGTGGAGTCCATTCGCAGTCGCAAGAATGAGATCGCTATGGACGCCAGCATACAGGCTCTGATTCCGGAACAGGCAAGTACTCTGCATCGATTATTGTCTTACGATGGCAAGCGCTTCCGTTTCAATAGTGAAAATCGCTTGTCGGCCGACTGCCTGGTCATAGACGAAGCGTCCATGATTGACATAACGCTGATGGCTAACCTGCTGTCCGCCATGCCTGCGCATACCCGACTCATTCTGCTTGGCGATCGTGATCAACTGGCATCCGTGGAAGCGGGCAACGTGCTGGGTGACATTACAGGACGTGGGCATGAAATCGCATACGGCAAGGAAAGAGCAAAGTACCTCGCAGACATTTGTGGAATCAACAGTGATGCTGCCGAAGAAATCCGAAGTGATGCAACATCATCAGAAGCAACACCAGCTGATGCAATTGCTTTGTTGCGCACCAGCTTCCGTTTCCACAAAGACAGCGGTATTGGCAATCTGGCCCGCCTTGTTAATTCAGGTGATGGCAAAGCGGCTATCGCACTGCTTGATTTAACAAACGAAAAAGGCACAACCAGCCCAGCTTTCGCGAAAGAAATTAATTGGCTTAATGGCGAGGATGACAGACTCAGTTCACTCGCAGTCGATTGGGCAGTTAACCGCTACACAAACTATTTACGTTGCAGTGAAATTGATCATGCGTTGACAGCGCTCGCACAAACTCGCGTGTTGTGCGCGCTGCACAACGGCGATCTTGGCGAAACGGAGTTCAATAGGCGTATAGAAGAGCGTCTTGGCGCCTTGGGTTTGTTAACTGGCGGCGAGCAATGTCACGGTAAACCCGTCATGGTGACGGTCAATGATTATGAACTGGAATTGTTCAATGGCGATATCGGTTTGATATGGCGCAATACTCAGGGTGAATCGCGGGTCTGGTTTCCACAGGCCAACGGCGAAGTGCGAGACATTCCGGTCAACAGCCTGCCAACGCATGTGCCAGCCTGGGCCATGACAGTACATAAATCTCAAGGATCGGAGTTTGATCAGGTGTTATTGGTATTGCCGCAGGATGAGAACAGTCCACTATTGAGTCGGGAGTTGATATATACCGGCATCACCCGTGCCAAAGAAAAGTTGATCGTGCACGGTCACAGCAGGGCATTTGTACGAGGCTGTATCAATCACGTGCAACGCAGCTCTGGTCTGGCCGCACGCCTGGGATGGTGAAAGAGTTGCCTGACAGGTCAGTTCACAAAAATCGCCATTGTAAGCAACAGGAACTTAGGCGGATAATCCCGCCTCTAACAGAAAGGAGGCAAACGTAGCAGCACAAATGAAGACACCTATACGACTACAATCCCTGATGGACGATGGCTTGATAGATGAGGTCGTCAGTCAATTGATGAGCGGTAAGGAAGCCCAGGTCTATGTGGTGCGCTGTGGCCAGACTGAGCGTTGCGCGAAAATTTACAAAGAAGCGGATAAACGCAGTTTCAAACAGGCAGCGCAGTACCAGGAAGGACGCAAAGTGCGCAATAGCCGTGACGCGCGTGCGATGGGGCGCAAAAGCAAGTATGGCCAACGCGGTCACGAAGATGCGTGGTTGAATGCCGAGGTGGACGCTCTGAGACGGCTGGGCCAGGCAGGCGTACGCGTACCTAAAACACACGGATTCATTGATGGTGTGTTGCTGATGGACATGATTACTGATGCCGATGGCGCCGTGGCTCCACGTTTGAATGATGTGGAACTGACGGCGGAACAGGCACGCGAGTTTCATGCGCGCATCATGGATGACGTAGTGAAAATGCTGTGCGCGGGATTGATACACGGCGACCTGTCAGAGTTCAACGTACTGATGGCGGGTGACGGCCCGGTCATTATCGATCTGCCCCAGGCAGTCAACGCATCCGGCAATAATAGTGCTGCGAGCATGTTGATGCGCGATGTGGAAAACATGACCCGTTATTTTGGCCGTTTCGCGCCTGAGTTGTTGCATACTTACTATGGCCCGGAAATCTGGCACATGTACGAACGCGGTACGTTGCGCCCGGGTGTGACTCTGACAGGCAAGTTTGAACGACGCGCAGAAAACGCCAATATCGATGAAATATTGCATGTCATTGAACATGCACGGCAGGAAGCGCTGGAAGCACAGGAACGCAAACTGGCAGCGGAAGAAGGTTAGGGATTATTTAGCGGGTAACGGTGAATTCAATCCTAACGACGCTGCTGTCTGTTGCTGCTTTTGTTGAGCTTTCTTGAAACCTTCGCGCTGTTGCAAACGTTGCCAGTATGCAGCGATACCCGGCGTGAAATCTTTGCCAAAATCCAATGATTCAGCTAGCAACAGGGCATAACCCACAGAAATATCCGCCACGGTGAAACGTCCGGCGCAAAGATACTCACGATTACTCAGTGCGTCCTCTATTGCACGCAAACGTCCCAGCAACCACGCGCTATAATCTTCCACAACCTGCGGTTGTCGCCGCTCTATTGGTTCAAATCGCCCATAACGCAATAGCAGTGTTTGCGGGAATGTCAGCGTAGCTTCACCGAAATGGAGCCACTGCAGCCACTTGCCATAGTCTGCTTCTTCAGGACTAACCGCCATCGATGAAGGACCATGACGTGTCACCAGATACTGACAAATCGCAGCCGATTCAGTCATCAACCCGTTATCATCAATAAACGCTGGCACCGTTCCCAACGGATTGATCTCCTTGAACTCCTTGGCAAACGCGCGCGGTGGAAAAGGCAGCATATGCAATTCGTAGGGCAGGCCCAGCTCCTCCAGCGCCCACAGCGGACGAAACGAGCGGGCATCCATACAGTGATAAAGTTTGCGCATGTCAGTACGTGTTTCCTTGCAGCATTCAGGTGCTTTAACACTACCAGAATTCGTTAAGGTTCCCTAGAATGCGGTCTCTGATTCGTAAAAATAAGGACTTGCTCATGAAGTTTGAAGACATCAAGAAAATCTGCGTGGTTGGTGCTGGCAATATGGGGCATCAGATTGCTCTGCAGGCGGCGATTTGTGGTTATCAGGTTAAGTGCAGCGATGTGAACGCAGAAACTTTGAAAAAGGCGGATGCGTTTGTGGATTCCTATTTGCCGAGTCGCGTCGAGAAAGGGCGGCTGACTGCCGAGCAGGCCAAGCAGGCGCGGGCTAATGTCAAATTTGTTGACAGTCTGCAGGAAGCAGCGGGTGACGCAGATTTTGTCATTGAAGCCGCCACCGAAGTGCTGGCACTGAAGCGTCGCATATACGCGGATCTGGATAAGTTTGCGCCGGCACATGCCATTCTCGCCACCAACAGTTCCGCCATCGTCAGTTCAAAAATCGCGGATGCTACCAAGCGCATGGACAAGGTCGTGAATATGCATTTCTTCAACCCGGCATTGGTGATGAAGTTGGTTGAAGTGGTCAAGGGGCCGCATGTATCAGATGAAACTGCAGACCTGACAATGAAACTCTGCGAGGCGCTGCAGAAAGTGCCTGTGTTGTTGAAGAAAGAAGTTGATGGTTTCCTGCTGAATCGTATATTTGCGGCTATTTCACGCGAGGCCACCTGGTTGCTGGAGATGGGTGTCGCCGATGTAGAAGATATTGATAAGGCATGTGTCTATGGCGCCGGCCATCCCATGGGGCCGTTCCGCTTGAATGATCTTACGGGGTTGGATTTGAGCTACATCATGCGGATGGAGAAGTTCCGGGAAACCGGGGATTTCGCGGATATGCCCAGTCCCAGTCTGGTGGAGCACTATATGAAAGGGGAGTTTGGGGAGAAGACGGGGAAGGGATGGTATGAATATCCTAAGAAATAGTCCCGTTATCTGAATCGCACCAATTGCACTCCGATAGTCGCACTGAGAGCCACCCCCTGCCACGCAGGACACGCCGTGAACCCATCCATGGGGGCTCGTCTCGCGTCATCCAGACGCTCCACGGTCCTGCGCGGCAGGGGGTGGCTCTCAGTGCTTGGAGTGGCGTTTGTGTTGGGCTGGTTTGCGAAATTGAGTAATAGCGCTATTATTCGGGCTTAAATACGCTTCAAGACTTCGGTATAGTTATGGCGCACCATATTTTTACTGACATAGTAGCCAGTATTTCTGAGCTGAAGGCTAATCCCTTGAAGGTTGTCGCAAGTGGCGAAGGGATGCCGATTGCTATACTGAACAGGAATGAGCCTGCGTTTTACTGTGTGCCGGCAACAGCCTATGAAGCGATAATGGACTTTATTGAAGACACGGAGCTGTTGGCGCTTGCCAGGAGCCGCACGGATGAAGAAAGTGTAGTGATCGATCTCAGCGGTTAAAGGAATCGTAATGAAGTTTGCGATTTGGCAATTTCCCGGCGCCATACCAAAGTTAAGTAACAACAAATATGTGCACTGTAGTCGTAGCGCTGAGAATCAGGCTGAATATTTCGTTTGACCAACCTCAATTACATCGAATAAGATTCCAATCACTTTTTAGGCCGCGTTGATCGCGGCTTTTGCGTTTCTGGGATATGGAAAACCTGGCGTTGCTGGCATTGAGATTTTTGTGGGTCTTCCACATATAAAATTTCACTAGGAGCAAAAAAATGCTGGCAAACTCTAAACTGCAATCGATTATCTGCACTACACGCCTGAACCAATCTGTAGATTTCTACCGGAATGGACTGGGTTTTTCCAACAAGGGAATCTCCGACGGCGCCGTAGTTTTCGACGTCAACGGCAACGATCTTCGAATTGCCCCAGTCCCATCGATGACACCATCTGAGCACACAGTGCTGGGATTCTCAGTGCCAAATGTCGATCTCATCGTTACCACGCTGACTGACCACGGCATCGCAATCGAACGCTTCCCCGGCTTCCCGCACGAATCAAACGGAACACTGACAACCCCAGAAGGCTCCCGCGTCGCCTGGTTCCGCGACCCAGACGGCAACCTCTTATCCGTAGTGCAAATTCAGGGCTAATACCAGAAGCTTTCGTAGCAAGGAGCGGTTTCAGAAGGTCAGCGCAAAACCGATCTGGAGAATTGGGTTGCCTAAAACCGCCCGACGCAAACGTAACAAGAGCACAGAGAGTCACCCACTGCCCCGCAGGACCGTGGAGCACCTGGACGGTGCGAGACGAGCCCCCATGGATGGGTTCACGGCGTGTCCTGCGGGGCAGTGGGTGACTCTCTGTGCGAGGATCGGAGTGCATACACTGAGTTTTTCAAGGCGAAAACAGGGCGCTGTTGAGACAGTGTTGGGGGCAGGTTTTAACCAGTGGTCAGGATAGTCAACGTCATATGCAACTGCTCAACCGCCTCGCGACCAAGTTCAGTCAGATACCCACCATCAGATTGCGTAACGAGCCCCTTGTCATGCAGCCGCTGAATAGCGCTGATGCGGCTGGGGTCAGCAGACTTGTGTACCTTGATGCCTTCTTGCGGATTGATGACATTGAACAGAAGTAGAGCGTCCAGTTCATCGGTGAGTTCCTGGGTCAGGCGCATTGGGTTTCCTCGGGTTGGTGGTGTTCTTTTAGTTCTTGTTGTTCTGATAGTTCTTGTATTTCAGCGATTCCTAGGTGCAATGATCACGTTGTCAAATGCGCCGCCAGATCCGCAGGCTCCACTTCCAGCCCGGTCATCTCGATATCCCAGTTCGGGCCAACCATGACGTTATCCTCATGCATGCCCGGCAGCCAGTCTTCCAGAAAATCCTCCAGACTGATCGTCGCTGGTGTGTATATTTTCCACTCGTCAGCACAGTGTGGTTTCGCGTCGGCTTCGTCCGACCAGAAGGGGAATACATCAGTTTCTTCGAACTCAATAGATGGACATACTGCCCAACCGTCCTCCGATTTCAGGCCCCAAACAACACCCGTGGCCAACACCTGATCGATGAATAGTTCGTAGTTTGCCTCCGGGTCATCACTCAAGCGGCTTGTTTTTGTTATCTTCTTGTTCATGAGGTTCAGGTTCCCAACGGTCAGATGTGGAGGCTATGGTAGCGCAATCACGCAAGCATACAAACAACCGCCTGCTTGCTAATTCAATCATGTGCCGCCACACTTGCGTGCAAATGTTTTGACTTATTGATTTTCAAGAGAAAACTGTATGAATGAAGTGCCAGAAAAATATGCAGCGGCATTAAAAGGCGCCGCAGCAAGCCAGCACGCTACTGACAAGGATCTACCCTGTGACGGTCGCACTCATCAGGACGCCGAAGTAGGTCCGCGGGGCACGATGGAATTATTGTCGCAATTGGAAGTGCAACGTCTCCGCCAGGTGGGTCACGGAGATCTGCATGAGCTGTTTCGCCGTTGCGCGTTAGCCGTATTGAACTGTGACGATGTTACAGATAATGCTGAGGAGGTGTTTGAGCGCTATGCCAACTTTGACGTGGAAATATTGCAGCAAACGCGTGGTATCAAGCTGAAATTGAGTAATGCTCCGGCTTGTGCATTCGTTGATGGCGTCATTATGAATGGTGTGCGCGACAATTTGTTTGCGGTATTGCGTGACATCGTCTTTGTCTCCAGTGAGTTTTATGCAGCGCTGCGTGATGGCAGCGAATCTGCTGAACCTGGCGAGATAAAAAATCTTGTATTTAATGTGTTGCGCAATGCAGGTGTTCTGCAGCCGCGCGCATTTCCCAGTCTGGTCGTGTGCTGGGGCGGGCACTCGATAAGCCGCGAAGAATACGATTACAGCAAAACAGTTGGCTATCAGCTGGGACTGCGTGGCATGGATATCTGCACCGGCTGCGGGCCGGGCGCGATGAAGGGGCCAATGAAAGGCGCCACTATTGGTCATGCGAAGCAGCGCATCGCCAATGGCAGATATCTGGGTGTTACTGAACCAGGTATTATCGCTGCGGAATCTCCGAATCCCATTGTTAATCAACTGGTTGTACTGCCTGATATCGAGAAACGACTGGAAGCGTTTGTGCGTCTTGGACACGGCATCATTGTGTTTCCCGGAGGAGTGGGAACGCTGGAAGAAATACTCTTTCTGCTGGGTACATTGATGGATCCCGCAAACAAGGATGTATTCCTGCCGGTGATATTTACGGAACCGGCAACAAGTAATGGCTACTTTCGCCGGATTGACACGTTTCTGGTGAATGCGCTTGGTGAACAAGTGCGGGATTATTATCAGATTGTGGAGAATGACGCCCGGCAAGTGGCGCAGCTGATGAAGTCAGGTATCAAAAAGGTCGCGGCCAACCGGCGCAAGACCAGTGATGCATACTTCTACGACTGGTTACTGCATATCCCAAAAGAGATGAAGCGGCCGTTTGAAGTGTCGCATCAGAGCATGGCAGCACTGGAATTGAATCCGCAGCTTCCGGCAGGAGAGCTGGCCATCAACCTGCGGCGCGCGTTCTCCGGGATTGTTGCCGGTAACGTCAAAGAAAATGGCTTGAAGATGATTCGTCAGCATGGTCCGTTTGAATTGACGGGCAGCAAGGACATCATGGCGGCCATGGATACGCTGCTGAAGGAGTTTGTGGCTGCAGGTCGCATGAAACTTGCCGGTAAGAAGTACGACCCCTGTTATACTATCCGCGCTGCGGACTGAAGCCCAAATGGGAGAAGGTTGGCAATAGTTGACTGATTTAGTCGGATATCCGATAATTCACAGCCCGTGCACCGCGACCAGCCTGGCCATTCAAGAGCCTCTTCTGCAATATCTGGCGCAAATGCAATATCTGGCGCAAATTTGAGGTAAGCCCATGAGCGATCAAGTCGAAAGCCTGATCCGGAAAGAGTATTCCGCAGGTTTTCATTCTGCCATCGAATCCAACACCCTCGCCCCCGGCCTGGATGAGGATACGGTGCGTTTCATTTCCAGAACCAAGGGTGAGCCCGAATGGTTGCTGGAATGGCGTCTGCGCGCGTTTCGCCAGTGGCTGGAAATGCCAGAGCCGGATTGGGCACATGTGAAGTTTCCAAAAATTGATTTCCAATCGATCTCTTATTACAGCGCTCCCAAGAGCATGGCCGATAGGCCGCAAAGTCTGGATGAAGTTGATCCCGAATTGTTAGCGACTTATGAGAAGCTGGGCATCCCCCTGCATGAACAGGCGACATTGGCTGGCGTTGCCGTTGATGCCGTTTTCGACTCGGTATCAGTTGTCACTACTTATCGCGCCAAACTGGAAGAGGCGGGCGTTATTTTCTGTCCCATCAGTGAAGCGGTGCACAAGTATCCCGAACTCATCAAGAAGTACATGGGCTCAGTAGTGCCGCAGCGCGACAATTTTTACGCAGCATTGAACTGTGCAGTATTTTCCGACGGCTCCTTTGTGTATATCCCCAAAGGTGTGCGTTGTCCCATGGAGTTGTCCACTTACTTCCGTATTAACGAATTGAATACCGGCCAATTTGAGCGCACGCTGATCGTTGCAGATGAGGGGTCCTACGTCAGCTATCTGGAAGGTTGCACTGCGCCAATGCGCGACGAGAATCAACTTCATGCGGCCGTTGTTGAACTGGTTGCTCTGGATGACGCACAAATAAAATACTCTACAGTACAGAACTGGTACCCCGGGGATAAGGAAGGCAAAGGCGGTATTTATAATTTCGTGACCAAGCGCGGCGTGTGTCACAAGAATGCGCGCATATCCTGGACGCAGGTGGAAACCGGTTCAGCCATCACGTGGAAATATCCCAGCTGCATTCTCAAGGGCGACAACAGTGTGGGTGAATTCTACTCCGTTGCGTTGACCAATAATTTTCAGCAAGCCGATACCGGCACCAAGATGATTCACCTGGGCAAGAACACCAGCTCCACAATCATCGCCAAAGGCATTTCTGCGGGTCGCAGTCAGAGCGCGTATCGCGGTTTAGTGCGTATTAATGCAGCGGCAGAGGGTGCGCGTAATTATACGCAGTGCGATTCATTGTTGATTGGCGATTTATGTGGCGCACACACGTTCCCTTACATTGAAAACCGTAATGCATCAGCTGTTGTGGAGCACGAGGCAACAACATCAAAAGTCAGCGACGATCAGTTGTTTCTTTGTCAGCAACGCGGGCTGGATGCTGAAAAAGCAGTATCGATGATTGTTAATGGTTTCTGCCGTGAAGTTTTCAAGGAACTGCCGATGGAGTTCGCCGTGGAAGCCGGCAAGCTGTTGGAAGTCAGTCTGGAAGGCTCAGTTGGTTGATGGCAGAAAAATGCTGCCACGTAGTCGAACATAAAATTGGATATCAGGAATAAGACAATGCTGGATGTACGCGACCTGGTCGCAAGAGTGGAAGATAAGCAAATACTTAATGGTTTGAGCCTGCAGGTAAAACCAGGCGAAGTGCATGCCATCATGGGGCCGAATGGTTCAGGCAAGAGTACGCTGGGCAATGTATTGACGGGTCGCCATGGTTTTGAAGTGGTATCTGGCACCGCGACGCTCAACGGTAAAAACGTGCTCGATATGCCCATTGAAGAACGCGCTCGCGAAGGTCTGTTTCTGGCATTTCAGTACCCGGTGGAGATTCCCGGTGTCAGCAATATGGAGTTTTTGAAAGCTTCAGTGGATGCCAAGCGCAAGCATCATGACGAGACGGAATTGTCTTCATTCGATTTTATGAAGCTGGCTCGCGAGACCAGCAAAAAAGTCAGTCTTGACCCCGCCTTTCTGAAACGTGGTGTGAACGAAGGTTTCTCGGGTGGCGAGAAGAAACGCAATGAGATAATGCAGATGATGTTGCTGGAGCCCACGCTTTGCATTCTGGATGAAACTGATTCTGGCCTGGATATCGATGCGTTGCAGGTTGTTGCTAACGGTGTCAACGCGATGCGCGACGGCAAACGCAGCTTCATTGTGATTACCCATTACCAACGCTTGCTGGATTTTATCGTGCCGGATTTCGTGCACGTGTTGTCCGGTGGCCGCATTGTCAAATCCGGCAGCAAGGAACTGGCGAAAGAATTGGAAGCTAAAGGATATAGTTGGTTGGATGGATCTCAGCCTGGTGAAGAGGTTGCCTGAGAATATGACAGATTTTCAGCAACAGGCGGTGCAATTGGCAACCGCACAACAAACTCCAGAATGGCTGGCGACTTTACGTTACGCTGGTGCCGAACAATGGCTGCAGGCAGGCTGGCCAAATCGTAAAACAGAATTGTGGAAGTACACGTCACTTTCCTCTTTGCAAAAGGGACTGTTTTCGCAATGGGGTGAGCTTGCTCCCGATTGGCACAAAGATGTAAAGCTGGTTGATTTCGATGCTACGCGCCTGGTATTTGTGAACGGGGTTTTTTCTGCGGATTCCTCCAGTGAATTACCCGCTGCGGTGCAGTTATTCTCGCAAGCTGATGCTAAAGCCAGGGTTCTTATCGAGAGAAACCTTGGCAAGATACTCAATACGGAGCGCCATTTATTCGCCAGCTTGAGTAATGCCTGGGCGGAAGAGGGTGTGCTTGTGTATGTGCCACGTGGCCATGTACTTGAGAAGCCCGTGTATATCGTGCACGTCTCTACGGCGCAGAGTGAGCGCAGTGTTGCGAATCAACGCATACTGGTTCTGCTGGAAGAGAATGCCAATGCCGAGGTCATCGAACACTACGTGTCTACCGCGCAGGAGCAGAATGGATTTGTGAACACGCTGACTGAGATTAGCGTAGGAGAAAACGCACAACTGAGACACACACGCATCAGCCTGGAACAGGAAGACCTGTTGCATGTCGGTGGAGTGCACGCAGACCTGCATCGAAATGCCAGGTTGTTGGGTTTCACTATTGCCGAAGGCAGTCAACTGAAACGCGTTGACTATCAGATCAATCATCGCGGCCAGGGTGCCGAGTTGCAGATGCATGGCGTCTATCTGGCAAGAAACAGTCAGCTCGTTGATTACCACGCGAATGTTGAGCACTGCGTGCCGCATTGCACTACCAACGAAGTATTTCGCGGCATCATTGGCGATTCAGCACACGCCGTTTTCAATGGGCGGATTCATATACATCCGGATGCGCAGAAGACGTTGGCAGAATTGAGCAATCGTAATCTGTTGACCTCCAATAAAGCAGAGATAGATACCAAGCCTGAGCTGGAGATTTATGCTGACGATGTTAAATGTGCGCACGGCGCTACCATCAGTCAACTGGATAAAACTGCCATGTATTATCTGCAAAGCCGTGGTGTGTCCGAACAGCAAGCCAGAGTGATGCTCAGCTTCGGATTCATCAATGAGCTGCTGCAGGAGATACACCAAGCGCCGATACAGGAATATCTGCGCGAGCATCTCACTAAGTTGTTTGCAGAGAGCAGCAGCCTTGTTGCTGCAGCGGCAACCCATGAACGGTTGCCGGAGTAGTGGCATCCATGAACCCAGTCACGAATTTGAATGCAGTTGATAACGGTTTCGATGTGAAGGCCATTCGCAAGGATTTCCCAATTCTGCAACAGCAGATCAACGGACATCCGCTTGTATATCTCGATAATGCAGCAACTACACAGAAACCAGACGCCGTCATAGATGCCATCAGCAATTACTATCGCAATGACAACAGTAATGTGCATCGTGGCGCGCATACGTTAAGTGATCGTGCAACAGCACAGTTCGAGGGAGCGCGTGAAAAAGTTGCACGCTTTCTGAATGCGGAATCTACAAAGCAGATTTTATGGACACGCGGCACGACTGAATCCATCAATCTGGTCGCCAGTTGCTGGGGCCGTAACGCGCTAAAGACTGGAGATCGTATTCTGGTTTCTGCGATGGAGCATCACTCTAATATCGTACCCTGGCAGATGGGGGCTGCAGCCACCGGTGCGCGTGTCGAGGCGATACCGGTAGACGCATCCGGCACGATTGATATGGATGCATTCAAGAATATGTTGGACCAACGCGTGCGCATGGTTGCCGTTGGGCATGTGTCCAATGCACTCGGGACGATCAACCCGATTGCGGAAATCATCAAACTATCCCGCACAGTTGGCGCGTTGGTGATGGTGGATGGCGCGCAGGCGGTAGCACATTGGCCGGTAGATGTGCAGGCGCTGGATTGCGACTTTTACGCTTTTTCCGCGCACAAGCTTTTTGGTCCCACGGGACTAGGCGTTTTGTATGGAAAATTAGCACTGCTGGAAGCAATGCCTCCCTATCAGGGTGGTGGTGAGATGATCGAGTCGGTAAGTTTTGCTGGCACCACATACAACCAATTGCCTTACAAGTTTGAAGCAGGCACGCCGGATATTGCTGGCGCTATTGGTCTTGGTGCGGCACTGGATTATCTGAACGGCATTGATCGTGCGGCCGCAGCAAAACATGAACAGGCGTTGCTCGCTTATGCGGAAGACAAGGCACTTAATATGCCGGGGATACGTTTAATCGGGACGGCCACTGCAAAGGCCAGCGTAATGAGTTTCCTGCTGGAGGGTGCTCACCCATCGGATCTGGGCATGTTATTGGATCAGCAAGGAATAGCTGTGCGCACCGGTAACCACTGCGCACAACCCATCATGGATCAGTTGGGCATACCTGGCACCGTGCGTGCCAGCTTCAGTTTTTACAACACTTTCGATGATGTGGACCGCTTGTTTACGGCACTGGCGAAAGCAAAGGAAATTTTAGTTTAGAGTTTTTAACAGAAGAAATTGAGTCGCTCGATAACAGCGACATTTTATTGAAGGCGAGGGTAACAGCATGACCGTCGAGTCGTTTGACCCGAATATGAATACAGTAAAAGTCAGCAATGCGGCAGTAGTGCATTTCCGTAAGCAATTGCAAACCAACAATAAAGCAAAGGCTATTCGCTTGAGCGTCAAGGACAGTGGCTGCACAGGTTTCATGTACGTGGTGGATCTGGTGTCTGAGTTCAACGAAAACGATTTACATATCAAGCTCGATAGTGACGTGGATTTCCTGATAGACAAAAAGAGTCTGTCCATAATCAGCGGTACAGAGATTGATCTGGTGCAGGTGGGCGTCAATAAGCAACTGCGTTTCCTGAATCCGAATGCGAAAGACCATTGTGGCTGCGGCGAAAGTTTCAGCGTCAACTGACAACACAGGCAGACATTGATGGAAAGACGAATGGTGGTTGCGCAGAAAGATTGTCCTGCGCGAAGAGTGCCAGATGGCACCCCGGTAACAATTCCCAAAGATACTTTTGTCAGCATCACGCAGGCGCTGGGTGGTAATTACACAGTGGTGTGCAACGGCCAGATGCTACGCGTTGATGGCACAGATGCAGGTATTCTGGGTTTGCAACCGGAGACCCTGAGTTTTCCTCCGGCCGTAGGCAAGGAGATAGACGAGGCGCAGGTATGGCAGGCACTTGGCACTGTTTTCGATCCAGAGATTCCGGTTGATCTGGTTAACCTTGGTTTGATCTATAAAGTGGAGGTCGATCAGGAAAAGAAAGCAGTCAATATCGATATGACATTGACGGCACCAAGCTGTGGCATGGGGCCGGTGTTAGTCGGTGATGTGGAGTACCGCGTCCGCAAAGTTCCCAATGTGAAACAGGTCAATGTGCAACTGGTCTTCGATCCACCCTGGAGCAGAGATCGCATGAGCGAAGAAGCGCAGCTTGAAACAGGTATGTTTTTCTGACTATGAATAAATTTGGTACAGCGATTTGCCCAGACGATATTATCGAAGCGCTGTCTTTTTTCGATACCTGGGAAGATCGCTATAAATACATCATCGATCTTGGTAAGGAAATTCCCACACTAGATGAATCGCATCGGAAGGAAGAGAATCTGATCCGCGGATGTCAGAGTCAGGTATGGCTTGTTTATACCAGGAAGGAAGACAGGTTGTTTTTTGACGTCGACAGCGATGCGTTTATTGTGAAAGGATTGTTGGGTGTTGTGCTTGCAGCCTATAACGGCAAGACAAAGGAAGAAATTCTGAGTTTCGATATTGCGGCGTATTTCGATGCCTTGAACCTGTTGAAACATCTGAGCCCAACTCGGGGCAGTGGTTTGCAGGCGATGGTGCAGCGCATCCAGACTATCGCATCACAACAGTAGCCTTGCAACTAATAGTATTTCGCAGAAAAAATTAATACATCTCAGCGCGCTAACAACCATTCGACAAACAATTTCTCTGCTTCAGCTTTCTGTTCTGCATTCAACATGGCACTGATTTCCTGCTGTACCAACTCCGCTTCCAGATACTCGTTTTCGCGCGACACATTAGCCCAGAAATGCGCCTGCACATAATCCCGTTTTACACCAGTGCCATCGCGATACATTGTAGCCAGATTATATTGCGATTCGGGGTGCCCGTTATTTGCTGCTTGCATGTACCACTGGAAAGCCTGGTCGCGGTTGCGCCGTGTGCCATTGCCGTTGAAATAAAGTGTACCCATGTTGAACTGGGCTTCCACGTGTCCCTGGTCAGCAGCTTTTTTTGTCCACTCATAGGCTTTCTTGTAATCACGCTTTACGCCAAGCCCGGAATAATACATGACGCCCAGATTGTATTGAGCCAGATCCAGTCCTGCTTCAGCAGCTTCCAGAAAGAGTGTATGAGCTGTTTCGAAATCGCCGCTCTGAGCAGCGTTCAAGCCGGTTTCATAGTCTGCAGAAACGGTTGTGCTGAGACTAACCATCACCGCAAAAACACAGCTGAAAAAATAATTGGCAAATTTCATATCTGGTATTCCTGATGTATTCGATTACTCAAAAGACCGCCCTGAAGCTGCTGGTATTACAGGCAAACGCATCAAGCTAATCAATTCGTCACATTACTATTGAATCTGGCTATCCATTCCTGCGCCAGGCGCTGCGATTCTTCCACCTGTTCCGTGGTCAACATTTCCTGAAACAGCACAGCATTTATAGCGGCGCTTTCATCGCCACCGGCGCTGGCCAACGTAAACCACATATGCGCCAGCATTAAATCGCGCGGCACTCCACGACCGTTGGCATACATCACGCCAAGAGTAAATTGAGCGGTGGTGTCGGCATTTTCTGCGGCGGTATGAAACCAGCGTAGTGCTTCATCGACATCTGCAATCACGCCCAGCCCATTAAGTGACATGACACCCAGATTGTACTGTGCATTGTGATTGTTCTGTTCAGCCGCCAGCCGAAACCAACGTGCCGCTATGAAATTATCCTGTTCAACACCCACGCCGTACAGATAACGCGTACCCAGATCAAATTGCGCACTGCTGTCGCCACTTTCAGCTGCTGCCAACAGGAGTTGCAAAGGAATAACTGCATCGGCTGCCAACTCATCCTCTGCAATGACATTGTCATGGGCGGGTTCCAGATTGGAAGAAACGGTATCGGTTTGTGCCGGCACGCCGATAGCAATACCAAGAGACAAAGCGCCAACAACAGTGAGCGTATATAAATCTATAATTCTAGCGGGCATGATTCTGTATCCAGTCGGCTGCGAGTTTCTCAGCATCTGCCAATTGTTCAGGTGTCATATTTGCTTTTAATGCAATCATCACGGGTAACGCATCATTGTCACCGTTTTTATTAGCTACGGCATACCACATATAAGCGGTCTGCACGTCCTGTTCAACGCCCATACCACTCATATATATACGGCCCAGAAAGGATTGTGAGGGCACGTCGCCTGCCTCGGCACCAAGCTCGAACCAACGCCGTGCCTGCCCATAGTCCTGCGCAACACCTTGCCCGGAAGCGTGCAGAATACCGACACGCGCCATAGCTTCCGCGACACCTTGGCGTGCGGCCATCGTGAAATAACGCATCGCTCGCTGGTAGTCCTGCGGAGCGCCGTGACCTTCGTTGTACATCAGGCCCGCATTGAACTGCGCATCGGCGCTACCCAGCCTGGCAGCCGCTGCAAACCAACGTAATGCCTGCGCGGGGTCAACGTCAGCGCCATAACCATTCGCATACATCACGCCGAGATTGTATTGCGCATCGCGATTGTCCTGGGCTGCGGCGAGCTCATACCAGTGCAGCGCTTCCGCATAGTCCTCACGTTTGCCCTGACCATAGAAGTTCATCGTTCCCAACGCATACTGCGCGGCAGAATCTCCGGACTCTGCGGCCATTGCATACCAGTGATAGGCTTCCCGGTAATCCTGCTCAGTACCCTCGCCATTGTCATACATGCTGGCCAGATGGTACTGAGCACGTGCCAGCCCTTGTTGTGCCGACAACGCATACAATTGCATGGCGCGCTCGTAGTCGCGTTCAGTGCCCTGACCATAGTGATACATCATGCCCAGATTGAATTGCGCTAATGCGTGGCCTACCTGAGCATCTTCGGTGAATTCTTCCAGGGCAGTGGCATAGTCGCCAGCTTCATAGGCGAGCAAACCTGCTGCGTAGTCGGCGTGGGTTGAAACCGGCAACAGGCTGACAGAAAGAACCAGACCTGCAGACAGATTCCACAGAGTTTGTTTGAGCGGGACGCGATTCAATTCCTGTACCTCTTTGTGCTCAGAGGATGTACTCTCGGCGGCAAACCGTCGACTGTCCCCTTGGAAGCCAAATAGTACCACGGGCATGTAGTTGGAAAAAAATACTGCTATCTCTGATTTGTGATAAACAGTGTCAGGTTTTGTGGTAAAACGTGTCGGTCTGTTAAAACTAAAAAGGTGAGCGAAATGTCAGTAAAGTCGAAAATATTCCTGGTAGCGAGTGTGGTGTTTGCGTGCAGCCTGTCAGCAGTTGCACAGGCAGAAACCATTCACAATGTTGTTTATGGTCACAAGGATGGCATGGCTTTGGTGATGGATGTCTACCAACCTGATGGCAATGCCAACGGCGCGGCCGTAGCGTACATGATAAGCGGCGGCTGGATGTCCAGTTTACCCATGCAAGGTGCCTATGAAAGCATGTTCATGCCACTGGTGGATGCCGGTTTTACCGTATTCGCCGTGCGTCATGGCAGCAGCCCCAAATACAATGTGCTGGAAGCCTACAACGATGTAGCGCTGGCATTTCAGCAGATAGCCATAAATGCTGAAGAATACAATGTCGATCGAAATCGCATAGGCGTTTCTGGCATCAGCGCGGGCGGTCACCTGTCTTTAATGCTGGGTCTGCGCTCAGACTACCAGCCTAATGGCGGCGTTATCAGCAATCCACTTGCCAGACCTGCCGCAGTGGTCGCCTATATGCCACCCACCGACCTGCGTGGTATGACAGGTCCTAACGATAATTTCCCGGCTTTGAACTTCGAAGCCAACCATGCTCCTCACGTGTCTCCCTTGGACTACGCAAGTTCAGATGATCCGCCCGTGCTGTTAGTGCATGGTGATGCAGATACTCTGGTCAACATCAGCCACAGCCAACGCATGGCTGCCGCGTTATCAACCGCTGGAGTCAAATCCAACTTCATCACCATTCCAGGCGCCCCACACGGCCTGTTTACCGGTGAAGCAGGGGAGATTGCAGGTTCGGCTCTGTTGGGCTGGATGCAGGAACATCTGCTGGACTGATAGCTACCTGGATAGCCCGTAAGCCCGACATCCCAGCCCGGTGCAAATAGCCACCAACTATCTTCACCGCCGGGTTGTCTTAAAGAGGAATATCTATATAATACGCACCTCTGAAAGCACCCGTAGCTCAGCTGGATAGAGTACTTGGCTACGAA
Organism: Pseudohongiellaceae bacterium; assembly: GCA_041751425.1. Taxonomy (GTDB): domain Bacteria; phylum Pseudomonadota; class Gammaproteobacteria; order Pseudomonadales; family Pseudohongiellaceae; genus JAVVEG01. The sequence goes on along the minus strand of JBGSXL010000015.1, from coordinate 78 downwards.
CTAAGGGGTCGCATGTTCGAATCATGCCGGGCGCACCAAACACCACTGCCAAAAAATGAAAGCCTGCGAAAGCAGGCT
>JBGSXL010000014.1:0-19712 GCA_041751425.1 Pseudohongiellaceae bacterium | reverse complement strand
GCAACACCCCGCCCTGGCTGAGGAGTTAATCGGACCATTTTCTGAATGGTTAAGCATGGCTGGAAGATTTCGCAAGTGAGAATATTGCGAGCTGGCACCGTGGCTCACGTCGATGAAGTACGAGAATGCTAGAATCGAAATCCGTGAAATTTGCATTACACGTTGCTCAGATGCAATCCGAATCCAGGCAGGGAACGCCGGTATGATCCAGAGTGCACTGATCCGTCCAATTCCATAGCAAATTTAGAGCGCTACAAATACGAGTAAATCAAAAAACTGGTCCGCCTTACTCCGAAATCAGGGCGGGGTGTTGCCTGTACGAGTGAGACCGTCGCCAGCATGGATGCTGGCGCCGAGCCTATAGGGACATATTCACGGCGTGTCTCTCTCGTACAGGCAACACCCCAACCGAATTCCAGAGTTCAGAAGTTCAGAAGTTCAGGAACTCATAGATCAGAGCATGCCATCTGCCAATACGGAATCCCATGGAACCCGCTCCTGCACCAACCGTTTAGCTGCGAGAAACTCTTTCGGCATATTAATGCAGTCGGCAGCGATCAGGTGCCCGTTTCTGCCGTAGAGTATAGTGAAGTTCCCGGACTCGACGTTGGTAGGATCACCGCGCACCAGCAGCGAGTCAAAGTGATTGGAAAGGCCAACAGATTGTAGTTTGGTGGTGTACTGATCTGACCAGAACCACGGTACGGAATTGTAGAGAGTGGGTTTGCCGCACAAGTTTGCAGCGGCTACGCGCGCCTGGTCATTGGCGTTCTGTACTGATTCCAGGCGAATTCGGGATTGGTACAGGAAGCTCGGATGCGAAGCGCAATCACCTACTGCATAGATGGATGCATCGCTTGTTTGAGCGAACTGATTTACCTTGATGCCATTCTCGATAGTTAGACCTGCTGCTGCTGCTAACGCTGTTTCGGGGACAACGCCTATACCGATGATGACGATATCGGCGGGATATTGCGAACCATCGATGCATTGCACGGATTCTACGAATTCCTTGCCGTTGATTGCTGTAACTTCGACGCCTGTAATTATTTTTATGCCCTTGTCTTGGTGCAGCCGCGTGAAATAATCAGACACTGGTTCACTGGTGACGCGCTGCAGAATTCTTGTAGCGCGTTCCAGTACGGTGACATGCAAACCGAGTGACTGCAGCACAGCGGCAGCTTCCAGGCCGATATAGCCGCCGCCAATGATAACTACTCTTTTGTTGGGCGCCAGGTCTTGTTTTATTGCATCCACATCAGCAGCATTGCGTAAATAAAACACTCCACACAGGTTTTCTCCCAGAGGTAACTTTATCACGCGGGCACCCAGGCAAAGTGCGAGCTTGTCGTATGGCAGCAATCTACCACTTTGCAATTTGAGTATTTTTTTCTCGCGTAGAATCTCTACTGCCTTTTCTCCCAAGCATAATTCTACTGAACTGTTGTCGTACATGAGCTGCGGTCTAAGTGCGATTTCGTGCAGCGTTTTCTCACCAGCCAGGACCGCTTTGGATAACGGAGGGCGATGGTAAGGCAGAGGTGTTTCATCACCCAGCAGAGTGATACGCCCTGTCCATCCTTCTTTGCGAAGCTGAATGGCTAACTGCGAACCTGCATGCCCTGCTCCAACAATTACGCAGGCCTCAATACTGGTCATGGCAGGGATCTCATTGTGTCGATAAGCAAAGTATCGAAAGTATTATCGATCATTTTTTTGTCCAATCAATTTCTGCAAGGCCATTTTCGATAAGGTAGGTATTCGTTCTCGAAAAATGGTGATTACCGAAAAAACCTCTGCTGGCCGAAAGTGGCGAAGGATGCACGGACTCAAGCACCAGGTGTTTGCTTCTGTCGATAATTTCGCCTTTTCGTTGTGCGTAACTTCCCCACAGCAGGAACACCAGATTCTCTTTCTTTTCATTGAGCAGATAAATAATTCTGTCTGTGAACAACTCCCAGCCCTTGCCCTGATGCGAAGCAGCTTGCGCCGCCCTCACGGTCAGCACTGAGTTAAGTAGTAACACTCCTTGCTCAGCCCAACCTGACAAACAACCATCACCTGTTACAGGCGTACCGATATCTTGCGCGATCTCTTTATAAATGTTGCGCAATGACGGCGGAATGTCCACGTCAGGTTGCACGGAAAAACACAATCCGTGTGCTTGACCGGGGCCATGGTATGGATCCTGACCGATAATAACGACTTTGACGTTGTCGAATGGTGTCGCATTCAATGCAGCAAAAATATTGTCACCTGCAGGATAAACAAGTCTGCCAGCCGTTTTCTCTGATACCAGGAACTGCCGCAGAGCAAGCATATACGGTTGCTTGAACTCAGCCAGTAAAAATTCCTTCCAGGACTCGTGGAGTTTTATGCGGTCGGCAGCAAATTGTTTGGAATCCACCAGATTCAGTTCCCGGACAAAATTATGCCAACGGCCGCATATGCGGGAATAACAGGACGTCTTTGATCGACGCAGAGTCGGTGAACAACATGACCAGCCTGTCCACCCCAATGCCCTCGCCTGCCGTTGGGGGCATGCCGTACTCAAGCGCGCAGACGTAGTCGGCATCGTAATGCATGGCTTCAGCATCACCGGAGTCTTTCTGAGCGACCTGTTCCCGAAATCGCTGTGCCTGATCTTCTGCATCATTCAATTCCGAAAAACCGTTAGCCAACTCTCTGCCACCAATGATCAATTCGAAGCGATCTGTTACATCCGGGTTCTCATCACTACGACGCGCCAGCGGAGACACTTCTGTCGGGTATTCCGTAATAAAGGTTGGTTGCAGCAGGTGATGCTCTACCCCCTCATCAAAGATCTCCATCATGATGCGTCCAACTCCCCATGATTGCTCTACCTTGACGCCCATCTTCGTTGCCAGTGCCGCTGCACTTTCTCTGCTTTCCAATTGCTCAGCAGTGACACCGTCACAATATTTAAGAATCGAGTCTTTGACACTGAGCCGAGCAAATGGTCTGGCAAAATCCAATTGCAAACCCTGATAGCTGAAATCAGTTTTACCCAGAACATCCAGTGCAATCTTGCGGAACATCTGCTCAGTGAAGTCCATCAGGTCATGATAATCCGCATACGCCTGGTAGAACTCGACCATGGTGAATTCGGGGTTGTGCCGCGTTGACAAACCCTCGTTACGAAAATTGCGATTAATCTCGAAGACTTTCTCGAAGCCACCAACAACCAAACGCTTCAGGTAGAGCTCTGGCGCTATGCGCAGATACATTTGCTGATCCAATGCATTATGATGCGTGACAAACGGACGCGCTGACGCGCCCCCGGGGATCACCTGCATCATTGGCGTTTCCACTTCCATGAAATCAAGATTTTGAAAAAATTGCCGCATACTGGTAATGATTTTTGAACGCATCACGAACGTTTCCCGCGATGCATCATTGGCAATCAGATCAATATAGCGTTGCCGATAACGAACTTCCGTGTCGGAAAGACCTTTATGTTTGTCAGGCAAGGGACGTAATGCTTTGGTAAGCAAACGCAGGTTGCTGATATTCACCGTCAACTCGCCTTTGCCCGTGCGAAATACTTCGCCCTCCACACCAATTATGTCGCCAAGGTCGAGCAATTTGATTTCCGCATTAATAGCTTCGGACACGCTCTTGTGATTGAAATAAAGTTGTATCTGACCACTAACGTCCTGAATCACCAGAAACGGCCCGCGCATGCGGATCACTCTGCCAGCAACCACTACCTGTTTAGCCAGTGCCTCAAGTTCCTCGCGGGTTTTTTCGTGGTAAAGCGATTCCAGTTCCGCCGCCAGGCTATCGCGACGAAAATCATTTGGAAAGGCGTTACGCTGGGCGCGAATTGCATTTAGCTTCTCCTTGCGCTGCGCAATCAGCTTGTTCTCATCAAGATGCGTCTCGACGGAACCCGCCTGTTCTTGTGTCGCTTTCTGATCCACTGGTGTTCTCTCCGTCATGCTCACAGACCCATTTTGAGACTGGCTTCGATAAATTTGTCCAGGTCGCCATCCAGGACGGCGCCGGTATTGCTGGTTTCGATATTGGTACGCAAATCCTTGATGCGCGATTGGTCAAGCACATAGGAACGAATCTGACTACCCCATCCTATGTCAGCTTTTTCAGCTTCTACTGCCTGCGCTTCCTGCCTGCGTTTCAATTCCTCCAATTCATAAAGTTTAGCTTTCAGTTGTTTGATTGCCATATCGCGATTCTTGTGCTGAGAACGCTGACTTTGACACTGCACAACGATACCTGAAGGTTCATGGGTCATGCGTATCGCCGAATCGGTCTTGTTAATATGTTGACCACCAGCGCCACTGGCACGATAGGTATCAACACGCACCTGCGACATGTCCAGATCAATCTCTATATCATCGTCCACTTCCGGTGACACGAAAACGGAAGAAAACGAAGTATGGCGACGATTACCTGAATCAAACGGAGATTTGCGCACAAGACGATGTACGCCTGTTTCTGTACGCAACCAACCAAAGGCGTAGTCGCCGGCAATATGCACGGTAGCGCTCTTGATGCCGGCTACCTCCCCCGGAGACACCTCCATGACTTCAACTGCGAATCCCTTGGCTTCACCCCAGCGCAGATACATTCGCAGCAGCATCTCCGCCCAATCCTGCGCTTCCGTGCCGCCAGAGCCCGCCTGAATGTCCACGTAGGCATTGTTGGGATCCATCTTGCCGGAAAACATGCGCCGGAATTCCAGTGTCTTCAACTGGCTTTCCAGCAAATTGAGCTCTTTGATAACGGCATCAAAAAGTTCCTCATCGTTCTCTTCCTGCACCAATTGCAGGAGTTCCCTGGCATCATTGAGTCCGCTGTACAGTCTGTCGATGGTCTTTACGACAGCTTCCAGACTGGCGCGCTCTTTGCCCAACGCCTGCGCATACTCTGGCTTGTCCCAGACATTGGACTCCCCCAGCTCAAGCTCTACTTCTGTAAGACGGTCTTTCTTCTCATCGTAGTCAAAGATACCCCCGAAGTGTTTCGGTACGCGTGGTGTATTCCTTGATCCGTTGTGCAACGAGGTTTGTTTCTATCATGCTGATTCCCAAACGTGTTTGAGCTAAAGCGCGGCATTTTACCCTATTCACGGCTGGTTTTCATAATACACACGAAAACGGGTTTGACTGCGTTACAATGCTTGCACCGAGAACCCTGCTTAATTGCCAGTCCATACACAGAATCATGAGCAAAGAAGATCCACCATCGTCACTTACACTGCAGAATGCCGAAATTGAATGGCAGGATGGTGGCGAGCCATTCTCGCGACAGTTTGCAGATATCTACTTCTCGCGGGAAGGTGGCATTGCAGAGACCCGTCACGTTTTTCTGCAAGCCAACGATCTGCTCAATCGCTGGCAGCAGGCCGCTTTGAGGGGCGACAAACTATTTACCATTGCCGAGCTGGGCTTCGGTACTGGTTTGAATTTTCTTTGTTGCTGGCAGCTCTGGCGACAATGGCAACTAAGTGCTCCCGGCCAGCATGGCTTACGCTTACATTTTATCAGTTGTGAAAAATACCCCATGCGCCAGCAAGCGCTGCAGGAATCCCATAAACACTGGCCCGAGTTGGCGGAATTCAGCCAATCGCTGCTATCTCAATACCCGGATCACACGCCGGGATACCAGCGCCTGCATTGCCTCTCCAGCGATACCAAAGATCGCATTTGTCTTGACCTGTATCTGGGTGATGCGCAGCAGATGTTGGCGGAGAGTGATGCCATAGTTGATGCCTGGTTCTTTGATGGTTTCGCCCCGCGCGTGAATCCGGATATGTGGAGTGAGACATTACTACAGACAGTAGCCAGATTAAGCAAACCCGGCACAACCATAAGCAGTTACAGCGTAACTGGACGCGTGGTTCGTTACCTGCAGGAGCTTGGCTTCAATGTCGAGAAATTACCCGGGTTCGGCAGCAAACGTCAGATGATGTTTGCCCAATTACAATCATCGTACGAGTCGTCAGTCATAGATACATTTTCTGCTCAGTCTGCCTCTGCACACGGAAAAGATAAGCATGTCATTGTTATCGGTTCAGGACTGGCCGGTTGCAGCACTGCCTGGCAATTGGCGCAGCGTGGTTATCGAGTCAGTGTCCTGGAACAAGCCGGCGAGATAGCCAACGGCGCCTCTGGTAATCCACAAGGAGTTTTGCAATGTCGAATGAATCGACAAGTATCGCGAGAATGGTATTTCAATCTGCAAAGTTTTCTTTATGCAGCACGTCACTATACCCAACTCGCGCAACAATCTGCCATCGATATTGAATGGCACAATTGCGGAGTGCTTACGCTGGATAGCGCATATGCAAATGCCCGCAAGAACCCTGAGCAGGATGCATACTGTCATTATGCTGAGCAGGTCCTGCAAAGGCACGATTCGGGTTCCTGCAGCGACATTAGCGGTATCGACATAAAACAAGCAGGTTATTTCCTTCCGCATGGTGGCTGGCTCAATCCGGGCGCACTTTGCAATGCCTATCTACAACACCCTTTTATTGAATTGTATTTACACAGTGATGTAGCAAGTATCCGCAAACCAAACGACAGTTGGCAGATATTCAATGCAGACGATTCCCTTATTGCCAGTGCAGACACTGTAGTCATTGCTAATAGCTATCGCGCCAATGCACTGCTGCAAACTATCCGGTATCCATTGACGGCATTGCGTGGCCAACTCAGCTTCCTGCCTCAGTCAACAGAAACTGAACAACTGAATTGCGTGGTATGCGCGGAAAGTTATATTGCACCTGCGCAGAACAATTTGCATTGCATAGGTGCCAGTTATGTGAAGAATTCTACCGCTACTAACCTGAGTGATGCCGAACATTTGCAGAATATTTCCGGCATTAGTAAGCATCTACCTGAACTGGGGCTTGGCAGAAATACAATAATATCCGGTCGTGCCAGCGTGCGCGGTGGCACGCTGGATTTCATGCCCATAGTAGGCATGGTGGATGGTTCTGATGGCTTGTTTATAAATGTGGGACATGGCTCTCACGGACTGACTACAACACCACTCTGCGCAGAATATTTAAGCTGTCTCATCAGTAAGGAGCCGAGCCCGTTGCAGAACGATGTTGCATTGTGTCTGGTGCCGGACAGGTTTGCCAAAAGGAAACGAAAAAAAGCTGGGAACTAAATACGTGGAATATTTGGTATGGCGGGGAGACCAGGGGTTTTGAAGTAACTAATTCCCGGTCCGATAAATCCTAACGCTATTCAGTTTTATCCAGAAAGTATCGCTTGATAACTTTACTCAGATCAAACGCATCGTCAGCGCCAGCCAATTCACGAATTGAATGCATCGCAAATGTGGGTACGCCAAGGTCAACGGTATCAACGCCCAGACTTGCCGCGGTAACAGGGCCAATCGTACTGCCGCAGGCCATATCGTTGCGCACTACGAACGTCTGTACCGGCACTTTCTCTTTTTCACACAGCGATTTGAATAGAGCGCTGGTGCGACTGTTACTGGCATAACGTTGATTAGTGTTTATCTTCAATACCGGGCCATGATTAAGTACAGGCCCGTGATTGGCATCATGTTTATCGGCATAATTCGGGTGCACGCCGTGAGCATTATCCACCGAAAGAAAAATGGAGTGGCGAATCATACGCTCGAATTTCTCAGTGGTGGTTTTGCCAGCACTGGATAGTGCCAGAATACGTTCCAATACAGACCTGAGGAAAGTGCCATCTGCACCAGATGTCGATGTGCTGCCCACCTCTTCGTGATCATTGCAAATTACCAGACTGAAATTATCACTCTTCGCCGTTAACAGTGATTGCAGGCAGACATAACAACTCAGCAGATTATCCAACCGGGCAGATGCAATGAATTGCTCCTGCAATCCTACCAGCGCAGGTGGTTGCGTGTCGTAAAAACAAAGTTCATGACTGAGAATTTTCTGCGCGCCTTCCGAACCCGGTAGTTGTTTAACTTGTTCCAACAAAAACTCATTAAAGGAAAAGGTTTCCCCTTTTTTCAAGCCCATCAATAACGGTACGAGTTCATGCTGAGCATTGATGGATTTGTTCTGGTTAGCCTCGCGATCCAGATGAATGGCAAGACTGGGAATAACCGCAATAGGTTTCATTAGATTGATGAGACAGGAACTGAGTTTTCCGTCCGCATCTTCATACTCAACGCGTCCTGACAGGGATAAATCGCGATCAAACCACGGCCCGTAAAGTGCGCCACCATAAACCTCAACGCCAAGCTGCAAATACCCGTTGCGACTTATTTCCGGTTGCGGTTTCACTTTGAGACAAGGGCTATCAGTGTGCGCCCCCGCCATTCGCAAACCATCAGACACCAGATCAGACTTACCCATTGAGAATGCAACCAATGATGAACCATTGCGCGTTGTAAAATAACGGCCGCCCTTTTTCAAAGTCCAGGCAGACGACTCTTCCAGCGCTTCATAGCCCGCCGTTTGCAGCATCTCAACCATGCTGGCTACCGCGTGGAACGGATCCGAGGCGCTGCTGATAAATTTCAACAGACCCTGATTGAATTGCTGCTTATTCAAGTCGATTTACTCACTTCAAAGGAAGGCGATGCGCTGCACCGCCTTATATCGTTTCAATACCCTTATTGCGGGTTGATTTCCAGCAGCTCAACATCAAAGATCAGCGTAGAGTGTGGTGGGATTGGGCCCGAACCGGTGGGGCCATAGGCCAGATCTGCCGGAATAAAAAGTCGCCATTTGTCGCCGGTTTTCATCAATTGCAGCGCCTCTGTCCAGCCCGGAATAACCTGCGTAAGACCAAATTCGGCTGGCTCACCACGGTCTACCGAGCTGTCAAACACGCTGCCATCTACGAACGTTCCGTGATAGTGAGCGAGCACGCTATCCGCAGTAGTCGGTGAAGCACCACCTGCTGGTCCCGAACTCAGAACTGAATACTGCAAGCCTGACGCGGTAGTGGTTACGCCATCTTTAGCGGCATTGTCCGCCAGGAATGCCGCACTGGCGACACGCACTGCTTCCACTTCTGCAGCCTGTCTGTCCATCATCTGCTGCTGGAAAGCCATCAATGCTGTCATCATTTGCTCTTCGGTCAGACGCGTGTTTCCATCTACGAAATCGCGCAGGCCAGCAATAAAGACATCCAGTTCAATCTCTTCCAGCAATCCTTGGCCAACCAGATTTTGCGCAATATTGACGCCAATACTGTAGCTGATCTGGTTATTTTCAGCGTCCAGACTGATTGTACTCTGCGCAAAGCTGACAGAGGTGGAGCAGACCAACAAAGCAGCAAACGCAAGGCGCAGGCCACAGGATTGCAAATTACTCATAATAGTTTCCTTGGACAATTGCAGGGTGATACAACTTGCACCGTATCGCCAGCCAATCAATCGAAAGTGAAGGACCAAAAGTTGACGAACCGCGCACATGAATCTTTGTGGCGGGTTTATTTACACTATCCCGCTGAGCGAGCATACTAACTGGACTCGATAGAAATTTCCACCGCAAGCGGCATTTGCTCCCCACACAAAGACCCGATAACCATGTTAAAAATCTCCGATTCAGCAAATTTACCCAGCAACTCTCTGCGCGTTATGGGTTTGCTACTCTCGTGGGGAATTCTTGCGGCCTGTAGCAGGCAGTATGCAGTGACAATCAATGAGCAGACTTTGTACGATCCGCGCGGCCAGGTAGCCAGCACACGGTTTGCAGATCCCGGGCTACAGGCTTGCATCTCGTTCAGCATGCAACAACAAAGCTTGGAAAAAGCGGAGGATATTACAGTGCTCACCTGTGCCGGTCTGGAGATTCGCAGCCTCAACGGTTTGGAGGCACTGAGGGATTTGCAGTTTATTGATGTCACGGAAAACCGATTGATCCATCTGGATGCGTTGCGAGGCATGAACCGATTACGCTCGGTAAATGCAGCAAGTAATCCTCTGACAGATATCTCCGCGCTGTTCACTCTGACAACATTGAGTTCAGCAATCTTTGCGGGAAGCGACAATATTCCTTGTTCGCAATTGGACAGATTAGCGGACCAGATTGGCGCGAACCTGACTCGCCCGGTTAACTGCGCAAACTGATTCATCCGGTACACCACTGTGAAACCGAAATTCCAGATCAGCTGCTTCAATTAATCGCTTCTCAATCAGCGCAAATTCCTGAATGCGTGAGCTGATATCATCCTTGGCATATAGCTTTGCCAAAGTAAGATAATCCTGAAAATGCCGCCCTTCTGAACGCAGCAGGCTACGGTAGAATTTCGCCAGTTCAGCGTCCAGCAATGGCGCCAGAGAGGCAAACCGTTCGCAGGATCGCGCTTCCACGAAGGCGCCAATAATTAAGGTGTCGATCAGAGCAAGATGTTGGTCCTTGCGCATTTGTTCACGCAATCCTGCTGCATATCGCGAAGCGCTCAATTGCACATACGGTATCCCGCGAGCAGTCATCAGGCTGACGACCTGTTGGAAATGCAACAACTCTTCCCTGGCCAACTGGGACATCTTGTCCAGCAACTCGGGATAAGCCACATAGCGATACAACAGATTCATGGCTGTAGCTGCCGCTTTCTTCTCGCAATTGGCGTGATCAACCAACAGCACATCCTGGTTGACGCAGGCCCAATCCAGCCAGGCCTGCGGAGTTTTGCAGAGCAGGAACTCATTGATGGCCATCATCGTCTCGGCAGCCGGGTTTGTGGCCATTAGGGGAACTGGCTTATGCTTATGCATCTTCTTCTACGCTGGTCTTAACATTGTCTTTACGCGCGTCCTCTTCCTGACCACCCGCCGGTTGCACATCATCTTCCAGCGCTGCATTAACCAGTACCTGCTCAGCATGTCGCTTGGTGGCTCTGGCGCCAAGTAGCTTCAATTGCTCGACTCGACCCAGAATGTTTCCTTTGCCGGTATTGAGCTTATTCTGCGCCTTGTCAAAACTTTTCTGCGTAGCTGCCAATTTGTTGCCGATATCTTCCAGGTCAGCAACAAAAGCCACGAATTTGTCATACATGGCACCCGCACGGTTGGCGATCTCTATCGCGTTCTGATTCTGATGCTCGTAGCGCCAGATGTTCTGAATAGTTCTTAAAGTCGCCAATAAAGTGGACGGGCCTACCAAGATGATGTTTTTCTCGAAAGCAGCGGTGAACAACTGGCCATCCTGCTGCACGGCAACTGAGAATGCCGCTTCCACAGGCATGAACAACAGAACGAAATCCAGCGAGTTCACCTGCATAAGGTTCTGATAATCTTTGCTGCTCAACAGCTTTACATGGTTACGTACTGACTGAACATGTTGGCGCAGATATTCATCACGAAGAGATTCATCTTCTTCCGAGAAAAAACTTTCGTATGCTTTCAGCGATACCTTGGCATCAATAATGATATGTTTATTTTCGGGCAGGTGTACTATCACATCTGGTTGGCTGCGCGAACCATCTTCAGATTTCAGACTAACCTGGGTTTCATACTCGCGACCTTTGACCAAACCTGACTTTCCCAGAATTGATTCAAGGATAACTTCACCCCAAGTGCCTTGTGTCTTGTTTTCACCCTTGAGAGCCCGAGTCAGATTCACGGCATCGGTGCTGATACGTGTATTCAATTCCTGCAGGCTTCGAATCTCTTTGGCCAAAGAGAAGCGCTCTTTCGCTTCGGTTTCGTAGCTCTCTTGTACTTTTTTCTCGAACAGTGCGATTTTTTCGTTTAATGGCAGGAGTATCTCACTGATACTTTCTTTATTGCTGAGAGTGAAGCGCTTAGCTTTGTCTTCGAGTATTTCGCTGGCAAGTTGCTTGAACTCCAGCGTCATCTGATCTTTTGTGTTCTGCAGAAACTGCTGCTTTTCTGCGCTCTGGTTTTTTTCCTGCTGCAGTGTCGTTTGCAAATGAGCGATTTGTTCGCGATATGCTATGCTGGTTTCAGTCAACGCATGCAGCTCTCTTTGCAGCTGATCCGCTCGCTCCCGCAGCCCCAGAATTTCTGTCTGCCCATTTCTCTCCCGCTCATCGTGGACGGCCTGCAGACGGCTTCGCGCCGACTCTGCGCGAAACACAAGAATTCCCAAAACAATAGAGATCACAAATAGTGCAAACAACAAAACAAGAACAGGTAGCGGCAGTGTATCCATCAGCACTCACCTGGCAGCGTGCAAAAAGCAGTTCTAGTTGAGATTATCACTGATAACCATAATCAATTCGTCAGGCCGATTGCTGGTTTCCTCGGTCAGATCATCTGTGGGCACTGCGACCAAACGGTACGCGGTTTCCGCATCACCCTGCAATTGCAACGCAAAGCCAGTTGCTTCCTCATTATCATTATTACGGCTAAACATGCGTCTGAAGAAACCTGCGCTTTCCTCCAGTTCAGCGCCCGCAAACATGACATTGATGACTGCCTGATCTACATCGTTATCCACGATGGTGACGCCTGCACTTGTTAAAGCCTGATTGATCTGTCCCCAGGCTCTGTCGAAATCGATACGTAACTCCAGAACCAGCTCACCTGCGCTGCCTCGCACTATATTTGCCTTGCTTTCCGTTTCTATACTGCCCGCTAACAAAGACACAGAGGAAGCTCGATATAAATCCGTGCGGTCGGCCAGGTACAAAGAAATAGCATTCAACATCTGGCTTTCGCGCTCGGCATCGTGAGAGGTCATAAGGTCAGCCGGTGTGTTCACGTCCAGAGCTGCTTCGGACACCTGTACCACATAAATTTCAGAATTACCGGCATGTAGACCCGGCTCAATACGGGCGCGGTATTTTTCACGACCAAACTCCGGTACATCCAGCCATTCGGTTTCCATCGTTCCCTGTATCGGGTTTTCCAAAGCCATGGGCAATTGTGCTGTCGTCCAGAAGTCGCGCAGGCGTGGCCAGACCTGACCAGGTGTCGCACCTATCAATATCCAGCGCCTTTCACCAAATCGTTGGATCACGACGCCTTCGCGCACCCGCAGATCCAGCTCTCTAGGTGCGGGAGGGACGATGAATGTACCACCGGCAACACTGTCTATGGCGGGCACAGGGAACATTTCCTGTAACGTAAAGCTATCCAATCCAGCCGGGACCTGCATAGGTGCTACAACCGGTGACGTCAGATAGTCGCCCTGCCTGTCTCTAAACATGCCATCGTCATTGGTTAGATACGAGCAACTGGTTGTAGCCAGTGCGAGGAATCCCACTGATATTGTTGTTAATAGTCTTCTGCTTACTTGCATCATTGGCCCATTTCTTTATGTTGCGTTGCATTTCTTAAATTTCAGCCTGCCAGCCCACCGACCTGAGTCAAAACTCCAGACCGGCGTGTCTCATGGCTTCTCGCAGAGGTATTTGATAAACACTGTTCAGTTCCACCAGAGGCAGGCGGATACCTGATTGAATTCTGCCCATTTCACACAGCGCCCACTTGACTGGTACGGGGTTAGACTCCAAAAACAGAGAATTGTGCAATCCTGCAATGCTTGCATTCAATTTACTGGCTTTTTCCCGATCTCCCTGCAGAGCCAATCGACACATCTCATGCATTTGCGCAGGAGCTATATTGGCAGTGACGGAAATATTGCCCCGCGCACCTGCCAGAATCAGGTCCAGAGCTGTCGCGTCATCGCCGCTGTAGATGCTGATTCTGTCTGCGCATAATTCCAACACACGGCGACCACGGTCAAGATCCCCGGTAGCTTCCTTTAAACCGACGATATTATCGATTTCCGCCAGCCTGTCGACTGTCTCCGGCAGCAAATCACAACCCGTGCGGGAAGGCACGTTGTACAGTATTTGGGGAATGTCTACAGCGGCAGCAATCCGCTTGAAATGTTGATACAGACCTTCCTGACTCGGCTTGTTGTAATAAGGCGTGACCAATAGACAGGCATTTGCACCATGTTCTTTGGCCGACCGGGTATAGAAAATGGCTTCTTCTGTAGAATTGGAGCCCGTACCCGCGATGACGGGTATTCTGCCGGCCACCCTGCTGACGCAGTGTCCGACAACTGAGCAATGCTCATCTACGGTCAAAGTGGGTGATTCACCCGTGGTGCCCACAACAACAATGGCGTCTGTGCCGCTGCTGATATGCCACTCAATCAATTTGTCGAATGCCTCGTAATCAATAGCACCCTGCGGCTGCATGGGGGTTACGATGGCAACGATACTGCCTTCTATCATGTCTAACCTCTATCCGATCAAGCCATCACCATTAAGGGATAAGACTGGCATTTTTTGTAGAAATCTGGCTGCGAGACTCTAACACATGCCTGCACCGCAAACCAAAATCACTTGTATCTGGCTAATCATTATATTTGCCGCGTTTTCGTTCCGAATAAACGTGATTCGTTGAAGGCCAGGCGTTGATGATTGCCTTTATCAGAGTTGCCAATGGAATAGCAAAGAAAACACCCGCCAGCCCCCAGATACCGCCGAAAAACAGCACAGCAGCGATAATGGCAACAGGATGCAGATTGACAGTTTCCGAGAATATTACGGGCACCAGCACATTCGCATCCAGTATCTGGATGACGGCGTAGACCAGCATGACAGATACGAACGCACTGCCTATACCAAATTGCACGTAGGCTACAAAGGCGACTGGAATGGCAACTACGGCGACCCCAATGAAAGGTATCACAACTGACAAGCCTACCAGCACGGATAACAACAACGCGTAATTTATGCCCAGGACCATAAATGCGATATAGCTGGTGGCGCCTACTATCAGAATCTCCAACACCTTGCCGCGTATGTAGTTGGCCATCTGCATATCCATTTCTTTCCAGATTTGCATCATCAGAGGCCGATTTTGGGGCAACAAATTGCTTACCCAATTCACGAGTAACGACTTGTCCTTGAGCAGGAAGAACACCAGTACCGGTACCAGCACCAGAAAAATGATCCAGTAGAAAACACTCTGAATGCTGGCTATGGAGTAAGACACAATAAATTGGCCCAGCGAGGACAGGTTGCCACGCAGGCTGGCGATAAAATCCTGTACCTGTTGCTCAGTTATCAGCGCAGGATAAGCTTCAGGCAGATGCAGCAGCAGCTCCTGCCCCTCGCTGATATATCTCGGCAACTCGTTGATAAACCTTCCTAATTGGTTCCACGCTTGTGGTAGCAACAGAAACAGGATTGCCATAAAAAGACTGATGAACAGCGTATATACAAGTAATACTGACAACAAATAAGGGATTTTCAAGCGTGCCAGTCTGTTTACCAGTCCCTGTAAAAGATAGGCAGTGATGATCGCGGCTAACAACGGTGCTATCACAGAGCCGAGGGTCAGCAGCACCACTAAAGCAAGCAGCAGTAAAATGGTAAATATGATTGCTTCTTCGTCGTGAAAATAGCGATCAACGAAGCCGCGGAGTAATTTACGCATAACCGGGATTCAGCCTTTTTTTATCCAGAAAAAAAAAGTAACACCAACCTTTTGGAAGTTAACAATTTCATGTCTGCTCTGCTGCACAAACGAATGAAAATCTCTTTCTGAGGCAGGATCTGTAGCAATAACTTTCAGTACCTGCTGAATCTGCAAGGTATTGAGAGCCAGCTTAGCCTTGAGCAAAGGCATCGGGCATTGCAAGCCGGTGGCATCAAGCTCTAAATCTGCATGTAATTCCATGCCGGCATTTTAGCAATCATTGCGGTGCAGTGCCTAGCACGGAATGCTTTATTGACGCCTGCCTGAGCCTACGTGGAGAGACTTCTCGTGGAATTTTTTGTGTTACCATCGGTCTTAGTTCAGAGACCTGTCGTAGCTCAAAAAGTAGTTCCTGGCCAGTAAGATGGCATGTCCGGAGAAAAATGCGTAGATTCGTCAAAGGGTTGGGTATTGCCGCTGTACTGACCGTTGCAGGTGGGTCGCTGAACTTGCAGGCACAGGTGCAGCTTCCTTCACTGGGTGACAGGATTTCAGGCGTATTCTCTCTGGATGAAGAATATCGTTTGGGACGTGATTTCTTGCGCTCTGTGCGTCGCAGCAGCCCTACACTCACCGATCCTTTATTGAACGACTACCTCGTTAATTTCACACATAATCTGGCACTGCACAGCGAATTGCAGGATTACCGCCTCGCTTTCATAATCATTGATAGCCCTGCGTTGAACGCATTCGCCGCGCCCGGCGGCATTATTGGCGTGAATGGTGGACTTTTCCTGAATTCGCATACTGAAGGCGAATTCGCTTCGGTTATGGCACACGAACTTGCACACGTCAGCCAGCGTCATTTCGCGCGCAGTGTGGAAGATGCACAACGACGCCGTATACCTGAGTTAGCCACCCTGCTTGCCAGTGTCGTGATCATGGCGACCTCCGATGCCGGTCAGGGTCAGGCCGCCATCATGGCTGCCCAGGGGCGTTCCGTGGAAAACCAATTGCGCTTCTCCCGCAACAATGAAGCAGAGGCTGACCAGGTTGGCCTGCGGAATCTTTATAATGCCGGTTATAACCCGAACGATATGCCAGCTCTGTTTGAGCGTCTGATGGAGATGAATCGCTTCGGTCGCAGACCACCGGAGTTTCTGCTGAGCCACCCGGTCACAGAGTCGCGCATTTCCGACACGAAAAGTCGCGCTAATCGCTATCCCGCCCGACAGGTTACTGAGAACCTTGAGTATCATTTGATGCGCTCACGCGTGCAGGTGTATTACGAAGCCAATAAGCAAATCGCTGTGCAACAATTTCGCAACAAGCTGGAAAGCAGCAAAAATGATATTGAGCGAGATGCCAATCGTTATGGCCTGGCTTTAGCCTACGCGGCAAATAAAGAGTTTGAATTCGCGCATGAGACATTGGCCCCGTTGCTGGAAAAAGAACCTAACCGAATTACCTATATTGTTACCAAGGCGGAAATTCACACCGAGGAGAACGAACCGGCGTGGGCCCAAACTGTGCTGGAACGCCATCTGCAGATCAACCCCAACAATCACCCTCTTACCATGGCACAAGCGCAGGCACTGATTGCCGCCAGAGATTATTCCGGTGCGGTACGTTTGCTGGAAAGACACACCGTCAGCAGACCAGAGGACCACAATCTGTGGTATCTCATTGCAGAAACTCAGGGCATGGCTGGTGATATCAGCAAGGTGCATCAGGCACGTGCCGAATACTTTATTCTGGTGGGGGATTTCCGTAGCGCACGCGAACAGGTGAATTACGCCTTGCGAATTGAGTCGGAGAAACAGGAGAATCTGCCGCTTATCTCAAAACTGCGACAACGGGCGCGCGACATTGAGAACCTGGATCGACAATCCAGAGGCGAGTAGCATAGCGAAAATTTTTACGCCTTACCTTGCACTTTCAGTTTATTCAGCACCGAGAAATCCAGCATACGCTGCAGCGGAATCATCGCTTTCTCTGCCAACTCCTTTTCTACTTTTATCGTATTGCTGCCTGAGCTCAGTGTATGGTAGAGACTCTCCAGAGAGTTCATAGCCATCCAGGGGCAATTAGCGCAACTACGACACGTAGCTTCGATGCCGGCAGTTGGCGCAATAATAAAAGTTTTATCTGGCGCTAGTTGTTGCAGCTTGTAAAATATCCCCTGATCTGTCGCAACGATGAATTGCTGCTGCTCCATATTGCACGCCGCATTAATTATCTGCGTAGTAGAACCCACCACATCGGCAATTGCCAACACAGCCGCTGGGGATTCCGGATGCGCGAGCACTGCTGCATCGGGATACAAAGCCTTCATATCCAACAGGCCTTTCGCCTTAAACTCTTCATGGACGATACAGGCGGCATCCCATATCAACATGTCAGCGCCGGTTTTTTTCTGTATGTAGCTACCAAGATGTTTATCAGGTGCCCACAGTATTTTTTTGCCCTGCGCACTCAGATGTTCAACAACATCCACCGCGATACTGGATGTCACCACCCAGTCAGCTCTTGCTTTTACAGCGGCCGAAGTATTGGCATAGACGACGACCGTGCGATCTGGATTTGCATCACAAAACGCTGCGAAGCGATCAATCGGACAAGCAATATCCAGTGAGCAGGTTGCTTCCAGATTCGGCATCAATACGGTTTTTTCCGGGCTTAGAATGCTGGCGGTTTCACCCATGAAGCGCACGCCTGCCACTACCAGCGTAGTAGCCGTTGCGTCACGCCCAAAACGCGCCATTTCCAGCGAATCGGAAACCAGGCCACCAGTCTCTTCAGCCAACTCCTGCAAAACCGGATCAGTGTAGTAGTGAGCAACCAATACTGCGTTTTTCTCCTTCAGCAGCGTTCTGATTTTTTTCTTGTAATCTGCCGTCGCTGCAGCGCTCAGTGAATTGGTGTCAGGTACTGCTTCCAGAAAGCTGCGCACCAACAGTGTATCGGCTGTCAGGCCAGAACTGGAGGCGAGCGTATCCATCTTGGAATGTGAGGGTTCTGTCTTTGTGGTCATGGGTGCAGTCTTAACTACAGGTTCTTGAAAGTGTCGCTATTATAACACAGGGGCATACCACTATCAGTCATAGCAACTCACCATGTGCCGGGTAGTTTCATCCGGGATCGCCGCCAGTACGGATTTAACGGGACATCATTTATCGGGTCCGAAAAGCTACACCTGTGGGGAAAGACCTGATTCGTAACACTCTCCCTCGAGGATATGATGAAAGCTACAAACCATCTCACACGCGCCGGTGCACAATTATTCGGATTGAAACCCCAATGGACGACAACCAAAGGCAGGAGGAGCACAAGCGCAAGATTCGCGAACTGGATCATGCACGGCGGGCATTCTTTATCGTCATTGTTGCGTGGTGCGTATTCGCCTTCGTGTGGGATGCTGACAGTCAGTCACAACGTTGGAATACAACACCACAACTTGTTTACGACCACACAAACTCACCCTATCATTCCGCATTTCATGTTGAAGAAGCGTTGGAGTATGCCGTATGGACATGGAACTCCCGGGTTGATCTGGATATCAGATACGTGGGCCTGACTCTGGCACCGGTCGAAAGAGGCATCATTACCTTCAAGTGGATTTCTGCGCTGGATATGTTCTTGTGGCGTGACAGCCATCAAATTGGAGGCGTGACCCAATCATGGTATTACCTGGATGGTAGTGGCATGGCGCGCGCCGTAGTGTCCCTGAACATTGGCTACTTCCAGAACAAGATAGACGCGTGTCAGATGACTATTATCACTCATGAACTTGGGCATGGCCTTGGCATCATGGGTCATAGCACGAACTCAAACGATTTGATGTATCACACGCAAAGACACTGCAGATACACACCGAGCAACGGGGATATCGCACTAACAAAATATAAAAAATTGACCTGTCACGCTGAGTACAATCGAGAGGGAGATATCTATATACCCTCTATTGATGGTCACAGAGCGATGCTGCGCAAAATTGACATTAATTTGTGGGATCTTGCCTATCTGGAAAGGGACGGCTCGCAATGCGCTGCAACAACCATTGATGATGAGCTGAACTTTATCCTTCATGACTTACGCTCAATCGACGGGAAAGTACGAGCCGAATTCCGTTACGAAGGCAACGATACCTGGCGACTGGTTTGGGCTGGATGAAACGGGGAAAGATGCGGTTCGGTGACGTGGAGAGTAGTTTGAGCAACCTGACACATAGGTTACAGACTATACCGGAGACATAGGTTACACATTTAAGCATTTGGGGGAGATCTCCAGATGCCTTGGAATGAGAGTAACCATATGGACGAAAGACTCAAGTTCGTTGCCCGTTTGTTGGA
>JBGSXL010000013.1:0-198967 GCA_041751425.1 Pseudohongiellaceae bacterium | reverse complement strand
GGCGGGAGGGGGTTCGGAGCGGGACCGTCGACCGCCAGGGATGGCGGGCGATCGAGCCCTACAGGGATGTACTCGCGGGCGTGTCCCGATTCGAACCCCCTCCCGCCGGCAACTCGACATTCAGCGTTCAGAAACGTCGAGCTGCTTTTGTACCAGTTGCAGACTGCGCTCCAGGGCGCCTTTGTTTTCGGCGACGGTTTGTAGACCCGCGGCAGCCATTTGTTTGCGTGTGGCCTCGTTGGTCAACAGGGCGATGACAGTTTCAGCCAGTTCCTTTTCGTTCTGTACGACTTTCAATGCACCGGCTTCTTCCAGTTGTTCACAGATACTTTGAAAGTTAAAGCGGGAAGGGCCAGTTATTATTGGAATGCCCAGTGCTGCTGGTTCAAGTACATTTTGAGAACCTGTGTCTACAAGACTTCCACCTACGAAAGCGATAGTGCTGAGGCTGTAGTAAACCGGCATTTCTCCCATGCTGTCACCCAGGAACACATTAGTGAGCTCGCTGATGGACTGAGCATCGCTGCGTCGCACAACAGTCAGGGACGCGTCTTTGCACATTCTCGCAACAGCGACGAATCTTTCCGGGTGACGTGGCACCAACAAGAGCAGCAAATCAGGAATAGTTCGCAGACAATGTTTGTATGCAGCAATTATTTTTCCTTCCTCGGCTGCGTCTCCAAGATTACGTGTGCTCGCTGCAATCCAGACTGGTCGCTGGCCTTCGATCAATGCTGCCATCTGTACGGCTTTCTCTGCGAGATCCAGCGGTAATTCCACGTCAAACTTGATACTGCCGGTAATTTGCAAACTTTCTGCAGCAACTCCCAGTTTCTGAAAGCGCGCGGCATCATTAGCCGCCTGTACCGCTATGCAATCGATCTGTTGCAACATGGGTTTACCCAGTTTCGAAAACTTCTCGTAGCCACGAAAGGATTTCTCTGACAAGCGCGCGTTGAGCACCATCACTCTGGAGCCGCTTTGTTTGCTGTAGTGGACTATGTTCGGCCATAGCTCTGTTTCCATCAGCACAATCAGTGCGGGGTGGAAATACCGTAGAAAGCGTTTAACAGCACCGGAATAGTCATATGGAGCATAAACATGGCAAACATCATCGCCCAGCATAGCTTGCACGCGTTCGGAACCGGTTGGGGTCATTGTTGTAACAACGATGCCAAACTCCGGACGCACCTGGCGCAATTTTCTTATCAGCGGTGCAGCAGCTACGGATTCACCCACGGAAACGGCATGAATCCATATCCACTGGTTTTGAGCATGTGCTGCTCGCGCTTTGCCAACTATTCCCAGCCGCTCTCCCCAGCGCCGCGCGTAGGCCGGTGCTTTCAGCGCGCGCCATAGCAATCGCAACAGGATGAATGGCAGCGCCAGATGAAACAACAGGTTGTAGGTGAATCTGTTCACTTTATGATTGCGTCTCGTTGCGGCTGGAGTGTCGCACGCACTGCTGCATGCTACTATACGGCCCATCAGGATGAAAATGTTTAGATGCGGGTATGGTTTAAGATACCGGTTTAATTCAAGACGCGGGATTGATTTGCGATGAAGATAGAGTGAAAGAAACGATTGCAACGCAGATCGCTATCGTAGGCGGCGGCATCGCCGGCTTGTGGCTATTGAATCGTCTTAGCAAGGACGGTTACGATGCTGTATTGCTGGAAAAAAACACACTGGGTGGCGAGCAAACTCTGGCTTCCCAAGGCATTATCCACGGCGGCCTGAAGTACGCATTAAATGGTGCATTGAGCCCGGCCAGCTCAGTCATTGCTGACATGCCTGAGCGCTGGCGTCAGTGCCTGGCTGGTGCGGGTGAAATCGATCTGTCCGGGTGCAGGGTTCTATCACCACACTATTTTATGTGGTCAAATTCCGGCTATCGTTCGCGTTTGAAAACCTTTCTGGGCAGCAAGGCTCTGCACGGTCGCATCGATACGTTACAGCGCTCACAGTACCCTGATTTTTTCCAACACCCGGATGTACAAGGCACGCTTTATCAGTTGTCCGATTTTGTGCTTGATACGCCGTCACTGCTGCAAACGCTTGCCAGGCCCTGGCGGGATCGCATTTTTCATTGCCCGCAACTTAAGCTGCTTCCCGGAGCCGATGGCGATATTGATTGTGTTCGGGCGCAGGGCACAATGGGCAGTGTTCGCATTGAAGCGCAGCGTTTCATTTTATGCGCCGGCGAGGGTAATGAGGCGTTGCTCGCGCAGATCCGTGCGGAGCAGATGCCTATGCAGCGCCGCCCCTTGCACATGGTGTACGTGCATATGGAACATCCGGCACCTGTCTATGTGCATTGCATCGGAGATAGTTTCGGCATGACACCTTTGCTGACTCTTACCTCGCATCCTGGTTCCGGCGGAGAACCCGAACTCGAATCTGAAGGCCTCACAAAAGGTTTACGAAAGTGGATCTGGTATATCGGTGGTGAGATTGCAGAGCAAGGTGTTACGCTCGATAGCGAGCAACAACAAGTGTTGGCAAAACAACAGCTCAGTAAAACTTTCTCGTGGGTTGATTTCAGCAAAGCCCGCTTTGGTAGTTTCCTGATCGATCGTGCAGAGCCGCGCGTTGCGAATCTCCAACGTCCTGACAATGCCTGGGTAGATACCAGGAACAATTTTCTGGTCGCCTGGCCAACAAAGCTGACGCTAAGTCCCAACCTTGGCGACGCAGTCAGCAAGACGCTTCTTGAACAGAATATTCTGCCCTCATCTGATAACAGCGCGAGCGTAACCGGAAAGTTCAAGCGTGTATTCGGGTTTCCGGGGTTTGCAAGCCCACGCTGGCATGAGATCCGCTCATGAGTACCGATAATAACGAGAGTGCTCAAAAAAGCCATAGCTCTTTGCCTGAGCTTCCGCTTAAGGAACTTGGCAGCACAGGCATATCCGTTTCCTGTCTGGGTCTGGGCACAGTTAAGTTTGGTCGCAATCAAGGCGTCAAGTATCCCTCTCAATTCAAGATACCCGATGATATGGATGTACAACTGATACTTCAACTTGCCAAAGAGTTGGGCATCAATCTGATTGACACCGCACCTGCATATGGCAACAGCGAGGAGCGACTGGGAACCTTATTGCCTGACAGAAAGGAATGGATTATCTGCAGCAAGGTTGGCGAAGAATTTGAGAATGGCAATTCTCAGTTCGATTTCACTGCCACACATACACGTAGCAGCATTGAACGCAGCCTGCAGCGTTTGCGTACCGATTATCTGGATCTGGTTCTGGTGCATTCGGACGGCAACGATACTGAGATCATCAATAATACGGATTGTTTCGCTGAACTTGTTCGTTGTCGCGAAGCAGGATTAATTCGCGCATTTGGCATATCCAGCAAAACTTCGGAAGGTGGCATGCTGGCACTTGAGCAAGCCGATGCGGTAATGGTGACCTGCGATCCTGCCAATGCAGGAGATGAGAAAGTTATTGCTCGCGCAACGCAACTTCGCAAAGGTGTCTTGATTAAAAAAGCGCTGGACAGTGGTCATGCACTGTCGTCTTCAGGTTCCGGAAACGATCCGGTGTATGAACGAATGGAGTTCATTTTTCAACATCCCGGAATCTCCTCGGTCATTATTGGTTCAATCAATCCGCTGCATATTCACCACAATGTGCAGGCAGCTATCGCTGCTCATAACGCTGCGCACAACTCGCACAAAAGATAGTGTTGCAATCGGTGGCCCGTGTTCAGCCCTGTAGTCAATAACAACGCATTATTGATCTGCTGTTGCAGTTGAACGGGCACCTTCATATTCGACAGATTGAATGAACTACCCGAAAACTTTTGCAAGGATGAACCGAATAGCGATTTTATGGAGTTGGTGACGGCGACACTCCCCAAAAACTGTTGCAAAAGCTGCTGGCTGCGAGTCAGCTCCCTCTGAATAAAGCGCACATCGTAACTTTCAAGTCTGGCAAGAGATGCGGCTGACTCAATTGCCTGCGGCAAGTCACCCAGATTGTCTACTAAGCCCAGCTCGAGCGCTGCAGCTCCTGTCCACACTTTCCCCTGTGCTATTGCATCCACTTCCTGTGCCGTCATGTCGCGACTTTCTGCAACGAGGTTGATGAACTTCTGATAAGTATCTTCAACACTGGACTGCAGAATCTGTTGCATCGGCTCATTCAGCCCGGCAAACAAGTCGGCGCCACGCGAGAGCGGTGTCGTGCCTACACCATCGGTAGTAATACCGATTTCCGCCAGCGTGTTTTCGAAAGTGGGGAGCAGACCCACAACGCCTATGGAGCCGGTAATTGTCGCGGGCGAAGCCCAAATCTCATCCGCTGCAGTCGCAATCCAGTATCCGCCTGATGCTGCGGTGCCGCCCATGGAAACCACAAGCGGTTTGCCTGCCATTTTCAATAACTCAAGTTCATGCCGGATAACTTCTGACGCCAGTGCGACCCCCCCGGGAGAATCAATGCGCAGAACGACTGCCTTGATGTCATTATTCAATCGACTGTATCGAATAAGCTCACCAAGCGAGTCTGCTGCTATGACCCCGCCAGGCTGATCACCCAACACAATCGTTCCTTGCGCCACGATGACACCAACCTGATCCTGCATGAAAGATCCGAGCGTGTCCGTGCTATCCAAATAATCCTGAAACGCAATCTGTCGGTAACTGCCGTTTGCTGCGCCTACACGATTTACCATCTCTGTTTGAAACTGAGCATCGCTGCTTATCGCATCGACGAAACCCTGTTCCAACGCAAGACGTGCCATGTCGCCTCCCGCAGCCTGTAACAGGGAGGGGTAGTTATCTGTATAGTTTTTGAAAGCATCCGCGGTCATATCTCGATTGACAGTAATCCGATCTGTATAGCGTTGCCATAGTTCATCAACGAGTTGTTGATTATTCTCGCGAGCTTCATCGGAAAGCGCATTTAATGAGTATGGTTCGGACATAGACTTGTGCGTGCCAACCCGGAAAACATTCACGGTGACATGCAACCTCTCCAGCAGATCAGCGAAGAATAGCCGGTTACCACCGTAACCGCTGAGTAGCAGATTTCCCATTGGATGCAGGGAGACTTCGTCAGCATGCGAGGCAAGGCCGTACTGCGCCTGACTGTAAAAGTCACCATGGGCAAACACAGGTTTGCCCGTCGCTTTGACACGATCTAGCGCGGCGCCTATCGACTCGATATGAACCGGGCCTACCGAAAGCAATCTGTCCAGCTCCAGAACCACAGCGGTTATGCGCGCATCATCTGCAGCACGATCCAACGCGTCAATAATGTCATTCACGGATGTCGCAGTGACACCTGTTGGTCCCAGCAGCAATGATAACGAATCCGGCATTGTGACTTCTTCAACGATATACGCGCCTGGTTCGATAACCAGAGCACTTGATGAAGGCACTACTATTTTGTCAGGCCCGGAAAAAATAAATATCAGGAAAATGCCAAACAAAAGAACAAACAGTAAGCGGCCAACCAAACTCATCAAAAAGTCAATAAGGCGCCCCACTGCAGAGAAAAAATTCGTGATGAAAGATCGAGCCGACATACCAGGGAACCTCTGAATTAAGTCAATGATCAGATTTGAGAAAACAATGTAACGCCGATGCCAACCAGGGCGCTTATACCAAGCACACTTAGCAACCCTGATTTCATTATGAATACTAATGCAAAAGCCAGCAGTGATAGCGTCAGCATAACTGCATCCACGGAACTTACTACAGGCAATAGTAAGTCCAAACCAAACGCATCTATACGCCTGCTCTCGGCAAACAGCAGATTAAGCGCAAACCAGAGCGCCAGATTCGCGATGACTCCTACTATCGCTGCCGTAATCGCCTTGAGTGCAGCAGCCAACGCAATATTACCACGCAATTTCTCAATGTGAGGTGCGCCTGCAAATATCCATAGGAAACTGGGCAGAAAAGTGACCCAGGTGGTCAGCAAGGCGCCGAGTGTGGCAAACAACATAACCGGTTCCAGACCCGATTGCCTTAGCGCTGCCAGGAAACCCACAAACTGAGTGACCAGAATTAAAGGGCCTGGAGTTGTTTCAGCAAGACCCAAGCCATCCAACATTTCACCCGGTTGTAACCATTGAAAATGTTCAACGCCTTGTTGAGCGACATAGGCAAGCACCGCGTACGCACCACCGAACGTAACAACGGCCATCTGGGAAAAGAAAACTGCAATCTGGGTAAACACATTATCGCCACCAAGGAGCAGCCAAAGCCCTCCCAAAGTACCTAACCACAGTGCAATACATACCAAAGCTGCGAGATTAGTGCCTGTCCGGTTTGTGAAATGCTCTTGATTAAAAGCGGAGGCAGAGTTGCTCTCCAACTTCTGCTCCGTTGCAACCTTTGGGAACCAGCGTGCCACGCAGAAGCCAATCGCTCCAGCGCTGAGTACAACCAGGGGAAATGGTAATCCGAATGCGAATAGCGCCGTGAATCCCGCAAGCGCCAATATTTTTTCGAAGTTGCCAGGCAGTGCGCGACGGGCAATCCTGAGCAATGCCTGCACAACGATTGCCAGTACTGCCGCCTTCAAACCCAGGAAGAGACCCTCCACGACAGCCAGGTCACCCAGCAAAACGTATAGCCAGGATAATAGCATGATGGCGACAGCGCCTGGCAATATAAAAAGGACTCCTGCCACCACGCCACCGCGTACGCCATGCAATAGCCAACCGATATAAGTTGCCAGCTGTTGCGCTTCCGGTCCGGGCAGTAACATGCAGTAATTCAAAGCGTGCAGGAAGCGTGCTTCATCCAGCCATTTTTTTTCGTCGACGATGATGCGATGCATTAACGCAATCTGACCAGCGGGACCACCAAAGCTCAGCAGTCCAATTCGCCACCATACCGCCACAGCTTCCGCAAAAGTCACCGTTCCGTTCATTTGCCTTTCATTTTCTCCACGATGGCAGACGTTGAGCAGTTATCCAGGAATGCGAGAACGCGCACATCTCCACCATACGCCAACACATACTCACCACCAACCACCTGATCGATGGAGTAGTCGCCTCCCTTGACAAGAACGTCTGGTTGCAACAATGCAAGCAAAGCTTCTGGCGTGTCTTCGCTGAAAGAGACTACCCAATCCACAGCTTCCAGCCCTGCCAATACAGCCAGCCGTCTATCTACAGGGTTAATAGGGCGACCCGGCCCTTTCAGACGCTTCACCGAATCATCATCATTAATTGCAACAATTAGGCGGTCGCCCTGTTTACGGGCTTCGGCCAGATAACCTACGTGGCCGGCATGAATAATGTCGAAGCAGCCATTCGTGAATACAATCCGTTCGCCATGTGCGCGCGCATCCTCTACGGCTATCAGAAGTTGTTCTGCTGTCATGGCTCCGCGACCCGAACCTTCCTCGCGTTGTATTGCTCTGCGCAACTCAGGCCCGCTGATTGCCGCCGTACCCAGTTTCGCGACAACCAGACCCGCTGCCAGATTCGCCAGCGCGGTAGCATTGGTCAGGTCACTACCTGCCGCCAAAGCTGCAGCCAGCACAGACACCACCGTATCGCCAGCGCCTGTCACGTCAAATACTTCACGAGCTCGCGCGGGCAGATGCAATTCTGGTGTATTAGGACGCAGCAATGTCATGCCGTGTTCGCCACGGGTAATCAACAATGCCTCTAATTGTAATGAACTCAAAAGCGCCTGCCCGCGGCTGACCAGCTCTTCTTCGCTGCGACAGATTCCGACAATAGTTTCAAACTCGCTGAGATTTGGCGTGATGACAGTGGCGCCTGCGTATTTGCTGAAATCGCTACCCTTGGGATCAACCACAACGGGTATCTGTAAGCGTCTCGCAGCGTTGATCAGACCTTGTGTGCTTTCCAGCGCACCTTTGCCATAGTCTGACAACACCAGCACATGGCAGTTATTCAATAACGCTTCGGCGCGCTTGAGCATGCAATCAACATCTTCGGAGGTGAATTCCTGCTCAAAATCCACGCGGATCAGTTGCTGATGCTGACTGATAACTCGCAGTTTGGTGATGGTGGGACATGCTTTAGACTGCTGAAAATCGCACAGCACACCAGCCGCCTGCAGGCGCGATTGCAATTCATGGCCCGCTTCATCCAATCCCGTGATGCCTACTACAGTTGTGGCAGCCCCGAGAGCAGCAGCGTTAAGCGCCACGTTACCCGCACCACCTGGCCTGTCCTCTCTATTGGCCACTTTCACAACGGGCACCGGTGCTTCGGGTGAGATCCTGGTTGCCTTGCCATGCCAGTAGCGGTCAAGCATCACATCGCCAACCACCAGTACACGGGCTTGCTGAAAGGGAGGCATATCCAAATTCATAGCGGAATCCTGTAAATGTTGAAGCCTTGCGTGCGGCGAATCATAGCACAGCCCACTGATTTGGCGCCCCCGCTGCGCAAGGCCGCTGATGACTCACATGTACAAGCCCGTGTTTGCTACAATGCCGGCGTCTATCACTGCCAAACCATGAATATCAGCGACCCGTGAACGAGAAAAAATCAGATAACACTCCCCTAACCCGTTTCCTGGCGCTGAAGTACTGGCCAACCTGGATAGGGTTTGCCATTATCTGGGCCGTAGCGCAACTACCCTACTCATTGCAGATTCGTATAGGCCAACTGATTGGCCTGCTGGGTTACTATCTGGCCAAAGAGCGCCGTCATATTTGCACAACCAATATTCGCCTGTGCTTTCCAGAGCTTGACCTACAAGGCCAGACCCGACTGGTGCGTGACACCTTTATCTCTAACGGTATTGGCGTGATGGAAATTGGCATGGCATGGTGCCGCAGACCAGAAAGTTTTCGCAAGCGCGTCACGATCAGTGGACTGGACCGACTGCAGTCAGCCAGCGAGCAGGGCAGTGGTGTATTACTGGTTTGCGCACATTTCTCCACACTCGAGTTTGCGGGCAGCCTGTTGAGCCTGTTCCACCCCATGGATGTCACCTACCGTCGTCATAAGAACCCACTGTTTGAGGAATTAATGACCCGCTCCAGGCAGCGCCTGTATGGCGCAGTGATTGAACGCAGAGACGTTCGCGGCGCGCTGCGCAGTCTGAAGCAGGGACACACGCTCTGGTATGCACCTGATCAGGATTACGGCCCCAAGCACTCGGTATTCGTCAAGTTCTTTGGGGTTCCAGCCGCCACTATTACCGCCACCACGCGTTTCGCAGGTCTGAACAAGTCTGCGGTACTTTTTTTCAGCCACTACCGCAAATCGGATAACTCCGGCTATCATCTGGACTTTAGTGAAGTGCTGCACGACTACCCAAGCGGTGATGAAATGCTGGATGCCAGCCGCATCAACAACATTATAGAGGCAGCTATTCGTAAACATCCGGAACAATATATCTGGCTGCATAAACGCTTCAAAACACAGGCTGCCGGAAAAGCAGCCAGCCCATATCGGAAACAGCAATGAATATCAGGCATTGGCGAGACATGGATATCCGCATTTTCGCTGCTGCAGCCAGCTTGTTACTTTCTGTCTACAGTATTGTGAGCAACCCGGTACCTAATACCGATGCGTTCACTTATATCCGGGTAGCCGAAATTTTTCTACAGGAAGGCGCTTACGCTGCGTTTTCATATTACCCCTGGGCAACGTATTCTTTATTGATCGCCATTCTGCATTCAATCAGCGGACTGGAAATGTTGTTGGCAGCTCAGGTACTCAACGCCGCTTTTTTCGCACTGATTGCTTACGCCTTTATCAGTCTGACTCAGGAGATAGATAACTCCCGTCAGCTGAGCATAATCGCTGCCGTGTTCATTCTGCTGTATCCACAGTTGAATGAGTACAGGCACGATATAATTCGTGACATAGGCTACCTCGCTTTCTCGCTGCTGGCTTTGTTGCACTTGATCCGCTTGAATCGAACCCAGCAGATTCGTCATGCAATAATTTTCTGCGCGGCATGTCTGGTTGCTGCACTGTTCCGACCTGAGGCGCTTGCTTATTTGCTTGGCGCGCCTTTGATATTGCTTGTCAACACACACTATTCTTTTGCCCAACGCATGCGTGGCTTGCTGTCCATTTACATGGTTGTATTTCTGATTGTGCTTGTAATAGCAGGCTTGTTGGCAAGCGCTGGTGTCAATCCGTTGGCGGAACTGCTACAGGGGTTTTCTGTCTATGCTCCGTTTTTTGAGCAGGCGCGAGAAATCTTCGATGGCGGTTCCGAAGAACTGAGTGAAGTTGTATTCCATGAACATGCTGCCATTTTCTCTGGCCAGTACATGACGATATTTTTGATTACAGGACTGTTTAGTATTCTTCTGATAAAAGTGTTCACAGGTTTTGGTTGGGTAAGTTTGTTGGTTATAGCCTACGGCGTACACAAACGCTTCATTGCGCTTTCATCTCTGCCTAAACACGTGTTGCTGCCGTCTATTGCCTACATACTGATAGCCATTAGTATTCTGTTGGCATTCCTGTTTGTGACACGTTTCATGTCTACACGCTACGCTCTGCTTTTCTGCGCTGTTTTTGTATTGATGATACCTGTCATTATAGAAAAATCCTGGCAAAGCGCACAGTTAACCGGTAAATCTCGCCGCTTCAATCGGATCATTGGATTTTTGATTCTGTACAGTTTCATAGATGCTTATATCACCTTTGGAGAATCGAAGTCGTATCAAACCGATGTAGCTATTTGGGTAAAAAACAATACACCGCAAACCATGCCGCTGGTTACCAACAATCATTACGTTGCTTATAAATCAGGTTTGATTGCAGACTATGATAAAATCGTGCGCCTGGTTGATCCTCAGTTGATTACTGAAGCTTCTGTGAACAGCCGGCTGGTTTTAACTTTGGAGCGTGGCGTCGATGAGTTGATGCAGGATTATATTGATTCAGGTGTTGTACGTCTTGAACGGTATTTTCCGCATGAAAACAAACCACTGTTAGGTGTTTATCGGCGACTGTGACCGCGTTGTACTTTCAAGTTGGGGTGTAAATCCCGTTACTGAAATTATTGTCGAAGTTGCCGAAAAAATTCCCGTATATCCTGCAGCAAAAGTTGCGGTTCTTCCATCGCTGCAAAATGTCCACCCTGTGGCATCTCAGTCCAGCGCACGATATTGTACTGCGACTCTGCCCACAATCTTGGGGTGATATAAATCTCTGCCGGAAAAATTGCTCCAGCTGTAGGTACCTCAATAAACCCAACAGGGTCCGCGTTAACTACATTACGATTCTCAAAATAAATGCGCGCAGATGATGTGATCGCCTGATTGAACCAGTAGATGCTGATGTTGGTCAGCAATTCATCTTTAGTGAATTTCTGCTCCAACCCATCAGGTGCGTTTCTGTCGATGTCACTCCAGCCATGAAATTTTTCGACAATCCAGGCTGCCAATCCCGCAGGAGAATCATTCAATGCCACACCCAGTGTCTGCGGTTTTGTACCTTGTATCTGCTGATAGGCTGTCTCGTTCACCATCGTTGCCTGGCGCGCTTCGCGACGAGCCATCTCATCCGCAGGGACTGCGGCGCGCACTGCCGGGTCAGCGGGTGGCCCCGCGAGAACGAAATTAGAGTGCAAACCAATTACGCGGCCGCTGTAACGACCTGCCAGAATTCTATTGATGATGGCGCCCCAGTCACCACCCTGAGCACCGTATTGTTCATAACCTAGACGTTCCATCAATGCTGCCAGAGTATGCGCAATACGCTCCGGATCGTAGCCACGCTGCTGTGGTTTGCCGGAAAAACCAAAACCGGGCAGCGACGGTGCAACAACGTGGAACGCATCCTCTACGCTGCCACCGTAAAGTTCCGGATTCGTCAGTGGCGCAATTACTTTTCTGAACTCGGCAATCGAACCGGGCCAGCCATGAGTAACCAGCAAGGGTGTGGCGTTGGCATGGGGTGAACGTTGATGAATAAAATGGATATTCACGCCGTCAATATTCGTCATGAACTGGGTGAACTGATTCAGTTGGCGCTCTTGTTCCCGCCAATCAAAATCACTCAGCCAATATTCGACCAGTTCGCGCAGATAATTGGTGTCGGTACCATAGTCCCAGTTTGTGCCGGGTATTTGATCAGGAAAGCGCGTCATCTGTAATCGCTGCTGCAAATCCTGCAGTTGCGCTTCAGGAATCGCAATCTGAAAAGGTACGATGGAGTCGGAACCCGGCATGGCTTCACTCCTGTTCTGAGCTTGGGAAGTTGGTAAGTGAATAATTGGGAAGCTCAATATCGACAACACAACTGCCAGTTTACATTGAGATCTCAGAACCTCGAGAACCTGCAGCATAGAATCACCTCCCCCGTTTCGCTTTGTACATTGCATCATCGGCAAATTTCAACAACTGCGTTTCATCGCCGCCATTGTCCGGATAGATAGCCACTCCAATGCTTGGATATATGCGGATAGAATTCCCTTCAATATTAAAAGGGGGTTCAAGGGCTGTGCGTATTTTTTCAACTACGTAGACTGCGTGCTCATCACGCTCCACGTCGCCCAGCAGTATCACAAACTCATCACCACCCAACCGTCCGACCGTATCGGATTCACGCACTGCTTCACGCAATCTCACAGCAATACACTGCAACAACACATCACCAGCATGGTGCCCAAAATTATCATTTACTTCCTTGAATCTATTCAGATCCAGGAACAAAACTGCGAGTCTTGACGAGCTTCTTCTGGCTTTAGTCAAGGCAGTTTTCAGACGATCGTGAAACAGCATCCGGTTGGGCAAGCCAGTCAACTGATCATGCTCGGCGGCATACTGCAATCGCGTTTGCATTTGCTTGCGCTCTACGGCGGCAGCGATTTGTGTGGATACAAACTGCAGGAGCTCTTTGTCACGTTCCGTGTAGCGTACGGACCCTGAGTAACTTTGCACAACAATTGCACCAATTGTTCCTTTTGTTGAAATCAACGGTACGCCCAGCCAATCCAGCGCTTCTCGGCCTACAGATTGCCTGGGCCATTTTGGCAAAACCTTTCTGGTTTCCGGCGTTAACAACAAAGCCTCGCCCGAACTGATCACTTCACCACTCAATGTACCTGCATTCAATTTTTGTGTTGCAGGTGCTTCTTCGAACTCATCAATGCAGTATGGAAAGCTCAACTCGTCTTTATGTTTATCATAAAGAGCGACGAAAAAATTTCTGGCAGGAAGAAGCGTAGCCACCGTCTGATGAATTTGTCGAAACAGCGCTACCAGATCTTCGGCAGAGTGTGCCGCCTCTGAAATTGCATAGAGTGCGTTCTGCGCCATTTCAGCTTGCTTCTGCTTGGTGATATCGCGCGCTACCCCTATACGTACCTGATCTTCCTGGGCCCACCGTGCCGACCACATGATGTGCACCACATGGCCTTGTTTGTGAATATACCTGTTCTCATTGAAGGGTTTGTCCTCACCGGCCATGATTTCCTTCACTAGCTGCCTGGTTTTCTCCACATCATCGGGATGCATCAACTGAAAAGTGGTTTTACCGACCATCTCTTCCTGCGTATAACCGAAAATCCGCTCACAGGCTGCACTGACAAATAGAAAGCGGCCATCGATGTCTACAACACAGATAGCATCAAGCAACAGGTCTACATAGTTTTGCAGTGGAAATTGGCTCTTTATCGTCATGCGGGAATTATGCTGTGTTGTGAGGAGAATCGCCATGCAAAAATTGCAGAGGAGATGGAATTGACCGGCAGCAACGGGTAAAATCAGCGCCTCGTCATTTCCAGCGGACTTTTTGTAACAGGCTGGGTTGTACCAGACCAGTTTTTTACCAGACCAGTTTTTTATCAGGCCAGTTTTTTTATCAGGCCAGTTTTTTATCAGGCCAGTTTTTTGTCAGGAAGGTATCATGGGTCGTGCTTATCAGAACCGCAAAGAGTCCATGGCAAAAACTGCCGACGCCAAAACCAAGGTATACAGCAGGTTTGCCCGTGAGATATATGTGACTGCAAAGTCCGGTGGCGTTGACCCTGAAGGAAATCTGGCGCTGCGTGGGTTGCTTGAACGCGCCAAGAAAGCACAGGTTCCGGCGCATGTAATTGATAAGGCGTTGGAAAAGGCTAAAGGTGGCGGTGGCGAGGATTTTTCTGTTGCCCGTTACGAAGGGTTCGGCCCTGGCAATTGCATGGTAATTGTTGATTGTCTGACAGATAACCCAAACCGGACCTTTGGTGATGTGCGTTTGTGCTTTACCAAAACCAAGACAAAGATCGGTACTCCCGGCAGCGTCAGTCATATGTTTGATCATTGCGCGATACTGGCTTTCAGCGGCGAAGATGACGAAGCAGTGCTGGAAGCTCTGATGATGGCAGATGTCGATGTCACTGACATTGAGAACGAAAACGGGACGATAACCGTTTTCACGCCACACACCGAGTACTCCAAAGCGCGTCAGGCATTAACTGACGCTTTTCCGGACATCGATTTCGCAGTGGATGAAATCCAGTTCCTGGCCCAATCCGGCACCACCATCAGCGGTGACGATGTTGTTATGTTTGAGAAGTTCATGGATATGCTAAATGAGCTTGATGATGTTCAAAATATTTTTCACAACGCTGAATTGTGATGCAGCACATTCTGTTCAATTGATACGCTGTTGTTCTCGTCGCTAAAAGTAATCTGATCATCCTGAATCAAACACTGCAGATTCATCGTGCGTTGTGCCAATGCCGCTAACGCCTGGGTATTTTCCAGTGGCAGGTTGATGATGGTCAGATTCTTCTGGCGCTGAAACTGACTGCTGTTCTGGGCATACCACATCTCTGCTGTGCGGCCGCCATAGCAATAAACTATTACCTGCCGTGAGCGACCGCATGCTTTGCGGATCAAGCGCTCGTCAGGCATGCCAACATCGATCCACAGGTCAATAGCGCCAGTAAGATCTTTTTTCCAGATATCTGCCACTTCGTCATTAGTCATGCCTTGCCCAAACTCCAGAAATTCCTGAGCATGCAACGCAAAGGCCAGCAGACGCACCATCATGCGTTCATCAGTTTCCGATGGATGGCGGGCAATAGTCAGCGCGTGATCCTGATAATAATGTCGCTCCATATCTGCGATCTGCAGATTCGCTTTGAACACTGTCGACTTGGTTGCCATGGTTTCCTGATGAGTTATCCCTGCGGTTGAATCAACAACATTTCCACATGGGGAATATCGTCTTCCAGATAGGGTGCCGATGATACCGCAAATCCGAAGCTTTCATAAAAGCGTTGCAAGTAAGCTTGCGCGCTGATGCGAACGTTGGTTTCCGGGAACTGCGCAGACAGACGTTGCAATCCTTCTGACATTAACTGTTTGCCAAGGCCGGTGCCTCGATACTCGCTGCGTGTAAGCACTCGACCTATAGATGCTTCGGCATATTTTTCACCGGGGCCTATAACGCGCAGGCAGGCAGCTATCTTATCACCAGCCCAGGCAATCAGATGCCAGGCGACCAGATCGTATTCGTCAGCATCCAGATAGATGCATTGCTGTTCGATGACAAACACAGATGTGCGGGCCTGCAATAACTGATGCACCTGCAGAGCACTTAAGTCAGACAGGCGGCTCCATTGGTATTTGAATTCATGTGTACTCGGCATCACATTTGTTTTCCACTGGACTATCCGTTTAGACGGCCAAACTTAAGAGTCTGCAGGCTCATTGGGTTACTCGTTCAATTCCGGTCGTGTATAGGAGGCACTGATGCGGGTGCCCGACGTACCTGAAAGGCTTGCTCATATGCAAATGCCATGGCCACCAGCTGGCTGTCACTTAATTGTGGTCCCAGCAACTCGATACCCATAGGCAATCCTGCCGCGCTGAAACCTACCGGGATAGAAATCGCGGGAAGACCGGAATTGCCACTCAGACTGCAGTTATTGCCAGGCTGGCCTGTACCAATTCTGGCTGGCAGTGAAGCAATCGGTGGATAGGCTATAACATCAAGATTATGTGATTGCATCACTGCGGCAATGGCATCCTGTAGATCAACCCGCTTGGCTTTTGCCGCCTGATAACGCTCTGTGTCCTGCTCCGCTGCCGCGCTGCGAGTCAGCAATCCATCCAAGGCTTCGTGGTGCAGTTCTGCTGCAACTATCGCTTCCAGGCTCGTAAACTCCGTGCTGCCAAACTGCTGTAGATAAGCATTCAGATCCGCTTCAAACTCGTGACCGATCAACCCTGATTCTGCAACCAAGCGACTCATTTCAGGTATCGACACATCGACAATCTCTGCGCCCAGTTGTTGCATCCTGTTCAGAGCTTCATCCAACAAATCGAGTACTTCCGGTTCAGCGGCAGCGAAGTAAGCGTCCAGCCGACCAATACGCACCCCGCCAAATGTCCCGCTTTCCAACTGCGCCTGAAAATTCTGTGCTGGTTGATTCTGCATCAGTCGCGTTGCTGCATCGCGTGGATCGTAACCAGCCAGCAAATCGAGCACTATCGCAAGATCTTCCACGGAGCGCGCCAATGGTCCGGCAACATCCTGTGTAGATGACAACGGCATGATGCCGAATATGCTGCTCAGACCTTTGCTGGGTCGTAAGCCAACCAGATTATTGTACGCCGCAGGAATGCGGATGGAACCGCAGGTGTCTGACCCCATGCCGAAACTGGCGAAACTTGCCGCGATAGCAGCAGCAGTTCCGCCGCTGGAGCCACCGGGAAAGTGGTCAGTGTTATAGGGGTTGCGAGTCTGCCCTCCCAGCGAACTGATAGTGGTGATGCCGTAAGCAAACTCATGCAGATTCGCTTTGGCAAGAACGACCGCACCTGCATTCAGGAGCAAATCTATCTGAGCCGCATTATCACTGGGAATAAAATTTGCGAGCGCTCTTGACGCGCCCGTGGTTGGCATATCAGTTGTGTTGTAATTGTCTTTCACGATAACGGGAATACCATGCAGCAGACTGCGCGGTCCACTTTCTCTGCGTTCCTCGTCAAGCGCTCTGGCCTGCTCGGCCGCGCGAGGGTTGATCAGAAGCAATGCATTGAGTGCAGGGCCTTGTTTGTCATAGGCGGCAATGCGCTGCAAGTATTTAGCAACCAGTTCCTCTGCTGTCACACGGCCGTCGGTCATCGCCCGCTGTATATCCAGGATGCTGGCTTCGGTCACATCGAAATCCTGCGGCGCCATGGCTGAACATGCTGTTATAAACGTGGCGAATGCCACATTTAATGTCAGTTTGAAAAGCCGTGCTATCCTGAATGCAATTACATGTTTATGCACTTCGACGAACCTCACTCACTGGATTTTGAACCGGGTTATCAAACACCAGATAGCCATCATCAACAGGGTCGTATCGCAGCATTTTTTTATCACGCTTATAGTTTTGTGGATTAACCCAAGGTTCCCTGTCTCCCTGACGAGGAAACTCCGGCAACATTCGCTGCATATATCCTGCGGAGAAATCATCGATCCACAAACGCAATGGCATGGCTTTATCCGCTTCCTGCAGGCGCGGCGTGCACTGACGCCTGCCGACGGCATCCAAATGGTTCAGCAGTCGACACACGTACTCGGCTGTCAGGTCGGCGCGTAAAGTCCAGGACGCATTGATGTAGCCAAAGGTGAATATCAGATTGGGCACGTCGGAGAACATCATGCCTTTGTACGTCACTGTGTCCGCGAAATTTACTGCTTTGCCATCGACGGAAAACTTTACGCCTCCCAACACAATAAGATTCAAACCTGTCGCTGTGACGATGATATCAGCTTGCAATTCCCGGCCGGACTTCAACAGAATGCCTTTTGCGGTGAACTGTTCGATATGATCCGTGACTATCTCTGTTTTACCAGCTTTTATCGAATTGAACAGATCGCTGTTGGGAAGCAGACACAAACGCTGATCCCAGGGGTTGTAGCTGGGAGTGAAATGTTTTTCAACATCGTAGTCTGCGCCCAACTCTTTACGAACTCTGTGCAACAACTGCTCTTTCATCTTCAATGGTTGTTTGCGCGACCGTTTGTAGATGTATTGCTGGAAGGAAACGTTTTTCCAACGCGTGATTGCGTAAGCCAGTTTTTCCGGCAAAAACCTGCGCAGTGTATTCGCAATCCTGTCTCTGTCCGGCAGCGAAACTACATACGTTGGTGAGCGCTGCAACATGACAAGATGCTCTGTATCCTGAGCCATGTTGGGCGCCAGCGTCATCGCGGTAGCTCCCGAACCAATGATGACAACTTTCTTGTTTTTATAATTCAGATCCTTTGGCCAGTATTGCGGATGTACTACAGTACCTTTGAACAGTTCCTGCGACTTGAACTCAGGCAGATAGGCGTTATCGTAACTGTAATAACCTGAGCACATCTGCAGAAAGTTGCATCTGACCCGAATGGTCTCTCCTGTGTTCTTGCGACGAATCTCGACATACCAGACTGCCTCAGCACTGGACCAAGCAGCGCTTACCACGGAATGTCCAAAGCGGATATGCTTGGTAATTCCGGCATCTGCAGCCGCTTCATTCACATAATTCAGAATGGATGGTCCGTCGGCGATTGCTTTGGCTTCCCGCCACGGTTTGAAATTATAGCCCAGAGTGTGCATATCGCTGTCTGAGCGTATGCCCGGATAACGAAACAGATCCCAGGTGCCGCCTATGGCATCCCGCGCTTCCAGAATGACATAACTCTTGCCCGGGCACTTTTCCTGCAAGTGGTGGGCAGCGCCGATCCCGGAGAGACCGGCGCCGACAATCACTACATCGAAATACTCGTCACTTATCACGAGAGCTTAACGCGGCAACAAGCGCGGAATGAATTTCGTCATTCCCTGCACAGGTCCGACTTCACCAGCATAAATATTACCCGCTGCATCCACTGTGACGCCTTCTCCCATGCTGCCGAAACCACCCATGCCTGATGGGCGCTCTGCGTTATGCTCGGGTATGAAGTACCAGACTTCGCCAGTGTCTGCACTGCCAATACGCATGCCTTTGCGCCAGCCCGGGTTATAGTTCTGGTCTGACTCTGAATCGATTGCATACAGCACATCGTTGTCATCGATAAAAATACCGCTGATGCGACTGAACTGGTACCAGGTATCCAGGTGCGTGCCTTCCTGATCGAAAATCTGAATGCGACGATTGCCGCGATCGGCTACAAAAAGTCGACCTTTGGAATCCATACCCAGAGCATGCGGTGAGCGCAACTGACCATCTTCATAACCCCATTCACCCCAGCTCTTGATAAAAGTGCCATCCGGCGCGAACTTGGATATCTGGCTCTTGGCGATAGGTGCATCTGCTTCGTCTGTAAACTGTGCACTGTGGGTTTCTGCTACGAAGATACTGCCATCGGGCGCTACCAGAACATCGTTGGGTTCAGAAAAGTGTGTGGGCAGATTGCCTGCTTCTCCGGGCGTACCCAATACCAGCAACACCTCGCCCTGTGGACTGAACTTGATAACCTGATGCCCCTTACCAGCAGCATTGGGGAAGCTCTGCAACTCCTGCGCGTTGGCGGAGCGCGCATCGACTACCCACACATTACCTTCACTGTCCACTTCCATGCCATGCGGCCAAAGAATCAAGCCGGCACCAAAGCTCATGACCACATTGCCATCCGGGTCCAGTTTAACAATGGGGTCCACATCCGAGCCTGCGCACGAGTTGGCACCACAGCGATCACCTGCCCAGATATGGCGACCATCAATATCCACATGCACAGCACTGACTGATCCCCAGTTGCGATTGTCGGGCAGCGTTCCCCAGTTGCGCACTGTTTCGTAAGGATTTGGCAGATTGTTGATGGGTGTGACATCCGCGTGCTCTGCCGGGCCAGTGGCGCCGCGCTGAGCGTACACGGTGCCTGCTGCAGGCACGAGCAAGGCCGCCGCCAGACTCAGGCAGATCAGGCGTTGGAAACTGTTTTGTACTGAATAACTGAGCGTGTTATTGGTTTTCATTGTTCACCTCTTTGACGGGTAAAACGGTCGATTGGAATGCTGTCACAAGTTAGCATATAGCCCTGAGCAGCGCTATTCGGGCCGCAGCCGAAGTTTCATGTAAGATAGACCAAAAATTGATGAGGATAAACGCGGATGGCGAACGAAAACTCAGCACAAACTTTGGCCAAGCGTGGTTGGTTCACCCGATTTCTGGACTCGGTGGAGTGGTTGGGTAACCTGCTCCCGCACCCCGTAACACTGTTCGCGGTGCTGGCATTTGGCATGATATTGCTGTCTGGTTTGTTTGGCGCCATGGGAGTCTCGGTTCAGGACCCCAGACCCAGCGCGGTGGAAGGTGCTGAGATTGCTGCAATCAGTTTGATGAATGCTGCCGGGCTGCGCATGATTTTGCAGAATCTGGTCAGCAATTTCGTCAACTTCGCCCCCCTTGGCGTTGTGTTGGTTGCCATGCTGGGCGTGGGTATCGCAGAGAGATCGGGGATGTTGTCGGCCATGGTGCGCGGCATTGTGCTGAGTGCACCCCGGCATGTGGTGACAGTTGCCATAGTATTCGCGGGGGTTGTTTCCAACACTGCCGCCGAGATGGGTTATGTGGTGCTGGTTCCGCTTGCAGGCGCCATTTTTCTTGCCTTGGGTCGCCACCCCTTGGCTGGCATGGCCGCTGCATTCGCCGGGGTATCTGGTGGCTACAGCGCAAACCTGTTGATTGGCACAGTAGATCCCTTACTGGCAGGTATTACACAGGAAGCCGCTCGTTTGATAGACCCCGAATACGAAGTCTTCGCTACTGCCAATTGGTATTTCATGGCAATCAGTACGTTCATGATCACCATTGTTGGCTCTCTGGTGACCATCTATATCGTCGAACCCAAACTGGGAGACTATGACTCTACCCATGCCGACCCTTCGGTGCTGGATGACAAGAGTATGCAGGCACTCACCGCAACCGAACGTAAAGGACTTCTGTTCGCAGCTATAGCCGCGCTTGGCGTGTTTTACTTGATGTACGTGTTGGCTTTTCCAGAGAATGCACCGTTGCGCGATCCGGTTGATGGCACCGCCAACCCCTTCTTCCGCAGCATTGTTGCTTTCATATTAATATTCTTTTTGATCACCGGGTTCACTTATGGTCGTGTTACCGGCACCATGCGCAACGATCGTGACGTGATTGACGCCATGTCATCGGCTATCTCAACTTTGGGTTTGTACATCGTACTGGTGTTCTTTGCCGCACAGTTTGTGGCGTTCTTTGGCTGGACCAATCTGGGCATTATCACCGCAGTAACCGGTGCTCAGTTTCTGATTGACGCACAACTGACCGGCCCCATCGTGTTTCTGTTTTTCATCATTATGTGTTGCTTCGTCAATCTGATGTTGGGTTCAGCATCCGCACAATGGGCTGTTACCGCGCCGGTTTTTGTTCCCATGTTGATGTTGATCGGGTATGCGCCGGAAATGATCCAGGCGGCCTACAGGATTGGTGATTCCACAACGAACATCATTACGCCCATGATGAGCTATTTCGGATTGATACTCGCGTGGGCAACCCGTTACAACAAGAATTTTGGCATCGGTACACTGATAGCCACCATGCTGCCCTACACCATTTTCTTTTTTATTTTCTGGGTGGCGCTGTTCTATATCTGGGTATTTGCGCTCGGACTGCCCGTGGGGCCGGGAGCGGCAACGTACTATCCCGTAAACTGAGTCACTCGAACGAAACGAACGTATACTCTTCTACAACCCGCATAGGCGCCTCCACTCCTTCAAAATTCACAACCTGCATGCGCCGTACTGGCAGGCCAGCGGCATTGATCTCCAAAGTAGCAGTGGCCGTTTCTGTGCCGTTAACTGTTATCCCAAAACCAATAGCCGGATGGTTATTCTCAGTATCAGCTGACAACACCCAATGGTGATCGAAAGTCTGCACCCAATCCGCGACGCCACCTGCCGAATGGTCAGGTAGCGCCGGATTTGTCAGCAGGAAGAGATTATGCAGAATGCCCATGCGTGTGAGCCCAAGCAACAAAGAAGGTGTCAGCTCGACCGGAGTTTCGAAGGTGTTTTCTGTTTTACCATTGCTGACCCTGACATTTCCGTCTTGAGTCACCAGGCTCATCGCGACCGGAGTACCTGAAAAGACACCCTCTGCACTTATACTGTACTGATCTCCACCAAGGCGTTGCAATCTTCCTGCCGCACTCATGTCTCCGGCACCACTGACAGTAATTTGAAATTGCATATCCATGGACATGGAGTTCAGCAAGCGCGACTCAAGCTCCTGCAAACTGAGCGCTGGATCAATCGCTACTTCTTCGGCATCGTTTACATCACTGCAGGAGAGCAGGGACAATGAGCTAAGCAGAAAAACCGCCAACGAAAATCGCTTCATAAGAGCACCTGTTCAACCAAAGGGTTCAGTTGTTTCCACAATGGCAACGCTAATCTAACCGCACCAGAAACACCAGTAATAGGGTGGCCTGAAATACGTTATCAACCGGCCCAGCAATATTACCATGGCCCAACAAATCATGGAGACAACGGCTATCAATACTACGCTGTTGACGGGCCTGTTCAGTACCGGTGTTGCGTGGGCTTCCTGCAGCAGAAACCGATAGAAGAAGAGCATATTGACTCCAGCCAGAACTATAAACAACATTTTCAACTGAAATGCGGGATTAAAACTGTACTGATCGGGAGCGCTGACAAAAAACATCACGCCGGTGATCACATTCAAACAGAAACCAAGAACGCCTGCTGGCACCAGAAAATGCAGTGCTTTTATCGGGATACCTCGCCCTACACCCACCATACGCAAATCGAAAACACCAACGCTGCCAATCAACAGGCATAAGCCAATGAAGTGTACGGACTCTGTCAACGGCCAGCCCCACGCCGAGTGCATGAAATCGTATATGCCGGTGTTATGCGCGAAACCGAGAATAGCGTCCATTGCAATTTCCTCAGTAAAAGCTGGAGGCCAGCAGTATGCCATGCGTGTAGGCGAGGAAGCGACCAGCTCCCACACTGACAAACCACAGAGGTATCACCGCCATCGCCATCAATTTGTGCCGCTGGTGAATAGCAACAAAATCCTGTGAATTATCTGCCATCAACCGCAAACGGAAGTATCTGGCAATCCACAGCGCTGCCAGCACCCCAAAGAGTTTCAGATAGAGCACGGGATTTGTCAGACCTTTCGCCGGATAGGCGAGAAGTAATAAGAGTCCGGAAAGCAAAATGATGATGGCGGCAACGCGCATTATTGGATAGAAGCGAACCATCAGTGATAAAGGGACGTTTGGCGCCATACCAAGAACCCTGAGAGCAACTGCCAGATTGATGCCAACGACAAGACCCATCGCCAGCGAATGCATTACCAGCGCAGAAAAAAATCCCCACTCGGACTCTCGCATCCAGATGCTGAATGCCGTTTCTTCAAGTCTGGCGAGATAGTACATAGACGATATCTCTAAGGCGTCAGGTGTGGACCTTGATTTCCCAGCCCGACCGCAAGAATCTGCGTTTCCACAAGATCATATACGCGCGATAAATGACCAAAACGATTTTGACGGGGATTACTGTCAGAAGTTACAACAACTACCATGTCGAGTTCTCTAACGACAAAGATTAATTGCCCGCCATAGCCCCAGGCTAACGGTACCTGCAAGCCTGCCAGCTCTCTTATCCACCAGCCATAGCCATAGTACCTGCCCTGACCGCGTGGCGATTCCGCGTGTGCTTGATGCGATACCTCTACCCATTCCTCGGATATAACGCGTTCACCTTCATGTATGCCGTCATTCAAATAAAGCTGTCCAAAAGCGAGCATCTGACGTGGGGTGATCTCCATATCATTGCCACCGAAATAAATGCCCTGCGGATCCTGGCTCCAGTATGCCATGCGGAAATTCATTGGCGAAGCCAGATTCTGTTGCGCGAATTCTTTGGCGGACATGCCGCTTGCCCGTTCGATGATTGCGGAGAGTAAATGTGTGCTGCCCGTGCTGTATATCATCGCGGT
This sequence comes from Pseudohongiellaceae bacterium, assembly GCA_041751425.1. Taxonomy (GTDB): domain Bacteria; phylum Pseudomonadota; class Gammaproteobacteria; order Pseudomonadales; family Pseudohongiellaceae; genus JAVVEG01. The sequence continues at coordinate 175,070 of JBGSXL010000013.1, read as the reverse complement.
GCCCGGCGCTGTCTGCAGAGGCTGATTCAGTGCAAAACTTACCCAGTCTTCGCTAAGCACCCAGCGACCGTAGTTTCTGCCACTGGTGGATGCAAGCCCTGCCTGCATGGTGAGAAGATTTTCTATTGTTATATTCTGCTTTGCAGAGAGATTGCTGATGTTGCTGTTCTGCGCCTGTAACTCGGGAAAGAATTCAGTGATGGGTTGATTCACGCTTTCAATTAAGCCCTTGTCGATGGCAATGCCTACCAAAGCGGAGATCACGCTTTTGGAGGCCGATTTCATATTGGCAGCTTGCGAGCGATTTTTACCTGCGAAGTATTCCTCAAAAACCAGTTTACCCTCACGGCTGATGAGCAGACTATGCAGCTCCGGAAGCATGGATGCAGACTGTTTGATAGCAGTAAAATTCAGCGGCTGTGGCTCGAATGGAAGTTCAGAGCCATGAGCGGGTAAACAGATAGAAGTTGCAAAAAAAGCCAGGGCCAGGGCCAACGCAGGCGCAAATTGAAATGTCAACTTCACTGATCGAACCCCTTTGAGTTTCGTTGGTATTGCTGGAGTAGCCACTGGATGGTTTGCATTTTTACTTGTTCAGGTTACAAGCAACAACTGTTGGTAGACCAGCGCACCTGGCTATCTCTTGCATAAAAGCGACAAGCTACTTTTCCGTTAGCACCAGAACTGCGGCTCTGGCTATCGGTTGTCCCCACTCCTGCACAAAGTGCCCCGCTTCAGGAATTTCCATGGGGGACGGGCAATTGCGAATCAGTTTTGCCAGATTACGCATCACCGGCGGACCCAGAACGGGATCCTGCATGCCGATGGCCATCATGGTTTTACCCTGCCATGCATTGCCCCACCAGTCACGCGCCTTGCGCGATATCGCAGCTCCCTCCGCATTGGGGCTATCCGGCACCAGATCGGGAAAGCGCCGCACACCTGCGCGATACTGCCTGTCGGGATACGGTGCGGCATATGCGGCTGCTTCAGCTTCACTCAACACAGGCGTGCCACGCTGCATTAAGGAGGCGATATCAAAATCCGGACGGTTACGCACGTATTCCCGCCAGCTCAAAAACCCTTCTCCCAATGGACCATCACCGGTGCCCAACCCGGTATTCATAACCAGCAACCCGTCGTAACGCTGCGGGGCTTCCATGGGCAGGGTTAATCCCAGAATGCCTCCCCAGTCCTGACATACCAGATACACCTGTTCAAGTTGCAGAGCTTCCACGAACCTCAACAACATCTGCCGATGGAAACCGAAAGTGTATACCGCGTCATCAACAGGTTTGTCTGAACGACCGAAACCAATCATATCCGGCGCTATGACGCGATGACCCGCATTTATGAATTCAGGAATCATTTTCCGAAACAGATAACTCCACGTGGGTTGGCCATGCAGGCATAACCAGGTAACCTCCGCGTCACTGGGGCCTTCATCCAGATAGTGAATGCGAATCCCTTCATATCCTGAGAGATCATCCATGTAATTGGGAGACCAGGGGTAGCCCGGCAGGTTCTGGAAACAGGAATCTGGCGTGCGCAGGATTTTCATTTTGCTATTTCTCCTGTATTGATTCTTTTCAAGGCTCGCCAACAGAAAGCAAGCCCAGAGCATCTCTTGCTATTGAAAGCCGAGCGGGGCCGAACGTGGAGTCTGGTGAAGTTGCGCTGAGCAAGCTTGCGAAAAAGTAGACCCCTGCTCCCTGTTCTACCCAACCAACCCACCAACCGGTATTGTCATCGCCTACTGTAGCCCAACCGGTTTTTGCGCGTATTGTATATTTACTGTTAGTTTCACTGACCATCATTTCTCTTACGGCAGACATCGTTGCTGATGAGAATGGCAAGTCGCTGTTGTAAAGACGTTGCAGGAATTCAATCTGCTGACGAGGAGAAATTCTGAGCTTACCTGTTAACCAAAAGGTATCCACACCACCTGATATATCTCCATTTCCATATTCAACGGCAGCAATATACTGTTGCATTCGCTCTTCACCAATCTGTCGGACCAGATGCTGAAAATGCGGTACCGCAGAAATTCTGAATGCAGATTGCAGATCGAGATCTGTGTTTGTTTCTGTGCGCCCCCTCACTACACCATCCCACTTGATGGTGGATTCCGTGCTGGCGATGACGCCGGTTTCCAAAGCCACCAACGCGCTGAAAATCTTGAATGTGGATGCCGGCAACCACGATTGTTCAGCCAGTTCTGCGTGGCCCGCGATAAACGATTGCTTGTTCGCATCGTAGATCAGAACAGTGCCTTTGAAACCAGTTGCATCAACAATTTCCCGTACACGCGAGTCTTCCGTTATCTTCAGTTGAGTTGACGAGTTCACCCGGCTCTGTAGCAGAAAAGCCGAAACTACAATAAACAGAAACGAAACAATAAATACTATCCTAGAATTCATTTTTCCTGTGCACCCTGTTCGTTCGATTGTTGATTAGTCCTTCCAGTCCGTTAAGCTTGATCTCATAGATCAAAGCAAGTTGCTGCCCCAGCTTTGTTTTCGGAAAGCCTTGCTTATGGAACCAGACAAGATAGGGTTCCGGCAGATCAAGCAGCTTACGCCCCTGGTATTTACCGAAGGGCATTTTCTGATTGATAACTTCAACAAACTCTTCTTCCTTCATGCCATGCTATCCATATTCAAACTGTTGATGCGTTATCGCTAACGTCCAAAGGTGAAAAGCTTTTCAAACGCAAATCGACTGTGACAGACAAGCTCTCGAGTGTAGCAAGCTGCTTTTTGCCTGCGGCGCTGGCGCGGAACAGATGCGGCGTCATCGCCAGCAAGTCTGTAATCTGTTCTGCAGAACTCAGTTGCAGAATGTAACGCAAGCTTTCATCAGCAACGAGTTTGAATCCAGGTGGCGTTAGCCTGGCCTGATCCGGCGCTGGTTTCACAACGGGATAAATAATCCGACGTAACTCCAGCAAGTGATCAGCATCTGGATCAACCAGCAAGAGCAAACCACCGCGCCTGAGTACGCGAGAAAATTCTTGGTACACCGGAAAACCAAACACACAAATAATACTGTCAACTGATTGGCTTTGCACTGGCAGATTAGCATTACTGCCAACAATCCAGCACGGCCGGCTCTGCTTTCTTGCAGCAGCCTGGATCGCCCACTTGGAGATATCCAACCCCAACAGCGCCATGGGCCTTTTTTCTACTGCTGCTGCCAGCTGTCGCAAATAGTAACCTTCACCACACCCAGCGTCGAGACAACTGCTGCCTGCAGTAACTGCCGCATGTGTGAGTACCGTTTTATTGATCGCGTGAGCTATCGGTTCATAGCTACCCGCTTCCAGAAAGCGTCTTCTGGCGGCTACCATTCCCTTGCTGTCGCCCGGATCTCTGGAACGTTTTTTCTGCACGGGTAACAGGTTGATATAACCTTCACGCGCTATATCAAAACTATGGCCGGCGGCACAGCGCCAAACAGAACCTGCACACAATAGCTCATTACCATCCAGCGGGCAGGCCAATGCCTGGAAGGGCTCAATCATTACAGCAAGTCAAAGCTTTTTGTTTGTCATATTCAGGCATTGGCCAAAGTTCCGGTGCGTGCGAACGGTTGTCTTTGCCAGTAAGTCAACGAACGCCACAACCATTCCAGTGGACCAAAACGGAAGTGACGCAACCAGATGGGGGAGACCAGCAACTGCAGTGCCCAGATTGACAACACAATAGCGAGCTGACCCGTACGCTCGATGCTACCGAAATAACCAAGCCCATGTCCGTAAAAAATAAATCCGCAAATCAACGTGTGAAGAATATAGTTACTGAAAGCCATTTGCCCGACCGCTGCCAAGCGGCTGGTCAACCACTGGAGTCGGCCATTTTTGAGCAACAGGACAATACCACCAATCCAACCCAGGCTGACCAGAACGCTGCCCCAGTAATTGAACTGCGAACCCAGGAACATGGATTCGGGGCCCCAGTTGTTCGAGAAATTCCAATAAATGCCATATGCCACTATAGGCAGTCCTACCAGCACCCCTGTCGCAAACATTCTGGCATAAGTTTGCGAGGAAGCCTTTGCGCTGAGTATGCCCAACTTGTACAAACCCATTCCCAACAACATCATGCCCGCTGCGCGCCAAAACCCCCAAACCAAAGCAACAAACGACTGCATTTCCGCGGTTACAGGAACTCTGTGCTGCATCTGCTCACTCCAGTTCCCACGAAAAGCAGCCAACTCCGCATCCACCGTGGCAGCATCGGGCGCCCAGCTTTCTCCGATAAGTTCTGCGCGCATTTCTTCTGGCCAGGAAGGCATGGACGAACCTGTCGCGAAGTAAATAAGGGAAGACATCGCGATAACTGCAATACCACTTATCAGTAATCGTTTTGCTGACATATTGCGAAACGGGAACAACACGAAAGCACACACTGCGTACAGAAACAGAACATCGCCAGACCAGAGAAGATAGCCATGCGCCAAGCCGAACAACAACAGCCAGAAATTGCGTCGATAATGGAAACTTTTCGCAGAACGTCCACTGGCTGTAGCGCGTTCAGTAAACAGAACAATACCTGCACCAAACAGCATGGAAAAAATGGCCATCATCTTTTGATCTGTCAACAAGTGCAATACAGCCCATGTTGCGAGATTCGCGCCTGTGAGATCTCCATAAGCAGTTGGATTCAGGTAGGCTGCCATCGGCATGGAGAAATATTGGATGTTCATGGCAAGTATGCCAAGCAAAGCGAATCCACGCAGCGCATCCAGAGAATTAATTCTTTCGTTTGTTTGTGGCTCCATGATGTTCCTCCCCTCCGTGTGATGAAGAAATGCTGAATTATTTGTCGGCACACCCTATGCAATGTGTCGCGGCAGGATTTACAGAAAGGCGTCCGCCAGCAATTTCTTTTCCGCAATCCAGGCAATAACCGTAGTCATTCTGATCTATTCGAACCAACGCTGCCTTGATCTGCGCAAGCTGTTTATTGCGGCGTCGTTGTGTATCCAAAGCCATCTGCTGACCCTGCAATGCATCCATGCGGGAAAGTCGCCCTACGCTGGATTGATCGAGCACTACGGTGCCCTGAGAATCCTGAGCCGCACTGTCCAGGCCTTCGAGCTCCGCTCTGAGCTCTAACAATTTTTCCTTGAATTTTTCAAGCTCTCGCTGCTGCATTTTTCTCTCAGAAGATCTCATTTGTAATCAAGCGAGCTAGTAATGTTCAACCAACAATAAATGAGAATGTGAATCCGATCCACATCACCAGCACAAGGAGGAAACCAATGAGAAATACCCGAAAACGATGCATCACTTTGTTGTAGGTGCATTGAATAAGACTGTGCACATACCGCGAGGCAACGAACAGCCATGCCAGTATCGGAAACCAGACAGGGATGTTTTGAGTGGCAATCGCAATAGCGCAGACCGCATAAAACAACACAGGGAGCTCGAAGAGGTGGTTATAGTTATCAGCTGCTCTGGTGTCTTCAAATTGCTGTGCGCGCTCTGCGGAAAGTGAAACTTTCTGCGGGTGAATTTTTCTGCTGCGCATCTCACCCAATCGAGTGCTTAACATGCGAATACCTACCAGAACGGTCAATACCGCCAACGCACAGCATGCCGCAACAACACTATTTGTCGGGTCCATAACATTCATCCTTTTTTATTGCTCTGCTGCTGCTTCCTCCATTCTGGCACCAGCCAGAATGCCTGGCATCGCGTAATTGCCTTCATGGCAGGCATACTCGTATACGGGCCCTTCCGTAGCATGAAAACTCAACTCGGCGGTCCACGGCTGGCTGTACAAATTGTCATCATCCACCGTGAACTGGTAAACAACTTCGGTATCGGAATAACGGCTGAAGCGCTCGGTAATTTTACCGGCAGCGGAAATGGGCACCGAGCTTTGCGACATCTGCAGGGGGTTGATATTAACGGTCTCCACGACCAGCGTGTCACCTTCGTACCAGCCTACTGAGTCACCCAGCCATTGCTGAAAAACAGCAGGGCGGCGATTGGTCCGGGCTTCTTCCGCCGAAGCAAAGGTTGGGATAATGCGCGCGTCATGTACCATCTCTATGAGAATCATGACGTAATCATCGGTCTGCACGAACTGATAAGTGCTGTTATAGAGAGTTCCCATCATACCCGGGCCGGATGTGTTGCCGAAGCCCAGCAGGCAACGTTCTGCCAGAGGCAGTGCTTCAGGGCCGGAGTTGTCACCAATACCCGTGACATAGCGACGACCAAAACCGCGATCCTCGAAGGTCACCCGCGGATTCTCTAATCTGGGAATCTGACCATTCTCCGGATTGATGATATAGGAGCTGCGAAACTCGCCTTTCACCAGAGCCAGCGTAGAACCGGGATCTATCCAGAAATCGTTGTAACCGCGCAGTCCAAAATCGAAGCTGCCTGCGGGTGGTGCTGTGCCGGGCACAACCGCTTCCGGGGCATCCACTTCACTGGCTGGCAAGCCTGCAATGGATACGTTCGCGGCCATCTGTTGCGCTTCTTCAGCGGTAAGCACCAGCTTTTCAACACCGCGCGGACGGGACAGGCTGGTTAAGGACGCATTCGTCCAGATTCCGTTCAATTCGGGGCGCTCAGAACCTTGGGCCAGGCCCATCGTCGATGCCAGCGCCAGCGATAATCCCAGAATGGTAGAAGTGACGGTCAGTTGCTTTGCGTTAGACATGTCTTTCCTCCTGATAATGCTCGCGAGCCTGCATAGCGCCCGCGCTGCTGAAAATGAAATTCTCTTGTTTGGGTAAAAGGTATCCCCGTCAGACCGGATTGTAAAGTTCACATTGGCTTAAATAGTGTGCTTGTTACCTATTGCTCAGCTTACAGTTTCATTCATCCAGAACTTTTCAGGTGTCAGCGCCATCGAATATCCGTAACCTGGCGGACTCATACACTGCAGAAGGAAACATGCGAAAATTCACCGCAATCCTGTCATCGTCATTCTTGCTGACATCTTCGTAATGAGTAAGGCAACCGCATGTATTGCAATGATAGAACTCAATGACTCTGTCATTCCAGACATAAGCGGTTGCTGCACCCGGTGCGAAATCCACCTGTGCGGTTTCTCTGGTGAAATATCCCCAGAGCGCGGCATACCTTCTGCACACTGAACAATTACATTGAGTAATTGTATCTGGCACCTTTTCTATAAAGATTTGTATGGCGCCACAATGACAACTGGCCTTCAGCAATTTATTACTCTTTAGCAAGCGATTGCTCCTTAGCAAGCAGTTACTCCAATGTGTAAACTATCACAGCGGCGCCGCCACTTTGCAATGCACCTAGCGGACCTTCGTCACCACCGGTCATTGCACGTACAGCGCCCATGAATGTGCTTGCGTGAATGGTCGGTTGTCCCACAACTACTGTGACATATTGTTTACCTGCAGCCATATAGGTAATCGGGAATGAAGCGGGTATGTCACCGGTGTTGGTTTTCCACAGCACCTCTCCGGTAGATGCATCTAACGCCTTGAAGGTGAAATCCAGAGAGCCCCCGAAAATCACACCGCCAGCGGTTGCTACGATGGCTGTTGTTGGCGGCGCCATCTCACGAAAATCCCAGAGTAATTCTCGCGTCTCCATATTGACTGCCTGCAAGCGACCAAACTCACCCTCCCTGCCGGGAAACGGTGTCGGGTTTAGTGGTGTGCCCGTGGATAGAATACTGCCTACTCCGGTCGGGCCGGCATTCATGCACATTTGCGCTATCGGCATGAAGAGTATTTTACTATCCGGATTGAAAGAGCTGACCTGCCAGTTTCTTCCGCCCGCTGCGAAGGGACATACCAACTGCGCAGACTCAGCGCTGGGTGTGGCATTAGGGTTCATGGTTTTCGCACCAGTTACCGGGTCTATTTCTTTAACCAGATTCTGCAAACCTAAATCCAGAGAGAACAAATACTCCCCGGTTGCAGCATCCAGCGCATCAAACAAAGCCATCTTGCCAGCTGTCACTACTGCTTTGCGCATAACACCATTGACAGGCAGATTCATCAGCTGACGCTCATAGACCCAATCCAGATCCCACTGATCATTAGCAATATGTTGGAAGTACCAGGCCAGCTCGCCAGTACTTACTCGCAAGGCAATAGTTGCGTTGGTATAAAGTGCATCGTTTGTGATGCCTGCCTCGTTAACCGGATGCAGAAGTGGCGCCGTGTCGTAAGTAGGGGCTGTGCCAAAATAGACCAGGTCCAGTTCAGGATCATAACTGGGTGGCATCCACACGGAACCACCGCTGCGCTCGCTCAGCGCCAGCCCGTTCCAGGTATTGTCACCAGCCTCACCGGGTCTTGGAATTGTATAAAAGCGCCAGGACTCTTCCCCTGTCTCAACATCCAGCGCAATGATGAAACCGCCTTCCGGTACCATCGTGGCGTTTATGCCTTGGATTATCTTGCCGTTGGCAACTATTGGCGCACCACGCAGCGTATGGCCACGACGACCGGTACGAATATCAGCGATAGCGTGATCCCAGACAACTGCGCCAGTTTTACTGTCCAGCGCAACCATATGCATATCGTTGGTTGGCATAAGCACTTTATCGCCGTACAGAGCGATACCAAACTTGGAGGTAGGAATGCCCTCTGGTCCGGTGGCGTGTTTATATGACCAAAGAAGCTCGCCAGTGCTGGCATCCATTGCCAGCAGCATGTCATCAGTTGCCAGCAGGAACATCACGCCATCATGCACTAATGGTGTTGGTGTACTGGAGCCAATATCCAGTGGCATACGCCAGGCCTCTTGCAAAGTGCTGACATTTTCTTTGTTAATTTGATCAAGAGGACTGAATCCATAGGTGTCGTAGGTTCTGCGCCAACTCAGCCAGTCTTCCGCCGGAGGCTTAAGCAGCATGGTTTCAGTAACTGGTGTCAATCTATCCAGCAGAGGTTTGTTGTTTTGCGCCACCGCATAGGTATGCCAGAAACTGGTGGCCCCGACTATTATGCATAGCAATGGAATGCGTTTGAGATTTCTCATGTTTTCCACCTGTACTGATCCGGACTTGCAAGTCTGGGTATCATTATTGTTATTTGAATGTTCCAGTTATCCCTATGCCCACTGACAACTTCTATCCGAGCTTTCTGAGATGCAGCAAAGCGTTCTCATTTTCAAACCGTGCAAGATTCTTTTCTATGTCGTATGGGCGTTCAACCAAAGTCAACGGCTCCCATTCACTGCGCTCCATCGCGAAGAAGTCTCCACCATAAACATGTATTGCACAAGTAAACGAGGAAGTGGGATTCGTCACGGAATGGATAAGGTTCTTACCCAGCACAACGACTTCCCCGGAAGCGATGGATTTTGCACCCGCTGCTTCTATCTTGCCCTCTTGATCGCCCTTCAGCCGACGCCAGAAAATATTATCCTCTCTTCCCTCATACACACCTATCACCGCCCAGACATTATGATTATGGGGTAGCAGTGTCATCTTGGGTGCCCAAATAACATTAACTATGGTTAATATGTCGGACACATATATCTTCTGGATGGTTGCTTTAGTTGGTTTGCCGATTTCACGGAACATGGCTTCAGAATCAGATATAGCGCGGTTAACAATCTGAGTGATGATTTCCTGAGGCTTATCACTTGCAATCGCCTGCTGACAGTCAGCGATAAAGGTGTCCAGTTTAAATTTCATGTGTCTACTCATGTGAACCTCTAGGTCATGTGAGCCTCTAGGTCATGTGAACGTTTAGGTCATGTGAACGTTTAAGTACACCCGGAATCATAAATGCCATGCTGGTTCAATACTACCTTATATGCGAGAATCGGCCACTCGCTAGATCAATTCCAATAAAGAGGCTACTTCCATGAAACGCACGCTCCTTGGTATGTCCGTTATCCCCTGCTTCTGGCTTTCCACAGCCCTGATGGCCCAGCCTGAATACGTCACTATCGAAATGGAAATTGATGTAGCTAAACCTGCTGCCGCAGTCTGGGAGGCAGTTGGCGATTATTGCGATATCGCTGAATGGCTGAGTATTGATTGCACCATTACCTCTGGCGATGGTGGCATTGGAACCGTACGTGTGCTGGCGGGTGGACGTGTCACAGAAGTGCTGGTAGCCCAAACCGAGCTTTCCTATGGCTACACGCAGCCCGCGGTGGAAGGTACTTTCTACAATCTGTACCACGGTTTCATGGAAGCGAGGCCTACAGGTGCCAATTCTTCCAAATTGCTTTATACGCTGATGCTGGACGTCTCCAATCTGGCTGACCAGGCAGCCAAGGATGCCGATGCAACAAGACGCCGTGCGATGTTCGAGCGGGCTTTAGTCAGCATGAAAGAGATTGCCGAGAAATAAGAAAATCAAAGTTTCGTTAAAGTTAAACATTTCGCCATTAACAGGAAACTAAAACATGTTCAGTCATATCATGCTGGGTGCCAATGACGTGCAAAAATCCAAAGTCTTCTACGACGCGATACTAGGTGCTTTGGGTTGTGGCCCGGGCGTTATTGACGAGAAGGGCCGCTGCTTCTGGGTTACCAAAACCGGAGTATTCAGTGTCTCCAAACCTATCGATGGCGAACCCGCCTGTAACGGTAACGGCAGCACTATCGGATTCGCAGCAGCTGACCCGGCCGCGGCCGATGCATGGCATGCAGCCGGTCTGGCAAACGGTGGAATGGCCTGTGAAGATCCTCCAGGTATCAGAGAGGGCAGAACAGGTAAGCTATATCTTGCCTATCTGCGCGACCCCGCCGGCAACAAGATTTGCGCGTTGCATCGTATTCCGGCCTGATAAGCTGCGCTTTTATTTAAAACCTTGGTATTTCAAACCTGGGTATTTAAGCCCCGGTACTAAAGCCCGGGTACTGTAGCCCGGGTTGCAGAGGAGCTGCTTATCGCAGCAGCTCCTCAACAGCTCTTTTTGCATGAATCTCGGTTGTATCGATCAATAAGACGTCCGTATCTTTCTGGCTGACGAGCATACCGATCTCCGTGCACCCAAGAATAACTGCCTGTGCGCCGCGTTGTGATAGCTCGCCAATGATTCTGAGAAAGGATTGCCTGGAACCCGCCTCAATCTTTCCAACACACAATTCATTGTAAATAATGGCGTGGATAATTTTTCTGTCGTCGACATCGGGAACGATAACCTTAAGCCCGTACTTATCCCTTAACCGGCCTTTATAGAAATCCTGCTCCATCGTAAAGGCGGTGCCCAGTACACCTACCGTTTGTATATTTTCATTAAGCAGAACTTCCGCGGTCGCGTCGGCGATATGCAGTATGGGAATTTGAATTGCCTGCTCTATCTGTGGGACTACTTTGTGCATTGTATTTGTACAAATCAGTAAAAAATCTGCGCCAGCTGCTTCAATCTTCCTGGCTGCGTCCGCCAATACCAATCCGGCACCTTCCCAATCTCCCTGTTGTTGTAATTTCTCTATGGGCTCAAAATCAACGCTGAACATGGCGATCTGCGCCGAATGCAACCCACCCAGCTTACTTTTGACTCCCTCGTTTATTGCTTTATAGTAACTCGCTGTGCTTTCCCAGCTCATGCCACCCAACAAACCTGCTGTTCTCATCTCACGCTCACTATGGTAATTCGTTCATTGCACGCACTCTTTCTTCAGCGCCCCGCTATCGATCCTTCGCACTAACGCCGGTAGCCTGTCCATCCAGACTGAACTGATTTTTTTCCAGCCAGTATTCTTCGATGCCGGACCTGCCTCGATTGTCAGCCCAGTTATTTAGTGTTTCGCGCTCTCCCGTGAAATCGTAAAGCGGAACGGCGAAACCGCACGATGTCTGTACCAGACTGACACTTAGATCAAAAACTTGCCGGGCACCGGTGTATGCAGGAAACTGTTTTATCACATCAGCCCAGCTTGCGTCCCATGGATAAATGACTTCAGCTTTGCCATAGACTCTAAGAATCAGCGGCTGTTTATCAAACGAACAGAACATTACTGTCATACGGCCATTCTCAAGAACATGAGCCGCTGTTTCATTGCCGCTACCAGTCAAATTGAGCCACAAAAGTCTGCGCGGCCCCAGTATCCGCAAGCTATCCAACCCTTTGGGCGAAACATTCACGAAACCCTGCGCACCTGCAGAGCCAACAAAAAACAAATGCTGGTTCTGAATGAACTCTATGTGCTCGGTGAGCAGCTCTTCATACTTTTCAGACATACTGGTTTCCTTTGCAAATGAAATTGAGAACTGGCGTCGGCTTGCTAATTTTTTTGCTGCCTGAAATTTTCAATATTGCTCAAGTAATCGTTGCTGGTTTCTGTGCCACCACACTGAATATGTGCCAATCATGAGGTGCGCCGCTTGCGGTTACCCCTGACGACCTGTGCTCAGTGAACGATATGATTGCAAAACCATCGAACCATACTTTGACTTGTTCTTCAGTAGCTATCATAACCTCTGGCCAGAATGCTTTCCTGTCGTAATCAGCTCCTGCCATTGTATCCTCGGGACCCAGAAAAGAACCAACAAAAACTCCCCCGGGAAGTAAAGCGTTCTTTATTTTTTGCCATACAGCGCCGAATTGATTCTCCGGGCAAAAAAACAGGCTGGCGTCTGCCACTACCAAATCAGCCGTCGGATATGCAAAGCTGCTGAAATCACTACGGGAAAGAATGACAGCACTATCACCGACAAATCGTTTAAGGCACCGGGCTATGGAACTCTCTTCGATATCAAAAGCGTGCACCGTAAAGCCATTCTCCCGCAGGTAAACTATATCGCTCCCTGCTCCACACCCACAATCGATAGCAACCCGCGGGCCATTGACCAGGCCTACAGCGAGTTTCAGATCGCTGCGAGTTTCTTTACATTCTGTCGCGTCGAAGTACGCTAGAATTTCTTTGGAAGACATTGGTTACTTGTACCAATCAGTCAATAATGGGTTCTGGCCGCTTCGTAACCAACACGTCCTGCATGATCAAGTATTCCAGATCTGAACCGAAGAACATATCAATGGCATTCTCCGGAGTACATATTATTGCTTCGCCGGGGCGGTTCATTGAAGTATTGAGCACGATACCGTAGCCGGTTCTTTGCTTCACTGCCTTCAGTAACGCGTAGAATCGCGTGTTGGATTTCTTGGTGACGACATGGGCGCGTGATGTGCCATCCTGGTAAACCACGGCAGGAAATAGTTCCTTCCATTTTTCAGCGACATCGAAACTGATGCTCATGTAATCGGCAGGATGTTTGGTTTGCAGGAATTCTTCCGCCATGGTGTCCAGCATGCTTGGAGAGAAGCAACGCCAGTTCTCGCGGAACTTCACTTTCTTGTTAATGGCTTCTACCATTTCCGCCTGAGATGGATTGGCGAGAATGCTGCGGTTTCCCAGTGCGCGCGGACCGAACTCCATGCGTCCCTGAAACCAGGCCACCAAATGACCCTGCGCCAAAAGCTCGGCTGCCTTGTCCGTAGGACTCTCCAGAATTTCCCAATTGGGTTTCTCGCGATGTTGTTTACAAGCACGAATACACCGTTCCATGCTGTAGCGTGGACCCAGAAACGCGTGCTTCATGCGTTTGACCGGAATCTTCTGTCTGGCAATGGCGTAGGATGCAGCGCCTATTGCAGTACCCGCATCGCCTGCCGCCGGCTGTACAAACAATTCTTTCACCCAGGGCAGAGCCAATAGGCGCTGATTGAGTTTGACATTCATGGCCCCGCTGCCAGCAATAACCAAGCGGCCGTTGCCTTTGACAACATCCGCAAGATAATGCGTTGTCAGACCAGTCGCGATTTCTTCATACAATTTCTGGATTGCTGCCGCGTAGTGCACATATGGGTCTGCCGCCAGGCTGCCGGCGCGACGCGGTCCTAGCAGTTCGATCAGCTTGGGACTGAAATAGTAGCCGCGCGATTTCTCCTTGTAACGTCGCAAACCAACGGTTCCAATTAACTGAGTATTCAGGCGGAAGTTTTTTCCGGTGAACTCGACTAATGGTGACAGGTCATATTTGTCAGCGTCCCCGAAGGTTGCCATGCCCATCACTTTGGGTTCGCCGTCCAGCATGTCAAAGCCCAGATAGTCTGTTATGGCCGCATACATACCGCTGAGCGAATCCGGATCGTAGAACTCCTTTATCTTGTGAATTCTGCCATTCTCTCCGTAACCGAAGAATGTGGTGGCGTACTCGCCCTTCAGATCAATACTTAGAATTGCGGTTTTTCCTTCAAAGCCACTCATATGGTACGCACTGCTGGCGTGCGCCAATTGATGCTCTACGGGCACCAGTTTAATTTTTTTCCATGGGATATCGAGCCGGTCCAACATGGCGCGTACTTCGCCCAGATAGCGACGATAGCGACGGTTGCCATTGAGAATGGCATCAAGGCTGCGGTCTGGCGCATACCAGTGACGCGCCGCGTAATGCCAGCGGGCCGGGCTGAAAAGAGAAATAGGCGCATAAGAGATTGCAACCATGTCAACATGCCGCGGTTTAACCTTGGCATAGCGCATACAGAACCGAATTGCCTCCACTGGCATCATGCCCTTGGCATGCTTGCGACGAGCGAAGCGTTCCTCCTCAACAGCCGCAGTAAGATCTCCATCAACAAACAACGCTGCGGCCGGGTCGTAACCCAGCGCGCCGGAAAGCCCTAGTGTAATGAGTGACATCGCTATCTGTTAATCCTTTCTCTCGTTAGCTTCTGCAGAAACCCTGGAGTTAATAATGGTGAATTCCGCCACCAACTGAGCTACCGGTTCAGCAACATCAGCATGGTTACTCCAGTTTTCCTGGAAGCGACGCAAATCTCGTTTGAAGCCGCGCAGAAATTTTGCTTCATTGCTTTCCATGCGCATGGCATCCAGATCCAGAACGACCAGTTGCTGTGGCGTAGAGATAAAATTACTTGCTTTCATATCGCCATGAATAATCCGGTACTGCTCCATCACCTGAAACAGGGTTCGGAACTGTTGCAATGCATTCTGCCAAAAGCTGCCGTTTATAGGCTCCTTCTCCAGAAATTGCAATACGTCCTGACCGGTTACAGATTCTGCGACAAAATAGGCTTCCCGGCGCAAAGGTCCTATGCGCCGCTCCATCATCAGAAAGGGTGTAGCAGTACCCAACCCCAGCATCTGCAGCATGTGCGCGTTACGCCAGTTTTTCCAGGCGCGACTGGGCAGCAACAAGCGACTCAGACCATGCCAGAAGTTCTTGATATTGTGACGCTTAACAATGTACTCGGTGCCATCTATATTTACCACGGCTACTGTCGCAGAATTGCCCGCCTTGATCACCCGTCCCTGGTCTATGCACTGATTTGGATTATCAATGAAAGCATGCAGCTGTGCAGACTCAATGCGGCGATTGTAAATAAGAAACCGGCGCCAGCTTTGCTCGCAGTGGTTGGCAGAGGTTTCACGGAACAGTTTGCGTGCATAAGCGTGCCAGCGTTGCACGCGCGCTTGTCGCACCAGCGTCGGAAACTCCTCGAAACTCAAAGCGACGTCGTCGTTCAGCGATTTGCGGCTGCCAATGTAATGTTCGAAAAATGCGTGTAGATGCTCATCGTTGCAAACGGGGAACTGAGCAAAGAACAGCGCCAGATTCTGCAGACACTCAGCATCGGACACTCTTTCGGCTGAACCCCGCGCATGAATGTCGGCAGAGTCCAGCACATAGATCTTTTCACCCTGCACCATGAAGTTATCCAGATGAATATCGTACTGTATCAACCCAAGGTGGTGGCATTTCGCAATCTTGGTAAGCACGCTGTTTATCAACACATGTCGTTCCAAAGCAGTTTGGCTTTGTTCCCAGCACTCGCCGACACTTTGTCCATTCTCCAGATAATGCAGCAGCAGCACCGCGCCAAAACTTTTCCTCTCCGTGGCATGCTGAGGCAGATAACCTTGCTCTACAACTGGTGGCGTGGCCACACCGGCTTCCTGCATGGCATGAATGCCTTTGAGTTCACGGCGCAGATGTTCACGCCAGCGGGATGGACAAAAGAATAATTTGGCAACGACTGTCTGCCCTTTCCACACTGCCAATGCAACAACGCGCTTGCCCGGCAGTATGCGGAAGACCTGCAACAGATCCAAAGTCTGTATTGTCTGTGCGATGTCTTCGCCCACTTGAATCTGCAACCGCATCGGCAAAGCCAATGCGTACCGGGCCTGCAACAAAATCTCCTGTGCGGTGTCGTTCTTCAATCAAGCGCTCCCAGCTTTGTTCGCGTCGCGTGAGGCGTTGGTCTTCTTGTCCAGTTTGGCAGCACGTGTGGTGACTGCTTGCCAAAAACTTTTATCGTCCTGCAGCGCTGCCCGCAGTGGCCTATTTGTATAACGTTTTACGAAGCGCAGAAAGTCCCTGCGAGTCAGGCCAATATGCAACGCGGAAAAATACAACCCCGCCACATCTTTGATAATCCAGCGCGTAGACAACTGCCGGTCCATCAGTGCGCGATGCAGATCGATCAAGAATACTTTCGGCTCTGCTGTTGTATCCACGTCACCGTCCACATTTTTCTGCAACAGGAAGTGACAGATATAGTAGTCACGGTGGCAGATACCGGCAGCGTGCAAACAACGGCTTACATCAGCGAGTTTGCTTATCAGGTTCAACTTGAATGCAAAAGTCGGCGGTTGCGTGGGCCACTTGGCGCAATAATCCTCCAGACTGACAGTATTGATCAAGTCCTCAGTGATGATAAAGGATTGCTGAGTTGCAGGGTTGCTGCCACGCTTCCCATAAGCCACTGCAGTCATGGTATCGACGTCCAGCTCCTGTAAACGCTTGATCGCAAGCCATTCGTTCTCCGCGCCTAACACTGGTTTGCGAAACTGCACGAGGTCTTTGAAGAT
Organism: Pseudohongiellaceae bacterium; assembly: GCA_041751425.1. Classification (GTDB taxonomy): domain Bacteria; phylum Pseudomonadota; class Gammaproteobacteria; order Pseudomonadales; family Pseudohongiellaceae; genus JAVVEG01. The sequence continues at coordinate 158,256 of JBGSXL010000013.1, read as the reverse complement.
CTCCCGCCAACCGATGCCCTCGTGGATCTTGACGAAATAACTGTTACCGTTCTGAATGAACTGCAAGGTGCGTCGCGCTTTTACATTGCGATACACTTTGCCCTGCAATTGCCCCGCTTTTTCGAAAGCATCAGCACCCGCCCATGCTGCGGCAAAATCATCGCGCAAGTACAGAGCCACTGGCGACCTCCCGCATTTCGCTAACCGTGAATTTCTCGATCAGGTCAACCGCGGTCTCGGGCATGCTGTATAGATCCGCCTCCTGTCCGTATTTGACACCATTCGCACGCCATTGTGACGCCTGCTCAGAAGTAAGCATTCGCGCAAGACGTTGGTTCAGATCGCTTTGTGCAAATGGAGAGGTACACACCTGCCCGGAGCCCGCAGTTTCGACATGAAAGGCATAACCACAAGTGTCAGTGGTGAGCACGGGTAATCCTGCGATGGTTGCTTCCAACAACACATAGCCAGCGCTTTCGCTGTACGCCGGATGTAATAGAAGGTCAGCGCCTAACAGAAACCGCGGGATATCATCACGCCCACCCGCGAAAATGCAGTTCCGGGTAATCCCCAGTTTTGCTGCGAGACGCTGAAAACGATGCGGCTTGTCCTGCCCCACCAGGATGTACGTGGCGCGGTCACGAATTTCTGCTGGTAATGCGGCTATTGCACGCAGAGAGCGGTCAACGCCTTTGATGACGAAACCCGAACCAATCTGCACTACTACATACTGCTGCTCGTGGAGCGAAAACTCATTACGAATCTCTTTGCGAAAACCAACACGAATTTCTGCGGCGTTATCAGGTGCGCGTCGGTCCGGGCTTATTCCCGGCGGAATATCATGCATGCGCGCTTCGCACCCCGGATAGTGTTTGCTGAATTGCAGGCGTTGCAATGGCGACAGGATCAATACCTGCGTTTTGCTGGCAGTGCCAAAGACAGCATGCTCATACTCTGCAAAATGTTTGTAGCGAGGCATGAAACGATAGTAGAGTCCACGCTGGTTCAATGCTTTCTCAGCGAAGCAGGGGTCAGCAGCAAAATAGATATCAAGGCCCGGCATCTTGTTGAAACCTATTACTGCATCGACAGGATCCGCTTCTATTGCTTCCTGCACCCATTTTGTAAACCGTTGATAGAGACCGTGACGGCTAATGGCTGTGACTGGCACCATAGTAATGGTGACGCCTTCTGGCCGTTCACCCTGCCATTTCATCGCGTAGATATGTACTGTGTGGCCACGTCTCACACTTTCATCGACTACTCGCAGAAAATCCCGCTGCTGTCCACCGTATGGAAACCAGGAATAGATGAGGAAACACAGTTTCATCCAGCTTACCTTCCGCTGTTGCTGCTGGCCAGCATGGGCGCCCGATGTTCGGCCATCAAACGCTGCAATGCGGCCCACACTGCTTCGGGTTTGTGAGTGGAAAAACAAGGCGGTTGCACACTGAACTTCTGCGCATCGGCCATGTCAATGATAGCGGACCCGGTATACTGACATTGTTTTCTGATACATGGTGCGCAGGGTAAATCCGAATGCAGTCGACTCTGATACTTGCCAAAGGTGCCAGATAGCCCTGGATTTGTTGGCCCGTATAAAGACAGCGTAGGCACTTCCAACGCAGCGGCCAGATGTCCGAGCCCCGTATCCACGGCAACCACACCATCACTCTCTGATATGTTTCTTGCCAGACCGGAAAGTGTCTGCTTATCCAATACTGATGCACCAACTATGCCTTTCGCTATCGCTTTGGCGCGATCCAGTTCTGCCTGATTTCCCCAGGGCAATTTGATCTGATAATCCTTTGCGCTTGCCAAACGAGCCAGTGCGCGCCAATAGGGTACAGGCCAGTGCTTGGTTTCCCAGGTAGTACCATGCAGGAATATCAGCGTGCGGGATTCCGTCGCTCTTGGTTTCACGCCGATGCGTGCCAGATCCAAGCCATAATCCACATCGCTGGCCTGCAGCAGACTGTGGCCGAATGCATTCGTACTTAGTTCATAATTTAGCGCGCGCGAAAAAAGCTCGCGTACGCGATCTACTGCGTGCAAAGTGCGTGGCACAGAAAAAACGCGATTGTAAAATAGTGTCGCCAAAGGTTCGCGGCTGGAATTGTTGTTCATGCCAACCGTAAGTCCCTTGGCCATACGACTGATCAGTCCGCTCTTGATCAGACCCTGTGCATCTATCACCAGATCATAGTGCACACTTTGCAGTTCGTTACGAAAGGCGCTGACTTCGCCACGACGCATAGTGCCAAATATATTCTTACGCCAACGGCGAATGGCTACAGGAATCACACGTTCAATGGCGGGATGCCATGCGGGGACTTCCACGAAGTTTTCTTCTACCACCCAGTCAAAACGGATTTGGCTATGTGCACGCTTTGCCTCGGTAACTGCCGGCAATGTGTGGATGATATCGCCCAGAGACGATACCTTAACTATAAGCACTCGCAAGTGGTCTGCACTCCGCTTCAATTATTGGTCAGGTTGTATGTCTAATAGCTGCTGCAAGGCGAGCCAGGCCATCTCCGCAGACAATTCTGTCAGACACCGCTTATGCCCTAGTGGGCAGGTGCGCTGGAAGCAGGGTCTGCACTCAATGTCGCTGGCCAGCAATTTTACCCTATCTGCCAATGGCGGCGTAAAATCTGCCGATGTAGACCCGTAAATGGCTAACAAAGGTCGCTGCAGCGCTGCGGCAATATGCATTAATCCCGAATCATTGCTCACTACTGCATCAGCCGTAGACAGCAGGTCTATGACTTGCGCCAGCGATGTTCTGCCTGCCAGATTCAAGCAGGCACTTTGCAACGTTGCAGGCAGCTGCCGGCGTATTGCAGTCGCAACAGCTTCGTCATTGGCGGAACCCACTAACAACACTTGCCAACCCTCGAGCAACGCTTTCTGCGCCAGGCCGGCATAGTGGCTGGCCGGCCATTGCTTGGAGTCACCGAACTCGGCACCCGGGCATAGTATCAGGCGTTTGCCGTTGTCAGACACAGCAATGTCAAAAGCCTGCTGCACGGCCTGGACAGACTCCGCAGAAACCTGCAGTGTTGGTCGGGGGCAGTGCTCCGGTACCGCAACTGAGGCTGGGTGCGCCAGTGCTACGAAACGCTGCACCATCAAAGGCAATCTCTCTTTACTCAACACGCGACAATCATTCAGCAACAAGTCTCGCATTTCACCCCGCCAACCGGTACGCAGTGGAATGCGGGCAAACAAAGGCAACAACGCTGATTTGAAGGAATTCGGCAATACGATTACCTGATCATAAGCTTCTGAGCGCAGCGACTTGCCGAGCTGGTAGCGTTTACCCAACGCTAACTCGCGGTGCCTGACCGGCAGCTCGATGGCGCGCCGGACCTCGGGCATACGCTCCAGCAACGGTTTGCTCCAGCCCGGTGCCAGTACATCAATAGTGACGCTCTCGCCACCAAGTTGCTGCAAAGCAATGAACAGGGATTGCGACATGACCATATCACCTACCCAGGCCGGTCCGATGATCAGAACCTTTGTGGGGGCTCTGCCGTCTGACTGAGTTTTCTCAAGCTGTATATTGTCAGGATTCTCAGACATCGGTGGCAAATATCCTTTTCCATACTTGCGTCACGCTTTCCCGAAACGGCACCAGTTCCAGCAAAGGATCTGTCAGATCATTTTCCTGCAACGCAAAATTATGCAGCGCAGAGCGCAATGCCAGATAGGCCTCCGTCAATACATGACTATCCCCTGGTTCGAGCAACGCACAACCATCTGCTGCCTCCAGAATACGCACATTGTCTGACCATTCCAGCAAGGCCGGGCATATCCGCGATTGAGAGAGCACCAGATACTGCACAATGAATTCGATATCGACAATGCCACCCTCGCCCTGCTTGATTACAAACGGTGGCTTATCTTTCTGACTGCCTGCCTTGCGACCCAGCTCATCGCGCATGCGCAGACGCATACTCACTACTTCGTCGCGCAGAGTTTTTGGTTCACGCTGTTTTGCCAACACCTGTTCGCGCACCCGATAAAATTCCTGCAACAATGCCGCGTTGCCTGCAACCCCGCGCGCTCTCACCAAAGCCTGATGCTCCCAGGTCCACGCTTCATTTTCCTGATACTGACGGTATGCATCCAATGAACTGACGAGCAGACCAGATTCGCCTGAGGGGCGTAAACGCATGTCCACTTCGTACAACTTGCCAGAGACTGTGTACGTACCAAGCATCATGATGATCCGTTGCGCAAGCCTTGTGTAAAACTCGCGACTATTGATGACTCTTGGCGCGGTTTGAGTATCAGCAGCACTTTTCTCTGGCACGACCGTTTCCTTGTCCAATGCTCCCTTGTGCAGGAAAACCAGATCGAGATCCGATGCATAGCTCAGTTCGATACCGCCCATTTTACCGTAACCGACAATGGCGAAATCCAGCTCACCATGTGCACCGTCAGTATTTACAGGGTAACCATGTTTGCGCACCAGATACTGCCAACTTAGTTTAAGCACCTGCTCCAGCACCGCCTCGGCAGTGAAACTCAAATAGTCACTGACTTTCATTACCGTCATACGTCCGGTGATTTGTGCGGCAGCCACTTGCAATGTATGTGATTGCTTAAAATAACGCAGCAATTCCATCTGCTCTTCGAAATCATCTTCGCTAATACGCAAAAGTTGTTGCTGCAACTCATTCTGCAACACTGATTTTTCCGGCGGTTGACTGATGCCGCCAAGCAACTCATCCAGCAGTACAGGATGCTTGCTGAGAAACTCAGTGATAAACGGACTGCCAGTGCAAAGCAATATCAGTTGCTGCAATGTTCCGGGATTTTCCAGCAACAATATCAGATACGCAGTACGGCGACTCACCGATTCAATCAGGACCATGACGCGGCTTAAACTGAAGCTGGGCGTTGGAGACTCGGAAACAGCGTCCAACAAAACAGGCATGAAACGATTGAAGCGCAGCCGACTCTCCACTGGCAACAGAACAAAATCTCGGCTTTTTCTGAACTCTGTGAGCAATGCCCAGGATTGTTCGGCATCTTCGAAATTGTGCTCTTTAAGAAATTTCAGCGCAGCTTCCTCGTTAATCTCTTGTGTCCACAACGCGAGCCATTCGCTGTCGTCATTTTCATCAGTTGCGCTGTCATCCTCGTTCTCATCGTGAATGACTTCATTAAAGTGTCTTACAACATTTCCGCGATGTGTCTCAAGTACCGCCAACATGTCGCTCCAGCTTGCGAAGTTCAGCGCCAGTGCAATGCGTTGCTGTTCCACCGGATTGCTGACCAGGCTTTGCGTCTGTTTGTTGGCGAGACCCTGCAACCGATGCTCTAGTACACGTAAAAACAGATACGCTTCATCGAGTTCATCTATTGTTTCAGCTGGCAGATAATTGTTTCTGACCAACTCTTGCATCGCCTTGTGAAGAGATGCCACCTGCAAACCCCGCTCGCGACCACCGTGCACCAATTGCAGTGCCTGCACCACAAACTCGACCTCACGAATGCCGCCCGGACCCAGCTTGACATCCTGACTCATGCCCTTGCGACGCACCTGTTTGTTGATCTGCATCTTCATGGCGCGCAATGCTTCAAAAGCGGAAAAATCCAGATAGCGCCTGTACACAAAGGGCCGCAAGCGCTCCAGAATCTCAGCTCCTTCCAACTTGTTGCCAGCGACAATTCTGGCTTTGATCATCGCATAGCGTTCCCAATCACGCCCTTGACTCTGATAATAATCTTCCATGGCATCGAAGCTGCAAACTAAAGCACCTTCACTACCGTAGGGGCGCAAACGCATATCTACACGGAATACAAACCCGTCGCTGGTCACTGCGTCCAGTGCTTCAATCAGCTCCTGACCAAGTCGTGTAAAATACTGTTGGTTGCTGATAACTGGTTTATTTTTGTCCGCTGCGTTGGGCCAATGCGTTTCCCCGGATTCCGGGTACGTGAATATAAGATCGATATCAGAGGAAAGATTCAGTTCGAAAGCACCCAGCTTGCCCATGCCGATTACCAACATGGTTTGCAGCTTGCCGGGATTTTCATTCTGCTCATACTGATGCTGCGATTTCTTTTCCGCTCTGGGTTCGCCCCACTGCTGTGTGCACCAGTGGTGCAACAAATTGAGACTTGATTGCAGGCAGGCATCCGCCAGATGTGACATATCAGCACAGACTTCCATCACTTGCGCCTTGCCGCTTATATCGCGCCAGATAATCCGCAACATCTGCTTCTGCTGGAAGCGTCTTAAGGTCCTTTTAAAGTCTGCGTCCGCAGATTTCATCTCCTTGTTAAAGAACTCTGACAACAATGCTTCCAACTCCGGTAAATAATCCTGCTTGTCGGCGCGCTCCAACTCACCGCGTTTGATCAGGTCAACCAGCAAGACAGGATTGAGAATACATAGATTGGCGGCGTAGTCACTTGCTACCCAAACCTTGCAAAGCTCTTCCTGTAAAACAGGATTTGCTGCAAGCAACCGCATAAGTTCAGCCGTATCCGACTGCTCTCCTTCCAGCATGCGTTGCCAGTAACGATTAACAATGGTTTGTACAGCACCGGGAAGGTGTTCAGTGTTCAGCACAAGCGTCCTTTCATTCTGTATTAATTTTCCGTCTGCGGAGTGACGCGCAGCACTTCATTGATGGAGGTTATGCCTGCGGCTACTTTCTGCGCTCCACTCAAGCGCAGGCTGCGCATTCCTTCGCGATAAGCAGCTTGCCGTAATTTCGGCAATTCTGATGTTTGTTCTGTAGATTGCTGCAGAGTTTCTGTAAACGGTAATACTTCATAAATCCCCTGTCTGCCTTTATAGCCGGTTTCCCGGCATTCCAGACAACCAACGCTTTCTGCGATCTTTTGCGGCTTCTTTACTTTCCAGGGCGCTGTCAAAGACTTCCAGTCGTCATCGTTGATAGTTGCATCGCGTTTGCAATGCGGGCATAACACACGCACAAGGCGTTGAGCAACAATACCAATCACCGTAGCTTTGATAAGATAAGGGGCCACGCCTAACTCTAACAGACGTGTGATCGCCGACGGTGCATCGTTGGTGTGCAGCGTTGTAAAAACGAGATGCCCTGTCAGAGCAGCCTGTATAGCCATCTCGGCAGTATCCAGATCGCGCACCTCCCCGATCATGATCACATCCGGGTCCTGGCGCAAAAGAGCCTTCACACCGCTGGCAAAATCCAGGTCGATATTTTCCTGCACCTGCATTTGATTGAAAGCCGGCTCCACCATTTCAATCGGATCTTCAATCGTGCAGACATTGACTTCTTCCGTGGCCAACGTTTTCAGCGTGGAATACAGCGTTGTTGTTTTACCGCTTCCCGTTGGGCCGGTGATAATCACAATGCCATTATTATTGCCGATGATGCGCTTCCAACGCTGCAGATCTTCACCGGCCAGCCCCAGACTTTCAAATGGGCGCAACAGCACTTCTGGATCGAAAATGCGCATCACCAGTTTTTCGCCAAATGCCGTTGGCAAGGTAGACAGACGCAGTTCGATTTCCTCGCCGGAGGGGCTTTTGGTTTTCAAACGTCCATCCTGCGGTTTGCGTTTCTCTGCAACGTTCATGCGTCCCAGCACTTTGATGCGACTGGTAACTGCATTCATCACCTGCATGGGCAATGCGTAGACGGTATACAGCACGCCATCAATTCTGAATCTGACATTGCCTTTTTCGCGGCGCGGCTCGATATGAATATCGCTGGCACGTTGATCGAAAGCGTATTGCAGCAACCAGTCCACAATGCTGACGATATGTTGATCGTTCGCTTCCGGATCTTTCATGTTGCCCAGTTCCAGCATCTGTTCCAGATTGCTGAGACCCGGCACGGTTTTACTGCCACCGCTGGTGGCATGGCTGATGGAACTGGCCAGGCTATAAAACTCGGTAGTCAGCCGCTTAAGCTCCAGCGGATTGCTTACTACTCGACGAATACGTTTCTGAGTGACATGCGCCACGTCTACTTCCCAGGAACTGACATAGGGTTCAGAGCTGGCGACTACTACTTCCGAAGGAGTTACTTCAACAGCCAGAATGCTATGGCGCTGCGTGAATGCGTAAGACATAACCTGGGTTATCTGAGCCACGTCTATTTTCAACGGGTCAATGCGATAGTAGTCCTGACCCGCTTGTTGCGCCAACAGACGCGTCAACGTCTCGATGTCCAGCGCGCGATGCGGAGGTAGTTGGTCCTGCATATTCTGCTCGGCTACAAATGCCAGCAAAGGCTTTTTCAGATCATCCCCATGACGTCGGACTGCCAGCACCTGTTCACAGTCAGCCTGAGCTAGATGGCCATCCGCCAGCAACGCATTCAGAAAACCGCCCAGATCCAACGCCTTGCCCTGAAAGCGCGCTGGCTTGCCGCTTGCAGATTTGTTAGCACTTGCAGAACTGGTACCGGATTTGCTGCTCTTGGGGCTGACTGGCGAGTTCATTCTGGCAGGCTCTCTGAGGTATAGGTAAAAAGCCTTATTTGTGTAACAGGCTGTTATGCGAGTGTTCATAAGTTTATACTGCACGGCCTTAAATACAACCCGCCTGATTCGCTATGCTGTTGTTCCGACTTTCTAATCTTTCCCTCGCCTTTGGCGACCATCCTTTGCTCGATAAAGCCGATTTGACTATCCATAAGGGAGAGCGTATCGGCATTCTGGGCCAGAACGGTGCCGGCAAGTCGACGTTTATGAAACTGCTCAACGGGCAGATTCTGTGCGATAGCGGTGAGTTATGGCGCGCGCATGACATCCGCGTGGCGTATCTGGACCAGAGCCTGCCCGAACAGAGCGAGGAATCGGTCTACGATTTTGTCGCCAGTGGACTGGAAGGTCTGGGCGATTTGCTGCGCCGTTATCACGCGATGACACACGGCGAGGATATCGACTGGTCCGACGAGAAATGCCTTAATGACATGGGTCAACTGCAAAAGGAAATTGAAGAACGCAACGGCTGGGCTTTCGAACACAAAATCGAAACAGTGATCGACGTATTGCAACTGGACGCAGAGGCGAAAATGCGCACTTTGTCCGGCGGTAACAGAAGGCGCGCCGCACTTGGTAGAGCACTGTTAAGCGAGCCAGACCTGCTGATGCTGGACGAGCCAACCAACCATCTGGACATTCCGACGATAGAGTGGCTGGAGAAATATCTGAATGCATTTAATGGCGCGATTCTGGTGATTACCCACGACCGCGAGTTTCTGCAGAAGATCACCAATCGCATTATCGAGATCGATCGCGGCAATCTGCGCTGCTGGGATTATGACTACACGCGCTTCCTGGAATTTCGCGAGCAACAGTTGGACGCAGAGGGTAAGGCCAACAGCGAGTTTGACAAGAAACTTGCCGAAGAAGAGAAATGGATTCGCAAAGGCATTCAGGCGCGTCGGACTCGCAACGAAGGTCGTGTGCGTGCGCTGAAGAAAATGCGTGAAGAGCGTTCACAGCGCCGCGAGCTTACTGGCAAGGCCAAATTCGCTGTTGAGCAAGCTGGCTCCTCAGGAAAGATAGTGATTGAAGCCAAGAGCGTAACTCACACATTCGATGGAGAAGTTCTGATCAAGAATTTTTCCACCAAGATTTTGCGAGGCGACCGTGTTGGTTTTATCGGAGCCAATGGTAGTGGTAAAACCACGCTGCTGAAAATTCTGCTGGGGGATCTGCGGCCACAAAGTGGCGAAGTACGCATTGGCACCAATCTGGAGATAATTTACTTCGATCAGTTGCGCAATCAGCTCGCTCTGGAAGAAACCGTCATCGATAATCTGGCTGAAGGCCGGGAGTTTATCGAGATCAATGGCAAGCAGCGCCATGTCATCAGTTATCTGCAGGATTTCCTGTTTCCGCCCAAACGTGCAAGACAACCGGTGAAATCACTTTCCGGTGGTGAACAGAATCGATTGATTCTCGCCAAGTTGTTCAGCAAACCGGCCAATCTTATTGTACTCGACGAACCAACCAATGATCTGGATATGGAGACACTGGAATTGCTGGAGGAAATCTTGCTGGAGTTCACCGGCACTATTCTGCTTGTAAGTCATGACAGAAAATTCATGGACAATGTGATTACTAACTGCATCGTGTTCGAACGCCCCGGTGTAATTCGCGAGTATGTAGGTGGCTATCAGGATTGGGTCAATCAAGGGGGCAAGTTACTTTCATTTGCAGATCAGGCTGCTGAGGCGAAAAAGGAACGCGCTTCCGATAGAACGAAAGCTAATCCGACTACTGCCGCATCTGCTGCACTTGTACAAAACCAGCAAACACCAAAGATCAACCAGAAAACACAGCGCGAACTTGATCAGGTTACCAAGGACATTGAGACAATCGAAGCACAGATCAATAAGCTGGAGGTAGAGATGGCAGAGCCAGGATTCTTCGAGAAAGAACATGCATTGGTGAAGAAGAAAACTGCTGAGCTTGTGAGCCTGCAAGAAAAGCTGGACACGCTGTACGCCCGTTGGGGGGGGCTGGACTCCAGTTTGTAAAGCATCAATGGGAAGGCGTAAGCACCAGACGGAATCCGATATTGGGTCGACGTGCGCCGGGATCAATTCCGCCACGCACTGCAGCGCGCACTAGATTTGCACCATCACTGAAAGAACCTCCGCGCATGACCCACAACGCATCGGTGTCCAGATTGGTGCGATCGATACCTGCGGTAAAAGGGTAAGGTTTGAATGGGCTGATTGTCAGCTCCCACACATTCCCGCTCATATCTGCCAGACCATAAGCACACTCCGGACAGTTGATACTGCCAACAGGCATAACACCTGCGCTTGCGAAATTAGCACGTTCACGGCTTGGCTGATTTCCCCACGGATATATTCTATTGCCAAATCCACGCGCTGCTTTCTCCCACTGTGCTTCATTGGGAAGCGTAATGCGCCATCCTTGCTGCAATAGTTCTTTGAGTGACTCCGGCGTTGTTGCAGATTCTTTCATTGTGCGCTCCAGCCAACGACTGTAAGCCAAAGCATCTGTCCAAGAAACCGAGGTCACGGGATGATTTGAGTGACTACTCAATACTATGGGATCTGTCGGGTAGGCCGCTGCATCCGCAAAGGCTTTGTACTGCGCTATCGTCACTTCATAACGACCAATATAGTAAGTGGGAAGTTCTACGCGGCCCTGCCGCTGCTGTGCTGACCAGCGCTCATTTTCAAAAGCCATGCGATCGTTTGCCGGGTCGCTGCCCATCAGAAAATTTCCGGCGGGAATTTCAACAAAGCCAAGCAGTTCTTCATCCGGTAAATGCCAGGTTTCACTACGAAACTGTGTAGATGCCTGCGTCAGTGTTGTTGATGCATTATCGGTTTGCGTTTGCGCAAACAACGGTTGCTGTACGGCTACAGTGGTTAACCAAAGCCCCATCAGCACAGGCATAAATATCCCGGATACCGAAAATTTACGCACTGCAGATTCCGCAGACAGGTTTCTAATTAAAAGTGATACAAGGCGCTTTCTATAATATGTACTGAAGCTAATCATCAGATACGCTCACACGCAAACGCCCACTGATGTTCGCAAGCGCGTGCAAGCAGTTCTTCTTCCGGCATATCCAACAGATTCCTGCCACCCTCTCGTAATAGCAACCGCAAATCCAGATCGCGTGGATTGCTCACGCTGATCGTCGATGGGTCCAGCAGGTTCAGGCACCCAGCCTGATAACGCAATTCACATGCACGCGCAAAAAATCCCATCGCGGTTTCCATGTCCTGCTCCACCAACCGTGCTTGCGCATAATGTGCTCCCATCTCGTTACAAGCCCAACCGGATCTGTCGGTGCAGTAAGTCGCTTTCAACAGTAACAATCGATCACAGGCTGTCGCTCTGTTCTCCGCGCAAGCCTGTTCCCAAAATGGCAGGGAGTCGCCTACATGCCGGGAGTCCGTTTTTCCTGCCAGGCTCATCACTGCGAAGAAGCTGATCCACACCGCCATATGGGCGAGATTGGCGCGCCCACCCGCTGCATCCAGTCCCAGCTTCGACAGTACTGGCGTGTAGTGAATCGATTTTGCAAAACGGTCAATCGCCTGCACGCTCAGATTAAGTAGTGGTACGCACAATAGTTTGTCGTAGAATGTTGGCGCTCCAAAAGTTTCCAACAAGGAGTAAAGAACGAATACGCCAACGCCATAAAGAATTCCGAATATGACTTTGCCTGGCGGCGTGCGTGGCGACGTGGATGGATCTGTTACCAACAGATGCAGACCCAGAAATACAGCCGTGGGTATCTCGGAATCCAGAAAATACGGCACACCGCTGAAAGCCGCATACAACGCGCTGAAACCAAACAGCGTAATTGCGGCTGATGCTGCGACCAGCGTGATCGAGAAAAAATACATCACCACCAGCCCGGCGAAAAACAGATAGGTATAAATACCTGGCGCAAGACTCAGCGTTGAGGCGATCTCAGGCCCCCATGTGACATCTGTGGTGTTGGTAGCTATCAGTACAACTGAGAATAGCCCCAGCGTGAACGCGGAAGGGTTGAAGATATGCGTGCTTTTTCCAGCGCGATTCCAGCGCACATATTCCTTGCCCAGAAACCCGATTGCAATCATCAGAAACTGGAGATAGAACCAGTCGTCCCGAAACCAGAGAAACAAGTTGGTGCTGAAGATAATCGGGAAAGGACCAAAACCCAGCAGGTAGCTTTTGCCACGCGACCACGACAGCAACATATCGAACGCATAGGCAAACACCAGTTGCCCAACCAGTAACCAGAAATAATGGTAGACCGGCTCCCAATACCAACCCCAATAGGCATAGATGGAGATGTGCACCAGCGCTTGAATATAGTGCTGGGGGCGCGGCTTGCTTAGGGTGAACCTGACTCCCTGAGTTGCCCCGCTACCATCGCGCAGAAGCCGCAGCACAAACAGTATCTGCCAAATCAGCAAGACACCCGCGGCAGCACGGAAAGACATTACAACAACAGCATTTTCCTGCATGCGGGGCAGAAAGGAGAACAGGAACAGGGTGAGCGCCAGGACAAATGGAATCGCGAGCAAGTTGATGCTCGCGGTGGTTTCCCTGACGCCTGAGGCAGAGGTTGCGGTGCTGGCTTTTACGTCACTGGATTTTACGTCACTGGATTTCAAGGTACGGGCTTTTGCGGTACGAATGGTGCACCTCGATATTTTTTATTATTTTTGCTGATCGCAGTAGTGTATGGATGATCTGAGTTCAGGAAAACGCACTTTCGCAGGCATGCGATTAGCTGTCAAGACACCGTTTCCCTGCAGCGTCAGCGCCCTGCCGGGAAGGTGTAATGCTGAGTTTCAGACGCTGTGGAAATATGCTGCCAGATTATCGAGCACCAACTGTCCCATGGCGCGCCGCGTTTCCACCGTAGCGCTGCCGATGTGCGGGAATAGCACCACATTGGGCATGACCAACAACGCTTGCGGCACGCGAGGTTCGTCCTGATAAACATCCAAACCCGCGCCGGCAATTGTGCCGTTGTGAAGCGCGGCAATCAACGCGGTCTCATCAACTACGGAACCGCGCCCCAGATTGATGAAAACGCCATCTGGCCCCAATTGCTCGAAGACCTTTGCGCTGATAACGTTACGCGTATCAGCACCGCCGGGCAGCATGCATAGCAGAATATCGCTGTTGGCTGCCAAGGCTTCAATGCTGGAGTAGTAGGTATAGGGCAGGTCTTTGGGTTTCCTGTTGTGGTAAGCAATCTGTAACTTGAAGGGCAACGCTCTGGCAACGATGTCCTCGCCGATATTGCCAAGACCTACAATGCCAAGACTCCTGCCGGCGAGACTGCGCGAAAACGGGAAAGAACCCTGCAACCACTTACCTTGGCGCACAAAATTATCCGCGTTGATCAAATTGCGATGTGTGGCGAGTAGCAGAGCAATGGCCAGATCGGCAACGGCATCATTCAGCACGTCGGGTGTGTTCGTCACGCGAATGTTCCGCTGCGCAGCAAGCGCCAGGTCTATGCCATCAATGCCAACACCAAAACATGAAATGATTTTCAAGTCTGGCAAAGAGTATGCACGACGGTCACAGGCCCATGAAGCAGTTGCTACCGCACTGCATTGTTCCGCAGCAAGGCGATTAATGAGCGCATCAGCGGCTTCCTCACTTTCTGCAAGCCACAACTTATGAGTGTCGTATAGCTGATCCAACTTGCTGATGGTTTCTGCATGAAAATTATTGACGACAAGAACAGCGGGACGCTTGGCCATCTACTTCACTTTCTGATTTTTTCTCGGTTCCATTAGTTATTCAACTACCTTAATCCATTCACCTGCCTGCGGAGTACCGAAGGGGTAGTAGCCATTGAGCAAACGCAGCATCTCTTCCGGGTACTGGGGAATAGGACTCATGCGTGCCAGCGCCGGGAACGTGAAGTTTTCTGTCACTTGGGCAAAGCGTATCTTCAATTCACCATCGCCGATGCGCTCATTGGCCTGGATAGCGCGGAATGTACGAATGGAAGCCAACAAAAGTTGATCCATGGCAGCGGGATCTTCGGCGTTGATAATCTCACCGCGGATAATAAATGCACGTGGCCCCAGATAAAGTACTGCAAGTCGCTCTGGTATGGTTGTGCTGTTTCTTCTCACAGTTCCTGTATAGCCGCGCAATCGATATTGGTTTAATTCCTCGGATCTTTCCAATGCGGAAACACCCAGATTCTCGCGAATGAACAAGCGCGGCTCTTTAGTGTCCTGCATGCGTTGTACTTCCAGTTGAATGCGAGCGCTGCCATCTTTGGCGGTAGCCGTGACTGTTGTCGTGGTTTCGCTTATTTCCCATTCGTTGGGAAATACCATCGTGTAGCCAAGCATTTGTTGATAGTAGCGATTGCGGCCCTGTGTGGCCATTGAGCGCTCACCAACAACCAGGCCATCCATCGCGTCTCTGAACTCCTGATGATCAAGCTGACGCATTTCAGCAGGACTCAAGCGGCCAACTTCGGCGACCGCTTGTTGCAGACGCGTATCATTGCGCGGGTGCGTGGAAAACAAGCCGTGATAATTGGGTTGACGATTAGCAACCTTCACGTTGAAATCTTCCTGATTTTTTAACACGGTCAACGCATCAATCATCGCTGTTGGATCATAGCCAGCTTTCATCAGATAGTCGGCGGACAAGGTGTCGGCTTCCAGTTCATGTTCGCGACCGAAGCCACTCAAACCTGCTTGTGCCCACAACGAACCGACCTCGGAAATCTGTGAACCAATGAAGCCACTGCCAGTAGCAACTGCAGCGACAAAACCACCCACACCAGAAGCCACATTTGCCAGACGTGTGCGCGCTTGTTGTTGAATGGCATGACGCGCTGTGATATGACCAATCTCATGCGCAAGTACTGCCGCCAGCTCCGCTTCTGAATTCAGATAGGTCAGCAATCCACGGTTGATATACACATAGCCACCGGGGAGAGCGAAAGCATTAATCTCGGGGCTGTCGATAACAGTGAAATGATAGGTTAAATCAGGCCGATGGCTGACTGCGGCTACTTGTTCACCAATTTTTCGAACATACGCGTTTACTTTTTCATTGTCGTAGACACGCAATCCCTGCATGACTTTTTCATGCTCTTCCTTACCGAGTTCCAGCTCGCGATTTTCTGACATCATCACGATATTGCCCTGACCGGTAGCAGGATTCACAGCACAGGAGTTCAATCCCAGTAACAAGCTGGCGCAACAAAAAACTACTGTGAGTCGGAACATGGTGTCACCCCGCTTCTTCTCAATTACCGTACACAAATTGTTTAAGCTGCTCGGCAAGACTGTTGCAGGCGTTGGCTTCAACCCTCGCTATCAGGGGAATGGGCACCACAATAGCCGGCAGGTAAGACTGACCAGTCGCGTCAGCACTGATTACGCCAACATTGACGAAGGAATTCACATCCCAGATTCGCGCATCGAAATTGGAATCATCTTCCCAGGAACCAAAACCGAAACAACCGCCACCACCCGGACCCACCGTGCAGGAAATGGAGCCCACCCGGTTGCTGGTCTCAGTCTGACCATCCAGCCAGACAATATATCGAATACCATAATCTGAGATTTTCTGAGCTACCTGTGGTTGTTCCATCAACACCTGCATGTCAGTGCTGCGCATCGGTGCTGTACGCGGTTCAAACCAAGGGAACATGGCATCAACGAACTCCTGCTCCGGGATGACATTGATGCCACCCGTGCCACGTTTTACTCTATCGCCTACACATTCCACAAACTCTGCACGCGTCTCGTAGTTGCTGCCTTGTCTGCGACCCAGCAGAACAATTGACTCGTGGCTTTCGATACCGGTTTCACCCTGCCGGAACTCATCAATCGTGGTTGTAGTGCAGGCACTCATCAGCGCAAGTAATATCAGCGCACTGATCTTCATGAATACCGCTTTCATAACTTACTCCTCACAAACGGGAATTCAGCCAATCCCTGACGTCAGGCACACTGGTAAAAGTCAGTGCGAAATTGGATCCCAGATCTCGCAACGCTGAGACCGCCGCATTGTTTATCCCGGCTTCTACGGAGCTGAACCCTTCCTGTGATGTTTTGCCGTAAGCGGTTAACACCCAGTCAGCAATATACCCACCATCAGGTGCCGAAAGCCGCATATTGTATTTCACCCACACCTCGTAGGCGTCGAGCCTGGTTTTCTGTGGTAGCGCCAGTTGAAACTCTTCTATGGCCGGAGCGAATACCAGATCAACACCGGCCGCGCTGCCGCCCTCCGGGTCATTCAGCAACACCACGCGATCAAACATGGCCGGCAGAATGGAGGCGAACAAATCGATATGCGAATCGCCACTGGCTACCCGATACTCTTCATTGCCGTTTTCCGTGTATTCAATATAGGCATGCTCACGCAAGGTATCGTCATAATAGACGCCCAGGCTAAGTGGAATTCTGTCAATGTTGGGAGTGGGATAACTACCGGACACAGTGACGGAGCTGACACCGCAAGCACTCATGCTCAACACTGCAAGCAGCAGCAAAATCCGGCGAAACTGCGGCAGCAGATTGAGTGTGCATTTACTTGCTGTGTTTCCAATCGCTATCAAACTCATTGGCGAAGCCCTGTAATGAATGACTATTCGAAAGTATTCAATCCTACAAAAGTGCCACCGTTTCTATGTGTCAACTCTCGCATCAGATTGGCAAAGCGATAAGCGCTCTGATGGAAGCGCGGCTGCAGTGAAAAAATTACTGGAAAGCCGATGGCATGAATTCTTACCATGCGATTACCATCGGCGTCCGCCTGATTGATTCTATCGATGGTTTGAATCACCTGTGAAATCGAACCACCCGGCTGGAAGTCATCGCCCAGCACATAAATGCTTATTTTCCTGTCCGGCGCGTAGAACGAACTGATGGCTCGCGTCACCCCTTCCACCGGGCTGCTGTTACTGAACGGACTCCAGTTGCGCAAAGTGCTGATAATGGCGTTGCGCCGTCCGGGAGTATCCGGGATCCACTGGTTGCGGTATGAATTGAACATGTACTCACCCATGTCATTCATCACCTGTATGCCTTTGACTTCCGGATAAATATCCAGAGTCTCCACCACGATATCGAGCATCTTTCTCCAGGCGGCCTGATACATACTACCGGAAGTATCAATCACAAAGATAATGTATTCACTATCTACAGGGATACCTCCTACAAGATCGTTGCTGCGGGTAAAATCTTCCCCCAACAGGCGCTGCATCTCTGCGGTCAGCGATTGTTTGGCGATAGCCAGACGGGTTTCTTCGTCAACGACTTCGTCGGACATATCCACTGAGGCACGATAGCGGGCCTGGACCATATTGCGTTCACGTTGCAGGATGGCCAGTCTCTGCTGAAAAGCGGACAGCTGCTCACGCTTGGCATTGAGATCACGGTTCACAATGGCAGTTTCGCCGCGTATAGCGAATAATTCCTGCTGTAGCTCCGCCACGGGCCGTTCGGCGTCCGTAGTCACCTCAAGTGTGACAGGGGCAGAGCTTTCAGTAATCATCAGCAACAGGATGATGGCGCCAAACCCGCAGGATATGACGTCGAGAAATGCGATGCCTGCTCCTTCTGCCTGACGTTTTCTACGCATTATGGCCAGTCCCGTGATGGACTCATAAAAGACCCTCTTGTGCTTTGCGCAAGCACCCAATAGGCTGCTGCAGCACTGGGGTCACCCTCAAGTGGAAACAGAATGATATTGACGGGGATATTGCGGGGCAGGAACTCAGCGGCATCCTCGAACAACTTCAGTCTGTCCTCCGGTGTTATCAGCCTACTGGACGATGCCCGGTTGGACAAGGTTGGCAGACCATCGGTTATCAAATATATATTGTCAGGTCGCGGACTAAGATCCGATACAGCCTGAAAAGCCTGCTGTAAATTGGTACCCTCAGCCGGCACCAGATCCTGCACATGGCGCATGGCGGCATTAAGTCCATCCCTGTCTGCCACTTCCAACCAGACTCCTTCTGTGCCTGGTACAACCGGCTTTATCTGGTTGTTGAAGGCGACAATCTGGTATTGACTGCCCAACGGCAACTGACTGGTGATCCAATCCACTGTTTTCACAGCGCGTTGCCATTTACGCGCTACTTTTTTGGAGGCATCCGGCATATTGCGCGTGCGGATGATGTTGACCAACGTCTCGTCCATCATGCTGGCTGACATATCCAGCAATATCAGAATACGATTCCCACCCAGAAACAGGCCGGTCAGATATTGCCTGTCACCTTCACCTATAAACTCGCGGGCGTCATCACCTGTTTCTACTACCGCCGTGGTCTGCAGACGCAGTATGTCTTCCTCCAGCGATCGCACATCGGCACGCAACTGCTCCAGACTTTCTTCACTGCCCAGACTGATCCCCTCCAGTTCGGCCAGTTGCTGCAGGAAATCTTCTATTTCTGTTTGCATGCGGCTGGCTAGCCCCTGGGCGGTTACAACTTCAAGACTGACGTCGTTCAGGGCATTGCGAATTCTTACCAACTGTTCTTCACCTTGCAGGATTTCTTCTTCCAGCAAAGACACTTCAGCAGAAAGAACGGGGTCACTCTCATTTTGGCGTTCCGTGGACGTATGATCCAGAATCAGAAATATCAGCACCACGGCGCCAAAGCCACAGGACATTACGTCCAGAAACGCCAGCGTCAGTGGGTCGAATGTGCCACGTCGCTTTCTCTTATTGCTGGCCATCTTGCACCTGCACTAATTGCAACGCTTGCCGGATGTCAGCGAAATGCAACATATCCCCTGGTTGCAGTATGTGACCTGCTGCGACAGGCTTGCCATTGACCAGCCAGCCCGGCTCGCTGTTATGCAGAATCAGTTGTCCTTCGTGCTGGCCCAATTGCGCCAGGCTTTTTCTATTCTGCGAATGAGTAGCACCGACTTGCCTGTGCGAATGTTTATCATGTTGTACCGATTGCAGTTCTGGACGCAGCCGCGTTGTGAAGTTCACGTTCTCGCCATTGCCAATTAGCTGATCTTGGTAACGCAGGCACGATGAAATCACGGCGTGACTGGACACGAATTCCTGCACCAGCTCTCCTCCACCTTCCAAAGCGCTGCGCAAGCCCGGCAAAACAGCAAAGCGTTCTGCCATCAGTATCTGCCCACTTTTACCTGGCAGTTCATGCAGATGCTGACTGATCTTGCGATAGAAAGGCTGCAATCGCGCCACAATACTGGAGCGCGTCAGTTTGGCCTGATGCAAGGCAGTATCCGTTTGAATCTGCAACAACAAATTATTATCAGTATCTGAACCCTGCGCCAGCCAGCCGGGCAGACTGTCATACATGTGCTGTTCCCAACGCGCGTTGTGTTGAGGGTTGAAACGGCTTTGCTGTATGAAGGCATCCGTTATCAATTGCACCAGACTGTCGGCAAGATTCGACCAACCAACACCTGGCACCTGCGTCACCGACTCACGCACCAATTCGTTATCACGCAAACGCAACTGCGTCAGAATTACCTGATGCAATTGCATGTCCGCATACACCACGACATCACTGGTGGACTGTGCATGGAAAGTATCTACCGTCGCCGCCACCGAAGTATCGATCAAGCCTGCTGCGCGAAAAGGACTCTGTTTGATCAATCCCAGAAGTATCGCCAACTGCTGACGTGAGAAACTGCCTGGCACGGCAATGATTACGTCTCCAGCCAGCGCAACTTCCTCTGCCAGATGCATCAGGTGCGAGTAGGCGATATCAGCATAGTGACGATAATGCGCTATTGGTCGGGCCAGCGGTTCCATGCCCAGCCTGTGCCAGAATTCATTGGAGCTGGTTACCGGGTGCAATTTGCTTTTGCTGGCCGCAATATTGCCGAACTCAAGCTCTTTGCCTATAGCAACAGCGTAACCGGGACTTGTCGCAAGTACTCCAGCTTCGTCACCGATGCTGATGCCATGGTCATTGAGTTCCAGCACTTTCATTGTCATGCGGGAGCACCTGGATTGATTAAGGGCGCTGAGGTGCCGGTAGTGGTGGTAGCGACGGCAGGAGCCGCGCCGCGATCAAAACTGTCGCGCTCTGGCACCTGCAGATAACGAATCAAATGCTCGTCACAATAACCTTGCGTGTCCAGCACTAGACGATCCTGTACCAACAGCAGTTGATGCAAAAGAAACATCAGCAGAATACTGGTTACCAGTGCAACGAATGTAGAATTGAAAGCAACACCCAGACTGACTGTTACGCCCAAAATGTCGCCGCTGACTGCCTGATGGGCCTGACCCAGCGCTGTACCGATACCACGCACTGTGCCAAGGAAGCCGATGGAGGGAATTGCCCATGCAATATAACGGACGATGGCCAGTTCACTTTCCAACCGCTCTGACTCGTTGTCACACATGTCCTTGATGGTTGCTGCTGCATCCTGAATACTGCGTGTGGTGCCGAAGCGATGCAATCCGCTGAGTATGGCACGCGGTAATAGGTATCTGCGCTCCTTCTCCGGTAAGGCCTGCACCGGCCGCGCATATTGGCGTGCATCTTCCGGCAAAATACTCGTACCTTCCGACACCTGCAGCAGCATACGATCCAGCAATCGACGCTCTCTTATAGTGCGCTGAGTTTTCATGCCGATGATTGCGAGAGCCCAGAACATCAGAATGATACAGGTCTCTTGTTCGAAATCACGCAGCACAATGTAAAGGGAGCGTTCTGGCACGTAATTCTCATCGGCCTCTGTCATCAGTGTCTGCTGTTCCTGGACGAAATCGGCATTGGGCCGAATGACCGCGACATAAACTGCGTGCACCACAATCACGACAATGATCAGCGCAAAGATCTGATAAATCACTTCCGAGAGATAATTCTGTTTCATGCCACTCTTTGCCTTCTTTATTTGCTGGTTAAATGTCTACTGGAAACGAGACGCCAAGATCCTGTGATATTTCTTCGGTGGGTATGAAGCGGCCGCTTACCTGTTGTGAATCCAGAACACCATCTAATTCTTCAGCCAGCTCAAGCGGATTATCCGCATCTGCTTGAGCTTCTGGTTCCGATTCTGCCTGCGCTTCAGCCTGGGCGTCAGTTTGAATTTGTTGGTCCTGGGTTTGCGCCATAGCTGTTGTCAAAACACTTTGCGCGCCAAAGAATGCAATCGTCAGCAATAGTAATAATGTTGCTACCAGACAATTTCTTTTTTTGAGCATTTGTATTTACTCCCCTAGATAACGCGCTATACGGAAGCCCAAATCATTGCGCGCTTCCTCTCCAAAATCGCGATAAGAAAGTCGCAACTCGGTAATCGCACTGTGCGCCCAGCTTGAACCTTTGATGGTACGAAAGCGTCCTTCATCCGGACCCAGAGGGTCTACCTCTTTCACCGAGCTCAGGGTGCCCACAGCGCCGTAAATATCATGCACCCACTCTGACACATTGCCTGCGAGGTCATACAGTCCTTTCGCATTGGGATTGAAGGAGCCTACGGCAGCGCTGCTCAGGAAACCGTCATCGTAATCCGTCATGTACTGGCCCAGGAAAGTACTGGCTGAGCGGTCGGCGAAATTGCCTGACTTCTCCGGTGGTGGCAGTTGTTCACCCCAGGGAAAGCGCAAACTTCCGTTACCGTCTGCATCTGTGCGAGCTGCCCATTCCCACTCCGCTTCCGTAGGTAAACGATAACCATTAGAGTTGGCATTGACGCCAACCACTTCGTCATCAACCACTTGATAAAACGGCTGCAATGATTCCTGCTGGCTTAGCCAGTTGGTGTACAAAGCGGCGTCCAACCAGGTGACCTGCACCGCCGGTTGCGTGTCCAGGTCAAGCGATCTTCCCTGCAAAGTTCCAGAGCTATGATCAGGGCGAAAGCGTTTGAACTGGGCGTTCGTCACTTCGTGCAGGGACAGGTAGAACGGCTTCTCCAGAATGACATCGCGCAATGTTTCATTGGCGCGACGACCAGGCTCCCGACGCGAAGCTCCCATCGTGAATTCTTTCGGGTAAAACAGTTTCAGTGTTTGTCCGGCAGCAGTGGTAATGACCGGCTGGATAGCTTCAATGCGGGCCTGCTCCAGCGACTTCAACCTGACTCTGATTTCCTGTTCAAGACCAGGTCGTGAAATAAATGTTGTTGCATAAGGAACGAAGCCCTGCTTACGAATTTCCACGCGCTGGCTGGCGGCCAGCAACTGCACCGTTTGATTGGCGGTGCCACGAAGCTCACCATCGATATATAATTCTGCATCGGCTGGCTCAGCCCTGATATCCACCGATGCTGTAATTGGCACCAGCGCAATCGTGATATCACTTTCTTCATCCGGATTGGTGCGCACGGTTCGGGTGGCTGTGTTGAAACCACTGCGGAACAACGTTATCTGATGCTGTTGCCCCGGAGCCAGCGCAACTTCCAAAGGTGTCTGTCCTTTAAAGTCGCCATTGATGGTGACATTAGCATTGCCAGGCTCAGAGCGAATGAACACCAGACCGTCGGCGCGCTCCAGAGTCACCAGTGGTACAGTTCTTTCCTCTCCTGCCTCCACACGCAAATCGTCCTGCCAGGCTTTGTGTCCCGCAAGTTTCAGTGTAACTTCATGAGCTCCCTGTAACACCTCGGCACGGATGGGCGTCACTCCCATCAACTCCCCTCCCACGATCACATCGGCGCCGGGAGGTTCTGTATTGAAGCTGACATCAGCCCATGCAGGTGCCAACTCCGCGCTGAACGTCTGTTCCTGCGAGCGACCAGCAATACTGATGCTTTGTCGATAAGGTAGATAACGATCAAGTGTGACGACCATTTCGTAGTCGCCCGGCTCAATCTCCAATTGCGCCAGTGGCGTGCTGCCAAGATCAACATTGTCAATCATGACTCTGGCGCCTGTAGCGGGAAAATCGGCGTCTGATCTGCCATTTCTTGCGGTTACGGAAAACTGGATCAAACCCGGCAGCGGTTGCATGGCAATGGAATGAATTTGTGCAGCCTGATCGGTTATTTCGATATCCACCACCGAATCGTGATATCCCTCATTGCGCAGAACAACGCCATAAGTGCCCGGTCGCATTAAATAGCGTTGTCCGACTTTTACATTAAATCCGGAACTGAATTCAACGCTTGCCGTGAGGGGATCAGCCTGCACGTAAACGGAGCTGGCCGTCAGCACAAACCAGGCAGCAGTGCCCGCCACTGCCAGAAAGGATACGATGACCGCATGCATGACGTTGAAGCGAAACTTGAATCCGGTTTTACTTTCAGCGGGTGGGCTGAAATCAATGGGGATTATGGGTTCAAAAGCAGCTGGTTCCAGTGCATCGTCGTCCAGCGAATTTTCTTTACGGTTGTCCTGCATCGATTCAACGCCTGTTTACTGCCACGAGTTCATTACATTGAATCGTAATGGGCTGTGGCTCGTTTCCGAATCCGACCACAAATTCTTTACGCACATCGCGATAGCCGGGGCGCGTTCCCACTGCAACATACTGCCCGGGTGGCAGGCTTAATACCTGGGAGGTGAATTGCCCCAAGCTACCAACCTGATACAGCATAACTTCCGTGGCATTGTCTGAAACCAACTGCACTTCTACGGGAATTTGCGCTTCGCGCAGAATGACCTCCAGAGTATCCAGTTGTCCCTGTAAACGGGGGCCCGGAGATTCCAGATCCCGCCCGGCGTAGTAAACGCCAACCGTTTGTTCATACACCGCTGGTTCAGCAAGCCGCAATGGTCTAGCGATGGCGTCTTCTAACAACAGTTCCAATTGCGCACGTTTCTGCGCATAATCTTTGCCTTCGCTGGCAAACACGAGATTACTGTCTACCGCCAGAGCAGCATCATATTCAGCCACCGCCTGTTGCCACTGCTCGGACGCTGCAAAATTATTTGCAGCGTTCTGATGCTGTGTAATTTTGCGAATCGCAATCTGGTCACGGGTCTGGGTCAGTGCTTCCTGCGCCTGCTGTGAATTGGGCCGCATGCTCAGTGCACGCTGGAAAATCGTGATAGCCTGCTCTGGCTGATTATTCTGCAGAGCGGCAAAACCCTCTGACATGACACCAGCGAAATCCTGATTTGCTATCGCAACTCTGATTTGCTCCAACGCTTCCCGGCTTGGTTGATGGAAGCTGTCCAGCGTGACAGCCTGCTGCAACTGGGTGCGCGCATCCTGCAATTGACCGGCTGCCTGCAGACGTCTGCCTTCACGCAACAGACCCAGCACTTCATCCAGAGTTCGCGCTCTTTGCAAACCTGTTTCATGCTCGGGGGCGCCCGGCTCCAACTGCAATGCCAGCGTGAACTGCCGTTCCGCTTCCGCGGAATCGCCCTGCTCCAACGCCTGATTGCCTTTCGTTACCGCTTCCGCAATAACTGCCGGCATGGATTCAATCAAATCACGAAATATATCGTCAGCCTGTTGATAATTCTGTCTCGCCAGTTCGAACTGCTGCGTTCGATACGCCTCATCACCCAGACGCGCAAATTCAACTGCTTCGGCATATTCCGTCTGCGCCCAATCGTCAGCGCCTGTTTCATCCAGAGCAAGCTGCTGCGTTAACAAACTGGCTAACGCATCCTGTGCCTCGGCGCGCTCTCTTGCGCGTTGCGCTTCATCAAACGGGGAAATTGCGGTAATGGGCGTGGGATTCGTTTGCACCGCTATGGGTACTTCACTACCGGCCGGGCGGCGCGTTAGTGGCAGTTCATACTCTGTGACAATACGCGGCAATACAAATATTACCGCCAACGCAACTACCACTAGAGCGCCAAGTGCTACCCATATCCATGCCGGTAATTTTTCCGTTGCGATGGGCGTCGCTGTGAAACCTTTTTCTGGTTCGGTCATGCTTAGATCTCACCAATCTCAGTCCGATAAATCTCTACCAGAATTTCTCGCCACTGTGCATATTGCTCCTCAACGTTTCCGTTCAGCATGATGGTGCGATCTTCCAATTCGATAACTTTTGGTGCAATCGCAGTTTCCAGCGATTCACCCAACTCGCGCAGGGCTTCAATATGTATTCTGGCTTCAGCGGTTCTGTCAAAACCACTTTTAACCATATAAGCACCAGCACCCACGCCAACAATTGCGCCAGTACGAACCGCTGCGTTGTTGCTGCCTGCCGCAGCAATACCACCTACCAGCGCTGCCGTACCTAATATGAAGCGACGCCGCGCTGAGCGCTCCACCTCCTCCAGAGTCAGCGTCTCATGATAACTTTGTTCGCGCCAGGCATCGTAAGGCCCGCGCATTTCGCGCGCGTAGGTTGCGTAGTAATCCTGCACGGTATCCACAAACAGATTATCGCGCTGACGAATTTCCCGCATACGCTCCATGTAAGGATCATTTTCTGCAGTTAAGCGTACTACGGATGTAATACCACGGTTGTCAGTTGTCAGATACTCAGAAAAAATATCGGGCGCAAAACTTTTGGCAAACTGCAGCTCGGTCACTGAACGAATATTTCGCAACGCTGCCTCGTTAAAATTGCGTTTACGGTATTCCAGCAGGTCATTCGCAATATTGTTATAGATCACCTGGAAAGGGTCATTGGCCTGACGCTGAGTCTGGTCATAACTGAACTGACTGATCTCTTCCTCATACTCCTTGGTGTACCAGACTCTGCCTGTAGAATCGCTGGCAGTAATTTTCAGAATCATTGATTCGCCGTTGGAAAGCAGGATCTGCCCATCCAATATCACATCGAAATTGCTGAACTTGTTTGGCATCAACCGCACCACACCCCAGTTGCCTGAGCGCTCCAGCGTTTCAACCAGTAGATAAGGTGCATAGCGGGATTCGGCACGCCGAATTTCCAGATTGGTGCGGTCCACGTCGCGACGTGCAATCTCATCAATACCCGGATCAAAAACTGTAATGCCGATATCAAGCAGCAGGTCCTCGTTCATTGGTGTCGCATCCTGCACAACACGCACAAACTCGGTGCTACGAACTGAAGTGGTAGAGCACGCACTTATAAACAGCATACATGCCGCAGTAAGAAACAGTTTTGAATATATTCGTTGTATGACCATCATTGTAACCACCTGCTTGTTTATTGCTGCCCGTCAACTTAAAAAGCGCGATCTAGCGCGACAGGCCTGTGTACACACGATATTCATCCCACAACTTTTCGCGTAACTCCGGATCAGGTTCACGCATAGCGGCTTCTCGCAACTGTCTGGCAACCACATCGTCATCACGACCACTGGGAATGTCTTCGGGCGGTGGGAACGTTTCAACAGAGTCGCCACCTGTGGCTACTCGTGAACCAGCACCACCGGCACCCTGACCAGTCCCGGGCATAGTGTTAGATCCGACACCTTGTCCAGACCCACCACCCCCACCCGCAAGAATTATCGGTTGTTGACCACCAGCGCCTCCCGCTCCTGTTTCCTGATTCAATCCGGCAGGATCATCGCCAACTGCGGCACTTTGCGCTTGCGCACGCGCTCGTTCGGCAAGAATAAAGCCATCAAAATCACCAAAGGCACCGTTCAGGGCGCCATCCAGAACAGCAACGCGTTCCGCGCCAGTCATGACCCCTCCGGGAGCTGCGCCACCCGCAGCACCGGCTCTGACAGAACCCTGTGCTGACCCGGTCGCAGCTGCTGTAGACCCTGCCCCTGCTGGATCAGTTCCAGTACCGCCTGAGCCAGCAGGTCCTGCAGCGGTATCAGTGCCCTGCCCCGATGCATTGCTTCCGGGTAGATTATCCAGCGTATAGGTGCCACCTCGACCAAATTCCCCTCGGTCAGATGTCGGCATATCACTACCTTGAGAGCCAGGCTGACCTCCTCGCTCTCCTGCAGAGCTGCTTGCAGCTGCTGTGCTGCCTCCGCTCGTGCTGCTGGTGCTTCCGGCATTGGCCGAGGTCTGTCCGGGATTACTTGCAGAAGACGAGCTGCTTGAACTACTGCTTGAACTACTGCTGGACGGCATGGAGGGCGATGAACGGGAGCCCTGCGACGATGAGCTTGGCATGCTTGGCGAACTGGATTGTGAGGAAGATTGCGACGAAGATGGCATGGACGGCATCGATGACGAGCTGCTTGGACTGCTGCTCGAACTGCTTGGCATGGATGGCGATGACGACGAAGACGAAGACGACGATGAGCTTGGCATACTCGGCATACTTGACTGGCTGGACTGTTGTTGCTGTGAGGACTCACAGGCGGCAAGCAACAATGCCATGGCACTCATGCTGATCAGCTGTTTTACGATAACGGTTTTCATTTCAAGCTCCCAATAGCCTTGGCCCAATTGCATAGCCAGTTGCAAAGATAGTCACGTGCTAGACCGGAATTTCGGCGGTTTTATGGCACTCAATACCAATACGGAAACCGCATACGGACACCGCGGGTCATGACTGGACCACTTTCATCGAGCCGCGGCCGGAATGTCATCATACGTGCCCGGCGAACCACATCAGAGCTCGCGCGCGACTCAACTTCCGGATAGACCGCAAGCACATCAATACTACTGGTTCTGCCGTACTGGTTTATGTCCATGATCACATCGACATAACCCTGCTGAAACCCTTCATAGAGCTGGGCCTGATTGGTGTCGATAAAACCCGGCAAAGACACGAGCTGGTCAAACAGCAACGCTGGTTGTTCTGGACCTTCTTCCGCTAATATGTCATAAGCCTCTCTGTAAGATCGGAATGCGGTTTGACGGCGATTGAACAGCAGATACCAGTCCCCCAGCTCCGCCATCGCATGCGCCCGTCGTTGGGGAATGTCCTCTAGACTACTCATGCGCTCTGAAGAATACAATTCGTATATATTGCGTAACGCCTGTTCGCCCTCCACGAAACCATTCAGACGACTTGCCGGCGTACCTGTTACAGAACTTACATTGATGGTATCGCTCACATTACGCACCAGAGCGCGGTCAATTTCATTCTGGGAACCAATTGCCGCCAGGCGGTACGCCGCCTGTGTCATGTTTTTCAGGTAACTGACATAACGGGGGTCGCTTCTGCCGAAATGAATTGTCACCAACGCAGCTGCTGCATTATAGAGTCGGTATGCCTCCAGAATTCTGATGATCGGCTCGCCTTCCAGACCCTGCCTGGAAGTAGCCAGGTTCCAGTTGGCCAGTTTGTCTAATGCCGGAATCAGGCGCGGATCAGCACGATCATAGGCACGTGACTGAACATAAAACGCATAGCGTTGCTGGCGGTCCGCCTCCTGCCACTGATTCATGGCGATATGGGTGTCAACAATTCGTTCTATGGGTTCGACCTGCTGCACACTGATCAAGCCATGGTTGATTCTGTTGATGTGAGCGGCACGTGTGTAAACATCTAACGCCCTATTAAAATCGCCCTGCTGTTGCAGTAAATCACCCAGCGACATCAACTCCTCGGACAAGGTCTGGTCCCAGGCGCCGCCCTGCAACTCCATGTTTTCCAGCAATTCCTCGTAACTGGTGATATCCAGCTGGCGCTGCATGAACGCCTCATCTTCGCTCAAGGACTGCAGATCCGGCAGGCTCTGAGCCTGCTCCGCTGCAACAGCTGCGGACAACATCGCATCCTCGTCATCCAGCGCCTCCGAAAAAAGACTGGGTAACAGAAGCGGTTCCATAAACTCACTCAGAGGTATAGGTCTGCCTATACCTACGGCAGAGATTGGCACTATAGCCTGCTCTACAGATTGTACGTTTGTTTGGTCAATATCTGTCGCGTCGGCTGCGCGCTCAGTGGCAGCCTGGGCCGAGCTGGCTGTTTGTGAATCACCCGACCGCTGTGTGTTTGCCAGCTGCGCAGTTACCTGTTGAGCGTAAACCGGGGTAAAAACTGCAGCTTGCAGAGCAAGAACCAGCAATACTCCGGAGAAGGGTATGCCGACACTTTGAAGCGTCTCATTGGTAGTTAGAATATTCACGATAAAACCCTGACAATCTTGACAATTAATTAATCTGTGCAGAGTGCTAATGTCCGTACGGTAAATCTATAATGCAGCGATCAAAGTAGCAACCGAAATACCACTCAATTGTGCAGTGAAAGACCCTATTCCACGATGCATGTAACACATTAGGTAACCCTGCTATGCCCGAATTACCCGAAGTAGAAACCACCCGTCGCGGCATCGCACCGCATGTAGTGAAGCAAACCGTTTTAGAGGTCATCATTCGCCAGTCGCAATTACGTTGGCCCGTCAGCCCCGAGCTCGCCACCGAATTGCCGGGACATTCGATTCTGTCTGTCGCAAGACGCGGCAAGTACCTGATAATCAATACCGGCAAAGCGTGCTTTATCGTTCATCTGGGCATGTCAGGAAGTATGCGGATTGTGACGACCGGCACGCTTGCGGGAAAACATGATCATGTTGACATCGTTTTTAATCATAACAAGACGTTGCGCTATACTGATCCACGCCGCTTCGGCTGCATCCTTTGGTGTGCGTCAGATCCTGGCCAACACCCCCTGCTCAAACACCTGGGGCCTGAACCCCTGACCGATGATTTCAACCTGGCCTACCTGCGGGAACGTGCGAAAGGTCGCAAGATGCCTGTCAAGGCTTTCATCATGGACAGCAATGTCGTGGTTGGCGTGGGGAATATTTACGCCAATGAAGCCCTGTTCATGAGCGGTATTGATCCGCGCAGAGCAGCCGGGCGCATCGCAGCGCCGCGCTACACGCAGTTGGTTGGCAATATCAAACATGTTCTGGCAGGCGCTATCGCTATGGGTGGAACAACATTGCGGGATTTTGTCGGCGGCACGGGGCAACCCGGTTATTTCAAACAATCGTTACAGGTATACGGCCGCAAAGGGCTGCCATGCTTTAGTTGCCACAGCGCATTGCGAGAAATTCGCATCGGACAGCGCAGCACCGTGTACTGCCCGCAATGTCAAATTTGAAAGGAGTTGATAGACGGTTATTTTTGCAGTTGCTCGTATTCTTCGCGCATCGCCTTCGCAACTACCGGATGCACGAACTTGGAAATATCACCACCATAAGAGGCAATTTCACGCACCAGAGTGGATGATATATAAGACAGATGTTCAGCCGGCGCCAGAAACACGGTTTCAATGTCCGGTTCCAGCACACGATTCATGCCCACCAGTTGAAACTCGTACTCAAAGTCTGCCACCGTGCGCAAACCGCGCAGTATTATGCGTGCTCCTCGCTGCTTAACGAACTCGGTCAGCAGCGTATCGAAAGCGCAAACCTCTACATTTTGCAGATGGCTTAAAACCTGCGACGCAAGATCCACGCGGTTAGCAGCAGCCAAAGACGTAGTTTTCTGCTTGTTGATTCCTATCGCCACAATGATATGGTCAAACAGACCGGATGCTCTTTCCACCAGATCAGTGTGCCCGTTGGTGATGGGGTTAAATGTGCCCGGATACACAGCTATTCTCATTATTTTCTCGCTTGTTCGTCAGACATCTGGACTTGAGGTTCCGCATTCTAGCTAATCGGTTGCAGTTGCTCAATGAAACCCAATAGTTGTTGTTTTATCAAACTCCGACAGGGTGATCAGATTGTAGAGATTACCTGACACGTTGACACAAACAAAAGAAGACTGCACCGGCTTGTTTGGTTTTCAGCACCTGCCAGTTTTTCGGCAATCTTATTTGGGCAAATGAACTACCGGACTCGAGGTAGACAAGCGCGTGCGTTTTCAATAGGCAACTGCTTTCCAACGCCAGACACACACGCTCCAGCAAGCCTGCAGCGAATGGAGGGTCTACAAAAACCACCCCGTATTGCCGCAAGTCCTTGTGTCTGGTTTGCTCACTTGCAAATTTTTCGGGCATTGCTGAATTATCCTGTAACCAGCGCAGCGAGTCCTGTTGTTGCAGATCATGATTCTCTGCACCGAGCAGAGTAAGATTGTCGCGAATAGCGGCAAGTGCAGAGGCCGAGGTATCAATAAAAGTGACATGGCGCGCATCACGCGAGAGGGCTTCAATGCCACAGGCGCCACTGCCGGCAAAAAGGTCGAGACAGTCTTCCTGCACAATATGATTTTGCAACCAGTTGAAAAGAGTCTCTCGCACTCTGTCAGACGTGGGGCGCAGCCCCTCAACATCAGGGAATGTAAGTTTGCGGCTCCGCCATTTGCCTGCGATAACCCGAAGGTTGTTACTGGTTTTCTTCACATTGATTTCTTCACACTGTTGTTTCACCCTAAGCTGTTTTCACCCTGACATGTAACCCCGTTGGCCAACGCGCTTTGGATGCAAGCGCTATTCTCGCACTCAGTGCGCCCCTCCGTCACTACCAGTAATGTCCCCGTCGACAGGCTACGGGTTTTCCCGCGTGTCCAAGCACAGAGAGAAATGCTAGAATCCGGCCTCGGCGCAAGCCAATACCGCTGCATTGAGCCAGATAGCTCGGAACCCAGTATATGTTCAGTTTTCTCAAGAAGCCCAAAGATCAGGAATCTGCAGCAGACAAGGACAAGTCTGCTGCGTCTTCCGCTATCCCGGACGCAGCACCTGTCATCCCGAATGACACGACTTCCGCAGCTGCGGTTGCATCTGAAAAAAGTGAAGAAGGACTGTTCGGCCGTTTGAAGCAGGGCCTAAGCCGCACTCGCAATAATCTTAGCGAAGGCATCGGCGCCTTGATGCTGGGCAAGAAGGAGATTGATGTGGCATTGCTGGAGGATATCGAATCCCAGCTGCTGTCCGCCGACATGGGTATTGCCGCCACTGATCATATTATTCAGGCGTTAACCAGCCGGGTTAACCGCAAACAGCTGGCAGATGCCGACGCATTGATGGCCTCGCTGCAGGCGGAACTGACAGCTCTACTGGCTCCATGCAACGTGCCCCTGAACATCCCCGACTCTGCAAAACCGTATGTGATCCTGGTTGTCGGCGTCAATGGCGTGGGCAAGACAACCACTATTGGCAAACTGGCCAAACGTCTGCAGGGGGGAGGCAAAAAATTGATGCTGGCTGCCGGCGATACTTTCCGCGCAGCCGCTGTTGAGCAATTACAGGTCTGGGGCGAACGCAATCAGGTACCAGTGATTGCGCAGCCGACGGGTTCCGACAGTGCCTCGGTGATTTTTGATGCCTACCAATCGGCTAAAGCACGTGGTGTTGATGTGCTGATTGCGGATACTGCCGGCCGCCTGCACAACAAAGACAATCTGATGCAGGAGCTGGAGAAAATTGTGCGCGTGCTCAGAAAGCTGGACCCAGAGCTTCCTCATGAAGTGATGCTGGTGCTGGATGCGACGACCGGGCAGAATGCGCTGAGTCAGGCGCAGAGTTTTCACAAAGCTGTCAGGTTGACGGGTATTACCTTGACCAAACTCGATGGTACCGCCAAGGGTGGTATGGTATTCGCTATCGCCAAAGAGTTGCAGCTGCCCATCCGGTTCATCGGTATCGGTGAGCAGGTCGATGATTTGCGTCCATTCATTGCGGAAGAGTTCGTCGCGGCACTTTTTCCTAAAAACGGTGTATCCGAGCAGTCTGTGAAATCCTGACAGGAATAGCTAACCGACATGATTACGTTTGACGATGTCAGCAAACGCTACCCCGGCGGCCACGATGCACTGCGACAAGTCAGCTTCGAATTAAACAATGGCGAGATGGCATTTCTTACCGGCCGTTCCGGAGCTGGCAAAAGTACCCTGCTGAAACTGATAATGCTGATGGAGATTGCCAGCCAGGGTCAGATACTCGTCAATGGCAAAAATCTTAATCGCATGCCGCGCCATCAGATACCCACGTATCGACGCCGTATAGGGGTTGTCTTTCAGGATCACCAGTTATTGTTTGATCGTAGCGTGTACGACAATATTGCGTTGCCGTTGCAGATAGAAGGCTATGACAAGCATGAAGCCGCTCGTCGTGTGCGCGCTGCTCTGGATAAGGTCGGGTTGTTGAAAAAAGAAAAACTGAATCCCATCGTTCTTTCGGGTGGCGAACAACAGCGTGTGGGTATTGCCCGCGCAGTGGTGAATCGTCCGCAGATTCTGTTGGCCGATGAACCGACCGGCAACCTGGATCCGGAGCTTGCCGCGGAAATTATGCTGCTATTCGAACAGTTCAATCAGATTGGTGTCAGCATGTTGATTGCCAGTCACGATCTTTCCCTGATTACCCGCCTGCAGCACCGCATGTTGACATTGGATAACGGCGTGCTTGTTTCGGACACCACACACATTGCCAGTGGAGGTCGCCCATCGTGAAACGATCTGCACCCAAGTCCGCAAGTGGTCAACTGCGTTCACGTGTGCAACATCATCGCGAAATGGCCGTCGACAGTTTGCGGAGATTGTGGCGTGCGCCACTGGCCAGTCTGATGACAGTTACGGTAATTGGTATTGCATTACTTCTGCCCGCTGTACTGTCCGTGATCATGAATAACGTCACCGGGCAGGGCAGCGGTATCAACGACATCAATCAGATTTCACTTTACCTGCATCAGGAAGTGCCTGAACCAAGAGCCACAGAAATTGGTGCGGAGCTGCAAGCTAACCCTGCTGTGCGCGGTCTGAATTATATTTCTGCGGAGCAAGCATTAGCAGAGTTTCGTGAACAATCAGGTTTCGCGGATGCCATCGATGCGCTGGGCAATAATCCTCTGCCGGCGGTGTTGGTAGTCTATCCGGTCAGTATGGATGCGGGTCAGGTAGAACAATTACTTTCCGAGTTGCAGGCGCTGCCCGAAGTAGAGTTCGCACAATTGGATCTGTTGTGGCTGCAACGGCTGCAGAGTTTGGTCAGCATCATCGAGCGGGCTGTGAATGCTTTGGTTCTGATTCTGGCCGTGGCCGTTCTGTTTGTGGTGGGCAATACCATTCGCATGGCAATCGAAAGTCGGCGTGCGGAAATTCTGGTAGTCAAGCTGGTCGGCGGCAGTAACAGTTTTGTCGCGCGACCCTTCCTGTACACCGGGTTTTGGTACGGACTGCTGGGCGGATTGTTTGCCTGGCTGAGTTTGCTGTTGTTGCTGTTGTTTTTTCGCGGCCCCATTATGGATTTGTTGGCGTTGTATGGCAGTGACATGGTTCTGCAGGGACCAGGGCTGCTCTCTGTCCTGGTGCTGCCAGGTGGCGGCGCTTTGCTCGGCTGGCTAGGAGCCTTGCTATCTGTGCTGCAACACCTGGCAGCTATTGAACCGCGTTGAGTCTCCGAATTTGTATTAGACAAAATCCCACAATATATAAAAAAAACGCTATTCTTTGCCAGGCTATACTGACTCAAAGGAGAGGAACATGAGTGGACGTCTATCAATGCGGGACAGTCTGGCTGTACTGGCTGTTTCCTGCTTACTGGCAAATCCGATCTACGCGTTTGATGCTTGGCGCATCGATGAAATATTCTCCAGTGCGGATGGAACGGTGCAATACATCAAACTTTCAACCAGCACTGAGAACCAACAAAATCTGTCGGGTCGTGTGATCCGAACTCTGGACGCCAATGGCAATCCTGGTGAGACCTATACATTCGCTACAAATCTCACTGGCCAGACAGCCAATCGGTCGGTCCTGCTCGGAACCACAGCGTTTGTTGCAGCAAGTGGGCTAGCGGTCGATTATCCCCTGCCAACTGGATTTATCCGCACGGAGGGTGGAATCGTGGAGTTGATTGGGGCTCACTCCTTCAGTTATCAGCGCGAACAACTACCGAGGAATGGTGCGCAGGCATTGCGTGCGGACGGGTCTGTTGCAGCGGCTAACCCAAGAAATTTTGCCAGTCAAACAGCGACTCTTTCTGTAGCCGTTATTGCTACTTTTCATGCTGACACGGCGGTAGTAAACCTGCCCGTGGTAGATGTCCCTGGCATGGGCGCCGTAAACGTCTCTTTGCAACTGACCCGGGAGAATCCATTCGAGTTTACGCTCAGCGAGGCCTATGTCTATGGCGCTGGAATTTTTGCAGGAGACGGAGCAGCGCGCTTCCAGAATAATGGCTTACTTTATATTCCAGGCGTCAATGTGGGTAGTGAGCGCTATGAACTTAATATGAGCCTTATCAGCGAAAGCCCTGTGCGCTTTGGTGATCTTTCCGTTGTCAGCGTCATCGACATTCCGACCGCGCCAGTTGATCCTGGCCCACCCGCCAATCCACTGGCTGAGAGTATCGCTGCGGGCCAGATGAGCTATGCGCAGTTCTGCGCTTCCTGCCACGGTTCAACCGGGGGTGGCACCGTGCTTGGTCCCAGCCTGCTGCACTCGGTAACCATGCCCTTTGAGACTTTGCGCCTGTATAACAACAACAGTATGCCGTTTGGCAACCCAGCATCTTGTGCCGACAACGCGAATTCAAAATGCGCGACAGATGTAACCAACTTTATACGCAATGGCTTCAATCGAGATTGAAGAGAACTATTAACATGAAAAACTCAAGCAGATATGCAATCGGTATACTTTTGCCTTTCATAATTTCCGTTCCTGTGGCTTTGCAAGCTCAGGAACGGGAAAAGGTTGCCTTAGACAGTCCTGAGGGGTGGGCAATGGCTCACACCATTGCGGCCACACTGAATCTGGGCGCATTACCTCCTGCTAGGTTAGAGCCCTGGAAAATCAATGTATCTGCAGAGCTGGGTTCGATACCCAGATTGAGCACCGAAGAACAGCGCGTAGGTTTCGGTGGTTTCAAGTTCGAAGACATGAACAAGTCTCCAGTTTTCGGCAGAGGACGCCTCCAACTGGGCCTGCCTTCTGACTTCACTGTAGAGTTATCCTGGACACCGCCCTTGAAAATCAATGGCGTCAAACCTGTTGACCTCTTCGGTCTGGCGATTCAGCGACCACTCCTACATTTCGATCGCTGGCACTTGGGTGGCCGCGTTTTCATGTTGCGTGGCCATGCGCGCGGAGACATTGCCTGCAGCAAAGATGTTGTTGCCGAACCTCCGGGCTCAGCTGGCAATCCGTTTGGTTGCAGGGAGCGTTCTGATGACAGAAGCTCTCTGGATCATGAGGGTATCGAGATTATGTTTTCGCATTTACTTTCCAATGAACGCTGGCAACCCTACGTCGCTTTGGCATGGACACGTATCCATCCGGAAGCGCGTGTGCAAGCGAGAGTGTTTGCTGTGTTCGACGAGTCAACGTTAACCGCAGATGGCACTTTGCTCACCGCGTCTCTGGGGACTGCCTTTTACTCCTCAGCCAACTGGCACTGGAGTGCCGCCTTCTCCTATACCCCCTTGCAGGTCAAACGTCCACCATTGCGAGAATCTCGCAATGGTGATTTCTGGAGTGTTCGTCTGGGCTTGAGTTGGAGCGGTTTTTGATAACCTGCTACCAGATCTTCACCCGAACATTCTCTGGTCGATACATACCGTCACTTTGCTCAACGCCGAAAGCCTCGTAGAACTCCGGCATATTGGAGAGCACGCCCAGCACACGGTACATGCCCGGAGAATGCGGGCCAGTGATCAGTTGGCGGCGCAGGGCTTCGTCACGGAACTTGACGCGCCACACCTGCCCCCAACCCATGAAGAAGCGCTGTGCGCCCGTAAAGCCTTCAATGACAGGCGCTTCCTGCCCCTGCAGAGAATGCTGGTAAGCGCGGTAGGAAACTGTCAACCCGCCAAGATCGGCAATGTTTTCACCCAGAGCCAACGCGCCCTGAATGCGCATCCCTTCTATAGGCTCGTAACCTGAATACTGGTCGATCATGCGTTGTGCTCGCTCGCTGAACTGCGCGCCATCAGCATCTGTCCACCAGCCACGCAGGTTGCCGTCACCATCTGAATGACGCCCCTAGTCGTCAAACCCGTGCGTAATTTCATGGCCAATCACACCGCCAATCGCACCGTAATTAACAGCGTCATCCGCTTCCACATTGAAGAAGGGTGGCTGCAAAATTCCGGCGGGAAATACGATTTCATTCATGGTAGCGTTGTAGTAAGCGTTCACTGTCTGCGGCGTCATGCCCCATTCTTCACGGTCGACGGGTGAACCGAGACGCCCAATCATGCGCTGGTATTCACACAGGTTACCGCGGCGCATATTGCCTAGCAGATCGTTAGCGCTGATTTCTACACAATCGTAATCTCGCCATACATCGGGGTAGCCAATCTTGGTGTTGAATTTGGACAGTTTGTCCTGAGCTTCGGCCTTGGTATCTGCGCTCATCCATTCCAGCTCATCTATCGCCTCACGGAAGGCCACTTTCAGATTGCTTACCAGCGCGTCCATCCGCTCTTTCGCTTCCGGCTGGAAATGTCTGTCTACATACATCTGGCCGACCATGAACCCCAGAACCTGCTCAACTGTACTCACGCCACGTAATTCACGGCTGCGCATCTCCGGTTGACCGCTCAGTGTGCGGCTGTAGAAGTCGAAATCTGCATCCACGAATGCTGAAGACAAGAAAGGTGAAGCTCCACGCAGCAAATGGAAGCGCTGATAATCCTGCCAATCGCTGACGGGTATCTCACGCTGGAACTCCGCAAACTCTGCGAAGTAGTCTGGCTGCCGGATAATAATGGCGTCAATTGCACCTAAACCGCTCTCCTCGATGAAGCGCGGCCAGTCGAAACCGGGCGCCGCAGCGTTTAGCTCGGCTGGGCTCATGCGGTTGTAGGTGGCGTTGCGGTCGCGATTCTGCACCCTTGTCCAGTGTGACTGGGCGATACG
This sequence comes from Pseudohongiellaceae bacterium, assembly GCA_041751425.1. Taxonomy (GTDB): domain Bacteria; phylum Pseudomonadota; class Gammaproteobacteria; order Pseudomonadales; family Pseudohongiellaceae; genus JAVVEG01. The sequence continues at coordinate 120,224 of JBGSXL010000013.1, read as the reverse complement.
GGTTTCGAGGGCAAGTATGCGCTCTGCTGCGCCCTCTCCATCAGGCAGTGCAGCCAGCTCAAACAGTCTGCTGATATGTGCCTTATATAAGTCGCGCAACTCCTGAGAGCGCGGATCATCGTTCAGATAATAGTCGCGGTCCGGCAAACCCAGACCAGACTGGCTCATGGACGTCACATATTGATCAGACTGGCGTTGATCCTGACCAACAAACAAACCAAATGGCGCAGTTGGTAACAGTTCGGTATCCGCCCAGTATGAGGCCAGATCCTCATGCGTGGTCAGTCCGTTGATGGCGGCAAAGTCGGCGACCAACGGGGCCGTACCGGCAGCTTCGATGGTTGCCTCGTCCATATAAGAACGATACAGGTCTGCGACTTTCTGCTCATCCGTGCCCGCAACCAGATTCGTCATGGCTGCAGTTTCCTGCACAATGGTCAGTACATGCTGCTCTGCTGCCTCTCTCAGTTCATCAAAACTGCTCCAGCGCGAGCGGTCTGCGGGTATCTCATTGGCTGCCTGCCAGCCGCCGTTGACGAAATGGAAGAAATCGTCCTGCGGGCGCACTGTGCGGTCCATATTGCTCAGTTCTACTCCCAAATTGCTGGCTTGCAGGGTGCTCGCGGTGGTCGAAGCTTCACTGTCCATGGTGTCCGTGGCAGTCTGCTGATCTTCCTGCTGCGAGCAGGCGGCGAGTGCGGCGATGCAGGCCAGTCCGCATACGGTTCTGCGAATTTTAAATTGTTTCATTTTTACTCCGGGAGAAAGCGTTTTAATGGAAATGAAAGGCGTATACTGTCGGTATCTATTCGGTAACTTGTTGTCAGCAGCCGAAAGCGAGCCCAGGGCATATACTAATCGCTATTTGCCAGCCCTTGAAATATTAATTTTCGCACCCAAGATAAGGCAAATGGCATCAGCACCAGGGTTAGCCAGAGTTTGTTGTAGCGCTGCTACACAGGCTTTTTGCTAAAAACGGGACTTGAACACGGTCTTTTCCGGCGCTATGATGCACGGCCGACGACAGGGGTTTTATTCATCATTATCCTGTTAATAGACAACCAATTAACGTACAAAGAGTTAACGAACAAAGGCAGTAAAGGCGAATTATGAGTACTGGAAGAAGTTTACAAGTTATTGGCCCGATAGTTCCGGGTCGTGATTTGACGGCTTATATCGCGTCAGTGAACAGTATTGCTGTGCTGACGCCGGAACAGGAAAGGGAATTAGCCAATCAGTATTACTATGAAGACGATGTGGATGCCGCGCGACAGCTGGTTCTGGCGCATCTGCGCTTCGTTGTGCACATGGCAAAAAGTTACTCAGGCTACGGCCTGTCGCAAGCTGACCTGATTCAGGAAGGTAACGTTGGACTGATGAAGGCGGTCAAGCGCTTCAACCCGGAAGTGGGCGTACGCCTGGTATCTTTCGCGGTGCATTGGATCAAGGCAGAAATGCACGAATTTATCCTGCGCAACTGGCGTATCGTCAAGATTGCGACCACCAAATCACAGCGCAAACTGTTCTTCAACCTGCGCAGCGCCAAGAAAACCCTGGGCTGGCTGAGCAATGATGAAGCACAGGCCGTCGCCGACGATCTGGGTGTTGACGCCAAAGTAGTCCGCCAGATGGAAGGTCGCATGAGTTCCTACGACATGTCCTTCGACGCCGATGCGGACAGTGATGACGATGAAGCGTACAAAGCGCCGGCTAATTATCTGGAAGACAATCAGTCCAATCTGGCCCACGATATTGAAGAAACCGAGTGGGAAGAAGAGAAGACCAATGACCTGTATGTGGCCATGGATCAACTGGACGAGCGCAGCAAAGATATCATCACCAGCCGCTGGTTGAGCGATGAGAAAGCAACGCTGCACGATCTGGCCGCCAAGTATCAGGTGTCTGCCGAGCGTATTCGTCAACTGGAAAAGAATGCCATGAACAAAGTGAAAGGCATGATTCTGGCCTGACAATTGACGGACATTCAAACGCTGTCATGATAAAAAGCCGCGAGGGTCAATCCAGCGGCTTTTTTATTGGTGGCACTGTTTCTTCTCGAACATGAAACTGGCCACAACAAAAAAGGAACTGATAATCATGAACACTCCCTTTGTCATACTGGCTGCTTTGAATGGATTTATTGCTGTCACACTTGGCGCCTTTGCCGCTCACAGTTTAAAAAACTCACTCACTCCGGAACTGCTCAATACTTTTCAGACCGGCGTGCAATATCATATGTACCACGCATTAGCGTTGTTTGGTGTTGGCTTGCTGGCGCTGCATTTCCCAGGCAACAACCTGCTCCGCATCAGCGGTTATCTATTCCTGTTAGGCATTTTGTTTTTCTCCGGCAGTTTGTACGCGCTTAGCCTGAGCGGCATTCGCTGGCTTGGTGCGATAACCCCAATCGGCGGGGTAATGTTCCTTGCTGGCTGGGCGTTGCTTGCCTGGTCCATGTATGCAGCACGGACATTTTGAAATGCATCTGAGCGTCAATGGCGATAGTATGCAGCTTCCCGCGGGAACTACCTTGTCGGAGTTACTGACGCAACTGGGTTTGGCGAATGTCAAAGTGGCTGTTGAGTTGAATCGCGAGATTCTGCCCCGCAGTAAACATCATGATTATCCTCTGAGCCATGGTGATGCATTGGAAATCGTGCATGCCATTGGTGGCGGTTAGTTTGTATTCCGCGCCAAAGGTACACCTTAATCTTTTGAACATACTCTGCTTACTAGACACTTCCGGAAAAACTGATGACTAAGATCGATTCACCATTAACCATTGCAGGTAAAACCTATCAGTCCCGCCTGATTGTTGGCAGTGGCAAGTATCGTGATTTCGAACAGAATCTGACAGCGTTGCAAGCCAGCGGAGCTGAGATGATTACGGTCGCGATTCGTCGTGTGAATCTCGGGCAGAATCCCGATGAGCCAAATCTGCTTGAAGTCATTTCACCTCGCGAGTACACCATCCTGCCGAATACGGCAGGTTGTTATACGGCAGCTGATGCCGTGCGTACCTGCAGAATGGCGCGGGAACTTCTGGATGGTCACAAACTGGTGAAACTGGAAGTGCTTGGCGATCAAAAGACACTGTACCCCAATGTCACAGAGACTTTAATTGCCGCAGAAGAGCTGGTGAAGGACGGTTTCGATGTCATGGTATACACCAGCGATGATCCACTGATCGCGAAGCGCCTGGAGGAACTGGGTTGCGTTGCAGTGATGCCGCTCGGCGCGCCTATTGGTTCGGGTCTGGGTATTCGCAATCCTTATAATCTTCGCATGATTCTTGAGAGCGCCAGAGTGCCTATCATTGTCGATGCCGGTGTAGGAACAGCGTCAGATGCCACAGTTGCAATGGAGCTGGGCTGTGAGGGTGTGCTGATGAACACCGCCATTGCCGAGGCGCAGAATCCAGTGTTGATGGCACAAGCGATGAAGCACGCGGTTATTGCCGGACGCCAGGCGTTTCTTGCCGGTCGAATGCCACGAAAACTTTACGCCAGCGCATCCTCCCCCATCGATGGAACTTTTTTCTGAGCATGACAACCCCCGAGAACGACTCCGCACCTGCCGCTCAATTCATGCGCACTATTCGCAGCTATGTGATTCGAGGCGGGCGCCTGACGCCTTCACAGCAGCATGCGCTGGAAAATTATTGGCCAAAGTATGGCATTGATATTGTCAATGAACCGTTCGATGCATTTGCAGTGTTTGGCAGAACCGCGCCATTGGTTTTGGAGATCGGTTTCGGCATGGGCAGCTCACTGGCCGCGATGGCCATGGAGAACCCGCAGCAGGATTTTATCGGCATTGAAGTGCACCGACCAGGTGTCGGCAAACTGCTGGATGACATCGAGAAAAACCAGATTAGTAATCTGCGCCTGTATTGCCACGATGCCAAAGAAATCCTGCGGGATTGCTTTGCGGAGAACTCTCTGGATGTGGTGCAGATTTTCTTTCCGGACCCCTGGCATAAAAAGCGTCATCACAAACGCAGGCTCATCCAGACGGAATTCCTAGAGTTGCTGATTAATCGTCTCAAACCCGGTGGCTTGTTACACCTGGCAACAGACTGGCAGCCGTACGCAGAGCATATGATGCTGACACTCAGCGATCAGGAAAAATCTGCGGCTGCAAACGACACCCCCCGCCTGGTCAATGCAGCAGGCCCGCAGCAATATAGCGACAGCAGCAGACGCCAATCCACCAAATTCGAGAAGCGTGGTCAGCGACTTGGGCACGCGGTGTGGGATTTGCAATTCCGCAAACCCTGAACTTCATCTGTCACTTTACGACCACCGGGAATCCTCCAGCTTCCAATTCGTTAAACTACAATCCTCTTGCGTTAACCTTACATGGCCCTCAATGGCATTAGCCGAATAGCTGCGGTATGCTTCGGTCACGAGCTGGCAGCATCTGTTAGCCTCACTCAGACATAACAAGAAAAGCACGTCATTGCGGAGACCCGATAGCGATGTTCACCCGTATCAATTCCACCCGCTTTTTTTTGCCCGGCAAATCCCTGCTAATTCTGGCTGGTTTTCTGACGCTGTCGGGGTGTGGTCGCGATGATGCTTCTGCCCGTTCAGCCGTTATTGACCTGCCACGCACCATCGCCTGGTCCGCCTACCCTACCGGCACGGGTGGCTATAGCCAGGCTGTTGCCATAGGCAGCATTCTGCAGCGTGACTATCAGGTCAACCTGCGTGTGGTACCCGGCCGTAATGATGTATCACGTCTCGCAACTCTGCGTGCAGGTCGGGTCAACTTTTCTGCCGGTGGTTCTGAGGCGGTCTATGCTCAGGAAGGCATTCTGAACTTCGCCGCGAAAATCTGGGGCCCGCAACCCATCCGCGCCCTGCTCTCCAACTACTCCGAAAGCTGCTCCTTTACGTTCGCCACTGCAGCAGATGCCAATATCAATAGCATCGATGATCTGCGCGGCAAACGCGTCACCTGGGTACAAGGCGCTCCTTCTTTAAACAACGCCAGCACGGCGCTGATGTCCTACGCCAATCTCGGCTGGGATGATGTGACCATTGTAGAAGTGGGTGGCTACAACGCCTCTATCGAAGCTGTGGTCAATGATCGTGCTGACGCGGCTGGTGGTGCCTGCAACTCGCCGCCATGGTTACGCCTTGAAGCCTCACCGCGCGGCTTGAAGTTTGTCAGCTTTCCGCCTGAAGACACCGAAGCGGTTGCCCGGGTACGCTCGCGCCTGCCATGGTATGTGCCACATATCGCCACCGAAGGCCCAACTATTCCACCAGAAGGCATTCAGGTATTCACGTCGGCCTATCCGTTGCTGGTCGCCATGGACGATGCGGAGGACGCTACCGTCTATAACCTGATTAAAGTGATGCATGAGCATTACGACGAGTACAGGGACAATGCCCCCGGTGCGATGGGTTGGCGCATGGATCTGCAGCAACTGGAAAATGCTTTCATTCCCTATCACGATGCCGCGGTGCGTTATTTTCGCGAGATCGGCGTCTGGACTGATGCCGCAGAAGCAACGCAGCAGGCCAATCTCAATCGGCAGCGGGTGCTCGCTGCAGCCTGGGCTGAATACGAGCCAACCGGACCGGAAGATTTCCAGGCTTTTGAAAGCGGCTGGCTTGCTTATCGTGAAGAAGTGCTGGATGCAGCAGGCCTTATCACGCTGGCAGATTCACAGTAAGGCACAAGTACTCCAGTTGGAACTAAAAACAACCATAACAAGAATTTCATTATTTCAAGACCAAACCTATGAGCAACAGCAACCAGCCCTCAGTAGAAATTCCACTTAAAACACCCCTGGATGGCGATGACGATCTTCCGCTGATCGGCCGCTACCGTGTACTGAGCATGCGCTGGCGTGCAGTGATGGCAACGCTGACGGCTGTCTCAACTTTCCTGGCTATTAACCAGATCTTCAACCTCGGCTTCATGATGGACATCGTGATGCTGGACAGCCGCTATCTGTACTTGATAACCGGCTTCATGTTGACCATGGTATTTATCACGTTCCCGTCCAACCGCAACAACCTGGAATACATCCCTTGGTACGACAAGGTCATCATGGCCGTGATCGCGGTGATCTTTATTTATTACGCGTGGTTCGCAGAGCGTATTGTTCTGGAAGCATGGGAATACGCAGCACCACCCATAGGTGTGTGGCTGGCCATGATTACCTGGGGCATCATCCTGGAAGCAGGTCGTCGCGCCGGTGGCTGGCCCATTTTCTTTATCGTGCTGACTATTTCTCTGTATCCCATTTACGCCGACAGAATGCCCGATGTAGTAGCCGGTATCGGCATGCCCATCCAGGACGTGGCGATATTCCACATTCTGGGCGAAGAAAGTTTGTTCGGTATTCCGATGCAGTCCTTCGCCATGCTCGTGTTCGGATTTCTGCTGTTCGGTGTTTCCTTGCAATACACCGGTGGCGGTCCGTTTTTCATCAATCTGGCGTTTGCGCTTCTCGGTCATATGCGCGGTGGTCCTGCCAAGGTGGCAATTTTCTCCAGCGGCCTGATGGGCTCCATGAGTGGTGGTCCCGTGACGAATGTGCTGACTACCGGACCACTGACTATCCCGGCAATGCGCCGGGTCGGTTTCGCGCGGGGTTATGCCGCAGGCGTTGAAGCCTGCGCCTCTACCGGCGGCGTGATGATGCCGCCCATTATGGGTGCTACAGCCTTCGTGATGGCCAGCTTCCTGAATGTGAGTTATGTCACCATTGCGATTGCTGCCATCGTGCCATCTCTGCTGTATTTCTTCGGACTGTTTATTCAGATCGATGCATACTCCGCGCGTAACAATCTGAAGGGTCTGCCGAAAGAAGAGCTGCCGCGACTTGGCAAAGTGTTTCGCGAAGGCTGGTATTTCATTGCAGTATTCGTGACGCTCATCTGGCTATTGGTCTATATGCAGCGTGAAGCGACAGCACCATTCTTTGCAACCGGGTTATTGTTGGTCATCAATCAATTCACGTCGCACAAACTGTCACTGGAGAAATTCATGCTGCTGGTTGCGGCTACCGGACGCCTGATGGCGGAGCTGGCGGGCATTCTGGCAGCCATTGGTCTAATCATCGGTGCGCTGGCTGTCACCGGCATGGCTGGCACGCTGGCGAATGATCTGGTGTATCTGGCTGGTGATAATGTGCTGGTATTGTTGATCATGGGTGCGGCAACCAGTTTCGTGTTGGGCATTGGCATGACCGTGACCGCTGCCTACATTTTCCTGGCAATTGTGCTGGCACCTGCGTTGGTTAATGCCGGCCTTGATCCGTTGGCTTCGCACATGTTCATCATGTACTGGGGCATGCTCAGCTTCATCACGCCGCCTGTTGCGTTAGCGGCTTTTGCAGCTGCATCGGTTGCGCAGGTGTCAGCCATGCGCGCCGGCTGGGAAGCTATGCGACTTGGCGCTATTATTTATTTCATTCCATTTTTCTTTGTGTTCAACCCGGCCATGTTGTTGCAGGGGTCGCCGCTTGAAATTATCGAAGTGATTGCAACTGCTTTGCTCGGTGTAGCACTGGTGTCGGCGGCATTGCAGGGATATTTGCTGGGTTTCGGGCGTCTGGGTGATGGTAAGGCAGGGTTGTTGGCGCGCACAGCAGTATGTATTGCTGGTTTATTGCTGGCTGTTCCTTCCGGGGGAATATACGACTTCAATCAATTTGCATTGATTGGCGGTAGCCTGGTGTTTCTCGTGATTGGTCTGGCGGCTACGGTGTTAAAGCGTCGCTCGGTGGCAGCTGCCTGATTCAGCGCTGGCAGCGTCCTCTGGTCGTCTTCTGGTCGTCTTCTGGTCGTGTGCTGTTCTTACTCGGGCCAGAATCGATGTTCGTGTTGCTTCAGCCATTTGATGTAAAAACGATATTCCGGACATACCGTAGCTACTAATTGCCAGTATTTTTTCGAATGGTTCATCTGCTGCAAATGGCAGGTTTCATGGCAGACCATATAATCGATGATGGCATCAGGTGCCAACATGATGAGCCAGTTATACTGAATGCGACCTGACGCTGTGCAATGCCCCCATTTGGTTTTGGTCTTGCGAAAAACTACTTCTTTCAGTTTGTGACCCACGCGCATGTGTTCAGCCAGTGCGTGCGTGCGGCCCGGCAACCAGGACTTTGCCTGTTGCAGCAACCAGCTCTCCATTATTTTTCTGGCGCGCTTTGCATCCAGCTTGCGACCCTGAATGATAAATTCAGTTGGCGTCACTACCACGTCATCATTACCGGCTTCCACAAACACTATGCGCAGGTTTTTCGCTTTGTAGAAAATCAGCCCCCCATGCTCCACTGTCAGCATTTGCTGCGCCTGGTCTGCCTTGTAAGCCAGCTTACGGTTGATCCAGCGCAGATGCTTGTGGATAAACTCGCTTATCTCCGCATCGCTGGTGTGTTTTGGCGCACGAACCTCCACCCGTGCATCATGCACATATACAGCCAGCGTTTTCCGCGCAGCCCGCACTACACGGTACGCGAAGGGCAGTGCGGTACTTCGTTCCAGCAATTGTGGCGTACTGCCTGGCATAGTGTGTCTCTGGATAGCGCAGTCTCTGGATAGTTCTGTCTCGGGATGTTGTGCTGCCCCGGGTCTTTGGATTAATTCACCCCCCGGATTTATTCATCCCTGAGGTCAATTCAAAAGTAGTGTGAATAAGCGCATAATACAGCGCATTGCTCCCACAGACTATTTTTAAGACAGGTATTTCAGGCAGATCACACATGAGCAGCATCTTCACCCAAATCGTCAAAGGCAGCTTGCCTGGGCATGTGCTCTGGCAGGATGAGCACTGCTATTGCATTCTTACACTGAAGCCGATTCGCGAGGGGCATGTTCTGTTGATACCGCACGCTGAAATCGATTTCTGGGATGACATACCGGAAGCTGTGAGTGCTCATATGTTCATCGTGGCACAGAATATCTCTCGCACACTGCGGAGCCTTTTCCCCTGCGCGAAGATTGGCATGATGATCGCCGGACTGGAAGTGCGCCACGCACACATGCATCTTTTTCCTATCAATGCGCTGACCGATCTGGATTTCTCTCTTGCCCGGGAGCGCGATGACGCCGTACAGTTGCAAACCGCAAACAGGATTCGTACAGCGCTGGCAGCGGCAGGTTACAGCGCCGCAACCGAAGTAGTGCAAACGCAGTGATAATTCGAGGTCTATTCAGCAAGAGCGTATCCGATGCGTGAAACTCGCAAAGATAAGATCTACGCCAACACGCAGACTATCTCGGATTTCGTATTCGATGAAAAAGTCGCGGCCGTTTTCACCGATATGATCAACCGGTCAGTTCCTGGTTATGCCACCATCATTTCGATGATTGGCATGCTCGCACAACGCTACTGCACCGCAGGCTCCAATATCTACGACCTCGGCTGCTCCTTAGGAGCTGCCACACTGGCAATGGCGCAGCATCTGGAGGATCAGGATTTCACGCTGTACGCCATAGACAACTCACCTGCCATGATCAGCCAGTTCAACGCCGCACTGAACGCAGTGCCCCCCCCGCTTCCCGCTGCGACGAACGAACGCCTTCATATTTTGTGTGACGATATCATCACCATGCCAATGCAGAATGCCTCCGTGGTGGTGCTGAATTTTACGCTCCAGTTCATCGCACCTGAACAACGCGATGCGCTGCTGGAGAAAATCTGCAGCAGCTTGAACCCTGGCGGCATTCTCGTGCTGTCGGAGAAAATCCTGTTCCCACAGGCGGAACTGAATGACCTGTTCATCGACATGTATCATCAGTTCAAACAAGTTCAGGGATACTCGCAATTGGAGATCAGCCAGAAGCGCGCGGCGCTGGAAAAAGTATTGCTGCCGGAGACAATCGATGCGCACAAGCGTCGGCTACTGAAGGCGGGTTTCGAATCCTGCGATGTATGGTTTCAGTGTTTCAATTTTGCATCGCTGGTTGCGGTGAAAAAAATCAGTGCATAAAAATGCTCACTCTCTGCCGAAGAAAATTGTCATGAATTTACCCGACACACTGGACCCGCTGGCCAGTCAGCAATTCAACTCACTGGTGGCTGATACCCCATTGGCAGGCCTGCAGGAGTTTGCCAGCACTGACTTTCTACGCAGCCTCAGGCACGGCAAACTGAATGAGTGGCTGCAATTGCTGGAGTCCACTCCGCGCTTACAAGCCAGTATTGTAGACCTCCAATCGCAAGTGCGAATTGGCAAGAGCTGTGACGCTACCGCGGAAGAACGCGCCCAACTACTGAAAAATTTACAGGCGCTTATCCCCTGGCGCAAAGGCCCTTTCAACCTGTTCGATATTGATATTGATACCGAGTGGTGCTCCGACATGAAATGGCAACGCCTGCAGGCACATATCAGCCCGCTGGCTGGCCGCACAGTACTTGATGTAGGTTGTGGCAGCGGTTATCACTGTTTGCGTATGCTGGGCGAGCAGGCACGGTTAGTGATTGGTATCGAGCCACATCTACCTTATGTTATGCAGTTCGCAATGGTAAAACGCTTTGTACCTGCAACACCCGTGTTCGTGCTGCCGATTACCATGGAGCGCATGCCTCCCGCGCTGGGTGCGTTTGATACCGTATTCTCCATGGGGGTTCTCTATCATCGTCGCTCACCGCTGGATCACTTACTGGAACTGAAGTCGATGTTACGCAAAGGTGGCGAACTGATACTGGAAACGCTGGTTGTGGACGGCCCGGACGGCTATGCGTTGCTGCCGGAGGAACGCTATTGCCGTATGTCAAACGTCTGGTTTCTTTCTTCGTGTGCGACCACTGAATCCTGGTTGCGGCGTTGCGGTTTCAGCGATATACGTCTTGTCGACTTAAGCACCACATCTGTGGAAGAACAGCGCGCAACTGCATGGATGCCGTTTCAGTCATTGCAGGACGGACTGGACCCGGACGATAGTTCTCTAACCATAGAAGGGCTGCCTGCGCCCCGCCGTGCAGTATTCATAGCGCGCCTTGCTTGAAGCACATGGCACCCTGTTGTCTGGAATAAGCAGTTCATAAGGTATTGCATACGTTAGTTCTCACAAGCGTTACTATTGGTAGCGCCTAAGCTCCCTCTTGTAAGGATACTGAAAGCCTTTGACAAAATCCTTTTGAAATCCGCAGCATCTTGACGTATTGTTATACCGGAACTGATCTTGAGGCTCGGGAATAGGGTCAGCTCTAATTAAATAAACCTGCACCATAATAATTAATAATCACCGGGAATCTTACCAATGGCCAGACCATTACGAATTGAATATCCAGACGCTTATTACCACGTCTCCAATTTCGCGCTGGACAATCAGCGCGTATTCCCTTCCGATAAGTATTTCGAGGCGTTCCTCGCCTCGCTGGAAGAAACCTGTTTTCGCCTTAATGTACAGGTACACGCGTATTGTCTGCTGAAGGATCAATACCATCTGCTGATCAAAACGCCTGAGGGTAATCTCAGCCGCTTCATGCGCCAGATTGATGGCCTGTATACCCAGCATTATCAGAAACTAAAAAAATCCGAAGGTTCGCTGTTCCGAGGTCGTTACAAGGCGGTGTTGGTACAACCAGAAAAGTACCTGCTGCCTCTGTCCCGTTACATTCATTCGGGTGTGCGCAAAGCAGATCTGGACAGCTGGAAGTGGTCAAGCTACCAGGCTTATATCAACAAGGCTAAAGTTCCGGGATGGCTGGTGCGCGATGAGGCTCTGGCACAACTGGGGGCAACTGGCGCGAAACGCTACAGCGGCTATGCTGCTTACGTGAAGCAAGGCGTTGATGAAGAGTTGGCGCACTTCTATGGCAAGAAAAACCTGTCGTCCGTAATGGGTGATGAGAAGTTCAAGAAGTCTGCCAAAACCAAGCGCTCTGCCACCAAGACGCGCGGCGTCTCTCGCGGAGCAAATGCGAAGTGGCGTCCGTCCTGCGCTGAGATAGTCAAGGCTGTAGCCAAGCAGTTTAAAGTGAAAGAGGAAAGCATTTACATGGCAGCGCGTGGCCCCGGTTCGAAGAACGTGCCACGCTGGGTTGCGATGTATCTGTGTCAGGAGTTATCAGCGGTTACGCTGCAGTCCATCGCCAAGCTGTTCAAGCTCAAGCGCTATGGCACTGTCTCAACAACGGTTGGCAAATTGAAGAAAGAGTTTGTTGAGAATCCGAAGGTCCTGACAGCAACCAATAAGCTGATCAAAGACTTGAGCAAGCAGAAGAAGTAATTCCGAGGGCATCAAAAAAGGGTCACACCTGCAGGCGTGACCCTTTTTTTATAATCGTTTCATACAACTGCGATCTTCTGTTCAACCAGAAAGCACGATCAATATTTACTTGATCTTGGCTTCCTTGTACATAACGTGTTTGCGCACAACCGGGTCGTACATTTTCTTTTCCAGCTTATCTGGAGTAGTACGCTTATTCTTGTCAGTTGTGTAGTAATGACCGGTATTCTCAGAAGAAACCATTTTGATCTTATCGCGCATCGCTGCATCCCACCTGAATCAGGATAAATAAATTAGATTTTTAGACTTTCACGCCGCTGGCACGAATATCAGTCAGAACGGCGTCTATGCCCTTCTTGTCGATAGTACGCATACCCTTGGTGGAGACTCTCAACTTCACAAAACGCTTCTCTGATTCAACCCAGAAACGGTGCGTCTGCGTATTTGGCGAAAACCGACGTCTGGTCTTGTTGTTCGCGTGTGAAACATTGTTGCCAGTAACGGGACGCTTCCCAGTTACGATACATACGTTAGCCATTGCCTTGCCTCGTTACTTAAACCAGGGTGGGGGCGTATGCCCTGCCGACCCAAAAAAGAGCTGCGTTTTATACCAAAACGGCTCATTAATAGCAAGAGTTGGATATTTATTTTACGTTAGCCGCCCGCCTGGCTGTTAGTAATCGTTCGAAACTCTGCAGGCGTCTGCGCATACGCTCACCTATGGCCTGAGCGGAGAAAGACTGTTCGATCGTCATTTTGGCTTGTCTGCCGATGGCTGCGACTCTTGCCGGGTTACTGGCCAGATCTTTCATCTCGCTCGCTGCATGCTGTATGTCAGCCACAGCCCAGTGCTGATGAGCTTCGTAGGGGCCGAAATCTTTCCCAAGCGTTTCCAGGCTGTACCTGATTGGGACACAGTTATCGGCAGTCATGTATTCGGTATTGCCCGACCAGTCAGTCAACAGCGCAACCTTCCCCAATGCCATCGCTTCGGCAGGGCCAAGGCCGAACCCTTCAGCATGATGCAGTGATACGTAACAATTACTGCAATTGATCAGGGAGTCGATCTGTTGGCGGTCGAGATGCTTGTCAAGGACCAATATGTTCTTATAGTCGCCAATACAATCGCTGAGCATCGCTGTGCTGGCAGCATCGGGGTTGTTCACTTTGATGACGAGTTGAACCGCCGTCTCGTCTGCAGCAAACGCTTGCTGGAAGGCCAGTATCGATCCAAGCGGATTTTTGCGCTGGGCAATGCTATGTGTATCAAACATGCTGATAAAAACGAACGCCTGGCTATTGATACCAAAATAATCTCGGGAATATAGCTGTGCACCCGCTGCATCAATATCGATAACGTGCGGTATGGTGACCACAGGTACTGGTGACTTGGCAGCAACGGCTTGATTCACATAATTTGACGGCACCCATATTTCGTCCAGCAAATCGAAACTGCTTAGCCATCGATCGGGGAACTCCGGCATCTCCCAGGCCCAGAAGCCGATATTGTAGCGCCCGCTGAACCAAGCAGGTCCTACATCGCTCATGACCTTCGGCAGGTGATCGGCGTTGATATGCCACAGATTGATCTGGAAGTGTGGTCTGGCTATTTCCTTGTGGTGCCAACGCAGATTGTCCATGCGAGAGGGATTGCCGCGCTCATAATTGACTATGCCAAAAGTACAGCCAGAGGCTAGCAAGGCAGCGGCATTGCCGCGCGCCGCCTCACCAACACCCATGCTGGCCCGGATGTATGCGATAAGATTGACTCCATACTCGCCTTGGGTCGAAGTTGACGGTAGACCAGACATTGTTGCCTGGGTTGCCAAAGCGCAGTCTTCCCGGGACATACTCAGCGAAGGGTTGTAATACGGGTCTCCTTTTTTGAAGCTTTGACCCCACCTCTGCCACATGGTTTTTTCGTCCTTGCCAATAGGTTTGCTCTGGCGACTAACGCTTTCATGATGGATAAGTACGCTGTGGGGCGTCCAAATATTGCGCATTCCGGCCTGCAGGCTGCGCAGGCATAAGTCGATATCGTTGCCGACAATGGATAATTCCTCGTCAAAACGCCCCAGCTTTTCAAAGAAATCTCTTCGAATCATCAGGCATGCACCAGTGCTTGCTGATACTTCCCGCACACATTTGTCCAATCGTTGATAAATGCCAGCTCCGGGCAATTGTTTGTGAAAGAAATGGCGCGCACCACCGCCATGGTCAACCAGAAAAACACCGCCATGCTGAATTGCCCCGTTGGGGTAAAGCAGGAGGCACCCTACAGTACCAACGTTATCCTGCAATACTTGCCGCACCAGCTCCTGTAACCAGTCGGACTGCACTATTTCAATATCATCGTTCAGGAATAAAAGGATTTCACCCGAACTTTTGTCCGCGCCCTTGTTGTTCAGACGTGACCAATTGAAGGCTTCATCACAATCGACGATCACGGCACCTGCTTCACGGGCATAATCAATACCCTGCGAGTGCTTTCCCCTACTGTTGTCCAGAATGATGATTTCAAAATCCGGATAGTCGGTTGTACCCAGCGTATCAAGGCAGGGCTTGAGAAAGTGCATATTCCCTGTTGTCGGGATAATGATTGACACTCTGGGAATTTGCGATGGCAATGGACTAATTGTTCGCCGGATATCTATCTCTTCCGGCCAGGGAGTTTCGATATGACAACCTTGCACTGCCATGCGTGCACGAAGCGCATCAATCTCGGCTTGTTGAGTTGCTTTCGTGTCGATTTCTGCAATGGCGTCGGGCTCGCTCCAGAGCACGCGAGGAATGCGTGTCACCTGCTCAAATTTAAGCTGTTCGCGCAATTGCAGCAGGCAGTCGTAGCGCCAGGCAAGAGAATCCAACGCCAGTGTCGGTAAGATGTCTGCCTCGATAAAGTAGACACCGCCAATATAGTTCTGACTCAACAACAGCTCTGGGCTCCAGGCAAAGGTGAACCACGGATCCTTGAAATTACCATCTTTGTCCATGCGATCATGGTCGGTGTACAGCATCTGTGTAGACGGTTGCCAAGCCACGGCAACATTACTCAAGCAGCTCGGATGCAGCACATCGCCCGCCTGCATCAGTGCCACTACGCTGTCTGAAGGGGGGCTGAACCCGGTTTGATCTGTGATGAACTGGATCTGGCTCCAAGTAGTATGGGTAGACAACAACTGCTGTAATATGGCGTGATTTGCGGCCGCGCTGAGGATGCTGCAATGCCATCGCACCTGCGGGAATTCCGTTAAATCCTGCACAGCCAAGCTGCTTAATGTCGCCAGCAATGCATCAGTGTTTTGCATGTCAGGGGCGGTTACGCGAAGCAGCACATGGAAATTCTTTTTAGGCTGCTCGGTTATCTTTGGTGTGGTTATCTGTGCAAGTCGCCAGCGAGAATACAAAGCCTGCGATTGCTTGTAGACGAAGCGACGTTGGCATTCCATTCGATGGTCATCTTTATCTGTGCAAACCAGCGTTATGACATGCTCACCTGGGCTAAGACTGTCCGCGTCGATGGTCCGAGCAAAACCGATGCGTTTTGCCTCTTCCAAGGCCTCATGATATGGCAGTGGTTCGATGCTCTGCTGGTATTTACCGTCAATCAACAAGTCAATAGCTTGCAGCGGAGTGGGAGACCAGGCCCAGGCCTGTATGGTGATGGTTGTGCTGAAAAACTGGTGGTCGGTGGTCGGGTTGACGATCCCGCAGAGTAAGGGGTTGGCTGCGCTGGGGTTGCTAATGGTCAATGGCTTTTCTGTAGGCGTTCTCCGGCGCCAGAGTAGTGCGGGGGTCAGAACATCGCTGATTCTGCGCCGGGTCCAGCGATAGGGCGCCGTTACACGCCAGGAGAATGAAGTCAGAATTTCCCGAACGCCCTTATCTAACGCCAGATGGGCAAGATTGAGTTCAGATTGAGCGACCTGTAACGCTTCGTATTCTTTTCGCAGCTGAGCTAGATTTAGTTGTTTTTCATGTAGCTGTTGATCGGCCTGCCCCAGATCCTCGTTCAACTGTTCCAGATCCGTGTTCAGCTGTTCCAGCTGTTGTTGTTTTTCATGTAAATGCTGATGTAACTGTTGATGTGCCTGTCTTAAATTCCTGTTCAGCTCTGCCATGAGTCGCAGATCATTGCTCAGTTTTGCCAGATTTTTTTGTTCTTCATGCAATTGTCGATGAGTATGTCCCAATTCTTTGTGTAGCGCATGCACCAGAGTTGTCTGATCTACCAGCCCAAGCAAAGCATTCCATTGTGCGCCGGTCCAGCGCGATTTCCATTTGTCGAGCAATTTCGCGCGCGCCTCAGCCATTGGATGCCCCGGTTGATAACGCGCCCGGTGATCGGTGAGCATGGTTTCCGAACTCCCACCCATGCGATAGAAGGCGCCCACAGTGTTATCAAGGAAAAAATCCGTATGTTCCGCGCACTGCAACCAGAAATCCCAGTCTTCGTAAACGTCCAGCGCTTCATCGAACCGACAACCTTTATCGCGCAATGTTGCAGAAAACAGTGCAGCGTGGATGGGAATGAAATTGTCGCGGCGAAGCACGGTTTGATCAAATGGCACAGCGATGATTTCTTCAAGTAGCGTCGCCTCTGCATCAGTTTTCTGCGTGGCACTGTAAATAACCTGAAAGTCCGGATGACTTTTCGCAGTTGCTACCAGACGACTGATATGCTCCGCTGCGATCCAATCATCATCATCCAGAAACATAAGAAAGCTGCCTGCCGCAGCGACCAGACCGACATTGGCTGCCTGGGGGCGGTTCAAAGGTTCGCCGGTGCTAACGATGTTCAGCGAGACGTGGGTCGTCTCCGTTATGTTTTTCGCAATATCAGAGAGTACAGCTGCGCCAACATTGGCGGCATCTACCAACACCAGTTCCAGCGCTGGCCAGGTCTGATTGAACACCGACTGCAAAGTATCTTGCAGACTATTACGGTTCATAGTGCGGCAGATAATGGAAACCAGTGGAGTGGCATCTATGCGTGTAATGGCTGTCATCCTTTGTATTTCGTGCAATTAAGCAAAAGCCGCATTGTACCGAGTTATCGCTATCGGCGGGAAGTCGCACAATAAATGCTGCCGTTCTACAGCAAGCCGCGCTCGGCAAAGGAAACGACGTCCATGTTACCCACCACCACATGATCGAGCACGCGCACGTCGATGGTGTTCAGTGCGCTTTTGAGGCGGTTGGTGACACTGATATCCGCCTGACTGGGTTCTGCCACTCCGGAAGGGTGGTTGTGAGCAAAGATCACCGCTGCTGCATTGTTGTGCAGGCAGCGCTTGACCACTTCGCGGGGATACACAGCAGCCCCATCGATGGTCCCCAGAAACAACTCCTCCATAGCCAGCACGCGGTGTTGGTTGTCCAGATACAGACAAGCGAAGACCTCGCGCTGATAGCTGCGCAGCCGGGCGCGCAGGTAGTCTCGAGTGAGATCGGAATTAGTCAGCGCGTCACTGCAGGCGAGCTTTTCGCGTAAATGCCTTTGTGACAACTCCAGCGCCGCCTGCAGCTGCACAAACTTGCCTGGCCCCAGTCCCGGTTCAGTGCAGAATTCAGCAGCGCTGACGCCGAGTATGCCGGTCAAAGAACCAAATTTCTTCAGCAGATCGCGCGCCACATCTATGGCTGTTCTGCCGCGCATACCCGTGCGCAGGAAAATGGCCAGCAACTCGGCGTCCGATAAACCCGCGGGCCCGCTACTCAGTAATTTTTCCCGTGGCCGCTCAGCCAATGGCCAATCCTTGATTTTCATAACAACCCTCCTGGTCAAGTCGCGCTCCTTTTATGCAACTCATTGCAACGCACCCCTATGGAGAATAGCAGAGCCCGGGGAATCTGCTCGTTAGCGGCGTTAGCTCAAATTGTGCTAGTCTTCGCGCATGAAACGACTCGCCAATAAACGCATTCTGTTGGGCATAACCGGTGGCATAGCGGCTTACAAAACTGCTGAACTCTGCCGCCTTTTTGTGAAGGCCGGCGCAGACGTGCGCGTGGTCATGACGCATGCAGCCACCGAGTTCATTACACCCCTGACCATGCAAGCCCTGTCCGGCAATCGCGTACATCTTGAATTGCTCGATGCTGATGCCGAGGCAGGCATGGGACATATCGAGCTGGCCCGGTGGCCGGATCTTGTTTTAGTCGCTCCTGCCAGTGCTGATTTCATGGCGCGCATAGCCAGCGGCCATGCCAGCGACATACTGAGCACCTTGCTGCTGGCCACCAAAGCTCCGGTCGCGGTGGCGCCTGCAATGAATCAGGGTATGTGGGCCAATACTTCTACCAAGGAGAATCTGCAAACACTGCGAAAGCGTGGCTACCTTATCTTCGGCCCCGGCGAAGGCGAGCAAGCCTGTGGCGATGTTGGTCTCGGCAGAATGCTGGAACCCGAACAATTGCTACAGGCCAGCGCCGCCGTGTTTGAAGAAGGATTGCTGGCTGGTTTGAAGTTATGCATCACAGCAGGCCCCACGCGTGAAGCCATAGACCCCGTTCGTTTCATCAGCAATCACAGTTCCGGAAAAATGGCCTACGCATTGGCCGCACAGGCAGCGCAGGCGGGCGCGCATGTCAGCCTGATCAGTGGGCCGGTGAATCTGGCGACGCCTGATCGTGTCAACAGGATAGACGTAATCAGCGCCGAGGATATGCTGGCCGCCACGCTGGCACATTGCACAGACTGCGATATCTTTATTGGCGTTGCTGCAGTAGCCGACTATCGTCCCGCTGCAGTAACCCAGGAGAAGATCAAGAAATCCGCCGATAAGCTGACCCTGGAACTGGTGCGCAACCCGGATATCATCAGTACTGTAGCGGCATTGGCCGGGCGCCCCTTCATGGTCGGGTTTGCCGCCGAAACGCATGACCTGCTGGTGCATGGGCGCGAGAAGTTGACACGCAAGAATCTCGATATGTTATTCGCCAACGACGCGGGGGCAACCTTCAACAGCGACTCCATTGCAGCCACCGCATTGTGGCATGACGGTGAGCAGTCACTAGGCCCGGCCAGCAAGGGTGCTGTGGCTCTACAGATGCTGCGCTTGATTCGCCAGCGGTTTGATATTTTACTTAAGGGAGATATAAAGGTTTAATTGCAGCACAGAGTTGTAAAACAGCGTCTGCACTAAACTCAGTGGAAGCTCCATCTATGACGGTTCCAGCGAACATTTTCAGAGCCTACGATATTCGGGGCATTGCTGATACTGAGCTGACCGCAAAGAACATCGAACGCATTGGTAAAGCCATCGGCAGCCTGGCGCTGGAAAGTGGTCAGAATACGCTTCTGTCCGGTGCTGATGGTCGACTTTCCAGCCCCAGTCTCTCCGTTGCATTGCAAAAGGGTATCCTATCCACAGGTTGTAACCTGGTTCATCTGGGTATTATTCCCACACCCCTGCTGTATTTCGCCACACACGAAACCGCTTTTTCCTCTGGGATAATGCTGACTGCCAGCCATAATCCGGCCGAATATAACGGGATCAAGATGGTTAATCGGCGCACCTGCCTGAATCCCGAACAAATACAATTACTGCGACAGCGTATTGAGCTTGGTGGGTTCACCACCGGTAAGGGAGCGCTGACTTCGCTCGATATCAAAGATGCCTACATACAGCGCGTAACCAGTGATATTGAACTGAAACGCCCCCTGCGCCTGGTAGTTGACTGCGGGAACGCTGTGCCCTGCCTGATCGCCCCGGATTTGTTCGAAGCCCTGGGGTGCCATGTGACCAAGCTCTTCTGCGAAGTGGATGGTCACTTCCCTAACCATCATCCCGACCCAACCTGCGCGGAAAACCTGGTCGAGTTGATTGCCAGTGTTCGGCAGGAGCAGGCCGATCTGGGCATAGCATTCGATGGGGATGGCGACCGGGTGATCATGGTGACCAATTCCGGCACCGTAATCGACACAGATCGCCTGTTAATGCTGTTCATCCGTGCAATACTGCCGAAATACCAGAACCCGGGGGAGGAGAAGCCCAGCGTCGTGTTCGACGTTAAATGCAGCAATCTGCTGGTGCCCATGATCCAGGCGTTGAATGGTAAACCAGTGATCAACCGCAGCGGTCATTCATTCATGAAGCAAACCATGCTGGAAACTGGCGCGGTAGTTGGTGCCGAGTTCTCCGCTCATGTATTCATCAAGGACCGATGGTATGGCTTTGATGACGGAATGTACGTAGCGGCGCGCTTTCTGGAATTGCTGGCTGCAGGGTCTGACGATGCCGAAACCATGCTGCAAAGCCTGCCGGCAAGCATCGTGACACCTGAGTTGCGAATTGCCGTTAGTGATGACCGAAAATTCGATCTGATGGAGCGTATAGCCAGGGTTGCGAAGTTCCCGAATGGTACCGTGAATCTGCTGGACGGTGTGCGTGCCGATTTCAAGGATGGCTGGGGGCTGATTCGGGCTTCCAATACCACGCCAGCATTGCTGTTGCGCTTTGAAGCCAATAGTGAACAATCACTCCATGCAATCCAACAGTTGTTCCGGGAATTACTGCGAAAAGTTGATAATCAACTGGACATAGGCTTCTGAAGAGTGCCCCGACTGATGAAATAATTGCTGTGTTCTGTATACTCTGCGCAAACAAACCAACTGCTTTACACCCAATGAATTGACCAGAAGAGACACCTATGCCCCTGGATCTTGCCGCCGCCAAAAATATCGCCAGCGTACTGACCGAAGCCCTCCCCTATATCCAGCGCTTTACTGGTTGCACCATCGTCGTCAAATACGGTGGCAATGCCATGACTGACGAGACCCTGAAAAACAGCTTTGCCCGCGACATCGTGCTGATGAAACTGGTGGGCATGAATCCGGTGGTTGTGCATGGCGGTGGCCCACAAATCGGTTCGCTGCTGGAGAAACTCAATATCAAGTCCGAATTCGTGGACGGTATGCGCGTAACCGACAGCCAGACCATGGACGTGGTTGAGATGGTGCTGGGCGGTCTGGTGAATCAGGAAATCGTTGCGCTCTTGAACAAGAACGGAGGCAATGCGGTGGGGATTACCGGTAAGGACGGAAATCTGATCCGCGCCAAACGCAAAAAGATCCACAAGGCCGGCGCAACACCTGCGGAATCCAGGATGTTGGACATAGGTCAAGTAGGTTCGGTAGAGAAGATCAATATTGAAGTATTGAAGATGATGGAGCACAGCGACTTTATTCCGGTAATTGCGCCTATCGGTTCCGATGCCAATGGTGCCACTTACAACATTAACGCGGATACGGTAGCTGGCGAGATCGCCAAAGTGTTGGGTGCCGAGAAACTGATGCTTCTTACCAATATTGCCGGCGTGATGGACAAGTCCGGCAAAGTATTGACCGGGCTGACAACAGAGCAAGTGGATGGACTGATTGCAGATGGCACCATTTACGGCGGCATGCTACCGAAGATCGAGTGCGCTCTGGATGCTGTAGGTCACGGCGTGACCAGTGCACATATCGTGGATGGTCGCGTAGAACATGCTGTCTTGCTGGAGATTTTCACCAATGCTGGTGTTGGTACTTTGATCACCAATTCCGATTCCCCATCCGCAAACAGCAGCGCCTGAAATTACGTAGCATCGTTAATAGATAGATAGCAGAGGCTGAAAATCACCCATGGCAACCGAACTGAAAATTTCCCGCAAGGAAAACATTTTGCAAGCCTTGGCTCGCATGCTGGAAACCGGCCCGGGAGGTCGCATTACCACTGCAGCACTGGCGCGCGAAGTTGGTGTATCTGAGGCGGCGCTCTATCGTCACTTTCCAAGCAAGGCAAAAATGTTCGAGGGCCTGATCAAGTTTATCGAAGATACTTTGTTCATCCGCATTAACCGTATTCTGGTAGAAGAAAGCACTGCAACTAAACGTTGTGAAAAAATTCTGACTCTGCTGCTGACATTCGCGGAAAAAAATCCGGGCATGACGCGCTTGATGACGGGCGATGCATTAACCGGTGAAACGGAGAGATTGCGAATCCGCATTATGCAGATGTTCGATAGAATTGAGGCGCAACTGAAACAGATTCTGCGTGAGGCGCAGATCCGCGAGAACCTGAAAACTACAATCTCCGCAGCTGTAATGGCTGACCTGTTATTGGCGACAGCCGAGGGGCGCCTGATGCAGTTTGTGCGCAGCGAGTTCAAGCGGCTGCCCACTGAGTTCTGGGATGAGCAGTGGCAATATTTGGAATCGAACATGTTCATCCCGTTCAACGAAGCTTAATAAATGGGGTCAGAGTAAAAATACAGTACTGTATTTTTACTCTGACCCCATTTATTCCGGACGCAGCTCAGCACAAAACCCACCCGCAGAATTACGCACAGAAGCCAGAGCGGTGGTGAGGTAATGCCCCCGCAGGACCGTGGAGCGCCTGGACGGCGCGAGACGAGCCCCCATGGATGGGTTCACGGCGTGTCCTGCGCGCGGCCACCCACAGCGCCGCTCGAACTACGGAGTACAACGCAGCGTGCAATCACAAAAAATTACATTCTGCCGCCAAAATTCGATTCAGCTGAAACGCGATTCTGTGCATACTCGCGGCCAGGTTTCTGGCTGAAGGAACGCCACAAACAACAATATCTGCGACTGCCAGACCATGGACAGAGCCAACTGGACACAACAGGACCCGGGAGAGAATGTATGTTTTATCGCAAGAAATCTGCGGCTTTGCGCCAGTCAATGAGGGACTGCGGAGTAGCTGCCACCTTTGCTCTGCTCGCCATACCAGTTTTCGCACAGCCTGCTGTAGATGATCAATCCACTGTCACTTACCCAGCAGAGTTCTTTGCTCAGTACGAACCTTTTTCAGTCAATGACATGCTCAACCGCATACCTGGTATCTCGCTGGCTCTCAATAGTGGTGGTGGCGGAGGCGGAGGCGGAAGTGGTGGCGGTGGCGGTGGCAACAACAATGAAAGGCGTGGTCTGGGTTCGGGTGGCGATCAGATTCTGATCAATGGCCGCCGCATGGCAGGGAAGGAAAATGAGGGCAGTAGCCAGCTTAGTCGTATTCCTGCCAATCAGGTACAGTATATCGAAATCATTCGCGGCACTTCCGGGGACCTTGCTGTACGAGGTGGTGGGCAGATAATCAATATCGTTCTACTGGATTCGCAGTCACGCTCGACCACCTCAGTGGAGGTCAATACTGACCGTTATCACGACGGGACTGTGCAGCCAGGAGGAGCAATTTCCTATAGCGGACAATCAGGTGATTTCAATTATCTGTTCAGTGCTCAGTCCGAGCCTCGTTATGAATTCCGCGACGGTTTCGAAACCAGTATCAATGGTGATTTTTCGCCCAATGATACTGTAGTTCGCCAGGAATACCGTGAGCAGGCTGCCAACACTCTGAACACGAATCTGGGTTACAACCTTACGCCCAGTGATCGCATTCAATTCAACGCGCTTTATTCTACGCAGGACCCGGATGGCACTGCTGATCGCATCATTACCAACCTGAACACCACACCGGCAGTAGTCAGCGTTGAATACGATGAAATTCCAGGCAGCAGCGAGAACTGGGAAATTGGCGGCGACTATGAACACATCTTCCTCAACGGCAGCATGTATAAGTTCCTGCTTATTGTTAACCAAGCAGACAACGCCTCTACGCGGGAAGCCTTTGGTGTCGCTGGCGGAGCGCGCACGAAACAATTGTTTCTGGACAATACTTCGCGCAACCGCGAACGCATTGCCAGAACTTCCTATAATTTCAGTCTGGCAGACAGTCAGGACATGGAAATTGGTATCGAGCGCGCCCAAACCATTCTCGACGCTCAATTGAAATTAGGGGTGCTGACGGCCGCTGGCCCGACTTCCAATCAGTTCGGTGGTTTAACGCCGATCACCAATACAAATGCCACTGTTGAAGAGATTCGCTATGAAGCCTTCGCCGTGCATAACTGGCAAATCAATCCACGCATGACATTGGAAAGCACGCTTTTATTCGAGCAATCCACCATCGAGCAAAGCGGTGATGTCAGCAATAAACGCGACTTCGATTTTGTGCGCCCGAAACTGGATTACCGTTTCAATATCACCCCTGCCCTGCAGTTTCGAGCAGTCATCGAGAAGGATGTTTCACAACTGAGTTTTGCGGATTTCACCGCCAGCTCCAGCGCAGGCGATGACGATCAGAATGCGATGGCCGGTAACCCCGATCTGCGTCAGGAACAGTCCTGGCGTTACGAGGCTAACCTGGAGTTGCGCCTGCCACAGGATGCCGGTGTACTGAACTCACGCATTTATTATCACGATCTGGAAGATGTGATCGATCGCGTGGATGTATCTACAGGCACTTCAATCCAATCCGCCAATGGCAATATCGGCGATGGCGAACGTTATGGGCTGGCACTGGATGCCAGCCTGCGCATGGGTTTCATTAATCTGCCAGAGGTGCTGGTCACTTTAGGCCTGCAACTGGAAGATTCCAGTGTGACAGATCCTTTCCTTGGCATAGATCGCCGCCTGCGTCAGGCCGGACGTGGCAGCTATCGCGTCGGTATGCGTCATGACATACCCAATCTTAGTCTTAACTATGGCTTCAACTTTGGTCACAGCCTGCAGGGCAATCGCAAACTCTATGATATCGACAAGATCGAGGACTATGCACAGGGCGACAACCTGTCTGTTTTCGTCGAAAAAGTCGGTTTTGCCGGATTTACGTACCGCTTTGAGGCCATGAACATGCTGGAGGGGGAGCGTTGCCGGACTCGCTCCCGCTACACCGGAGGCACTATTGCCAACGGCACGCTGGCTGAAATCGAGGATTCCTGCAGCAATACCGGGGTAAAACTGGCATTAAAGATCCGCGGGACTTTTTAATAACAAGGATGGTTATCAGGACATTCCAGTTTTCGAGCCATGCCCGTTCTCAGGACAATCAGGTTGCGGAACTTTATGGAAAATACCTGATTTGGTCTGTTGGGTTTTGCTTGCCCTCTGCACGCGCACTATAATGAAGCCCTCACAACTCCCACTATGGTGTATGCTCGCAGACCAGCGGGCATGACATCGAAAAATTTTTTTACCGTATCAATACCACGGTAACACTAACAACAGGCAACACAGGACGGTACATGATTATCAAAGCAAAAGTGCGCGGCTTTATTTGTACGAACGCTCATCCGCAGGGCTGCGCAGTGAACGTGCGAGAACAGATCAATTACACTCGCGCCAAATTCCCACTGGTTGCCGGCCCCAAAAGCGTACTCGTAATCGGGTGCTCCACAGGGTATGGCCTCGCGACCCGTATCACTGCCGCGTTTGGCAGCGGAGCGAAAACGCTGGGGGTCTGCTTTGAGAAACCACCTACGGAAACCAAAACAGGATCGGCTGGTTATTACAATACCGCTGCGTTTCACGCTGCAGCGGAGGACGCGAAATTGTATGCACACACGATAAATGCCGATGCGTTTTCCAACGCCTGCAAACAACAGGTTATCGAAGAGCTCAAAAAAAATATGGGTAAGGTAGACCTAGTGGTTTACAGCCTGGCGTCACCCCGGCGCACCGACCCGGATACCAGTGAGGTTTATTCTTCTGTGTTGAAACCCATTGGTGCGGCATACACCGCCAAGAACCTGAATACGGATACGCTGAAGGTCAGTGACATCAGCGTAGAACCGGCAAGCGATGAAGAAATCGCAAACACGGTAAAGGTTATGGGTGGTGGAGATTGGGAGCTCTGGATGAAGGCCTTGCAGGACGCAGATCTGCTTGCTCCGGAATGTCAGACTCTGGCGTACACTTATTTGGGCGATAAATTGACCTGGCCAATTTACGGTCATGCCACCATCGGGAAGGCGAAAGAAGATCTTGATCGTGCAGCGAAAGCCATCAACGCAAAATTGCAGGATATTAAAGGTCAGGCACGCGTCTCGGTTTTGAAAGCAGTTGTGACGCAAGCCAGTTCGGCCATACCTGTGATGCCGCTTTATTTGTCTATCCTGTTCAAGGTCATGAAAGAGGCGGACGTTCACGAAGGGTGCATAGAACAATTGCATCGGCTGTTTGTAGAGTGCCTGTGCAGCTCCAGCGCAAGACTGGACAGTGATGGACGCTATCGCGTGGATGACAAAGAGCTTGACCCGGACATTCAAGCTGCCGTCGAGGAAATCTGGCCTCAGGTGACAACAGAGAATCTGCTGGAACTGACAGATTTCAAATCTTACAACGCTGAGTTCCTGAAACTGTTTGGTTTCGGTGTGGACGGGGTGGATTACGACGCGGAAATCAGCCCATTAGTGGCACACAATTTCTAAGAATCACATCTGATTCTTAGCAAGGCGCCAGCTAGACCACAGTGCGGTATCTGCAGTAAAACAGTCAGATTCAGTTGCCGGCTGTTGTTGGTCCGGCAGCATGCCGATAATCCATCCAGATTAGAAATTGCAAGCCAAACAGTAACGAAGCCGAGAGCAGGTGCGTCGGTTGAACAAAAGCCGGCATGCCCAGATGCCCCAACGTGGCACCGGAAATTACTGCGAAAACAATCACTATATTCATGGCCGCGGTGAAACGACTAAGAGTGTGCTGCCAACCGAGCGTGCCGACTACCAGCCAAAGCAACCATAGGTTTGCAAATAGAACCACCGCAGAGAAACTGCGATGTATATAGAAAAACCAAGGCAAAGCATCAACCCAACCCGAGCGCACTTCTCCCTGCACGTGATTGAGATAATCAATCATCTCCCTTACCTGAGTCCCCATAGCCACTTGTAACACGGTAAAACCAAGCACAATATAAAGCCACTTTTCGAAACGCGGATCAATGCCGTCCACTCGACGTGCAGAAACCAGGGTACGCCGAGCTCTTGCCAGCGCAAACAACAACACACCTACAATTGCCAATGCCATCAGCATATGTACAGTGATAACGCCTGGCTGCAGGTTTGATGCTACTACTCGTGCACCGAGCCAACCCTGAAACCCCACCATCAGAAACGCGGCTACAGACGCTCTGAATATCAAGGGGTCATGTCTACGACATGACCAAGAAGCGATAGCTGTCAGCAGTATCAGAAAACCGATGGTTACCCCCACCAATCGATTTGTGTATTCAATCCATGTTTTCACAGGATTGAAACGGGTTTCTGCATATCCTCTGTCAGCATAAATTTCCTGATAGTTGGCTGGCAATTGCGACTCGCTGGTTGGTGGAATCCACCTTCCGAAGCAGGTTGGCCAGTCCGGACACCCCATCCCTGCACCACTGGCCCTGACGCTGGCACCAACCAGAATCAGAAAATATACGGCAGCTATGGTTATCCAGGCTATGCGACGGAAACGGGCGAGTGCAGGGCTATCATTCATCTTCAATCTCAATGTGGTCTTGTTGCAAAAAGGTGAACCTGGAATTTATTACTAACTTCAGGACTGTGAGCGTTGTCGGAATGTCGTCGGTGTCACGCCATGCAATTCCTTGAATGCCTTGTTGAACGAAGACAATGATGCATAGCCTACATCAAGGGCTATGCTGGAAATGGGCATCCCGCTTTCTGCAGGATCCTGCAGTCGACGAGCCGCTTCCGCAATTCGATACTTGTTCAGATACTGATTGAAGTTTCGATAGTGCAGTTTCTGATTGATCAAGCGCCGCAAGCGGTATTCCTGCATGGAAACCTTGCTTGCCAGGTCTCCAATTGTTAATCCGGGCTGTGCATACAGTCGTTCATTTTCCATGGCGTTGTGAATGCGATCTACCAATGGCTTATCAGGATCCCGCCCACTAACGCGCGCTGGCGCTCCTGCAACCGGCTGGTTCAGATCAATCAACAATTGTGGCGAATCCTTGTGCAACCGGAAAGTTGTCAGGTTGATTGCCATGGTGAATACGAAGATTATGAAAAAATAGATGCCATCGAGCACGGGGTTGGACAACAACAGAAATCCAGAGCCAACAATAACTCCCACGATAGAACCCATGCCAATGGCAAATGGGACACGAAGGCGCCTGCGCGGTTCTACCAAATCGCTGCCTAAACCCTTGCACGCCATATAAACCACATGGAAGGCGAGACCAAGCATGATCAGTTGCGGTATATAGAAAAACAGGGCGTACCAGATAGTGTCAAATTCTGTATCGGTGCGATAGATCATCATGCCAATTGAGCGCAACACAATATAGCTAACCATGATGACCCAAACGATCCCTGGCACCCGTGGGTTGTCCTCGAACAGATAACGAGTTATTACCCACAAAACGGAAGGTGCCATGATTGCCAGCACGGCCAATACGAAACGCAATGTGGCGAGATCGTCATTGACTTCCGGCATGCGGGAAACGATGTAAGCGATCAGGCAGAAATTGAAAAGCGCGAGCAAACTGCCAAGCAATTGCTTGTGATGGTAAAGCAGGTAAAACAGACCCAAAAAGAGCAGCTGCGATATAGCCAGAAAACTGCTCGCGTAATGAAACCAAAGCATAGAAAGGTGCGTGCCTTATTCAATGAGTCTGAGGAGATTTCCGATCGAAACGATAAAGTACATTCTGCCGCATTGCAAGCCTACCCATCGTTACAGTCATTGACTTTAAGGCTACTGGAAGCAAGTGTCAGCATTTAAATGTTGAGTCTAAAACGAAAAAACGGAGCCAAGGTAACAAACCAATGGCTCCGTTTTGATTTCACATGCTGATCCGAAAATCAGGGAGTTACATTTACCGTAACGTACTGATCGTGATACAAGCCACCATCGTCGGCACGCGCCCAGAGAATATAAGTTCCCGGCTCGTCAAAGCTGACGTTGACAGCATACATGCCATCCTCTGGTACCGGTGGAGGAACCCACAAGGCACCCCAAGGTGAATTGGCTGACGCACGGGTATCTTCCCATGGCTTAACCTGGGGTGGATCAAACGTTACATCACCTGCGCCGCGATAGACGTTCCAGGACAGGAACAGCCCATTGGTCTTGCCAACGGTAATCCTGAACGGAGGACGGAGCATGCGCAGCTTCTGTGTTTCTGGGGTTTGTACGAAGTTAGAATTAAAGAGATTGCCTGACTTGGGCAAGCCATCGTCTGCTACATGTGCATGCAAAGTGAGAGTTTCACCAACACGTACATTGCGAACAACCTCACCACCAACGCGATCGCCCTGCACAGTAACCACTGGCGGAGTGTTGGCACGTGACTCAGGCGTACTGGTACCCGCACCCAGAGAACCTGTCTCAGAGGCAATTACCACATTGTCGACGACATAGTCCTTGGCGAGAGTGGCATAAGCTTTACGGGTTACCCCATTAGAGGTGATCTCCCATACCAGCTCTTTGTCACCCCAGTCTGCAGGTACCTGCACCTTAAAGGTGAAACGGTTACGACGCGGCAGAAAATGTGTAGGCTGACCACGATCTTCCAGACCCGGAGCAAAGAAATTATTCTCGCCCACCGGGATATCCAGTTTCTCTTCCCAATTTTCATTGTGGTAACCAAACAGGAAGTTATAAGTGCCGTCTTCATTTTGCTGCCAACCTTCGTAGGCCGGCTCAATGTGCTGACCTTTACTGTAAGTCGTTTGTGCAAACGTCTGCTGCGTCATCAGCAGCAGAGCGCCCGCACCTAGCAACAATTTCATCACTGCAGCACCGCTGTACTGCTTGCTGATCAATCCAAACATTAATTCGTCTCCGCCTGGCTTACAGCCACTTCTGTAGTAGATTCATCGGGATAAATAGGAGCTACTAACGGTGCCAGACACAGCGGGCAACCGATGACGTGATCGTTAGGGCCAAGACCCAGAACCTGTCGTCTATTCTCCATTTCTTCCAGGAACTGCTCTTCGCTCAATGAGACACGCATACCCAGATCAATGAACATATTGGTTACTGAGCGGTTGCCAGAACCCTGCCAGTTTCTAGGGTCAGGTACATTGGGGTTGGTGCTGGTGTTGTTGAAATAACCAACAATGTGCAACACGGTACCTTTGGGCAGCAATGGCGCAGAGTTTTCACCATAGGTATAGCCACGCACCCAGTTGTGGTCGTAGCCCACGCAGGACAGGGTTTCGATGGTGTAACCCCAGATGGCTTCCAGACACATACGCTCACCGGGGGCGTGCAGGTGTGGCTCGAAGGTTACGATCTTGGTGTGTTGCTCTAGCACAGCATAAGCATGCAGTTCCTGACCATCTTTCTGACCTGTGATGCTGATATCAACGCCATTGCCAAGACCGATCAGAGCAGGACGATACTTGGGCTCATAGCCGACCGGGTGGAAACGGAAACCAATTTCCAGATGACCCGTTGTATCTACACCGGTTGAGTGTAGGTGCACGGAGTTGGAAACCAGATACGAGTTAGCGCGCAGCAGACGGCCACCGTCTTCATCGAAGATATCCGGGTTACGGGCAATTTCATGCACCGGCCAGGAAACCTGCTGACCATCGGAAGTACCATCCTCATTGAAAACCTGTGTACTCCAGATCATATGGTGAACAATATTGCGGCCACCAACGGTGCCGGCACCGGAGCTGGTATCGACATCATTGATCTCACGAATTTCAACAGACCTTACATAGCGATCTTCGGTCATACCGGTTGGTACGTGAGGAATATCACCCCACCAGTCCGGCGCTCCGCCCAGTACTGTAATGTCTTCTGTACGAATGATCAGATCTGGCTCACCTGCAGCCCAGAAACCACCCTCACTGAACTCGAGTGGCGCTGGAGCATCAGCGGGGTTGCCGCGAGGAACACCACCGCGAGCCCAAGTGGAGATGGCCGCCAGCTCTGCATCAGATAGTGATGTGTCGTATTTGAAATCCTGAATGCCAATGTCTTTCTCTACATACCATGGTGGCATCGCACCAGCGCGGTCGCGCAGAGCAGTTTTGTATTCAATCAAGCCAGCATAGGGCGCTGTCTCTTCATAAGTGACCAGAGACATCGGGGCCACGCCCTCGGGTCTGTGACAGCTCTGGCAACTGCGTTGCATAATTGGCTCGATGTCCTTATGGAAAGTGACATCACTGGGAGTTGCAGACTGAGCACTAACGAAACCAGGTAGCATGAAAACGGCCAACAGGGATGCCCTGCCAGTTGTCTGCAGCCATGTGGCACTAGTAATAGAAAAGCTTGATTTTTGTAGTATCCTCACGGGACACCTCCTGATAGTTGTTTTCGACTCAAAGACTCCCAGACCGCCGAGTTAATGCAGGCATGAGCGAATCATTTAACCCTGTGAATTTGAACACGTTCATAAGCGCAAGTCTGCTAAAAGTCAAAAATATTGCTGACGAATTCTGTAAATGGACCATTGCACTGCTCATAAGTGTTCGTTATTTCGAAATTTTTACCGAATATCCAAAAAATACGTTCGGATTTGCTCAGTTGGCCACTTCGCTACACCAAGACACAAAAATGCGCTTTACAACCCTTCCATGAATCGTATTATGAACAGCGTAATCCAGATTCAATGCATTTGATGAGATATCTTATGAGAGTTTTGCATTCCTCCCCTGTTGTTCGTGCAGCCGTCATATTGCTGTTGCTGTGTGAAAGTGCGTATGCCCAGCATTCGCATGGTCGGCGCAACACTATCGAGATACCCCATGACACAGTGCCGCAACATGATGAAGTGCTTCCGGATGCGCCAGACAATCTGATATTGCGTTTTGGAGAATACGTGCGCCTCGTCAAGCTGACTTTGAAGGCCGAGGACAAGGATACGATTGATGTGGGCTTCAGTTATAACCCCGATGTCAATCGCGTGTTTATACAGAATATTCCGGACCTGCCACCCGCTACCTATTACACCGCTGAGTGGGCCGCCGTGAATCAGGACAACATCATGGTGTTCGGCTTCTTCTGTTTCTCATTTGGTCCTGATGCGGTTGTTCCCACCACCGTCATTCCGGTTGATGATTCCATTCATATTATGGTGCCCGACTATCGGTTGCTCCAAGGTAATCCTCCATGAAAATAACTCTTGTAACGCGCTCAGTCATGCTTGCTGTCCTGGCTGGTCTGCTCAGCTGCAGCGGCTCCCTGTATGCACAAACTGATATCTGGAATGATGTTGAGCACGGCTATGTGGATAGCGCTGGTGTGAAAATACATTACGCCACCATTGGAGACGGTCCCCTGATCGTCATGATTCATGGTTTTCCGGATTTCTGGTATAGCTGGCGACACCAGATGGCTGCACTGCAGAAAAATTTCAAGGTTGTGGCCATCGATCAACGAGGTTATAACCTCAGCGACAAGCCCGCTGGTGATGAAAACTATGACATGCGTTTTCTGTTGGCGGATGTCGCCGCAGTGGTAAGACATTTTGGCGAAGAGAGCGCCACGATCGTTGGCCATGATTGGGGTGGCGTGGTGTCCTGGCAGTTTGCGTTCAACTATCCGCAAATGGTGGACAAACTGGTCATCCTGAATCTGCCTCATCCGAATGGGATGGGACGAGAATTAGCTAACAATCCTGAGCAACGTGCCAACAGCGGCTACGCGCAACGCTTTCAGGAAGGCTCACCATCTGATCCAGATATACTTTTCGGCGGACCGATGACTCCGCAAACCCTGTCGCTTTGGGTCAGCGATGCCAATGCGCGACCACACTATGTGGAGGCTTTCCAGAACTCTGACTTCGATGCCATGCTGGCCTATTACAAACGCAACTATCCGCGCCTGCCTGCCGCAGGAGAGCCTGCCCCCGCTGCTGCCCCTGCCACACCACAATTGCAAATGCCCGTGTTGATATTCCATGGTCTGGAAGACACCGCGTTACACTCAGACGGTTTGAATAACACCTGGGACTGGATAGACGCGGACACAACGATTGTTGCTGTGCCGGGTGCAGGGCACTTTGTGCAACAGGATGCGCCAGAGCTGGTCAGCTCCACGCTGAAATGGTGGTTACTGGCCAGGCCCTGAAAGTTATATGGGTAGCAACAGAAGTTGGTAATGTTAGTGAAGCGTCGCCGAATGCGGTCTTGATGCCGTCGTGGCAAAATCCGGATGTAACAGATCCTGACGTTTAACCATCAAAAGATCGTGACGGCTTAACTGATCATACTCTCCAACCGACGCCACATCGATTTCATCCAGCAGGACACAAACGATATCGTCATCGTCGATATCGACAACGACCACTCTTTTGAATCCATCCACTGTATCCAATGATGCAAAACTGCCAATCTCGCACAAGTGTGCCGGGTAACTTTCTGCCGAACGGCGGAGGATGCCAAATGAGGTGAAGGCCATGCCGAAACCGGCTGCAGCTACGACATGTATGATTTCAATAATGGCGGGATCTGTAAGATCTATGCGAACGGTGTCGGTAACAGCAACGTGCTGGGTTTGCTGTTCATGAGTCACCAGTTTCAGAAACAGGCTGATGTCATCCTGATTCCATTCCAGCATCTCTTCATTCTCGGAACGAGAGCTATCGGAGGGTAAACTGACAACGCTGGTCTCGATGGTCAGATCCTTGCGTTCTTCTTCTGCTTCGGATTCGAATGGTACCACCATGGAGACAACACAGAGTCCTTCGCTGGACTCAGGACTTAATCTCCACAAGAAAGGAATATCACCTGTTAGTTCCACCATTTCCTCGCTCTGGCCAGCTGTTTACGAACGATCTTACAATAGCATCAATGCCGAATTAAGACAAAACTATAATCTGCTAAAAATTGCCTTCATAGACACTACCAGTAACAAAAAATTCCCTGAATGTTTCGTCTCTCCCCAGACTTCGAACATGCGCTGCACGCTTAGTCGCGATCTTTTAAAATTCATTGATTGACGGCAGGGGGGAACTATGGAGCAAAATAATGCCAATCTTTTCCACAGAATCTGTGGATAACTCAGTTGATAACTCTTAAAAAAGTACTGCAAACACTGAAATTAAGGCACTTTGACTCAGTTTGGTTGTTTTTTATCCAAACGTAATAATCGTTAAATATCATTAACTTACGTATTTTAACCACTACTTTTTTAGAAAAACCCCTGTTTTTCTGCATTAAAAGTGACAACCGTGACATTTTTGTGCATAAAACACGCTAACAAATCACCTTTTCGATTAAATGAAAGCAATTTAGCGCTGTTTTTATTGGACTTTTTTACACTATAATTTTCGTGCCAAAGTAGATCAGGAAACATGTAATAATTCAGACGCGCATCATCACGTCAATTTGACACAACAATGCCAGCGGATCCCATGAAAAGATCACATATTTTCAACAGTTTTTTCCTCATTCTCTTCATAGTGGCGGCAACTATCGCGGTTATTGAGATCGACCGGCAAAAGCAGGTTCGCCTGGAAAAAAACAGCAGTGAATTGGTGCTGCAACTGATCCGGTCGCTGGGCTTCAGTTGGAATCCTGACATTATCACGGTCCGCATGATTAATCCGCCGTTGCCTGGTTCGCCGGAAGAAATCAGCATGATCCATATGTACGATGTTTTTGCGCGGCATGGTCGGTTAATAAGGATTGATGAGGCACGGGGAGAACTCTATGTGCCGTCGGTTTTGAATTTTACTGCTACACCAATGGCAAAATATACATTGCACGCCAGCTTCAATAATCATATCGCCAGAATTGAAGCTGAATTGCATCATGAAGGGGAATGGCAGCTAGCCAACTTTCAAATATTCAGTAGTCTGATGCGTTTCTGAGACAGGAAGTTGCCGAAACCACCCGCAGCTTATTCTGCAACTTATTCTGCAACTTATTCTGCAACTACGCGCAATAACTGCTTATAGTCGCTCAGTCCCATAAAAATTTTCAGGATACCGTCCTGCTTCAAAGTACGCATGCCATCTTTCAGAGCCTGCGTACGCAATGCACCCAGATCCGCTTTATTGTAGATGAGGCTGCGCAGCTCATGGGTGCCCACCAACAGCTCATGGATGCCTGTGCGACCTTTATAACCAGTCTCGCCACACTCAGCGCAACCTACGGGACGGTTCAACTGCACCGTCTCCAGATCAATACCTAAATCAACAAATTGTTCTCTGCCATAACTGTTGACCAGATGATCCAGGTCCTCCGGTTTCGGCTTGTAGCTTTCTTTGCAGTCACTGCAGAGTGTGCGCATCAGTCGCTGCGCGAGAACACCCAGCAACGCATCTGAGAAATTGACCGGATCGAGGCCAAGATCCAACAGGCGGGTAATGGTTTCCGGCGCCGAGTTGGTATGCAATGTCGAAAGTACCAAGTGTCCCGTCAACGATGCTTCTACGCCAATATTGGCTGTTTCCTCATCCCGCATCTCACCAATCAGAATGACATCAGGATCGGCCCGCAGGAAAGCGCGCATAGCCGTCGCGAACGTGAAATTTATCTTGGGCAACACCTGCACCTGTTGCAAGCCGGGTTGAGTGATTTCCACCGGATCTTCAGCGGTCCAGATTTTTCGGTCGGGAGTATTGATATAACCCAGGACTCCGTGCAGCGTTGTTGTTTTACCAGATCCTGTTGGACCAACTACGAGAAGCAGGCCATGGGGATGCCCGCACAGTTCAACAATTTTTTCAAAATTAGGCTCAGAGAGATTGAGCTTTTCCAAGGGCATGGCACTTCCGGCCGCCAACAACCGCAGCACAGCACTTTCACCATTCACTGTTGGCACAGTGGCAACCCGCAACTCAAGTTTCTTACCACGCACTTTCAGTTTGCATTTACCATCCTGCGGCAAACGTCGCTCTGCGATATTGAGACGCGAAATTACTTTGATTCGCGCAATCAATGCTGACGTATGTTCGCGCGGAACCTTGAGTAACTCACGGCAGATACCATCGACTCGAATACGCACTATACCCGGTGAATTATCCTTGCCAGGTTCCACATGAATATCCGATGCGCCAAGTCTGTCGGATTCCGTAATGATTCGATTGACCAATTGAATGATGGCTGAGGTCGCTGCGAGATTCTCTTCTTCTGTTTCCTCTTCGGAATCCAGCTCGATACCACCCTGTTCCTCCAAACGTGAAAACACATCATCAAAACCGGCCTCGGTCTCGTCACCCCCTTCTTCGCGCAAATACTGCAGAATATGTTCAGGCAAACCTACCCGGAAGACATAATTGCGGGCATTGAGCACGCCCTGAATTTCCATGATGCGCTGATAATCGCTTGGGTCGTCTATCAGGATAACGGCTTCCTCTTTGGTGCCGGCGACCGGCAACCAGAGATTATTACGCAGATAGCTGGCGCCAATATTTTCCACCAGTTCAAATGGCAGGGTATGTGAAGGCTGGTACTTCATATAAGGAACACGGTAGTAATATTCCAACGACTTGCCGATCAGATCTGCTTCTATGCCGTAGTCTTCCATCAACACTTTTGAAACAGTGCCGCCATAAAGTGCTGCTTTGCTTTGTATTTCATCCAGATCTTTACTGGAGATCTTGTTGATCTGCACCAGGTAGTCATATGGACCCTGGGTGCTCTGCAACTCTGCACGGAATTGCTTGGCCAGCATCTGCGCCATCATCAAGGCATGGCGCATATCTGCTTTGGTAAACTCTCTATCGCCTTCGAAATTGATAAGCTGCAATACGCCCAGCAGAATTTCATCTTTGATAGGCACC
Organism: Pseudohongiellaceae bacterium; assembly: GCA_041751425.1. Classification (GTDB taxonomy): domain Bacteria; phylum Pseudomonadota; class Gammaproteobacteria; order Pseudomonadales; family Pseudohongiellaceae; genus JAVVEG01. The sequence continues at coordinate 83,470 of JBGSXL010000013.1, read as the reverse complement.
ACGATCATTGATCGCACCGCCCAGCCTTTGGCTTCAGTAAAACGCTTGTCAAATTGCAGGCGCGGGTGAATGTCCAGCAACTCCTGCGTATTCAGAACATTTCTGACCATCAAAGGTCTTTGGCTCAGTGCAACATAACCGGCCAGAGAAGTCGGGCTGAAAGGTACACGAATTTCATTGGCGGAATTGTCATCTGGATCGCCACCTTTAAAGCTGGCAAGAATTTCCTTGCCGTTGTGGACACTTTGGTAAATGGTGAAAAGCCGGACGTCAAGCAATTCCAGAAGCGGGTTCTCCACTTCTTTCATGGCTTTCTTCAGATGTTTGCTTTTTTTCAGGCGTTGGTAGATGAGCGTCAAACCGCGCGCAAACTCATCCTGCGCTTCTTTGGATTCCTGGATTTCTACCGCTGCAGCTTCAGACATTTATCTGTTACTCTGACTCTTATAAAGTTGGCGTCAACAACATTCAGGATAAATCGCTGTGCATTCATTCGAGATGACCGTGCAACCGCAGAATCAATCAGCCCGTTTTATAGCTTCTGTCACTGTGCTGATCGGCCTGCTTTTAGCGCTGATTCTGCCAGGTGCCGCTGCGCAAACCGTTATCGAACAGACCCCCCAGCTTACCCAGGAACAGGCTGGCTGGATTGGGGAACGCATTTTTGCGAATGAGTGTAACCTGAAAATACCTTGCTTAACCAGTTGGAACGCAGGGGAAGATTTTCCATCCCTGGGTATCGGCCATTTCATCTGGTACCGGGAAAATCAAAGCGACCCCTTTCTGGAGAGTTTTCCTGCCCTTATCAGGCACTACAAGACGCGCGGTGTAGCGGTTCCGGCCTGGTTGGACACGCTTCCCGGCATGCACTCCCCCTGGACTGACAGCGCTGAGTTTCATGCCGCCATCGATGGTCCTGAATTGACTGAATTGCGCCAGTTCCTCTATGACACCAAGCCTGTGCAAGTAGAATTCATCATAAACAGACTTTATGCATCAGTACCCGCTTTACGTCAGGCAAGCGATAACTCTGATGCCGTGGAGGCTCTTTTCTATCAGATTGCCAACAGTCACCCACCTTTAGGCATGTATGCCCTGATTGATTACGTGAACTTCAAGGGAGAAGGAACAGCCAGCGGCGAGCGTTATCAGGGTGAGGGTTGGGGATTATTGCAGGTGCTGGAGCAGATGCTGCGTGATTCGCAACAACAGCCTAACCACCAGTCTCTACTGCACCAATTCACCCATGCTGCAAAAGCAGTTTTGGCAAGACGGGTCGCGAACTCAGCTCCAGAGCGTAACGAGAACCGCTGGACCCTGGGTTGGGAACGAAGAGCAGAAACTTACAGCAATGTGCGATATCCCTGAAGCAGCCCGACATGACAACGTGCGAGGTCACCTAAACCTCTTCGCACGTGCTCTTACCGCAACTATTTGATACCCGCAGTATTAGCGAGTAACCTTGGCACTTTTCCTATATTCACCCCCGAAAAGTGCTGATCTCAATGAGTTATGAAAGACCCAATATCCAGAAAATGACCGGTTATAGTTCGGGCGAGCAGCCTGCGCAGACTGATGTCATTAAACTCAATACCAACGAGAATCCTTACCCTGCCAGCGCCGCAGTTGCGCAGGCTTTGCGCGACTGCCAAGTGGCCGATCTGCGGCGTTATCCACAACCGCTGGCCAATAAATTTCGGCGCATTGCAGCGGATTATCACCAGCTGGAAATCGACAATATTATCCCCACCAATGGTGGTGACGAACTATTACGCCTGGTCATTACCACATTTGCCGATGCTGGCGACACGCTGGCCATTGCCGAACCGAGTTATTCGTTATATCCCGTGCTGGCCGATATTCAAGGCTGTAACATTGCCCGCGTTCCCTTGCTGGAAGATTGGTCAATGCCCCGCGACTTCGCCGCCCAGTTGAACACGCTAAAGGCAAAGATTGTCTTCGTGGTCAACCCCCATGCGCCCTCCGGTCGCCTGAGTCCGGTTGCTGACCTTGAGGCAATCGCACGCGAATTCAAAGGCATACTTGTGATCGATGAGGCTTACGTAGATTTCATCGATCCGGATAAAGCGTATGACGCCGTGGCGCTGGTACACAAATTCGACAATGTGCTGATACTGCGGACCATGAGCAAAGGTTACTCTTTAGCTGGTCTGCGTTTCGCCTACGGTATTGCAGCGAGTTCGCTGCTGGCGCCTATGCTTTACAAAACCAAGGATAGCTACAATACTGATTTTATCTCCCAGGCCTTAGCAACCGCCGCACTTACCGATCGAGCTGCCGCTGCCAATACCTGGCAGAAAGTACGTGAGGAGCGAGCCCGCTTGTTGGCTGCATTGCCGGAATTGGGACTGACTTGTGCGCCAACTCAAAGTAATTTTATTCTGGTAGAGGTACCTGCCGGCCAGAACACTGATGCTGAACAACGCGCCAGAAATCTCTATCAACAGTTAAAAGACAAAGGCATTCTGGTGCGCTATTTCGACCAACCCAGACTGCGGAACAAACTGCGCATCACGGTGGGTACCCCGGCAGAGAACTCGCAGTTGCTTTTGAAACTGGCTGAGTCTCTACGCTCTGAAGATTAGAGTTGTTTAATCGCTTGTCGTTTTGCTGGCGGCAATATACGCAAAGTTTGATGCCACTGCAGGGGTTGCAGATGTGTGCTGATCTGTTTGATTCGTTGAACAAACCTGAAGCGCCAGAAGCTGAAACTGGCGGGAGGCAATATTTTTGTCCGAGCTGCCGCAAGCCGATGCGCCGCATCGAGGGCAAAAAAGGACCTTTCTGGGGTTGCACTGGTTTCCCGGATTGCACCACCAGCTTGTTTGACAAAGACGGAAAACCGTCCGAAGAAGCTGATGAGCGCTATCGTTGCCCGGTTTGCACACGCAGCATGATCAAGGCGAATAATGCCAAGGGCGATTATTGGTATTGCACAGGGTACAATCGCGGCTGCAAAGTGACATTACCCGACGATGAAGGGAAACCTGCTGCAGCATTCCGTTGCAGGTTGTGTGGCCACCTTCTCAAGAAGCGCAAGAGTAAGACTGGTGAATTCTGGGGATGTACGCAATTTCCTGATTGTCGACAGACTTATCGCAATGTCGACGAAAAGCCCGACTATGGGGCAGACGCTTAAGGTTTGTTTTGAAAATTCCTCGATTGAAAATTCGCAAGATGACTCGCGCCGTCGCAGGTGGCATTGCTATCGCCATTGGGTCGATCTATGCACTGTCAGTGTCCTACGATATTCCTCGCATGACATTGTTGGGTTATCTGCTGGGCAGTTTCATTTTAGTGCTGGCGATGTCGCTGGCGGCGATTGCCGTTGTTTTTGTCATCAAGTTTGCGTTGAAGCTTATCCGAAAACTGCGGTCGTCGGACGCTGATCAAAATAATCAGGACTGAAACGGTAAAGTGCGGGATAGTATCAAAGCATCTTCACGGCTGGTGGTAGCCGGGTCTATAGGATAATAGTTTTTACGCTCACCCACCTGGACAAATCCCATCGAAATATAAAGCTGCCTGGCTTCCCTGTTGGAGGGACGCACTTCCAGAAAACAGACACTGGCGCCTTTCTTATGAGCCTGCAACAACAAATGTCGCAACATTCTGCGGCCATATCCAGAGCCGCGAAAGTCAGGATGCACACATAAAGTGAGAACATGGCTTTCACCGACGTCCGCTGATAAAACGCCGTGGCAAACAATTCTGTCGCGAGTTGCCAATACCCAACATTCATAACCTGCGCGCAGGCAATCCAGAAAAATGCGTTTTGACCACGGGTTCTGGTAGGAAACATTTTCATTGTGCACAACGTGATCCAGGTCGCTGGCGCGCATGGGCCGACAGATTACCGATAACTTTTCTTCCGCTGACGCTAACATCAATCGTACTGTCCTTCCGCATGCTGTTGCGTTCCCGCTGCCGACTTTGCCAGTGCATCCAGCTCCACCTTCAACGACTTCATTTGTATCCAGGCTGGTTTTTTCAGTGCTTCGTCAGCCAGCATGGCATGCAGGCCGCGTGTCACCAAAACACGAGTAGCAAAGTGTGGATGTTGCAGCAGACCCTGCAGTTGCTGCTCGTTCTCTGCCAGATAGTTGGCAGGGAACAACCAGTCCGGCCACTGTTCGCTGAACACCAAAAGCAGCGGAACAGGCCTGTCGCGCAACTGCCGAGCCAGGAAACCATGAATAGTCTGTCGCGCATTTTCCAGGCCCTGCTCCTGTTCATTCGTTTCCTGCAATGGCCATTGAAAATGAATAACAGGTGTAGCGCCGGGCTGCACAGCTATGCCTAGCGCCTCCAGGATTTTAGCCAGTATTTCGCGCACAGGTGCCTGCAAGCGACCACGGCTTTGATAAGGAATTTCACAGATGACCGCCAGATGGCTGCTCACTGTGAGGTACGAGAATGCAAAATGCGGTTGCGCATCATGTGAGCCCATCGCCTCGCTGGCCTGCGGCGCTGTATCCAAAACAGTTGTCTGCTTGACACGAGGTGCCGCTGCGGGCGCGACGATTTCCTTAAGCGTCGATTGCAGTATGGCAGAATCTGCTTTGGTGTCGTCCACGGAAACGTCAGGTGCAACAGTAGTTTGCGGCAACATTACCCCTGCCGGATATGTCCGCTGCTGCGCAGCATGCGGCAGGGAATAACGTGGGAACCAGGGTTGGATTCCCATCTTCTGCAGATAGATCTGCCGCAGTGCTTCATTATCCACGTTGAAAGTCAAAGTCGTGCTTTCCTGATTACCATTTACTGCTGTGGATTATATGCCAACATAGACCCGCAGGACTAATGTCGGGTTTCAGATTGATCCAAGTCGGTTGAGAAAGGCTAGTTGCGAAGCGCCTGTTGAGAACCAAGGGCAAACATGCTTGAATCGCGTTTTTACTTTTTTCAGGCACACTCATGAAAGCGATTCTTTGCAAGTCTTATGGTCCGCCCGAGAATCTGGTACTGGAAGAGGTGCCCGATCTGGTGCCCGGTCCCGGCCAGGCTGTAGTTGAAGTTTATGCTGCCTCGTTGAATTTCCCGGACACACTGCAGATTCAGGGCAAGTATCAATTCCAGCCCCCGATGCCGTTTAGTCCCGGCTCGGAAGTAGGAGGCGTCATAAAAGCGGTAGCACCAGACCTGCAGGGTTTTGCAGTAGGTGATCGTGTTATGGCCACCCCCAGCATTGGCGGCATGGCGGAACAGGTAATGGTCAGTGCAGCGGGGTTACGCAAGATCCCGGACAATATGGATTTCAAGACCGCTGCTGGTTTCGCCATGATATACACCACGTCCTATCATGCATTGAAGCAACGTGCGCAACTCAAGCCAGGCGAAACTCTGCTGGTATTGGGCGCCAGTGGCGGTGTCGGTTTGGCGGCAGTAGAGCTTGGGAAACTGATGGGAGCGCGCGTCATTGCCGCGGCCAGCTCAGACGAGAAACTGAATTTCGTTAAGAAACTCGATCCGGATGAGTTGTTGAACTATGGTGATGGTGACCTAAAGGAAAAAGTCAAAGCGCTCACCGATGATAAGGGCGCAGATGTCATATACGACCCTGTAGGCGGCGATCTTTTTGATCAGGCAACACGCAGCATTAATTGGAATGGAAGATTGCTGGTCGTAGGATTTACCAGCGGCAGGATTCCTGAATACAAAGCCAACCTGGCACTTTTAAAAGGAGCTTCAATGGTTGGCGTATTTCTGGGCAGGTTCCGTAAGGAAGAACCAGAAGCGTATGAGATAAATTTTGAAGAGCTGTTTGCCATGTATAAAAGCGGCAAGATCAAACCAATCATTACCCAATCTTATGCCATGGAAGATTTTGTTGCAGCATTCAATGTTTTTACAGAGCGGAAGGTAATGGGTAAAGTAATTTTGGAAATTAAACCGGAAGTTCCCGCGAAATAACTTTAAGTGCCACTTATTCGTTGTTGTGCAGGAATATTACAACTCACTCTGTCGCGACCTTGCGCTTTAGCATCATAAAGCGCATCGTCTGCGCGTTTCAGCCAACCATCCGTAGATTCCTCTTGCATCAATTCGGCCACCCCAATCGAAATGGTTATGCCACCCGCAGGTGGAAATTTTTTAGCAGCAACCTTGGCACGAATATCTTCCGCCAGAATTCTTGCATTTTCCACATTGGTATTCTCAGCAACAATAACGAATTCTTCTCCACCAAACCGGAAAAACCGATCACTCAGGCGAAGACGTTCAGTAATAACCTTTGCTAGTGACTTCAGTAACCTATCACCTTCGGTATGACCAAAATCATCGTTCACTTTTTTAAAATAATCCAGATCTATCATGAGCAATGACACAACTTGTCCGTAGCGCTTGAAGCTTGCGTGTGCCTGAGCAAGAGCTTCGTCAAGGGCCAGTCTGTTGCCCGCCCCCGTTAGCGAATCTCTCACCAACAACTCATTAATCTGCTGCGTTTTCTTCGTGAGCTGAATCGAAAATGAATAGAGAAAATAATTCATCAACGCAAAACTGCTCAACAGTCTGAATAAATACTCGGGATCATCTACCAGCAATAACGCAATTACCAGTATCACCACACAATTGACAAACAATGCCGGGCGTGCTGACACAATAAAATAGTTTGCTACGGCGCTGGCGAATATCCAATAACTAGCGGGAACACCTACGAAGTAAACGAAACTTATAACAGCCCCGGTTTGCATTACGACAACCATGTAGGCATTCGAGAGAGTGTATCCATACTTAAGCAAGGATAAATAGGCGTACAACTGTATACCCATGACTGGCACCAGAATCAGGGCAACTACCCTGTCCTGCCAAAAAAAATGATACACAGCGAATGTCATAGCGGCGAAAGTACCGGCCAGGCACAGGATCTTCATGACTTGCTTATGCAACTGCGTGTCTTGTTCTGTGGTGATATTCATTCGCTGGTGCTGTTATTGTTTTATTTGCCATGAGTTTATTCTGGATTCCCGATTAAGTCTATTCGAGGCAAATGGCTATAGCGCCTGCTATTCGCGGTGAAGTCGAGTGCTTTCGCCGACCAAGCTGCTTGATTCCCTTATTCGGGAACGTATAATGCACTACCATTTTTTTGAATCGAATCCGTCACTCTCAAATATAATCACGCAAATCAAACACTTGTAACGGTTCTCAAGCTGCCCGAATATCGTGTTAAAAATAAATAAAGAGTAGCGGCAAAAGGCGACGCCAACCCATTATGTCTAGTACACCATACCAAGAGCTGGAAAAAGATCTCCTGAAACTGCGCGAGATTGCCGTTCGCCACAAGGCACCGGGCTCTCCTCTCGCCGTCACAAATGCGGTTATCAACGATGTTGAAATGCCGGTTTTTGCGCATATTCCTGCGAATCTGCGCGAAGTCTACGCGCTTGGGCTGCAAGCGCCCGATAAAGAGTTCCTGATCTATAACGAAGAGCGGTTTACGTACAAACAAACACTGGAGCTGACACAGGACCTGGCAAATACCCTGCTTAATCGCTACCAGGTTAAACCCGGGGATCGCATAGCTATCTGCTCTCGCAACAACCCCGAATGGTGCATAGCCTACATGGCTGCGACCTCAGTTGGTGCAATCGTGGTACCCATGAACTCCTGGTGGCACGGCAGTGAAATCATTTATGGGCTGCAGGATAGTGGTGCCAAAATTCTTTTCGCTGATCAGGAACGCATCAGCTTGCTGCTGCCTTTATTGTCTGAACTGGCACAGACTGAGCTTATTGCCATCAAACCTGAAACCGAGGAGTTCAATAGATTCCCAACATTTTCTGAACTTCTGAGTGAAGGCAGAGCAGGCCGCCAGAACGACCTGACAGCTATCCGGATTCAACCGGATGATGATGCCTCGATCATGTATACGTCCGGCTCTACCGGTATCCCTAAAGGCGTACTATCCACGCACAGAGCGATCATCAGCGCCTTGTACAGCTGGTTGTTCGTCAAAGAGTTGAACGAAATCCTGCGCCCGGAACTGGTGGAAGAGAATCCTGAATTTGAACCCGGCATCCTGGCCAATGTTCCCCTGTTTCATGTCACTGGCAGCCACGCACAATTTCTGGCGAGTTTTCTATTTCTGCGCAAGTTCGTAATGATGTACAAATGGAATGCTGAGAAGGCGCTGGAATTGCTTGAAAAAGAACGACTCTCTGTATTGCATGGCGTCCCTACCATGACCTGGGAGGTGATGAACTCACCGATGTTCGATAAAACAGATTTACGCAGCCTGCGCAGTGTTCAGGGTGGAGGTGCTTCACGTCCCCCGGAACATCTCAATATGATGTTGAAGAAGTTTCCTGCTGCAGCATTGCCCGGTCTGGGTTATGGACTGACAGAGACCAATGCTATCGGAGCGACAATTACTGGCAGCTTCTATACCAGCAAGCCGGAAAGCACTGGCAGACCCACGCAACCGGTGACCAGTATCAAGATTGTGGATGAGGCGGGAAATACCCTGGAGGATGGTCAGGTTGGCGAAATCTGCATCAAGGGCCCTACTATTATGAAAAAGTATTGGAACAAGCCAACGGAGACTGCCGAAGTTCTGCGAGATGGCTGGTTCCATACCGGGGATCTGGGCTTGCAGGACGAGCATGGCTTTCTGGTAATCAAGGATCGCGCCAAGGATATCGTTATTCGCGGTGGCGAGAATATTGCCTGCGCAGAGGTTGAGTATGCCCTGGCAACGCACCCGGCTGTCAGTGAAGTGGCTGTATATGGCTTACCTGATACGCGCCTGGGTGAAATTGTTGGTGCCACCATCATGGTCAAACCGGGTGCAAAAACTGATGCCGCGGAACTGCAGGATTACCTGCGAACCAAGATTGCCACATACAAGGTTCCTGCTCATATCTGGATACAGAACGAGCAACTGGAGCGCATAGCTACCGGCAAGATCGCCAAGAAGCTGATTCGCGAAGCTTCCATAAAAAAACTGCATAACTGACTAATCCGTCATCACCCGCATAACTTATCTACTCAGACTCCGTGAAACCCGCGCATTGCGTGGTTTTGCGGCAACTGCTCGCAAACTGAAAAAATAATGCCTTACCCTATTGCTTTCTACAATTTAATCACGATAATTCGCACCGTTGACGCCCCCAAAACGAGGTCGTTTGTCAAGCCGGAAAACAGACTGTAACGAGGGAGGTGACGACCCTTGATAGAGCCGCTACATAAGGGCCTCAGATGGAATGAAAAATGCTTAACTTTCTCTGCTGGGTATTTTGTTAATTCAACCTGAAGAGTGCGTTAACCACGAATGTGAGGCACTTAAAGGTTCAACGAGAGATCATTAACATGAAAAGTCATCAATGGGATGATATTGCGGACAGTTCTAAAGACTTTTTTGATTCCGTTGCGTTTATACCAGAAGCTGAAATCGAAGATGATGCAACTGACAAGCGCGTAAGCAAACGTCGTCTGACGGAACTTCGTCGTCGCACTGAAGAACGTCTGGATTGGAAGCGCATGTACGGTGATCTGCAGTTCGAAGATCATGGTGATGATGTGCGTTACAATCTCAGCAATGATTATGATGACCTCAGTGACTCGGACGATTCACTCGACGAACATTAATCGTTACATAATTCCTGAGTTATCGCCTGCTGTAACCGCCTGGACAGCAGGCGACTGACGTTACAAAGTAACGCAGGGCGCAAGCGCGCCATTATCATTGGCCTGGTAATTTCGACACTTCAAAATCTGCTTTTTTATCTATATTTTTCAAACACCTACCCTCATTCAGCAGATCCGGAAAAATAGTCGTAACTAGCAGTTCACCTATGGGCAGAACTAGTGTACTGTTCAACCTACTTAACGCGTGACAAATCTATCATCTGGTTGTCAAAAAATATGACTTATTGTGTGGCTATAGCTGTTGATGCCGGCATGGTTTTTTGTTCAGACTCTCGTACCAATGCTGGTATCGATCAGGTCAGCACATACAGCAAAATGTTTCGCTTTGGCGTAGATGGCCAAAGACAATTTGTCATCCTGTCCGCAGGTAATCTGGCGACCACACAAGCGACCATTTCGAAGCTGAAGCGTGATATCAAGGAAAGGGCAACCTATAGTCTGTTGACTGTAGACAGCATCAGCGAAGCAGCAGATTATCTGGGCACCGTCAGCCGAGCTGAACAGGAAAAACATGGGCCCGGATTTGAGGCGAGTTTTATTATTGGCGGACAGATTGCTGGCAGCAAGCATCGCATCATGCTGGTGTACCCCGAAGGCAATCACATTACCAGCTCTAAAGACACACCCTACTTACAAGTGGGCGAAAGTAAATACGGCAAACCAATTCTCGACAGGATTCTGACGCCCGATTTGAATCTTGATACCTGCGCCCTGTGTGCCATGGTTTCCATGGATTCCACGTTACGCAGCAATCTCAGCGTGGGGCCACCCATCGAAACACTGATCTATCGCACTGACACTTTGGTTCTGGAAAAACCTTTGCGTTTTGAAGAGGGCAGCGAATTTTTGCGTGAATTGAAGCGGAGCTGGGATCAGCGACTTAAAGATGCCTTCCGGCAGATGCCACCCTTCGCATGGGCATCCACGTGGGACAAGAACGCTGAAGAGCGCGGCAGCAGCTACTACAATGAAGCTGACTATAATGAAAACTAGGACCATGAAAACTAGGACCATGAAAACCAGGACCAGGTAAACCAGGACCATGTAAACTGGTTTATTTCTGTGACTGCGCCTGTGTTTGCGTATTCTCGACTACCGGCAGGAACCATGCCTCCGCAATGCGACCGTGAATTTCCCCGATCTCCACCTGCAGTTCATCAATAAATTCCAACAAACCTTTTTGCAGCAGAGCAGGAATATCTGCGCTTGCTACCAACGCCTGCGCTCTACTCACCTGCAATATAGCATCCTCATTGCCCGGTAATTTCTGCAGACAGAACTCCAGCTTGGAAAGGCAATGGATAACAGAACGTGGCAATTGCGTATCCTGTAATAGAAACGTCACCACATCCTCACCATTCACCCTGTCCAACACATGCTGCCGATACATCTGATAAGCGCTTAACGAACGCAGCACATTCATCCATATGATATTTTCATACGGCTCAATGACCGGCTCACTGGCAGCACCTCCCACTTGCAGCGTAGGCAATAAACTTACCGAACCAACATCAACGATTCGCGTAGTCATGTCTGCACGTTCAAGATTGCGCCCAAGACGAATGAAATTGTATGCGCTATTGTGACTCATGGCGCCTGCAAGCAAACCTGTCAACTGTTGGCAGTGAGCAATTATCTGCTGCAGCAACTGATTTCGAGGTCCGCGACTGATTCCTTTGGCCGCATTTTCTCGCGTGTACAAATACAGATTGTTGATTTGTTCCCAGGCTTCAGCAGGAATTATCTCACGGGTTGTACGTGCGTTCTCTCGCGCCATTTCCAAGGAACTGAGAATAGAGACCGGATTCTTCGTATCTGCCAACAAAAAACGAATTACCGACCGCTCGTCGTTCGCCTGAAACTTCTCATCAAATTCATTGAACGAACCGGTAATCTCAACCAGTGTGTGCCAACCGATGCGCGCGCCTTTCGGCAGATCAAGCAAGAGCGATGAATATACGTTCATCAGGCGTGCGGAATTCTCTGCACGTTCCAGGTAGCGGCTCAGCCAATAAATTCTTTCGCCAACCCGTGACAACATAACTCAGACGCCCCCATCCGAAACAACCCAGGTGTCCTTACTGCCGCCACCCTGTGAGGAGTTGACAATATAAGAACCCTTCACCATGGCAACCCGGGTAAGACCACCGGGCGTCACATAGGAATTTCTACCCTGCAATATAAAGGGGCGCAGATCAATATGGCGTGGCTCAGCTGCGCCTTTGTCCACTAGCACAGGTGCAGTGGATAGCGATATCAGAGGTTGTGCCATATAATTTCTGGGGTTTGCCTTAACCTTTAAGGCAAACTCTGCACGCTCTTTTCGGCTGGCCTGAGGCCCCATCAGCATGCCATACCCACCGGACTCGTTGGCTGGTTTGACCACCAGCTTGTCGAGATTCTCCAGCACGTACTGGCATTGTTTTTTATCTATACACAGATAACTGGGGACATTCGGCAGTATGGCCTCCTCACCCAGATAATATTTGATCATCGCAGGCACAAAGGTATAAATCACTTTGTCATCTGCAACACCGGCACCAGGGGCGTTGGCCAAAGCGACATTGCCTTTGAGCCAGGCTCGCATCAAGCCAGGGACGCCCAGAGCAGAATCCTTGTGGAAAACTTCAGGATCCAGAAACATATCATCTATGCGGCGATAGATTACATCTACCCGGGCCAGGCCATTGATGGTGCGCATATAAACACAATCATTCTCCACCACAAGGTCATTACCCTCTACCAGCTCCACACCCATCTGCTGTGCCAGAAAAGAGTGCTCGAAATAAGCTGAATTATAGATACCAGGTGTAAGAACCACGATTTCAGGATAGTCCAGAGGGCGTGGTGAAATCGCAGCCAGCATGTCAAACAACTGCGACGGATATTCAGTGATGGGTTGAATATTGTAATTTTCGAAAAGTTCAGGGAAGACCCGCTTGGTTACTTTGCGATTCTCCAGCATATAGGAGACACCGGACGGAACGCGCAAATTGTCTTCCAGTACATAAAATTTGCCATCCCTGTCGCGAATCAAATCCGTACCGCAGATATTCGCCCAGACATTGAAGGCCGGTTTCATGCCGACACATTCCTTGCGGAAATTTACCGAGTCAGCCAGCAGTTCGGCCGGGACAATTTTGTCCTTCAGAATTTTCTGATCATTGTATATATCATGAATAAAGCAATTTAGAGCCTGTAAACGTTGCTCCAATCCCTTGCTTGTTGCGCGCCATTGTGTTTCGCTGATGATTCGGGGAATAATGTCAAACGGCCACTCGCGATCTATATTCCCGGCCTCACTGTAAACAGTGAATGAAATACCCATAGTTTTGATGGCGAGTTCAGCCGAGGACTTACGCATCTGCAACTCTTCACTGGAAAGGGATGCGAGATAGCGGGCAAGAATGCGAGCCGTTTTGCGAGGGTGAGCCGGTGAGCTTATGACTTCGTCATAAAACTTGCCAGGATTATAAGATTTCCAGTCTATGCGCATATTAAGGATTACATTACCTCATGACCATTCAAGTAGCAATACATCACCGCACAAGCTACAGCTTTGACAGACTTGTGCAGATTATGCCGCATATTGTTCGCTTGCGGCCAGCACCGCATTGTCGCACCCCGATTAATGCATACTCACTGAACATTACACCACAATCTCATTTTATTAACTGGCAACAGGATCCCTTTGCCAATCATCTTGCTCGGCTTGTTTTTCCTGAACCCGCGAAAGAACTGGTTGTCAGTGTTGAATTGATCGCTGACATGACGGTGATAAATCCCTTCGACTTTTTCGTAGAAGAGAGTGCTGAGTACTTCCCTTTCAAATATGATCCGCAACTGGCACAAGACCTGGCACCCTATCTGGAAATCAAGGATACCAGTGAAACCATGCGTGCCTGGGTAAAATCTGTAGACACCAAAAAACAACCCATAGTCAATTTTCTGGTCAGTGAAAATGCCAGAACACAGCATGCCGTCAATTATATTATCCGTATGGAACCCGGAGTGCAGACTCCGGAAGAAACTCTACTGAAAAACTTAGGCTCTTGCCGTGACAGCGCCTGGCTGTTGGTGCAAACATTGCGCCATTTGGGAATGGCTGCGCGTTTCGCCTCCGGCTATCTGGTGCAACTGACGGCAGATATAAAGTCGATAGACGGCCCGGTTGGACCGAAGGAAGATTTTACTGACCTGCATGCCTGGGCAGAGGTTTTTATCCCTGGCGCAGGCTGGATTGGACTTGACCCTACGTCAGGTCTGTTTGCTGCTGAAGGCCATATTCCGCTGGCCTGCACGCCCGATCCTGTCAGTGCAGCTCCAATAACCGGTAGTACAGGTGTTTGTGAAGTTACTTTCGGGCATGAGAATAAAGTGACGCGGTTTCATGAAGACCCTCGTGTTACGAAACCCTATTCTTCCAGTCAGTGGCAGCAGATAGATGCGCTGGGCAAACAGGTAGATAAAGATCTGAATAAACAGGATGTTCGCCTGACAGTGGGCGGAGAACCCACTTTCGTTTCCATCGACGATATGCAAAGTGCCCAGTGGAACACGGCCGCATTAGGCAAGGAAAAACGCAAATTGGCCGGCGAGCTTTTATTAAGTCTGAAGCAGCATTATGGCGCCGATGGCATTATTCATATTGGTCAGGGTAAGTGGTATCCCGGCGAACCACTGCCGCGTTGGGCGCTTGGCATTTTTTGGCGTACAGACAAAAAACCTCTTTGGCACAATCCTAAACTGCTCGCTGATGAGCGCACACCCGGCGCTCATAGTCTAAAGGATGCCGATATGTTTATGAGTGCGTTGACTGAACATATGCAGATTGATCCCCGCTATATCGTCAATGCCTATGAAGACAAAATCCTTTACGAAAAGAAGAAAGCAGAACTGCCTGTCAATCTCACAATTGAAGATAACAAAATCGAAGATCCTCTGGAACGCGCCCGCTTGATAAAAGTATTCGCGCAAGGCCTCGACACAGCCACAGGTTTTGTTCTGCCTTTGGAGTGGAGTGAACAGGGCTGGCGCAGCTGTCGCTGGTTTTTCCGTAGTGAAAAGATGCAATTATTTCCCGGCGATTCTCCGTTGGGATTCCGATTGCCATTGGAAAGTCTGCCATGGCAGGCACCAGCAGATGTTGAACTGGATTTTCCCAAAGACCCATTCGCTTCGCGTGAAGAGTTGGATTATCCCGCAGGGAAATCGAATAAATCAAAAGCCAAAGTTGCGGGAAATAAAACCGCTGGCAAGAGCGCAGAAAGAAAAAACGCCGGCGCTAAAAAAGCCGAAGATGCCGAAGAAGAGCGACGGCTTTTCCATACCGCTCTGTGTGTCGAAGTGCGTGAAGGGCGTTTATATGTATTCCTGCCTCCGCTGAAACAACTCGAGCACTACGTTAATCTTACTGCGGCTATCGAAGCTATTGCTGATCAACTGAAATGCCCGGTTATTCTGGAAGGTTATGAACCTCCAAGGGATCCGCGCCTGAAGAAGCTTATGATCACACCTGACCCTGGTGTGATCGAAGTGAACGTACATCCTGCTGGTAACTGGGAAGAGTTCCTTGGCATCGTGCAACCACTGAATGACTATGCCCGACAGACCCGGCTGGGTACTGAAAAATTCATGCTGGACGGCAAACATACCGGCACCGGTGGTGGCAACCATGTTACGTTGGGTGCAGCAAACCCGGAAGACAGTCCGTTCCTGCGGCGCCCGGACCTATTGGGCAGCTTGCTACGCTTCTGGCAAAATCACCCCAGCTTGTCCTATCTGTTCTCTGGTCAGTTTATTGGGCCGACCAGTCAGGCTCCGCGCGTTGATGAGGCGCGCGATGATAATCTTTACGAACTGGAAATCGCGTTGCAGCAGTTAACTGATGGCGAGAGCCAACAACCCTGGCTGGTTGATCGGATTCTGCGGAATTTTCTGGTGGACCTGACTGGCAATACGCATCGCGCCGAATTTTGCGTTGATAAATTGTATTCGCCGGACAGTTCAACAGGGCGGTTGGGACTGGTGGAATTTCGCAATTTTGAGATGCCTCCACACTGGCAGATGAGCGCTGTGCAGGTGTTGCTGCTCAGAGCGTTGATTGCGCTTTTTTGGGAGCAACCCTATAAAAAGCCCCTGATCAATTGGGGTACACAATTGCATGACAGATTCATGCTCCCGCATTTTGTGCAGGAGGACCTGCAACAGGTCATTGACGACTTGAATGCCGCAGGATACAAGTTCCAGCACGACTGGTTTTCGCCGTTTCAGGAGTTCCGCTTCCCACACTATGGCAGTATCAATGTTGCTGGCATCCAATTGGACGTGCATGCAGCTATTGAGCCTTGGCATGTTCTGGGCGAGGAATCTACCGGTCAGGGGACGGCGCGCTATGTGGATTCATCTGTGGAACGTTTGCAGATCAGAACCCGAAACATGAGTGGCGATCGCTATATCGTCACCTGCAATTCGCGCAAGCTGCCATTGCGCACAACCGGCGTTCAGGGTGAATACATCGCAGGAATTCGCTACAAGGCGTGGGCACCCTATTCAGCTCTGCACCCAACTATTGGTATTCATGCGCCACTAACCATAGATATCGTCGATACGCATCGGCAACGCTCTATTGGTGGATGTACGTATCATGTGTCCCATCCGGGAGGCAGGAGTTACGATACGTTTCCAGTGAATGCCAATGAGGCAGAAGCGCGCCGTGTTGCGCGCTTTTATGCGCATGGTCATACGCAGGGAAAAATGAAACTGGATCTCAGCGACCCGCATCCAAGCCAGCCTTATACGCTGGACTTGCGTTACAAGGCCGGTTGAGTTTGTGTTAACTGCTTCTTAGAGTCAGCTTTTTTTAGAGCTGGGCTTCAAGGTGCTCGTCGCAATGCTTCGATGCGAGCACTCAGAGGCGGATGCGTCATGAACAATTTCGACATAGTATCGCGTGCTTTATTGTTGATACCAAAAGCGACCAACTCATCAGGTAACGAAGTGGGTTGTCCCTTCTGCAGACGCTCCAGCGCGGCAATCATATTCTGTTTGCCTGCGAGTGCAGCGCCACCCGCGTCAGCACGATATTCGCGTTGACGGCTGAACCACATGACAATAATGGATGCCAGAATTCCAAGCACCAATTGCGCGACAATAGAAGTGATCCAGAACGCCGGGCCGTGACCGCGTTCGGTTTTGAAAATGACACGATCTACGAAGTGACCAATCACGCGAGACAGAAAAATTACAAACGTATTCACGACACCCTGAATCAGGGTCAGTGTCACCATATCACCATTGGCTACATGACTTACCTCGTGCGCCAAAACAGCTTCAGCTTCCTGCTTTGTCATCGAATTCAGTAACCCGGTACTCACAGCTACCAATGAACTGTTGCGTGTGGCTCCTGTGGCGAATGCATTAACTGCAGCCGACTCGAATATGGCCACCTCTGGTGTGCTGATGCCGGCGCGCTGAGCCTGCGATGCCACTGTCGCCAGCAACCACTCTTCAGTACTGTTACGGGGTTTTGTGATGACTACGGCGCCCGTCGAGCGTTTGGCCATCCACTTGGACATGGCTAAAGAGATGAATGCGCCGCCAAAACCGATGACGGCGGAGAACACCAGCAAGCTATTTAAATCAAGACCACTGCCCTGCTCATCCAGTATTCGCTCTACACCCAAAAGCCGCAGCGCAATACTCAATATGAAAACAATGGCCAGGTTGGTCAACAGAAACAGGGCAATACGCTTCATCGGTGGTCACCTTCTCTCAAACTAATCATCAATGGTTTCAATCACTTTTTCATATAGCGGTGCGGTGTTGGGCATGGTGCGCTTGAAAAGCCTGTCAAAGTGCTTCTGAACTCTCGCCATATTGACTACTGACATGCCCGTTGCGAAACCGAACCAAACATAAAGACCGTTCAAATCTCTGAACATAGCGGGTATATATTGGGGGCCAACGATGGTTCCTTCAAGGTAATGCTGATAAAGAATTGGAATATCATCCAGGGTTACCTTGCCAACAAAGAGCATGGGAATGATCTCGGGTACGCCTGAGTTTATAGCACTGCGGATGAAATTTACGTTCTCTACGAAGCCGCGCAGATAAGACAGATCTTTGGTGAAAACCGACCCACCCCGCAAGGTACCACCCCTAAATACCCGCTGGGTAATTTGATAGCTGGCGTGCTCGCTCCACCCCCGCTCAACAAAAAGTCGATAAACCTCAATAAAATCAGCCCCTTGCTCCGCCACATCCACGGCAACAACGCGGTCACTGACTTTCAGTGCACGTTTGGGATAAGAGCTGAAAGTGAGCGTCTCCATCAACACAGCCAAACCTTCTTGACAAGCTGTCACCCGCGGCGAACCAACGCTCAACCAACTGGCCCACGGTTGCTTGCGGCCATTCAGTGTGGTGCCTACATGCACCCAGCCTTCGTGTACTTCCAACACCTGTAGATCAAATTCAGAAAATTCGGAGTCCTGGTTGATCTTTATATAATCACCACCGGCCGCAGCATCTGAAACAATGCCGTCGCTCAGAATCACGCGAATCTCATCAGCGGGAAAATATGACACCAAGCGCGAGCGTAACGCGTCAACTGCCACTTCCGCTGTGATGTCTTTGTTATATGGGCGAGTGAGGTGATCAGCGGCCGGCAGGGAAAAAATCTCGCACAAGCGCTCGCCGACCTGCCTGAGACTCTTGCGATCGCCGCGCAGATGATCGCTGGCGGAACCATACAGATCGCGACTGAAGCGCCCAAATTCCTGGGTACCTCTATGGCAAAGCAGATCAATGACCAACAAATACTGGTCAATTGTGGCCAGCATGATTGCCCCAAGCCCATCGCCACGCCCGAGTTGCCGGTTTACAGAGTCTCGCAAACTGCGAAAATCGCTGCGCAATACGTCCGGAAAGAAACCAAGTGATTGATTTTGATAGTGATTAAGATCTATTTCCGGCATTTTAGTGCCGCCAGACGCCATAAACGCTTTTTCAGTGCTGGACGGCCACTTGATAGCATCCAGAATACGTATCGGCCTTTGCAATTCGATCAGTTTGTCAGACAAACCTTTGACGCGTTCCTGATAATCCACCTGACTCATACATTGTCCATCGAAAGCTTGCCTGTCATACGAAGTTTACCGATCACAAATACTTTTTCGAGTATACAGCGGCTCACCTTAAAAAATTGAGTGAAGCTTAAAACAAATTTAGCAATGAAAACAGAAGATAGTGGAAGTGGCTCACAGACCCGATCTAATCCTGTTGCTATTTACACGAATAGGGGACACACTGCTATTCACTGTCTTTTGACGCTTCAGCATCAATCCCGAATTGCGTCACATTTCCTAACTAAAACAATAAGTCGAACTGGACAAGTCGTTGTTCAGTTTCATAGAGTTTTGCTACGGAACAGGGTTTATCCCAATCATCACCCAAGGAGTAATTTACGATGAAATTTTTACTAATACGAAATTCTTTAGTCATTACGGCTGCGGCACTTGCGCTGTCAGCCTGTAACACAATCAACCCATATACCGGTGAATCACAAACCAGTCGCGCTTTGAAGTATGGCGCCATAAGCGGTGCTGTGTGCGGCTTGATCGGCGCAGCAGACAGCGGTCAACATGCGCGCAATGCCGCACTGGGTTGCGGTGCGATTGGAGCAGGCGTTGGTGCCTACATGGATGTTCAGGAAGCTGAACTGCGCCAGGAACTGCAAGGCACTGGTGTGCAGGTTAACCGCAATGGCGATCAGCTCGATTTGATCATGCCAGGCAATATTACTTTTAACACCAATGAATTCGGTCTGCGGTCTGACTTTCTTGACGTGTTGGATTCCGTAGGCGTGATTTTGTACAAGTACAAAGATACGCGCCTTCGCGTTACCGGTCATACCGACTCAACGGGTGCTGCGGACTATAACTACAATCTGTCGAATAGACGTGCTACCAGCGTTGCCAACCACCTGGCTGCTGGTGGTGTCGATCAAAGCCGCTTGATTGTGCAGGGCATGGGGCCGGATCAACCGATCGCCAGCAATGCCAATGATGCAGGTCGCGCGATGAACCGCCGCGTTGAGCTGCAGATTGTCGCTATTCAGTAAGCTCTCCTGGTGAAAGCGCTTCCGGCTGGCAATGCAATTTGCTGGCCGGAAACGATCCCCGCTTCACGGCTGCAACATATCTGCCGGTTTAACCCGCAAATCAAATTCTTCCGCTGTCATAAACCCAAGTGTGACAACAGACTCTTTTAAACTCACATCGTTTTTTTCAGCATACTTTGCTGCCTCTGCTGCATTGTCATAGCCAATATGCGGATTCAGTGCAGTGACCAGCATCAGCGACCTGGCAACATTCTCCCGTAACTGATCGGTGTTAGCTTGCAATCCCTGCAGACAGTTCCGGTTAAAGCTTTGCATCGCATCACTTAGCAAGGTGATGGAATCCAATAACTGATGGATAAGTAATGGTTTGAACACATTCAATTGAAAATGACCCTGACTGCCGGCAATGCTTACCGCTGCATTGTTGCCCATGATCTTGACACATACCATGGTCAGCGCTTCCGCCTGTGTTGGATTGACCTTGCCCGGCATAATCGAACTGCCCGGTTCGTTGGCGGGTATGCGTACTTCCGCCAGACCGCAACGTGGGCCGCTGTTCATCAGGCGAATATCGCTGGCCATCTTGTACAACGCAGTGGCAAGCAGATTCAGGCGACCATGCAAATCGACTAATACATCATGAGCGGCGAGAGCCATGAATTTATTCTCTGCGGGTTTGAACGAGAGTCCGGCAAGGTCTGAAATTTTCTCACAAACAGTTCGTGACCATTCGGGATGTGTATTCAATCCTGTACCCACCGCACTGCCACCGATGGCAAGTTGCAAAAGATCTGGCAGTATTACCTGCAATTGTCTCTGTGCGTAACTGAGTTGCGCGTGAAAGGCACCAAACTCCTGCCCCAGAGTTACCGGTGTCGCATCCATCATATGGGTGCGACCAATCTTTATTATGGCGCTAAACTCATCACTTTTTTGTGCCAAAGTTTTCAATAGTTCGTTCAGCGCGGGGAACAGTCCGCATTGCAATTGCTGAACACAACATACGTGCATCACGGTGGGAAAAACATCGTTGGAGGATTGCGACATGTTGACGTGATCATTCGGATGCAGGGGCGTATGGCTGCCCGGATCATGACCCGCCAATTGATTGCCTCGGTTAGCGATGACCTCATTCAGATTCATGTTCGTTTGTGTACCACTGCCTGTCTGCCACACCGACAACGGAAACTGATCAACATGCAAACCTTGTTTAATCTCGTCACATACCTGTGTAATCAGTGAACAGCGCTGCTCATCAAGTTTGCCCAAAACCAGATTGGCGACAGCGGCAGCCTTTTTTACCAGCGCGAACGCGTCAATAAAACTGCGCGGAAAAGTATCGTTGCCAATCTTGAAGTAACTCAGGGAACGTTGCGTCTGCGCTCCCCATAGCGCATCTATGGGAACATCAATATTGCCCATGCTGTCGTGTTCTGTGCGGGTCGTCTTCTTTGTCATGAAAGGCTCCATGTGTCAGCAGCGCGCATTTAGACGGCTTCACGCAATCAATTTTTCCAACACATAAGGCATGATGCCGCCGTGCTTGAAATAGGCAACCTCTTCATCCGTGTCCAGTCGGCAAAGCAGACGGCAGGATTTTTGCTCACCGTCACTTGTCGTGATTTGCAGAACCAGACTCATTCCGGTCGAGATTTTCTCCAGGCCTCGGATACTTATCAGTTCAGTGCCATCAAGTTGCAGCGTTTTGCGCGATACGCCATCTTCGAATTGCAATGGCAGAACGCCCATGCCAGCAAGATTGGAGCGATGTATGCGTTCGAAACTTTCCGCGATGACCGCTCGCACACCCAAAAGACGTGTTCCTTTCGCAGCCCAGTCGCGACTGGACCCACTACCGTATTCGCGGCCGGCAATAACGACCAGCGGTTCCTGTCGCGTGTGATATGCCATAGCCGCATCATAAATGCTGACCTGTTCGGTCTCGGGTAAAAGCCGTGTATAACCCCCTTCGACACCAGGCAACATCTCATTTTTTATGCGCACGTTGGCAAAGGTGCCACGCATCATAACTTCGTGATTGCCGCGTCTTGATCCGTAGGAGTTAAAATCTGCCGGGGCAGTGCCATGGTCTATCAGATAACGACCTGCAGGGCTGCATAACGCTATGGAACCAGCAGGCGATATGTGATCGGTAGTGACCGAATCACCCAGCAAAGCCAGAATACGTGCGTCCTCGATATCGCCCACGCTGTATCCCAACTCGGCGGAGAAAAATGGCGGATTACGAATGTAGGTGGATGCCTCGTTCCAGCGATAAGTTTCATCTTCGGTGGCCAGCAATTCATTCCATTGTTCATCGCCTGAGAACACATCGGCATACTCCGACGTGAACATGTCGCGACTGACCAACGCCATCGCGGCATTTATTTCCTCTGTGCTCGGCCAGATGTCTCGCAGAAAGATCTCTTTGCCATTGTTACCCGTGCCAATGGCATGTTGGGTTATGTCCGTGTCGACCGTTCCTGCCAATGCAAAAGCAACCACTAATGGAGGCGAACCCAGCCAATTGGAGCGCACGGACGGATGAATGCGTCCTTCGAAATTACGATTGCCTGATAAAACTGCACTGACATTCAAATCTGCTTTGGCGATAGCTGCATCAATGGCCACTGATAATGGGCCAGAATTACCTATGCACGTTGTGCAACCGTAGCCAACCAGATTGAAACCCAACGTATCCAGATATTGTTGCAACCCCGCCTTTTCCAGATAACGACTGACTACTTTCGATCCTGGTGCCAAAGACGTTTTTACCCAGGGCTTACTTTGCAAACCTGCTTCCACAGCTTTCTTCGCCAACAGTCCGGCCGCCATCATCACAGCGGGATTTGACGTATTCGTACAAGAAGTAATTGCCGCAATGACTATATCGCCGTCATTAAGATCGTATCGCGCGTCGGCAACCGGCACGGATTGTTTCTGGCGGCCATCCAATTGCTCGTTCATGACGGCTGCGAGACGCGCCAATGGCACCCTGTCCTGTGGTCGTTTGGGACCTGCAAGACACGGTTCGACCCTGTCCAATTCAATCACCACTTCACTGCTGAATACTGCTTCCTCGGCTCCACGCCACATCCCCTGAGCTTTGGAATAGGCTTCCACCAGTGCAATAACCTGCGGATCGCGTCCAGTAAGCGAAAGATACTTCAATGTTTCATCGTCAACAGCGAAAAAACTGCAAGTGGCACCATACTCAGGAGACATATTGGAAATGGTTGCCCGGTCAGCCAGTGACAGAAAATCCAGTCCATCGCCATGGAACTCTACGAACTTGCTCACCACCCCATGTTTACGTAGCGCTTCTGCGACTGTAAGCACCAGGTCGGTAGCCGTGACCCCTTCGCGAAGTTTACCGCTCAGTTCTACGCCCACCACGTCCGGGATCAGCATTGAAAGCGGCTGCCCCAACATGGCAGCTTCAGCTTCAATACCACCCACCCCCCAGCCCAACACCGCCAATGCGTTGATCATTGTAGTGTGGCTGTCTGTGCCCACCAGAGTATCCGGATAGGCGTATAGTTCACCCTTCACCTCAGCGCTCCATACACTACGGGCCAGATACTCCAGATTCACCTGATGACAGATACCGGTACCCGGGGGAACTACGCGGAAATTTTCAAATGCGAGCTGCCCCCACCGCAGAAACTCATAACGCTCCCGGTTGCGCTGCATCTCTATCTTGACGTTATACTCGTAGGCTGAGGGATTGGCGAACTTATCAACCATCACCGAATGGTCGATGACCAGATCAACGGGGTTTAACGGATTGACCAACGCCGGATTCTCGCCACGCTTGGCAACGGCGTCGCGCATGGCAGCCAGATCGACAACGGCGGGCACGCCAGTAAAATCCTGCATCAACACCCTGGCGGGCATGAAAGAGACTTCGTGACTCGAATGGCGCTCTTCAACCCAGCGTACCAATTGTTTTATATCTTCCAGCGCACCGCCGCCACGGGGATGCCGCAAGAGATTTTCCAACAGTATTTTCAGGCTCACAGGTAGACGCCGTAATTCAGGAAAGCCATCTTCCAACAGGGCGGGAATACTGAAATATTTGTAATCCGTGTTATTTACCCGAAGTACGCGCAGAGCGTCCGGCGTCTTATTGACAGTTGACATGGTGCTTGCTCCTGTTCGATGTATGGCTGTTTTCTGCGATAAAACGAGTATAGCGCAGTGAAGCGGGCAATGGCACAGCAACTCTTGTGGCGCAAATGCAGCGTGAAAACTGCTGATGTGCTATCTTTACGCTCTGCCAACAGAGCATGCAGGCTGACCTCGTACAACCGGACTCATGCGGTCTGTAGCACAGAACCAGATTGCCTCGTAGGCTAAACTCTTAATCTGAACAAATGGTCTAAGCACTTGAACTAAATTGGCAAAGCCACCTGTCCTTTGATTTATGCTGAAGCTGGAAAATAACTTGAAATTTCGTCTCATCCCCGTCATACAGCGCCATCGTTGGTTTTTATTGCCGGCTATTGTAGCGCTGGCTCCGGTCAATGTGTTGGGGCAAACACCTGATATCCGCATCTCAGGCGCCAGTCCTGCGCTGGAAGAAAATATCCGCGCGCATATCGATATCCTCGACGAACGTTGCGACAGTCAGATTCGTAGACTGAATCGATTGCTTCCCCAACTGCGTCGCGATATCGAACGCGCTGCCCAGGCCATAGGGTACTACAGGTTAACGCAACGTATCGAGTTCGCTGCGGGAGAACCCTGCTGGACTGCATCAATAGCAGTGCAGCCTGGCGATCCGGTACGCTTCGGCGATCTCAATATTGATATCGATACACCACCGGAAAATAACTCTCTGTTTCGCGATATTCTTGCCGAGTCGCCTGTGGTGAGTGGCGCTCGCCTTAATCACAGTTTGTACGAACAATTGAAATCACAATTGAGCTCTGGAGCTATCGAGAATGGTTTCTTCGCGGCGAGATTCATTGCTGCAGAACTCGCTATCGATTTAAGCAGAAATGTAGCTGATGTGACTCTGGCATTTGAGACTGGTGAACGCTTCCGCTTTGGAGAGATTCAAATTACCCCTGTTGCCGAACTCTCTGATGATTTCATAGCGCGCTTTATAGCTATCGACGAAGACACCCCTTACTCAACCGAAACTCTGGTTGAAATGCGCCAGAATTTGAACGAAAGTCAGTACTTCAATCAGGTCACAGTAACCCCACTGCTGAGTCAGGCTCAGGATCAGGCAATTCCTGTCAATGTTGAGTTAAGCATGCGACCCCGCCATTCCTATACCGCAGGTGTTGGCGTGACTACGGACAATGGACCCAGAGTGCGCTTTGCATATGAGGATCGTTATATCAACAGACGCGGCCATCGGTTGAATGCCGATGTGGTGTTATCACCGATGCAGCAAGAGCCCAATATCAGTTATATCATTCCGATGCGCAATCCGGCTTACGATAGTCTACGTTTCACGGGAGGCTACCTCGGGCAGGAAACCGACTCATACATCAGTAGTACTTTTCGGCTTGGGACCACATACAGGTCCCGTGTGTGGGACAGCTGGATACAAAATATCTTCGTTAATTTTCAGCGAGAAGATTTCGAGATAAATGATTTGGATGAGGAAACCGATTCGACCGTCGTAGGTATAAACTGGGCGAGAACAAAATCCGATGACCCGATTTTTCCCACCAGAGGTTGGCGTCTGTTCACACAGGTTAGTGGTGCCTCCGAGAAAATGCTTTCCAATATATCTTTTGTGCAGCTGTATGGCAGCGCCAAATGGGTAGAAAGTTTTGGCCCCATCCGCACTTTAATGCGCGTGGAGACTGCAACAACGGTGGTGGATGAAATTGAGGAACTACCGGCGAGTCTGCGATTCTTCACCGGCGGTGACACCAGTGTGCGGGGTTATCAGTATGGTGCAATTGGCGCTTTAAACGAGCTTGGTGAAGTAATTGGCGGCAAACATTTACTGGCAGCCAGTGCAGAGGTGGATTTCGAAGTCAGGCCCGGATGGCGAGGAGCCGTTTTCTACGATGTGGGTAATTCATTTGCCGACTTTGGTGAAATGAATTTGCAAACGAGTGTGGGTTTAGGCGCTCGTTGGCTGTCCCCTATCGGACCTATTCGCGTGGACGTTGCACGCGGGTTGGAGGATGGCTCATTCCGGCTGCACGTCACCATGGGGCCGGATCTGTGAGTACAGCAGTCGTCAAAAAAAAATTCAATCTACGCAGAGCCGGTTTGCTTATTTTGATTACTGTGCTGGTATTGCTCGTATTCATTGCGGCGACGATCAGCATTGCATTAAGCACTACCAGTGGCAGTCGATGGGTGGTCAATCAGATCAGCGACCGGCTAAGCAATGAAACCGTTCAATTGTCTATCGAGGAAACTGAGGGAGCTCTGCTGTGGGGGCTGCATTTGCGCGGCATTCGCTACAGCAGTTTGCAGAATGGTACGGAGAACTTCGTAGAGATTACTGAATTGCGTAGCCGTTGGAATCCAATGTTGCTAACCGTTAGGCAATTCACACTGGAATCCCTCTTTATCGATGAGCTTAATGTAGTCTGGCATTCCGGGCCCGCAACTGAGAGTAGCAACGAAGATCCCTTCGCAGGAATATTGCCATTGCCAGTCAACGTGCGTTTAACCGACGCCTCCTTGCAGTCAATGCAGATAAACTTCGATGACAGTTTCTATGCCGCAGATTCGCTGGCATTTACCGCCGAACTCAATGACCGCTCACTGACATTGTCAGAGCTTGTACTTGATGGAGTTGCAGTGGCAGATGGCACTCTAACGCTCACTGCAGAACTGCGGGTTGAACTGATCGAAACTTTTCCTCTCGAGGGAGATCTGCAATGGGAGTTCAGCGGAACGCTATTTGAGGACATTGATACAGCTGCCGGAGCACTGAACATCCAGGGAGACACCAAATCTCTGAATCTGAGTCACCAGCTAACCGCGCCCTTTGAGTTGCATAGTATCGGTGTAGTCGATCTTGCTCAGTCAACTCCGGCAGGTGATCCAACCAGCGCACCGAATCTGGATCTCACGCACACCCTGCAACAATCACTTCTGCCTTTCTCACAACTGCGGGACTATCAGTTTTCGACACTGGTTCTGCGCACCAGTGGGTGGACGAACGCAATGAAAATCAGCGGCAATACGAACATCAGTTCTGCGGCGTTGGCACCTATGGAAATCAGTCTGGATACCCAGTGGCGTGATGAGTTTCTGTTCATCAACAGCCTGCGTATCGATTCCGGTACTGGCGGCATAACCAGCAATGGTCGCATTGGCTGGGAAAACGGTCTCGCAGTAGACTTTGACTATATTCTGAATGAAAACAATCCTGGCAGTTTCTTCACTACATTACCTGAAGGCCTTGAGCTTGGGCCACTGGCCAGTTCCGGAAACGTGCGCCTGCGCACTGAGAATGAGGTCCTGCAAGGCAGTTTCAGTATCGATACGTTCGACGGTTTGCTCAACCAGTATCCTATAACCGCTAATGGCTCGCTGGACATCAACGGCACAGAGTTCACCATTAACGACTTCTTTGTGCAAACCGGTGACAACAGCATACAAATTGCGGGGACATATGCAGAAAGTATCGATCTGCAGTTCGATATCGACACCCCCGCTTTGAACACACTTTATAACGGAGCCTCCGGAAGTATTCTGGCCAGCGGTAGCGTCACAGGAACAATAGAGGAGCCACGTATCACGCTTGATGGTCAGGCCAGCAATGTGGTCTTCAATGATCTCAGCGTCAACAGTGTGCAACTGCAAGCGGATTACAACAATCTGACAACCTCTGCCAATTTCCAGATGCAGGGATTGCAGTCCGGAGAAGATGACAACGCCATTCTGGTTGAGAGCATTGTTGCAGAATTGAGTGGCCAACCGGAGGATCATGCATTCAGTCTCTCCGTTATCAGCAATCTGGTCAGCGCGCAGATTCAGGCTGCAGGTGGCATGGATGCCGGCATCTGGAGTGGCAGCCTGTTGAGCGGGCTTATCGAGTCCGCCTATGGTAACTGGCGGTTATCCGATGCGGTTGAATTGACTCTTGCGGCCGACCAGGTGACTATGCCAACGCAATGCTGGCAGCAAAACCAAAACCGCTTGGGCGAACTATGCTACAACGCAGACTGGACGCCTGCATCATTGAATGCACAACTGGATCTGACAAATTTCCCACTGGCTATATTCAATGCAGAGGACGCTGTTTCTGCTGTGTATGCTGCTTTGCTGGAAGAAAATCCACAGTTGCCGGAGCTTGTTCCTGTTTATTTCCCGGAGCTGGATATCCCAACGCAGCTGCCTGCCAATATGGCGATCAGTGGTGCAGTTAACGCAGCCATTTCGATAAATGGAATATTGAGTGCTGATCCGGCTGAACTTAATATTCGCGCTGATTTGAATATGGGTGAAGGTGCGTTGTTCGTGAACGCTGCTACGATGACAGAGGACGCAGAATTTTCTGTGGCCGATGCAGATGGACAACCAGCGATGCAAGGTTCTATCACGCAGTTCACCTGGCCTACCGCTAACGTGCAGGCGGAACGAACAGAAAACAATTGGGAACTGCGAGGAGTACTTGAATTTTTTCAACAGAGCGTAGAGGACACCGGTATTGATATGCGCGGCTCAATAAGCAGTCTGGTGCAGATAGATGCACAAGAGAACCTCGATGCACAATTGGATCTGGTTTTTGACGATCTGAACTTCATCGAGGCCTTTGTGCCACAGTTACAGAATACCCAGGGGGGACTGAGCAGCCGCATCCTGATTGGCGGCACACTGGACGCGCCGGAGTTCAGCGGCGATCTGCTGATGGAGAACGCCGCGACAGACATCCCCGCACTGGGCATCGAGTTGCGCAATTTACAAACCAGCCTGAGCAGCAGTGATGGTAATTCCGTGCAGGTTTCCGGGCGCATCGATTCAGGTGAAGGAACATTAAACTTTGAAAGTCAGATCGACAACCCCTTGCAGGAATCGCGTCAGATTACCGTCACCGTGACTGGCAACGATTTTCAGTTGGCGGATATTCCCGAGATGGTTCTTACTGCGAGTCCGGATCTGCGCCTGGTAGCCAGCAGTGAAGGCATCGACGTGAATGGCACCCTGTTACTACCGCAATTGAACGTGGAAATTTTCAGTTTGCCGGAATCCGCCGTGGATGTTTCAGGGGACACCGTTATTGTGCAGCAGGCAGAAAATGTTCCTGCAGTACGCAATGCCGCGCAAGCCGACCGAGGCATATTGGGTGACACTCCAATCACCGGGGAGATTCGCCTGGTGCTTGGTGAGGATGTGCGCTTTGCAGGTTTCGGTTTGACGGCACAGTTAGAAGGCGCTCTGGATATCAACCAACGCGCCACCGGCTCGCCTTTAACTTATGGCGAACTGACCATCGTCTCCGGCAACTATGAAACATACGGACAGACTCTCACTATCGAACACGGCAAGCTGTTGTTCTTCGGTACTTTTGATAATCCGGGGCTGGATATTCGTGCAGTACGTGAAGTGGAGAACCTGAAAGTGGGCGTACAGATGAACGGCACGTTGCGCAATATCCGCAGTCAATTGTTCTCTACACCAACACTACCGGACGGCGAGATCATAGCTGTATTGCTCACCGGCCGACCGTTCTCCGAGATCGGTAATCAGGATGGTAATGCGCTGGTTGGCGCGATTACTACGCTGGGTATCAATCAGGGGCAGTCACTTACGGATCAGGTCCGCAATCAGTTGGGGTTGGACACCTTGTCAATCGCCAGTAGCGGCGATACCAGCGATAGCAGCTTGATGCTCGGTAAATATCTGACACCAAAAATATTTATACGCTATGCTGTTGGCTTGTTTGAAACACAATCAATACTGGCTATCGATTACTCGATCACGGATCGAGTCAAACTGGAAGCTACTTCCGGGCAAGGGCAGACGATAGATCTCACATATACCGTCGAGCAATAAAAGCTGCCTTTAAATAACGTTGTCTGCCTGTAGACTCTTGCACTCGTCAGCGCTGAAACCCCAGTCGCGCAGAATTTGAAGACTGTGTTCTCCAGGTTGCGCTGGCGAGTGTTGAATCTCTGCCACAGTGCGGCTGAATCTTGGTGCAGGCGCCGGTTGCACCACACCATCACGGGTGATGAATGTCTGGCGCGCCCGGTTATGCGGGTGTTGTGGCGCCTCCTCCATATCCAGCACAGGCGCAAAACAGGCGTCGGTGCCTTCCAGTAACTCACACCACTGCGCGCGTGAGCGTGTCTTGAATAAAGCTGAGAGTTTGTCTTTCAGTTCCGGCCAACCTGCTGGGTTCATCTGCTTCTCAAAAGCAGAATCTACAATGCCGCATTTCTCCAACAGCAGTGCATAGAACTGCGGCTCGATAGCACCGATAGCAATAAACCGTCCGTCGCTGCAGGCATACGTATCGTAAAAGTGAGCACCCCCATCCAACAGATTGCTGCCGCGTTTATCCGACCAGAAATTGGCTGCCTTCATGCCGTAGAACATGGTCATCAGACTAGCTGTGCCATCAGTCATGGCTGCATCCACCACCTGGCC
The DNA here is from genome assembly GCA_041751425.1 of Pseudohongiellaceae bacterium. Classification (GTDB taxonomy): domain Bacteria; phylum Pseudomonadota; class Gammaproteobacteria; order Pseudomonadales; family Pseudohongiellaceae; genus JAVVEG01. The sequence continues at coordinate 53,094 of JBGSXL010000013.1, read as the reverse complement.
TTTGCCTGAGCTACGGGTTTCCAGCAGCGCGGCCAGCACACCCATGGCGAGCAGCATGCCACCGCCACCATAATCACCCACCAGATTCAGTGGCGGCGCTGGTGGTTCACCCGCGCGACCCATGGCATGCAATGCACCCGTCAAAGCAATGTAGTTGATATCATGACCGGCAGCGTGCGCCAGTGGCCCCGTCTGCCCCCAACCTGTCATGCGCCCATAGACTAATCGTGGGTTACGTTGTAGACATACGTCCGGGCCCAGTCCAAGACGTTCCATAACACCGGGACGAAAACCTTCCAACAAAGCATCTGCCTGCTCCAGCAGACGCAATACCAGAGTGATGCCTGCCGGAGATTTCAGATCAACGGCCAACGAGCGGCGCCCTCTTTCCACCGGGTTGCCTTTACGATTAGTAATAGACTCAACCTGTCGGGCTTTACGATCTATGCGGATAATCTCAGCCCCAAGATCCGACAGCATCATCGCGCAGAATGGCGCCGGCCCCAGACCAGCAAATTCGACTATTTTTATGCCTTGCAATGGGCCCATGTCCGCGTTTTCCTGTGCATCGGTTTTTTTCTATGTCTGATGAAACCAGTTCTTCTTGAGCGCAACTATACCTCATTGGCGACCCAAATGGCTTCAGCAGGCGGTATTGCAAACAGTGTCTTGATTTTAGCCGTCTTATCTTCCATTCTCTGGTATTCAAAAATAATGAGCGCATTCGTAAATCAAGCGCTCCACCAACATCACCATAAGAGAGAAAGAAAGAGAGGAAGGATATGGAACTGGCTGGGAAAACCGCATTCATCACCGGGGGCGCTTCAGGCCTTGGACTGGCGACCGCAGCGAATTTCGTGGCAGCAGGTGCCAACGTCATGCTGTTTGATCTGGATGCTGAGCGTGTGCGGGCGGCGGCGGAAAAAATCGGCAGTGCGGCAGCGTGGGCTGCGGGTGATGTTACTGATGAAGCGCAGGTGCAGGCAGCTGTGGACGCGACCTGTCAGAAGTTCGGCACCATCCATATCAATATCAACAGTGCCGGCATCGGTGGCGCTAACAAAACGGTTTCCAAAGACGGCCCCATGCCTTTGGAAAAATTTTCGCGCGTTGTTCGTGTCAACTTGATAGGTACATTCAATGTATTGCGCTTGTGCGCAGCAGTTATGCAGCATAACGATGCTGAGAAATCGCAAGGCGAACGTGGCGTGATTATCAATGTGGCTTCGGTTGCAGCATATGAAGGTCAGGTTGGGCAAACAGCCTACAGCGCATCCAAGGGCGGCATCGCAGCGATGACGTTACCGCTTACGCGCGACCTGGCTGGACAAAACATTCGCGTTATGACCATTGCTCCCGGACTGTTTGAAACTCCTTTGTTGAACTCGTTGCCGCAGGAAGTGAAGGACTCACTGGCGGCCATGCCGCAATTTCCAAAACGTCTGGGCTTACCCGCGGAATTTGCTGAAACAGCTGCGCATATAGTGCGCAACGGTTACCTGAATGGCGAAGTGATTCGTCTGGACGCCGGTATTCGCATGGCTGCGCGTTGAACTCAAGAATACGAAAAACCATCTACAACTAAACAATAGAATTCTGCTCTACCGGAGGCACGATGTTCGAGAACTACACCCCACCATGGATGGATGAAGAACTGATGATCCTGCGCGATTCCGTGCGTAAATTTTATCAGCGCGAGTTTGTGCCTCTGGTGCCCAAGTGGGATGAACAGGGCTGTGTGGATCGTGACGCCTGGAACAAAGCGGGCGAAGCAGGAATTCTGTGCGCTTCCATTCCCGAACAGTATGGTGGGGGCGGTGGCACTTTTAAGCACGAGATGGTAATTGCCGAGGAAATGGGACGCTGTGGCGTCAGTGGCATAGGTAACTCCGTCCACTCCGGCATCGTCGCACATTATATAAACAACTACGGCAATGAAGAGCAGAAAATGCGCTGGCTGCCGAAAATGGCGACAGGTGAGTTTGTTGCAGCCATTGCCATGACAGAACCGGGCACGGGCTCCGATCTACAGGCCGTATCTACCACTGCGGTGAAGAAGAACGGCAGTTATATAATCAATGGTCAGAAAACTTTCCTCACTAATGGGCAGCTGGCGAACCTGATCTGTGTGGTGGTCAAGACTGATCCAAGCGCGGGTGGTAAAGGTGTATCTCTCGTCATGGTGGAAACTGACGGTGCTGAAGGTTTCCGACGCGGACGCAATCTGGATAAAATCGGATTGAAAGCACAGGACACCTCAGAAGTTTTCTTCGATGATGTCAGTGTTCCGATGGAGAATTTGCTGGGCGCAGAAGAAGGACGCGGCTTCGTGCAACTGATGGAGCAACTGCCGCAGGAGCGGTTGATCATTGCTGTCAGCGCTTGTGTCGCGATGGAGATGGCACTTAAACACACTTCCGAATATGTGAAAGACCGCAAAGCTTTCGGTAAACGCATTATCGATTTCCAGAACACGCAGTTTCGTCTGGCCGAACGTTATACCGAAGCAAAAATCGCACGCGTGTTCGTCGATGATTGCGCCATGAAACTGGCGGAAGGAAAACTGGATGCCACTACCGCTGCGATGGCGAAATGGTGGACCACGCAAAAGGAATGCGAAATCATCGATGAGTGCTTACAGTTCTTCGGAGGTTACGGCTATATGATGGAGTATCCGATAGCCAAGATGTATATCGATGCGCGTATTCAGAAAATATATGGCGGCAGTAACGAGATAATGAAGTTGTTGATTGCAAGGGACATTTGACGCTGTAGACCAGAGCATGCCAACAAATTATTTCTGCTGGCATGCTCCGCTTGTTGCAAATTCTTACTGCTGCTGTTCTGCCATCTGCTCCTGTATGCGAGCTCCCGCGAGAATTCCCGGCATCGCATGATTGCCTTCGTGGCAGGCATATTCATACAGCGCATCTGCCGGGTGCATAGGCAACTCGCCAGTCCATGCTTCTGTGTAAAGCTCCGGGTCATCAATCGTGAATCGATACAACAATGAGCCGTCGTCCTTGCGTGAAAAGCGCTCAGTGATGGTGACATTCGCAGATGTGTAGCCACCGCCACGCGCTACCTGTAGCGGATGAAAATTGATAGTTTCAACAACCAGCTCATTACCTTCATAACGCGCTACAGAACTGCCAAGCCATTTGGCTTGACCATAGCGATCATGTTCAGCATTGAGTTTGGCAATACGGGCATCGTGCGCCATCTCGGTAAGAATCATTACATGATCGCTGCCCTGCACAATCTGAATGGTGTTGTTGTAAAGCGAAGGCAGCGAAGGCACTGTCGATGCAAAGCTGACGAGACAACGGTCGGACAGAGTACGCCCCTCCGGTCCGTCACTTTCGCCCAAACCTGCGAAAGCGAAAGCGTCCCTTTGCTGGGCGCGAATCTGTCTGCCCTGCTCTGTCCACGGGATGCGACCGTTTTCCGGATACACAATGAATGAAGAACGCAGACCACCATCGATAACCGCCAACCAGTCACCAGGGCTGATCCAGAATGCGTTATACCCACCTACGTTCTCTGGGCCAGGCGCTTCGGCGCCAGTGGCTTCCAGCGCGTCCGTGTACTGCTGCAATGTCGGCACCAGGCGCTCCGCCTCTTCCTGAGTGATCACCAGTTTGCCTTCGAAACGATCGTGACGTTCCAACGCGGTACGGGAAGAATAATCCCACACACCCTGCACATCCGGATATCCGTGTGACGTCTGTGGTGGGGTCCAATCAGCAGCAAAGGCTCCTGCCGAGGTGCCCAGCGCAAACAGCAGACCTCCTGACCAGATACCGTAAGTGCGGGCGAAAGTGCGTAAATTCATGGGATTGCTCCGATTGAGCTTGTTGTTGGAGATGAATGCGTTCAGTTTTGCGAGTGCCAAGACTAAAGGAAGCCGAGGCTGCTGGCAACTCGGATGATCCAATTACAAAGTGCTCACCGGCAATCCAGAATATGCGGCTCAAAGACGGAACCTATCAATAAGCGACCGCTATGCCATGCGCCCACGCTGCTGCCCGAGAGTAGTTCACCATCGTCCATGAAAATGGTGCTGACTGCAGGATCACGAGTGTAGTCACTACCATTGAATTGAACCCGGCTCACCTGCGACGGAGCCAGCACATTGGTGTCAGCAGCGTGACGAACAAATGTCAGAAGTTTCACATGGCCGCCAATCCATAGATCGCCGCTGTCGGGGTCCACCTCGATATTGTCCACACCAAAGCCGAGTGACAATGTGCGCTGATGTGTCAGTGCACCGCTGGCAATATCGCGCGAATATTCCTGTACTCGTCCATGACTGACTTCAGCCACATAAACCCACAAACCATCGGGTGACATATTAATCCCGTTGGCGAAACTGAGCCGCGCGGCGGCCTCCTGAAAAGCATTGCCATCGAAATAGACAACATTGGACCAGGGCAATCGCAGATAGGCCTCTACCTGCTGCCGCCAACCAGGTTCTGAACCCTGATCGTTGGTGACATAGAAGCGCTCATGATCAACGCCCAGAATATCGTTAGGGCTGATCAGCATGGGTGAGGTGACTGTCTCGCGATGCTGCAATTCTCCGGCAACCACGTCGAATATTTCAACTGTGTGACGCACCGCTCCTGAACCTGTAGCAGGATGATTGACGACGAACAGCGTCTCGCGACCAGACTGATCAACATACAAGGAAATGCCATGAGGGCGGAATTCAATGTCAGCATCTGGCGTCAGATTGACAGGTATGCGCAACGGACCTTCCAGATCATAGCGATAAATAGCGCCAGGCAGCGGGTTGCCATCGCTGCGTGAGCGCCTGTCATCGCTGGAAATATAGGCTATGGTGCCATTCGGATGAATAGTGATGTCTTCACTGCCTGGCAGGCCGGGAATAGCCCTGCATTCACCCGGGTAGGTATTTACTACGGTGCGAAACTCCCCGGCGGCGTGGCTGAGGTAAAGCACATAGGCTGCCACCACAAGAACAACCGTCGCTATGATTTTCAGTAATATCTTCATGATAATTTCCTATTCCCTGCGTGAAATTTCCGTCCGACTGTAAATTGATGCTAATCTTGTTGCACTAATCAGAACAAGAGGACTCGCGCACCATGCTCGCATCAATTCAACAACAGACCATGGATGTATTCTCTACCATCATTGATCATTTGCCCAATGTCATCGGCGGCGTACTTCTGCTGATTGCTGGTTGGCTGCTGGCGCGTTTTTTGCGTCTGGTCATTACACGTCTGATACGAACTCTCAACGGATTGCTGGACAGGCAGTTGCACGGTTCTACTCTGCACTTTGTGCGAATCTCCAAAGCTACAGAGAAGTTGCTGGGTTATGTTGTTTTCTGGTCAACCATTCTGGTATTCATCACTATCGCCGTGGGGCTGGTAGGTTTCTCTGCCGCCGCCGCTTGGCTGGATCGTCTTGTCGTATTCGTACCATCGTTGGTGTCGGGCGGCTTGATCATCGTTATCAGCTACATATTGGGCACCATCGCTCGCCACCTGGTGCAGCATGCAGCAGCATCAGCAGATATCTCCCGTGCTGTGATTTTCGGACAAATTGCACAGGCTTCATTTCTGGTTATTGGTGTTGTCATCGGTCTGGGGCAAATCGGCGTTGATGTCAGCTTTCTGGTTATTCTGCTCGCTATTGGTTTTGCCGCTGTATTGGCCGGGTTCTCTCTGGCCTTCGGACTAGGTGCCAGGATGATGGTGCAAAATCTGATTGCAGTGCGGCATTTGAAACAGGTGGTGCGACCTGGACAGATCGTCGAAGTTGGTGGTGACCGCGGGCGTGTGCTCGAATTCAGCACGACAGGTTTGGTGTTGGAAACAGCAGATGGCAGAAAACTGGTACCCGCCAGTCTGTGTATGGAGCAACCATTCAGCGTAATCACCAGAGAGAAGACTGATGAGCAACTTTAACACTCTCAGCCTGAACTATCTGGCCAGCAAACCGCAGTCTGCCGCGAGCGTCTTGCAAGCGCTGGACAGTGAACAGGCGGCTGGATATCTGCAAGAGGTGCCAGTACGAACACTTGGACCGGTTTTACAATCCATGGAAACGTGGCCCGCAGCGCGCATATTGGATCTGATGCCGTTGGAGAAAAATATAGCCATATTCACACAACTGGATTATCAGAGCGTTGCCGCCCTATTGCGCTTGCAGGACAAGACACGTCGCACGACATTGTTAAAAGAACTGCCTGGCAAACTGGCGCGTCCCCTGGCACTTTCTTTGGCCTATCAGGAGAATACCGTTGGCGCGTGGATGGACATGTCAACACCGCATTTCTTCGAGGAACTCAGCGCTTGGGAGTGTCTTGCCTTGTTGAAGAAAATCGAGAAACCATTCGGTTGCAGCCTCACTGTCATTGACCAGAAGCATCATATTGTAGGTGTGGTCACACTGGATGTTCTGCTTTTGAGCCCGGATGAAAAAGAGCTGGGCAAATTAATGGATACCAGCATAACCGCCCTTCCTGCAGAGATGAGTTTAACAGTAGCCAAGAACTCACAGGATTGGCACAGCCACAGCCTGTTGCCGGTGCGTAGAGGCAAGGGTACTTATCTTGGCACCTTGAGCCGCACCATGCTGCGTAAGGCTCTGATAAGTGACCAACCTGCACAGGCGCCGTTGCTGGGTGACTCTGTTATCGCGCATCTTGGCACAGCCATGATTTCCAGCGCAGCAGGGTTAATGCGACTCTCTTCTGCCAATAATGTCCAGTGGCATAATGTTGACGAGGAAGAATCTCATGGCGAGTGATGCTGCGGTCGAAATGAATCCAATAGATGAGGCGCTGACCCGTCGGTTTCTGCTGGAATATCCTAAAGACGCTGCGCTGAAAATTGAAGCCATGGCAGCGGACGAAGTTGCAGCAATTCTTTCCCTGCAACCCACGTTCGTATTGCTTCCCATGTGGAAATATCTGCTGCCCAGCACAGCGGCGGATGTCATTCGCAATCTTCCCGAAACACATGTTGCGGAATTGCTGACTGAACTACCCCCTCAGGATACCGTGCGCGTATTGGGGCAACTGAGCAAGGGCAAGCTGGAGGAAATGTTGCAGTGTTTGACGGAACCTGTGCGTAACGAGCTTGTTGCATTGATGAGCTATCCGGAAAACAGCGCCGGGCGTTTAATGGATACGCGTGCCAAGTCATTTCACGGCAATATGAGCATCACCGAAACGTTGAAACTTCTGCGCAAACAGAAACTGCGAACTGCGCGCGGTATATTTCTGGTTGATGACGAAGGCCGCCTCAGCTCCAAAGTGCACCTGCAGGACATCGCCATATCGGAGCCACATGTCACGCTTGCGGATCTGGCGCAACCCGTCACAGCAGCCGTACCCAGCACTGCGGGCAAAGACGAGATTGCAGAACTGTTTGAGCGCCATGAACTGTTGGATCTTCCGGTGGTTGATATTGATCAGCGCTTACTGGGCATTATCAATCACACCAGTCTGGTACAGGTGTCCCAGGAAGACATGTCATCCGATGTGCTGGCGATGGTGGGTGCCAGCCGTGAAGAGCGCGCGTTATCCAGCCCGGTATTTGCAGTGAAAAAACGCATGCCCTGGTTGCAGATTAATCTGATTACAGCATTCATGGCAGCGTCCGTTGTAGGTTTGTTCGAAAGTACAATTGCCAGTTTCACTGCGTTGGCAGTTTTATTGCCCGTGGTAGCCGGTCAATCGGGTAATGCAGGTGCACAGGCACTGGCAGTAACCATGCGCGGACTCGCGTTACGCGAAATTACAGTGCGACATTGGTTCAAAGTCATGTTCAAGGAAGTACGCGTGGGCCTGATGAATGGCATTGCCATTGCGATTACCTGCGGGATTGGCGTGTTTCTGTGGAGCCAATCTGTAGGGCTGGTACTGGTCATTTGCTCTTCGATGATATTGGCCATGATCGCGGCAGGGTTTGCCGGAGCGGTAGTTCCCATCGTGCTGGTGAAGTTTGGGCAGGATCCTGCACAGGCATCATCGATTATTCTGACGACTGTCACGGATATCGTGGGATTTTTCGCCTTTCTTGGCATTGCGACTTTGTTGTCCGGGATGTTGTAAGCGAAGGGACGGATGCTAACCAATGAGCTTGCGCATTTTGATATGGGGAATCGTCACCTCGGTGAAAATTTCACTCACGGTTTGATAACCCAGTTTTCGATAGAAATCCTCAGCGCTTACCCTGGCATGCATTTCAATTTCTGCGTAGCCCTGCGCTTTAAGTTCGTTCTCAACATGCTCCAGCAAAGTGCGCCCCAGGCCTGATTTCTGTTGCCCGGGGTCTACAGCCATCTGCCTCAGCTTTACTGTGTTCTCACTAATGTGCAGCACACTGACACAGGCCAGCAGATTGTTTGCATCATCCAACAAGCCATAGTGCAATTGTTGTTGCTCCGCATCACGCTCGGTGTTCTGCAGTTGCAGCCCAAGTGGTGCGCGCAATACCTTCTGGCGCAATAACCAAGCCCGTTCATAAAGAGGGGAACCGAATAGCATTTGTGTGAATTTCATGGCCGCATCATAACGCCGCAGCAACCTGTACCGCTACTGATTTACAATCCCCTGCCGCAACAGACATAATGCCACTCATTGCCCAATAACACCCATAACGCAGCAGGAGTTTTCATGGAACACCAGATGTCACATTTGTTTGCCGTCCCCTTGTACAAGGCAAGTCTGAACAGAGGCTACAGCGAGGGGGAGGTGAAATATTTCCAAAATGAGTTGCACGATCCAGTCGTCGCTATCTCCAACTATTCGTCCAGGAACAAAAACATTCTCGACGCAAAAGCCATGAAAGGTATTCGCAAACTATTGCAGGATCATCTGAACCATTTCTTCAAGATTACCTTCAATACCTCCAACAATGTGCAGCTACAGATCACCCAGTCCTGGTTGACGCGCAGCCTGAAAGGCCAGACACATCACCCACACACGCATCCCAACAGCATCATCAGTGGCGTTCTGTATATCAATCTGGCGCAGAAGGATGGCATCACATTCTTCCGGAACGAGGAAAACCTGTGGTACGAACTGATTCGCAAAGAGGACACTTACTACAATGCTCCGCGCTATTTCATTCCTACTGCGGTGGGTGACATCATACTGTTCCCCTCCAATGTCAAACACGGCGTGTATGAGGTGGTTGAGAATATCGAACGAATAAGTTTGTCTTTCAACACGTTCTTCTCCGGCGAGCTGGGCCGGGATGAGTTTTCCAACGCGGTGAAAATCAAACTGGGTTGATTACTTTTTGACGTTGACAGCAGGCAGCATCAGGAATATAAAAGCCCCGTTGTCGTAGTAGACCAAGGCAGAAGTTTCGCCATAATAATAATATCGAGACACTCAACCGGAGTCTTACATGGATACTTCTACGCTTAATATTCTGGCCGTTATCGCAGCAGCACTTTCCGCATTCGTGATTGGCGGGCTTTGGTACTCCCCCATGTTGTTTGCGAATGCCTGGATGAAGGAAGCCGGCATCAGTGAAGAGCAGGTAAAGAATGGCAATATGCCCAAGATTTTCGGCCTGGCTTTTGTCTTCCTGCTAATCATGTCTTATTGCCTGGCCATGTTTTTGAATGATCCCACCATTGACATGGCAAGCGGCGCTTTCTACGGATTTCTGACCGGTTTTGGCTGGGTAGCATTTGCCAATGCCGTTAACTCTCTGTATGAACAGCGTTCCTGGAAGTACATGTTGATCATCGGTGGCTACTGGACAGTAGCATTTACCGTTATGGGCCTGATACTTGGGGCATGGAAGTAGTCTCCATTAGTTGTTCCAGTTGGACATACACAGCCGCAGTTGTCCCTTGAAGCCTTTTTTCGAAGACAATGCCATCGTCGCAGTGCCATTTTCTTCGTAAACCATCTCCCGGCCGCGCTTGTTGCCACTCCATTCGTCGTCACTCATCACATAGCGCAGGCGCCAACGCCCAGCGCTGCAATTGGCTTTAATAGTAATACTTTCGGTATACAGATTCTCAGCAGGAAAGCGTTCGTGGCGCAACCCTTTACGCACCAGATAATCGGTTGAACGCACAGCCAGAATCAGTTTGAACTCCATGGTCTGACCTGCAGTGATTTTGCTGGAGTCAAGGAATACTGAAAATAAAACGGGCGAGCGGGCACCCTCTCGCTGTTCGCGTTCCGGGTGGAAAAGTTCATCGAAGTTTCTGAAAATGGCTGAGGCATCATCCTGACGTCGTTCGGTCAGATTGATATCGAACAAGCCACGTGCTGTGACAGTTGACTCGAACATATAGGAAGCACGCACCTCACTACCGTTGTCGTATTCTGCTTTCACTTTTGGCGGCAGCGGCAATTCATCCACACGCAAAGTAGCGGTGACAAACGCATCGCCGAACAAAAAGCGCACCAGATTCTGATAGCCCTCCTCGGAATTTACCAAACCCAACTTGCCGCTGTGGCTGCGATAAACGAAAGCGCGAGGAGCGCCCTGCACAGCGGCGTTTTCAATTTTCACCAAGCCATCACTGCTGGGACCCACAGGATATCGCGCCATGGAATAGTCTTGATGGTTGGTACCAATCAGACAGAAAAAACGACTCGCATCAAAATGATTCTCAAGGCTGTCCACCCTGTCGCTACTCGGCAAGTCCAGATACCTGGCCATGCGCTTGCGGTTGAAATTGTTGGCATCCATGACGCCAAACCAGCGAGGAATGTTCAGCCCACGCAACTCTATGCCGTTGTGGGGAGTTCCGTAGGTGAAAACCTTGTCCACTGCTTTCCTTGCCTCATCGGAACCGACGGCTACATTCTGCAACAGGCAGCGACAAATCAGGCCGCCCATTGAGTGAGCTACCAGATACACCTTGAAGGCCTTTTCTACCTCAGCATCGTCGCCACAAATCTGCTTCTTCACCCGCAAAATCAACTCGCCAAGCCCCTGCGCAGCTTCCTCGATGGTAGGCACTTTGCCCACACCGAGTTCCTTATCCGCCTCATCATAGTAGCGATAGATAATCACGCTGCGCGCTGGTATTTTTTCATCTACTGGTTTGCCATGCTGGTAATTGTCCACATACTTGTAATCCTTCATCAGACGCACCAATGGCGATTCAAATATGTACTTGCTGATGCTGCGATCCCACTCCTGCCGGATGCGTGTCGAGCCCAGGTTGAAACCCATGTAGGGCGTTGCCACCGTGTCGTCAATCGCACCCTGAGTCATGGCATAGCCGCGCAGATAGATGATGGGACAAAAAGGATGTTTTATTGTTGACATGATCTTCTCCTTGTATCGCGCCGTTTTTCCAAACCGGCTTTATAGATCAATTTCGGCACTCGGGCAAAACCATAAACGACAGATCAACAATGGGGCTGGACAAAACCCTGTGTCGGTACCAGAATCGCTGTCGGCACAATGATGGAGTATTCATTTTGATACGAGCGGCTACCTTCAGCGATGCAGAATCCATCGCAGTTATCTACAACCACTATATTCTCAACACATTTATCACTTTCGAGGAAATCGCGATTAGCGCCGCGGACATGACTGAGCGCATCCGGGAAGTTCATGCGGCTAACCTGCCCTGGATTGTGGCGGAAGAAGCCGGACAGATCGCTGGCTATGCCTATGCTGGCAAGTGGAAGACGCGCAGTGCTTACCGCTATACCGTAGAGATTTCCGTTTATCTGGCGCCGGACCGGCATCAGAATGGTCTGGGATCTGAGCTCTATGCGGAGTTATTTACGCAAATGAAGACAAGAGGCATTCACTGTGTTATCGGTGGTATCGCACTACCTAATGCGGCCAGTATCGCCCTGCATGAGAAATTTGGCATGAGCAAAATTGGTCATTTCAATGAAGTGGGTTTCAAACGCGGCCAGTGGATCGATGTTGGTTATTGGCAGGGTCTTTTGTAGGGAGCACTTAGTATGAAACTGGTCATCGGCAACAAGAACTACTCCTCCTGGTCATTGCGCCCCTGGTTGTTCCTTTCAGTTCATGAAATTGCATTCGAGGAGATCCGGATCGCACTGGATGAGCCAACGACTGCAGAACAGATGGCTTTGTATACGGAAGCAGGCAAAGTGCCGGTTCTGCATGACGAAGGGCTGCGGGTGTGGGATTCGCTGGCAATCTGTGAATATGTTTCGGACAGGTATCTCGAAAACCGGGGCTGGCCTGCTGATGTTAAAGCACGCGCCATTGCGCGCGCCATCAGCGCCGAAATGCATTCATCATTCGCGGAGCTGCGCAGCAAGATGCCCATGAATTGCCGAGCTTCCGGACGCAAGGTCGCCATGACACCTGCGCTGCAGAAAGACATTTCCCGCATAGATCATATCTGGACCAATCTGCGCACCATCTATCAGGACAAAGGCCCATGGCTTTTCGGCGAGTTCTCGATTGTCGATTGCATGTTCGCGCCGGTATGCAGCAGGTTCGTGACCTATGAAGTTGCTGTGTCCGAGTTGGCCAGCACCTATTTGCATCATGTGCTGGGGCATGAAAAGATGCGTTTGTGGATTGCTCAGGGCAGCGCCGAGACTGAAACCATCGCAGCCGACGAAGTGGGCTAGTTCCCAATACCTCTTTGCAGGAAAAACAAATGACACAGAAGGCAGTCAGCGCATGCATGATTATTATCGGCAACGAGATTCTGTCGGGGCGCACGCAGGATCTGAATCTGAATTATCTTGCCAAGGCACTGAATGAACTTGGCGTGCAATTGCACGAGGCTCGGGTAATTCCGGATATCGAGCATGAGATTATCGCGGCGGTAAACGCATGTCGGGAGAAATATGATCTGGTGTTCACCACTGGCGGCATCGGCCCAACCCACGACGACATAACGGCTGCGGCCATCGCTAAAGCGTTCAATCTGGAATTGATTCTGCATCCGGAAATTGAGGCACTGATACGCAGCCGCAACGCACCACCGGAAGTCATCACTGCGGGATTGTTGATGGCAAGAGTACCTAGCGGCGCTACATTGATAGACAACCCTACCGGCGGGCCGCAGGGTTTTCAGATTGGCAACGTTTATGTCATGGCTGGTGTGCCCCGCGTGATGCAAGCCATGGTATCTACTTTGACCCGCGAGCGACTTGGCGGAGGCCGCTCCATGCGCTCGCGTACGGTGGGTGCTTTCCTGGGAGAAAGCCGTGTTGCCAATGCTCTTAAGGCTATTCAGGATAGATATCCGGATATGGACATTGGCAGCTATCCCTTTCACAGAGCAGACGGTTATGGCACGAATCTGGTCATGCGTGGCATGGATGAAGCACAGCTGGATAAAGCCCTGCAGGAAGTACGCACCATGATCATCAGCTTCGGCGCCGACCCCATTGAAGGACCGGCCGGTTAGCGAGTTGCCGGTAACAGCAGAACCAAATACGGAACCAGCGGTCAAACGAAAGCCAAAGCGTGTTCATCCATTAACAAGGAGCCTTTGCCTGCCATGCGTGCTGAAACTTCAGACAACCCTGATATAGAAGGGGACTGGCAGCATGAACCTCTATTGGGTGAGGCGGTTGAACAGCATGAGCCGTTTGGGGAGATTGCCCAGTCTGAAGAGCATGGGCATTTTGAACAATTCGGAGAACTGGTAAAGTTTACTGAGCTGGATGAACCTGATGAAGAACCTGACACCAAGGAAAACCGGGCACTTCTCCCCCTGCTGTTTTTCAGCCTGATGGGGCATGGGCTGGCGCTCTATTTGCTGCAAACTTCAGATTCTTTTACCACTGCCCCTCCTCTTGCGCTCGAATCCCCTAGTATTCAATTGCGTCTGGTAACTCGCCCGGAACCGGAGCCTGAAGTGCCGCCTGTTGTTGAGCAGCGAGAAGAAACTGTAGTGGTAACTGACGTGCAGCCTCTGCCAGCTGATACTCCGGTTGTTGCAGAGGAGCAATCGCCAGCGCCGGTTGAGGTCGACATGCAACTAGCCGAGAGCCCCGCCCCTCTGCCAATCCCCTCACCAGCACAACCTGCTCCCAAGCCGACAACTGAGGGCGTACGACAAATCGTGCAGGATATTGCCGACCGTCGACAAATCGACAATAGTCAGTTCACTTGCGACGCCCTGCAACAGCGCAACGAGCTGATTGAATGCGGCACGGACGAGGTTCGCGATTATCGCTTGCTGGAGGGCAATTTTGTGGTGGACTACTTCAACCGTCTACTCCCCCCTCCGCGAACAGTCAGAACCATTGGTGTTCTGGCCATGCAAAGTGATGACAGCCGGGGACGTATCGGAACTATTTCGCTGGATGGTGTTGATATGGACATATTTTTGCATACCCTCAGCAATTCTTACGACGGAGACTTCACGGCGGGCGACAAAAAGCAGCAGGATATTGAAGATGAGATGTACGCCAACGACGGCACCTATCAGATCATGAAGCGGGTTATGCGCCCGCGCTGAGCCGTTGTCGTCAGATTTTACGCAGATCACCTTTACAAAATTCCAAACAGCGTCTTTACTTTCAGTACGGGTGAGAAGTTTCCTCAACCGGACCGCACGGCCACATATCATTATCTTTCATACAAGGAGTGTAAGAGATGCAACAGATATTTGATGCTTGTTTCAAAACCCAACCGATTCTTTCTGCGAACACCGGCAACGCCATGCCTGCCAGTATGCGCGAACTCACGAGTGACGAACTGGAGCAGGTGAGCGGCGGGGCGCTTCCACTGATTCCACTGGTGGTGCCTGCTGTGAAGTGGGGGGGTGCCATATTTGGAGGCTCTGTTATGGTTTCAGCAGGAAAGGATTTTTACGATCGTTATTTCGGTGCTGATGAATGTTCGATGTGATCATCGCTAAAGAAAAATATGGAGGGAGTCCTCACTCCCTCCAAACTTATCGGGAGAAACAAATATAGTTTGCGAAGGTTAAACTTGTCATGCGCATAACACTGTTCACTTTGGTTCTATTGGTTCTATTTTTACTTGATGCATGGAGCACAGCCTACTTGGTACAAAATTTTCAAGGAGGAGAGCTAAATCCATTTATAGATACCACCAGTTTCAGGACGATTCTCTTTTCACCAGCTCATTTCCTTGTCCTAGCGATAATGTTCTCCTGCTTGGTTTATTCGGAAATAAAGGAAGCTAATATTCACGATTATTTGCAAACAGCCTCGTTGAAACTAGCACCATTCCTACTCCCCATTTACTTCACAATTACAAAATCTTTCGCTGTGCTCAATAATGCAATGCCACTTATCGGCTTTCACACACCTATAAGTTATATGCGAATGCCATTTGGAGCTCTCTCGAAAGACCCATTCATTCAAGTAATATTATTGATGTTCGTTTTTGCCTTGGTGTTCGCTCCGCTTATTGTCTATCTGGCCATAAAGATTTATGGTGGTAACTCTAAACAAAAGGAACAAGTGGTCCGATCTACCACGAATTAACATATTGACCTACCCCCATTACAATGGCACTTTAGCTGCAAACAGAGCATCTGAAAAAAGAGCCTACGATGGATTTGATTCTTTATGCGATACCTGGATTCCTGATACTGCTGGCGGCAGAGATTGCCTGGGATCATTACCGCAAAACCGGTTACTACCGCGCCAATGACACCCTGGCCTCCCTCAGTACCGGGCTGCTAAGCCAAACCATGAATTTCGCAACCCGGTTTATCAGTTTTCTTGGCTATGCGTTGCTGTGGACCATATTGCCGCATGGTGAACTGACCATGTCACCTTTGCTGTGGGTGGTTGCCTTTGTTCTGTATGACTTCTGCTATTACTGGAGCCACCGCTGTCAGCACATGATCAATATCCTTTGGGGCGTGCACGTGGTGCATCATCAGAGTGAGGAGTTCAACCTTTCTACCGCATTGCGCCAGCCTTTTAACGGCTTCTGGATTGGTGGCGTGTTCTATTTGCCCATGCTTTTCATTGGCTTCCCTCCGGAAGTAATTGTGGTCGTGGGCTCATTAAACCTGATTTACCAATACTGGGTGCATACGCGCTTCATCAACACCCTGGGCTGGTTGGAAAAGGTGATTGTGACTCCGATGAACCATCGCGTTCACCATGCCATCAACGACCCCTATATCGATCGTAATTTCGGGGGTGTTTTCATCATCTGGGATCGGTTGCTGGGCACCTATCAACCCGAGTTGGCAGAGGAGCCTTGTGTGTATGGTGTGCGGAAACCGCTGCATAGCTGGAATCCTTTCTACGCTAATTTCCATGTCTGGTGGCAATTAATGCAGGATGCCTGGCATGCGGAAAAATGGGGCGACAAGTTTCGTTTATGGTTCATGCCGACAGGTTGGCGACCAGCCGATGTCGAAGCCGCTTATCCATTACCGCGCTGTCTTCCCAACGCACAGCAGAAATTCAATTTACTGCCTCCCCGGCCCGTGTTGATTGCCGCAATAAGCGTACATCTTTTTCTAATGGCGCTGACGATATGGTTTCTGATGCAGGGTGAGGCATGGAGCTTCGGCCTGGCACTGGTGCATTTCATACCATTGGGTGGTGGCTTGTGGATCAACAGTATGGTGCTTGAGCAGCGTAAAGCTGCTATCAAAACCTCTTTTGGTTTTTGGACTCTTTGCTCGATATTGCCCTGGTGGGTTGAATCCTGGTTAATGCCTGCGCCTCTCTCCTCCTTGGTATTCATCGCACTGGCTATGCTGATGCCTCTGGCTAACTTCTGGAACAACAAGTATCAGACGGCCGACATTCAGCCCTTGAACCAGTAAAAAAACTAAATGCGGCAGATTTTTCGTTTCCTGAACTTGCGATCAGTGATACCCTCCTGCGCCTGACTGAGACCATAAGCCTCCCGCTAAAAGCATCTCAGGATCTCCGCGAACCGTCTGGGAACCCTTAATGAGAGACCTGACACAAGGCTCCGTAACCAGAATCATCATCAGCATGGCGGCACCCGTTGCCGCAGGTATGATTTTCCAGACACTCTATTTGCTGGTGGACTTGTACTTCGTTGCCGCATTGGGTGATGCTGCTGTTGCCGGTGTTGGCGCCGGCGGTACGCTGATGTTCGTCATCATGGCGCTGACGCAGATTCTTGGCGTGAGTGCCGTGGCGTTGATTTCACAAGCGGTTGGACGCCAAGAGCAGGAAGAAGCCAATCTGGTATTCAACCAGTCGCTGGTTCTTGCGGCAGTCTTTGCTGCGTTAACTCTGGTTGGCGGCTATCTACTGGCAGAACTTTATCTCGCGAGCATTACCTCAGATAACGCAGCGCGGCGCGAGGGTGTTGTATTTCTGTACTGGTTCTTGCCGGGTATGGCGCTGCAATTTCCTCTGATGGCCATGGTTTCCTCTTTGCGCGCGACAGGTCTGGTGAAGCCCGGCATGATTGTGCAGGTGTTGACTGTTGTGCTGAATACTATTCTGGCGCCAATACTGATTGCAGGTTGGGGACCCGGCCCGGCGCTTGGCGTGATGGGTGCCGGATTGGCCAGCTCGATATCGGTGTTCGTTGGCGTATGCCTGTTGGCGCTGTATTTCATCAAACTGGAAAAATACGTATCTTTCAGGACGCTGCTGTGGCGTCCGCGCTTTGATCTCTGGAAGCGTATGATGGAAATCGGTATACCAGCCGGTGTTGAGATGCTGCTTCTGTTTATTTATTTCTCTGCCGTGTACTGGTTGATTCAGGATTTCGGTGCGTCAGCCCAAGCGGGCTTCAGCATCGGTGGACGCATCATGCAATCGATCTTTATGCCTACCATGGCCATTGCATTCGCACTGGGTCCGATAGCCGGACAAAATTACGGGGCGAAACAATATGGCCGGGTACGGGACACTTGTTACAAGGGCATTATGCTTAGCAGCGCGGTAATGCTTGTCGTCACGGTACTCATGCAATGGAAGTCTGACTTGCTGGTGGGATTCTTTACAGACGAAGCAGAAGTTATTGCTGTTGGTTCGGTGTTCCTGCAATTGATCTCACTAAACTTTATCGCACAAGGCATCGTGTTTGCCTGCTCCGGTATGTTTCAGGGGCTTGGCAATACGCGTCCGGCTATGCTTAGCTCTACCATCCGCGTGATCGTGTTCCTGCCCTTGGCGGTTTTTCTGAAATACCAACCCGGGTTCACTATCACCCAGGTGTGGTACGTTTCCATTTTGTCTGTAAATGTGCAGGCCCTGGTAAGTTATCTTTTGGTCAGACGTGAATTTCGATTAAGATTGGACAAAGCTTGAATCCGCTCTATTTAACTTAGGTTGCACAGGAGTCCCCATGCGCGCAAAAATGAGTCTGAGCAAGGTGTTTGCTCTGGTATTACTGTTTTGGTCTTCCATTGTTTTCTCACAGGGTAACACTGATACTACCGAGCGCTACATCTGGGATCTGACAGACCTGTACCCTTCCGATGAAGCCTGGGAGACCGCATACGTTGAGTTGACTGAACAAGCCAGAGCCTTGAACGTCTATCGTGGCACATTGGGTGAGAGCTCAGAATCCATGGCCACGGCATTGCGTGCCATTTCCGATTTGCAGAAGGAGGTCAGCCGCTTATACGGTTACGCTTCCATGAAACGCGATGAGGACCAACGTGTGGCCTCTGCGCAGGAGCGCTTCGGCAAGGCTCAGAATCTGTATCAGGAACTGGCAGAATCAACCTCCTGGATGGACCCGGAAATTCTGAGTATTGGCGAGGAGCGTGTGCGTGGCTTTATTGCCCGCGAGCAGGCACTGGCACCTTTTGCGTTTGCCCTTGAGGATACTCTGCGGCGCGCGCCACATACACTGGACGCCGCCGGTGAAGCCTTGCTGGCGCAAGCAGGTATGGCGTTGTCGCAGGCTGAACAAATTTACAACCTCTACGCCAATGCCAGCATCCAGTGGCCAACCGTCACCCTGACTGATGGCACGCAGGCGACGCTTAATCAGGCTGGTTATGGATTCTATCGTGCTGCCAGCAATCGTGACGATCGTAAAATAGTGTTCGACAGCTTTTGGTCTGCGTGGAAAGCCATAGAGAATGGCATGGGTGCCACGTTGAACTCACAGGTGCTCAGCGCTGTGTTCCGCGCCAAAGCCCGCAACTTTGACAGTGTTCTTGCGCGCGCGATGTTTGATGATGCATTGCCACCCGAAATCTATACCCAGCTTGTTACCCAGGTTAATCAGGCATTGCCCGTATTTCATCGTTATTTGAAACTGCGTGGTGAGATGCTGGGTGTCGAAGATCTGCGTTATTACGACATATATCCTCCCTTGCTGGACGCCAACACGGGCACTTTCGGATTGCAGCGCTCGGAAGAGATCACCTTCGCTGCCCTGCAGCCTTTTGGACAGGAGTATCTGGATCTGTTGCGCGAAGGGCTGGCACAGGAGTGGATGCACTCGCACCCGCAGGAAGGCAAGCGAAGTGGCGCTTATATGTCACCGGCAGCCTATGACGTGCATCCCTACGTGCTGCTGAATCACACGGAAGACTACAACTCCATGTCCACTTTCGCACACGAATGGGGTCATGCCGTACACACAATGCTGGCAAAGCAGAACCAACCGTTTGAGACCGCCAACTACTCAATCTTTCTGGCAGAGATGGCGTCGACCATCAATGAGATTCTGCTGGAAGAATACATGATCGAGAACGCCAGCACGAAAGAGGAGAAACTATATTATCTGGGCTATGCGCTGGAATCGCTGCGCGGGACGTTCTATCGACAAACCATGTTCGGTGAGTTCGAACTGGCTATTCATCAGGCTGTAGAAAACGGTGAACCTCTGAGTGGTCCTCGCCTGACGCAGATTTATGGTGACTTGCTGCGACGCTACCACGGGCACGACGAAGGCGTGCTGACCATCGATGATGTCTATGCGGCGGAATGGGCATTCATCCCGCATTTTTATTATGAGTTTTACGTATATCAGTACGCCACATCAGTGTCTGGTGCAGCCTGGTTTGCAGAACAGTTTTTGGCAGGAGATGATCAGGTACGCATCAACTTCCTGAATGTTCTCAAGGCAGGTGGTTCAGCGCATCCACACGATATCCTGCTCAATGAAGCCGGTCTTGACATGACGCAACCTGATGCTTATCAGGCGGTGGTGCGCCGCATGAACGACATCATGGACAGAATTGACGTCTTGCGAACAGAGTAGCCGCGGGATTAGATCAGCAGCACTTGTTATGCCTGAGCAAGGCTCAGGCATCAACGATCATCTCAAATCCACCCCACGACATAAGATTGACGTCAAACGGCATCTTGTCCATTTCCATTTTTAAACGCGGGTCATTCATCGCTTTCGCATTGACCTTGTCCCGATGCTTGCGTGACTTATAGACTATAAAGGAAAACATGACAGTTTCGCTGGGTTTGGCTTTAGTCAGTTTGGCGAACGGCAAGCCGAACCCGGGTTTACCATCTTCCAGCATGCATTCCCGATATTCCAAAGCCCCGTGTTCAATCCAGACTTTGCTGGCCAGACGCGCCACCTTGCGATACTGCTCCAGATTTTTCTTTGGCAAAGGTAAAACAAACCCATCAACATACTTGGCCATCATTCAATCCTCCAGTATCAATGTGGTTCAGCGCCTTAGTATTATCATCATTGCATGTGTTTACAAGCAGGCTATTGCATCGGAGAACGATCTGGCATAGACGCTTCAAACAGTTTGGCGCCCGTCATGGTTTTGTGGTTAAAATGCAGCCTGGCCAAAACAATAAAAATAGCGCTCAGAGGTTAAGCTTTTGCCACAACCATCCCCCGTTCCCGGCGTCAATTTCAGCTTCATTGCAAGCAATGGTATTCGCATGCGAGTTGCCACTGCTGGCGCTGCTGGCCCACTGGTAGTGATGGCGCACGGCTGGCCTGAGTCCTGGTATTCCTGGAGACATCAGATATTGGCTCTGGCCGCGGCGGGTTATCGTGTGGTGGCACCAGACATGCGCGGCTATGGCGAAACAGATGCTCCGCAGGATATTGATGCATATAACATCAGGGAATTGGCAGCAGATATGGTTGGCATAGTAGATGCCTTCGGTGAAAAGCAAGCCATTCTGATGGGACACGACTGGGGCGCCATCGTTGCATGGAACACGGTTCTGTTGCATCCGGACAGGTTTTCCGCCCTTATTGCCTTGAGCGTCCCGTTTAGCGGCCGTCCGTCAATGTCCCCACTCGAGTTCTGGAAAAAACGCTTTGGCGACAGATTCTTCTATATCCTTTATCACCAGCAACCAGGCGTTGCCGAGAAAGAGTACGATGCGGACCCTTATGGCATCCTCAGCCGTTTGTATCAATCGCCGGATGCGCCGAGAGAAGAGCCAGAGATTACGGATCGCTCGCATCATGAAGGCGGCTGGATTAAACGATTGGGAAAACCAAAGTCATTACCGACCTGGCTGAACAAAGAGGACATGGATTATTTCGTTGCTCAGTTCAAAAAAGCCGGATTCCAAGGCGGTGTCAATTATTACCGGAATTTCCAACGCAACTGGGACATGACGCCTGAACTAACTGGTGCAAGTATCAACATTCCGGTGCTTTTCATCGCGGGTGAAGGTGACAGTGTTCTTGCAGGCGCCCGACAGGAGCAATTGGAAGCAGGCATCAGCAAAGTTGCCAAGGATCTCAGAGGTGTTATTGTATTCCCCGATGCGGGACACTGGATACAGCAGGAATTACCAGAAGCTACTAATGCAGCCGTGCTGACGTTTTTGTCGTCTATCAAATGATTCAGGAGAGTAAAATGTTTAAAGCGCAACGTAACAATATCAATGCAATTGTTGCCTGTTTATTTGTCTTTTTTAGCAGCGCAAATGCGCAGGAATTACCAGACCCGGCACGTTTCGAAGAAGCGATTCAACGCTTCGAAGAAATGGACAGAGTCAACCCGTCCCCTGCGAATGCTATTGTGCTTACCGGCAGTTCCAGCATCATGTATTGGAATGAGGACGCGCCCGCTGACCTGGCACCTTTAACGGTAATCCCGCGCGGCTTTGGCGGCAGTGTAATGAATGATGTTTTGCATTTCCTGGACAGAGTTGCACTCACTTACAAGCCAAGAGCCGTATTGATCTACGAAGGTGACAACGATACCGGGCGTAATAATATTCCCAATGACATCATCATTAGCCAACTGGAGCAGATCATTGCCCGTATCCACACCGAGCTGCCGGAAACTCGCGTATACGTGCTTTCAGTAAAACCCAGCGTCGCCAGAGTCGCAAGCTGGCCAATAGCACAGGCGTTAAATGCTGATTTTAAGGAAATTGCAGAGAATAATGCACTAGTGCACTACATTGATGTCGCTACGCCGTTTCTGAACGCAGATGGCACTGTTATGACCGATATATTCGTAGAGGATAATTTACATCTGAACGAAAAAGGTTACGCCATCTGGGCGGCGAGCGTTAGAGAAGTGCTGATGAAGTTTGAAGCTCAATATGAATAGATTATGACAATCCAAGAAAACCCTAAATCAAGACACCCGCGCAATTCTGTCCCTGTATGATAAGCGGCTGCGATTTTCCTGCAAAGCTTCTGTAAACAGGCCAGGCTCCATGGGTCTGCCAAACAGCCAACCCTGCGCGCTCTCTACGCCTTTTTCGCGCAGGAATCTTGCTTGCTCAAGCGTCTCTACTCCTTCGGCAACTGTCTGCAGACCAAGCGTTTTTGCCATATCGATGATATGCAGTACCACCTGATTAGTTGCAGCCTCCGTATCAATGGCTTCTACAAACAATTTGTCAATTTTTAGAATGTCGAACTTGATGTTTTCCAAATAAGACAAACTGCTGTAACCCGTTCCAAAATCATCAATGGCAACTGCGATGCCGTTCTCTCGCAGCGAATCTACAATGACGCTGGCATCCTCAGGTATCAATAGCATGCGTTCTGTCATTTCAACCATAATCTGACCTTTTCGGTTGCCTACTTTTTCCGATAGCACTTGCACCAAGCGCAGCGATTCCTTGGATTGCAAATCACTGGCTGAAAAATTTACGGACAAACGGAAGTCCGGATTCTGCCACATTAATCCTTCCATATCATGAGCAGCCAGTTCCAATACCCGCTCTGTGAGTTTCACTATCAAGCCACTCTGCTCTGCCACAGGAATAAAGGTATCGGGCATTACTATTGAGCCATCATCCCGGCGCCAACGCAGCAGAGCTTCCGCGCCCGTCCACTGCTCAGTACGTAAATCAACGATAGGCTGGTAAACCAGAAAAAATTCATTACGACGTAACGCTATTCTGATTGCGGTGCTGATAGTCATTTGTTGTCTTGCCAGATACAGAACCAGCAAAGTCATCAAGATGCCAGTCAGCAAGCCAATGGGTACCAGCAATAAAATAAATTCCATGATTCGCTGATTGAGACTGCTGACAGGCACTGCGGCGATAGCCCCTGTCGCGTTTACCTGGTCTGATCTGACCACACTGACAATGAAACCTTCATCGATAAACAAGACACTTCGCTCACTGCCCAACCGATCAACCCATAACGGATTGACAGCGCCAAGCGAGGCGCGTAATCCGGGTGACCCTGGCGTAAAACTCGCCAGCATTGCGCCATCCTGTTCAACGGATAGATCTACTGCCTGCGCTCCGTACGCAATAGCGGCATAATTACCGCGTTGCAGTGCCGTCATCAATGTGCCTTCGGCAAAAGGAAACTCAACATTCAAACGCAAACCACTGCCAGAGGGTAGCCGGACATTAAACGGTCCAAGATCCAACGCCGGGTTATGAACACCGAGTGTAGAGCACAGCATGCTCGTACCGGTGACGTATCCAACGCCCACCAGATATTCATTCTCCAGTCCGATCTGTTTATACAAGTCAATATTGGCGACCGAGCAAGGGTCTTGGCTGTCTAACGCCGTGACGATATCCAGCGCCGCCTGCATCTGCATAACTGCACGATCGGAGCGATAAACTACTTCTCTGGCGTAACCCTGCACACGCTCATACTCTTGCGCCAGTCCTTGCCTTTGGGCCAGATACACAGCCGCAATAATCGGTCCGATTGCTGTAATCAGAGCGACAACGACTGTCAGTTTTAAAATATTCGAACGACGCATAAAAACCTGTTAATTCGACCCTTCGTGCTTGTTCTGATGGGTGTAGTGCAAAAAAAAGCGGCTTCGAAAGGTCATAACCTAATCATCCCCGATACAGACGTGGAAAAGCCACACTTTTATGGCCGGAATGTGTACCAATTCACTCCGTTTGTCAGCTTGTGTCGGCCAAAGTAAGCAATTACTATGCTGGAAGTCAGAAAACAAAGCGGTCAATCAGTACCTAAAACAACTCAAAACAACCGGAGAAGGGCAATGTGTGACAATCATACGGTCGAAGAAAATGAGAAATTCCTGGGTAAAGCAGCGCGTTTAAGCCGCCGCCAGTTCAATAAGCTCACCGCTGGTGTAGCATTGGCAATGATGTTGCCTCCTGTGGCCAATGCTCAGGATGTCGTTGAAACTGATGTAGACGTTGAGACTCCTGATGGCATAGCCGACTGCTACTTCGTTCACCCAGCAGCAGGCCAACACGCCGCCGTTATAATCTGGCCTGATATTCTTGGCCTGCGTCCGGCGTTTCGCGCGATGGGCAAACGCCTGGCGCAATCCGGCTATTCTGTATTGGTGGTGAATCCGTTCTACCGCAGTGCCAGATCACCGGTTGTTGGTGAAGGCGCCAGTTTTGGCGACCCGGCCATTCGCAGTATTGTTCTACCCTTGGCTGGTCAACTGAACGCACAAACGCATATGACAGATGCGAAAGCGTTTGTTGCATTCGTAGACGCGCAACCCTCTGTGGATACCAATCGCAAAATAGGTACTACCGGTTATTGCATGGGGGGGCCGATAGTGATGCGCACCGCAGCTGCAGAGCCTGATCGAATTGGTGCAGCGGCATCTTTCCATGGCGGTGGTTTGAACACTGCAAATCCGGACAGTCCGCATCTATTGATCCCCACCATGAAGGCGCATTTCCTCATCGCCATAGCCGACAATGATGACGAGCGCGATCCGGAATCAAAAAATATTCTGCGCGCGGCCTTTGACAGTGCGGGACTGCCAGCTGAGATAGAGGTTTATGAAGGCGCACAACACGGCTGGTGCCCACCTGACTCTGCGGTCTATGACGAGGCTCAGGCAGAGCGGGCGTGGAGCCGGATGTTGGCCATGTTTGAGGTTGCATTGGTATAACTTCGTTTACCTGGAGGGCCATTGCTTGTTGCAAGCAGTGGTCCTCAGTTTCGCATTAATCTCCCCTGTCAAGTCACCTTACCCACCCGCCCGAATTTCTCATCACGCCAGGTTTCATTCGCCATCAATTCCGCAAGTATTTCAACGCTGTGCCAGATGTCTGCAAAGCGAAGAATCAACGGACTGAACCCGAAACGCAATATATTCGGAGCCCGGAAATCCGCTATAACATTTTTTTCAATGAGTGCCTGACAGATGGCATACGCATGCGGATGACTGAATGCCAGCTGCGACCCGCGATCTCTGCTGTCCTGCGGAGAAATCAATTGTAGTTCTTTCAGTTCCGGTTGCAGCGAGACAAGTGTCAGGAACAACTCTGACAACGCAACAGATTTGTCTCTGACCTGCTGCATACTGATATCCTCGAAAATCTCCAAAGCAGCATCCAATACACTCATTGAAATAACTGGTGGAGTTCCCACCAGGAATTTCTCGATGCAGTCAGCCTCGACGTATTGCGGATCAAAGTGAAACGGGGCCTTGTGTCCCATCCAACCGCATACAGGTTGTTTGATCGCTTTCATATGCCGACTGGCGACATAAACAAAAGCGGGAGCACCCGGTCCTCCATTGAGATATTTGTATCCACAGCCTACCGCAAAATCTGTTTGCGTGGCATCGAGTTGAATAGGCATGACGCCAGCACTATGCGAAAGATCCCACAACACCAGTACGCCCTTCTCATGCGCAAGATGATTGAGCTTTTGCATATCGTGAATTCTGCCGGTGCGGAAATTCACTTGTGTCAGCAATAACAGTGCCACGGATTCATCTAAATTGGCTTCGATATTTTCCTCAGACACTAACTTCAACTCGCAAGCCCCTTCTCCCAATAGTTGAGAGAGCCCTTGCACCATATACAAATCAGTCGGAAAATTGTCCTGCTGTGAAAGCACCACCGTGCGACCTTTCTGCATGGTAAGTGCCGCGCTGATCAGTTTGAATAAATTGACAGATACCGAATCGCAGGCAATTGTCTGCGCAGGGGCGGCACCAATCAGCGGCGCAATCTTCTCTCCCACATGAGCAGGCAAGTCTATCCAGTGATGAGCATTCCAGCTTTTGATCAAACTATTGCCCCATTGCTGCTCCACCACCTCGCGAGCGCGGTCACGGGCAGCCACTGTCAGACACCCCAGTGAATTGCCATCCAGATAAATGGTATCCGCCGGCAATAAAAACTCTGACCGCTTGTGCGCCAGCGGATCATTGGCATCCAGGGCCTGTACATCTTGAAGATTCATATTTTGCTCATTACACGTTCACGGCTTGAGTGAATTTTCCAATGTTTTCAGAAACTGTTGAAAGGACGAGGTGCCAGGGTGCACCCAATCGAAATGGCCAGCTCCGTCAACGATAACTGTGTTCGCGCCAGACATAGTGGATTGGTCCAGGGGCACAATCTGGTCCGCGTCGCCATGCAGGAGAAAAACCGCAGGCAGATAGGTCTTCTCAACAGGATTGGCGGCGTGATACTGCGTTGCAATCGATATGTAATCTGCACCCATGAAAGAAGGGGCCGCCGTTTGACAACTGTTACCGCCCTCGGCGTAAGAAACAATATCGGAGATGGCGGCCATTCCGATAATGGCTTGCACCTGTGTACTTTGTGCACCAGCGAGTAAAGAGAGATGTCCACCTGCCGAATGCCCCGCAAGAATTACCGGCACATCGTTCAGAGCGTAGTTCTGAAGTTCGTTGATATGCGCCAGACCGGACTGAATATCTTCCAAAGAACCCGGCCAGCCACCGCCGGCATCACCAGTACGTCGATACTCCAATGACCACACGGCATAACCTGCCTGTGCCAATGCTGTGCTCAGCGCATAGGTATGTTGGATATCATAGGCGTTGAGCCAGCAGCCTCCATGAATC
Source organism: Pseudohongiellaceae bacterium (assembly GCA_041751425.1). Taxonomy (GTDB): domain Bacteria; phylum Pseudomonadota; class Gammaproteobacteria; order Pseudomonadales; family Pseudohongiellaceae; genus JAVVEG01. Next base: position 25,977 of record JBGSXL010000013.1, on the reverse strand, counting down.
AAGGTTATCAGTGCGGGGATGGATTGCTGTGCAACAGACTCAGGTAACCACAGCAAACCGTATTGCAGCGCATCGTTACCGTAAGGAATGCTCACATCAGCCGGTCTGAAATCCAATGCCACCACGCTTGCGTAGTCAACATTCGAGTCTACAGGCGGATAGTCAATTTCCGCAGCTATTGAGCAACCCGATATCAGCAGCAAGGCAAGCACCGGTCGGCTAAAACGATTTTCGATAAATTCTTCACAACAATTGGTATAACGATTGCGGATGCGTTTCATGGTAGTCGGTTCCTGAAACATATAGTTCGTTTTCAACAAGCTCGACCAATATACTGATATTCATTATCACATCAAGGCAAAGCGAGGATTCAACGATGAAATTCAAAGCATCTGTTCTGGCCGCAAGCTCATTGACAGCAATTTTGCTGGTAAGCAGTGCGGTCGCCCATCACGGGTGGGGCTGGGCATCAGACGATCAAACGCAAATTTCAGGCACGGTACTCGAGGTAGTCATTACCCCTCCCCATCCCAGCATTCGCATTCAAACTGCTACTGACGGTGAATGGCGGGTAGATCTTGGTAACCCGGTCCGAACCCGCAATGCAGGGTTTGTTGACGGAGAGGCAACGGTTGGGGACAGCATGCAGTTTCTGGGACATCGCTCCACCAATAGTGAAGAAAAACTTTTCAAGGCGGTGCGCGCAACATTGGATGGTCGCAACTACGACTTCTATCCCGAAATGATTGAGGACTGAGAAACAAAACCGCTTCTCAAGTTATCAGTCTGGGATTTGCTCAACAAAGGTGCTACGGCGGCTGCGGTATACCGCGTCAACGGAATAGACTCCCAACGCCAGCCAGATGAAGGCAAAGGTAACCAGTTTGGCAGGCTCCAGAGGTTCCATGTATACCCATACGCCCAGTACGAACATGAAACTGGGGCCGATGTACTGGAAAAAACCCATCGTCGACAATTGCAGACGTTTGGCACCCGAGATAAAGCATATAAGAGGTGCGGTGGTTACAACGCCAGCCGCAATCAACCAGGTATTTAGTTGCCAACTATTCTGCAACATATTGGCGGCGCTGCTGTCGGCGAACCACCACCAATAACAAAGCACCAGAGGCAGCATCAACATCGATTCCACAAACAAGCCACTGATGGCCTCCACTTCCAGCTTCTTGCGCAACAATCCATACAGCGCAAAGCTGCTGGCAAGTATCAACGCCACCCAGGGCAATGAGCCGTAGGTAAATAGCTGTATCACTACACCGGTGAAAGCCAGAGCAACTGCCAGCCACTGCAAAGCGCGCAAGCGTTCCCCCAGAAAGATCATGCCCAGCAAGACATTGAACAACGGGTTGATGTAATAGCCCAGGCTGGCATCCAGCATGTGGTCGTTGATCACTGCCCAGATAAACAAGCCCCAGTTTCCCATCAACAATAACGCTGAAAGCAGCATCCAGGCCACTTGCTTGGGTTGCCTGAGTATCCGTCTGACCTGTCCGAATTGTTTAAACGCCAGCAGGATTACAGACAGGAGTAGGAATGACCAGACAACCCGGTGTACGATAATTTCCGGGGACGAAATAAAGTCGAGTTGTTTGAAATATATGGGGGCAACTCCCCACATGGTGTAAGCGGAAGCAGCAAACAATCCGCCCAGTTTTTGTTCACGAGTCAGCGACACTAGGGAGCCTCGGAGTGACTAAATGATCACTCCAGATTCAGAAGGGCGACAGTGTATCCTAAATTTCAAGTTTGGCGGAGAGGATATTTTGGCCATTAGAAGTGCCATTAGAAGTGCCATTAGAGGTGCCGTTAGAAGGCCTGCAGAGTGACTGGCAAAAAGACATCGGGAACGCGCCAACGCGAATGTTTGCATTGCGGCATGTCGCACAATCTGAGTCTGCCGGAAATTCACGACAGGAATTTACACGTGCTTTGCATAAAATGTGACAGTGATTTGTTCATGCAGACCGACGGCTCGACTCTGAGCATCGATATTGCTCACCATCGCGAAACCGTAAAGGAAGCCATACAGAAATTTCAGAACGCCCTGAACAAAGCCTGGCAGGAAACCTACGCTGCCCAACTGCGCCTGGTCGTAGGTGGCGGACAGATACGTGACGCCGTGCTCGCGGAGTTGTTCTTTTTAAAAAGCAAGGGAGTCGTGCGGGAATACAGCGAAGAAAACCGCGGCGCTGTGCTTGTCAAAATTCGTTAAGAAAGCTCGTTAACAAAATTCCTCTTTAAAAATTGCTTCAGTAATCGTTGCTACTAACGACGAATCGCATTGCGCACGCTGGATATGGCGTATTCAATACCGTTGATAGTGCTCTTGGCGGCAACCAGCAACCCCAGCTTCATGCGTTGCGCAATCGAGAGTTTTCCCACTTGGTTCCATTTGCGCATATGGCGATTGAACCCGGAATGGTTATGCGCCATATTTGCTGCCCGGCGGGAAACGCGAGTCAACACCAACACGGCCAGGAAGAGGAATAATAAGCCGGGAATTATCGGCAGGATCAGACCGATTATGCCCAACAGCAACAGCCCGGCAAACAGCAGGGAGTAGAAAATCTTTGTGCCCCAGGAAAGGGGTGTGAAACGTTTTACCGGGAGCATGGTTAGCGACCTCAACAATGATGATTAAAACATAAGATGCATGGAGCGTGCCAGAAGCTAACTCATTGATTATTATGCGATTGATATTCCGAGAATTGATTATAAAAATCAATAATTGGCGGGATTCTTATTTTTTTGGCGATAGTGGCCGCATTACATTCCAATTACACAGCTTCCAGTTGCACAGCCTGTGTCAAAGGACATACCCAATAAAGCTTGCAATGCGAACGGGCGCTGCCTAGCATCCTTTGACAGGAGGCATGGCAGTTCGTTCCATACTCGATAATTTTAAAATCCAGCAGTTGTTGACGATTAACTCAGGGCAATTTAATGGAGTCAGATAACGCGGACAAACCGGAGGCATTTGCTCGCATGTGGGACACCATGCAGCGGGAGGGGTATTTCGATAAACATGCCCACTACTCCGACTATTTCGGTGGTGCGTTGACGAAGGAAGAAAAGGCATTTGACGAACATGTCATGAGACTGGACTTCAAGGGTGACCGCGTTGAGTTTCCGATGGGTTATACCGAAGCGCTGGAGCGTAGCGTCAAACGCACAGAACACGACTGGTTACCGCGTATGTTTGATCTTCCCACCCGGGGTGCAGCGCTGGATCTGGGTTGCGGGTTCGGCAGATCACTGGCATGGATGGCCCAGGTTTATGACACGGTTGTTGGCTGCGACATTTCCGCATCACTGATTGAGAAAACCCGCGAAAATTTTGCCGCCTGCAATAATGTCTCTCTGTATATAAACAATGCCGATGCGCTGCCGATTGAATTGGGCGAACAACGCTTCTCAGTCATCTACTGCTTCACAGTATTCCAGCACATTCCCCGCGCCTGCACACAAGCGCTTCTGAGTGATTGTGCTAAAAGGCTTAGCCCGGATGGCTGTGTTGTGTTCAATTTGTTGACAGGCATCAACGAGTCAGAGGATCAAGGCGATGAGCACACGGAATGGGCTATCGGGTATACGCGGCAAAATGCCGACGCATTGCTGCATTCCTGCAACCTGAAAGCCGATCGCATCGTGCATTGGTGCGCACCCGACACGGCCGCGGGATGGCTGTGGATTCAGGCGTCAAACTCCATATAACCCCGTAGTGCGCCGACAGTACGACCTCCAAACCTTCAAGTCCGCATTTGTCTCCTTCCTCCCTTATTTGCGTTATTCGGCAGCACCTTATCAACTCAACAATGATTCCCAAAAACGCTTGCATTATTACTGTGTGCCGCCTAGTATACGTTACTGTGCAACACACAGTATGCGTCACACAGTATAGGAATCTCGATCATGACTACTGCACAACTGGACAAAATGCGACTGGAGCTGCGCCGCGGCGTATTGGTGCTGGCAGCGCTGGCATCTCTTAAGCAACCGCACTACGGCTACTCACTACGCAAGCAACTGCAGGATGGAGGAATCGACATCGACGAAGGCACGCTGTATCCGCTGATTCGTCGCCTTGCTGAACAAGGACTGCTCGACAGCGAGTGGCAGCAGGGTGAAGGCCGGGAACGACGTTACTACCAAATATCCGAATTGGGTACAGAGTTGCTTTCGCAGCTAAGTGACGAGTGGCAACAATTGAATGGCGCTTTGAGCAAATTGCTTGGGACGAATACAAAGGAGACAAAGTAATGAATTTAGTAGAACGTTATATCGCTGCAGTCCAACGCGAATTACCCGAAGCCAAGCGCGAAGAGATCGGCCGCGAACTCAATGCCAATATCATGGATCAACTGGATGCCTTGACCGAGCAACAAGGCGAGCTGGATGATGCGCGAATTGTCGCCGTGCTCAAGAAAATGGGACATCCGCGCACGGTGGCCCAGCAGTTTGTTCCCCCGCAGCCACTGATCAGCCTCGGGTACATGTCGTTATACAAACACACCTTATTCATGGTGTTTGGTATTCTGTTCTTGCTGCAGGTGGCCGGGACTACGGTGGAATGGCTCTCCAGCAGTCAAATGGGCCTGTTTCTGTACCTGAAAGGTTTGGCAAGTGGCTTCCTGGAAGATGCCATGTTTGCATTCAGTGCTATAACACTGGGGTTCTGGTTCATGTCGAGCCAACAGCCGAAGCAGCAGGACGGCTGCGAACAGCAGTGGCAGCCCGAACAATTGCCCGATGCAGGTCCTGGCTGGCAGCATATCTCCTTACAGGATGTGTTTACTGAACTGGCGACTTACCTGTTCTTGCTGGTGATTATCTGGTATCCCCTCTGGCTATCACCTGAACAGCTTGCCAGCAGTCGCTTGGTTTTCAACGACAGCTTCTATGAGTTTCTGCGCTGGGCCAGCCCGCTTGCGGTTTTCGGCATCGTCTTCAGTCTGTTGCAGTTGCGGCACCGCTTCTGGAACCGCACGATGTTGGGAGCGAATATTGCGCTTAACAGCTTGTTTGTAATGGTTATTTTTATGCTGGCAGCCAATGGGCCTTATTTGCAGGAGAATATCGAGCAGTGGCGCGGAGTGTTTCAGCCGGGCCAACTTGAACGCAGTGTGCTGATAACTCTTGTGATCATCGCGATGTTTCCGCTTTGGGAGGTTGGCAGGGATATCATTCGGTTGGGCAAGTTGCGGAAATAACCACAAATTGTGACTTTTTCGCTCTGGAGCTTGAACCATTTCGTAAACAAGCATAGCCTTGGGTTCTGAAAGAGAAGAACATGGATGTACTGTCCGTACACCGCGCCTCCAACAATCACAAATAACAGCAAGTGGAGACTAACAGCAAGTGGAGACTATTTCCGTGAGCCCTAAACTAAACCGCAGACGTTTTATCAAGAGCGTCATATTTATCGGCGCCGCCGCATCATCCGGCGCCGGATTCTATCTGGCAACGGCGGCCAACCGGCCTGCTGGTGCCGTGGAACGCCTTGTAACCCTGAACATCAACGGCCGCAATCGCCCCGTTGATGTTATGCCTCAGGAAACTCTGGCTCATACACTGCGCTACAAGCTGGGCCTTACCGGCACCAAGCTGGGTTGCAATCGTGGGGAATGTGGTGCATGCACCGTCACGATAGACGATGTAACGCATTACGCTTGCTCCACCCTGACCCATTCGGTGAAGGGTAAAGCTGTTATGACTATCGAAGGACTGCCAGGCGCCGACGGTACACTGCATCCGGTGCAGCAGGCGTTCATCGACGAATTGAGCCCTCAGTGTGGTTTCTGTACTCCCGGCCAGATCATGTCTGCCGTGGCTCTGCTGAAAACCAACCCGCAGCCCACGCGCGACGAAGCACGCATGGCACTTTCCGGCAATCTTTGTCGCTGCGGTGCATATGACCACTATTTGAACGGCGTGATGCGCGCCTCGGGGCAATTATCATGACATATAAGCATATTGGTAAGGACTTCACGCCACCCGATGTGGAAGGCAAAGTAACCGGTTCGGCTCGTTATGCCGAGGATTTCAAAAAGGAAGGCATGGTGTTTGCGCGCCTGCTGACCAGCCCCCTGCCCGCCGGCCGCATAGTCAGTATTGATTATGCGGAAGCGCTCGCAATGGAAGGAGTGGTCGGCATTCTGACTACCGAAGACCTTCCTCAGCCAACAGCGCCAGCTAACCCGTCGTTGGCCTCCGATGTCATCACATACATCGGTCAGCCTATTCTGGCCATAGCCGCGGAAACCGAAGAAATAGCGGAAGCGGCAATCGACAAGGTACGTCTTGTGTTTGAGCGTCGCCCCTTTGTGGTCGACCCGCTGGATACACTGGTTGAAGGTGGTCCTAACCCCTACCCAACTGGTAATACGCTGATCCGCAGAGCTGCGGCGGCAGAAGCCGGTACCACACAGTCCGGAACAGATGTTGGCGAAATTAAATGGTCGGTTGATGCCGTCAGCGCGTTCCGCGCAGGCCGCGATCCCGGCAATGTGACCTGGGCTAACGAGTGGGTATTCGGCGAACTGGAAGAAGAGTTTGCTCAGTGCGCCGCTATCGTGGAAGAACCGTTTGTCACTATAGGTCAGTCACACCACGCGCTGGAATCGCGCACCGGTATGGCCTATTGGGAGAACGGTCGCTGCTACTTCTTCGGCTCATTGCAAAGCCATACTATCGCGGTAGCACCACTGGCTGGCATGCTGGGTATCGACCCTGCCAATCTGGTGTTCATCAATGAAAATACTGGTGGTGGCTTCGGCGGCAAGATTTTCCCTTATCCCATCATGGCAGTAACCGGCCACATGGCCCGTAAAGTTAATCGACCTGTACAACTGCGCATCACACGCGAAGAAGAGTACTACATTGGCTCTGCCCGCGCCGGTATGCAGGGGTGGCTGAAACTGGGTCTGAAAGCCAATGGCGACGTTGGTGCCGTTGACATGATCGTGATTGGCGATGCCGGTGCTGGTGGCGGTGCCAGTGGTCCTGGCGCTGCAAACTATGTGTCGTTGATGCTGCAGCCAGACGCCATGCGCTTCCGCGGTGTTTCGCTATATACCAATACTGCACCTCGGGGTGCGCAACGTGGGCCAGGCGAAAATGAAATGGCTACCGCGTTGGCACCTATCTATGACAAAGCGATTAATCAGCTGGGACTGGACCGGGTTCAGGTGCATGTGCAAAACGCGCCAGACAACGACGGGACTATCGGTCCCCAACGCGGTGAGCTGACCGGCACTGCTTTCCGCCAGGCGATTACCCAGGGAGCAGAATTGTTCGGATGGGAAGAACGCAAGTTGTTATCGGGACGTCGTAACGGCAGCAAGGTAACAGGTATTGGTATCGGCATGGGTTATCACTCCGCCGGCGCCAGCGGTTATGACGGTCTTTGCCGAATAGGCACCGATGGTAAGCTCTACCTGCACACCGGTGTCGGTAATCTCGGCACCTACTCTTATGCGGCAGTTGTGCGAGCAGCTGCTGAAGTTCTCAAAGTAGATTGGGAAAATTGCGAAATTGTCCGTGGCAACACGGATTTGCACTTACCTTACAGTACCTATCAGGCTGGCAGTAACACGATGTTCACAGAAGTGCGCACCAATAACGTCGCGGGTCTGGATGCTTTGCGTAAACTCAAAGCGATTGCCGCAGGTGATCTGGGCGGCGAGCCGGACGAGTTCGATGTCGATGGCGCTCGCGTATTCCGCATCAGCAACCCTGCACAAGGTTTGACTTATGCAGAAGCTGCACAGCGTGCGGTAGCTCTGGGCGGTGAGTACAGTGGCCAGGTATTCCCTGAAGACTTGAATCCTGTCACTCAGCGAGCGGTTCAAGGCCTTGCCGGCACTGGTCTGATTGGTGTTGGCAAAGATCCGCGTCATACTGGCACGGTACCCGGCACAACTGTCGGATATATGCAGATCGAGTTGGACACATTGACCGGCAAATACGAGATTGTTGATTATGCCGCCGTTGCTGATTGCGGCACCGTTGTTCATCCGATGGGCTTCCGCCAGAGCATGAATGGCGGCGGTGTCTGGGGAGTCGGTCTGGCTGCTTTAGAGCGCTTGGTCTACGATCCTCAAAATGGTCTACCTGCCAATGTTGGCCTTTATCAGGCGAAGATTCCATCTTACCTGGATGTACCATTGGTCAACCGCAGCGGTTCAACTGAAGTCCCCGACCCACAGAGTCCCGTTGGCTCACGCGGCGTAGGCGAGCCTTCACAGGGTTGTGCATCTGCTGCTCTGGCCAGTGCCATTTCTGACGCGCTGGGCGGACATCAGTTCAACCGTGCGCCAGTTACGCCTGACATGATTATCAACCACGTGGCGCAGCTTGATCATTTCAACACCGGCGACCTAAAAACAAATACATTCTGAGGGTTAGACTATGCCATCTTATGACAATATGCCCGCCATGGAGCTGTACCAGCCGGTGCAGATACAGGACGCACTGGAGATTGCCACTCGCCTGGCCGACCGCGGTTGGTTGGTTGGCGGCGGTCAGGACACTTACGGTTGGATCAAGGATCACGCGAAACTGCCAGAAGCTCTGATCGACCTGAACGGTATCGAATCGCTGCGTGGAATACGTCAGACGAACGACGGCATCGAAATCGGTGCACTGACGACGTTAACCGAAGTCGCCACCAGCCCACTGATTCTTGAAAATTATGCCCTGCTCGCCAAGGCAGCCGCCGCAGTAGCCAGCCCGCAAATCCGTAATGCGGGTACGCTGGCCGGCAATGTGGCGCAGGACGTGCGTTGCTGGTACTACCGTCGTGGCCTTTCGTGTTATCGCGCAGGTGGCAACCTGTGCTACGCGGATACGCCCGAAGGTCAGAACCGCGAACACGCGATCTTCAATGCCAGCCGTTGTGTAGCGGTCACACCTAGTGACACGGCACCTGCGCTGGTTGCACTGGAAGCACAAATGGTGATCACCAGCCAGCGCCGCGAGCGCGTTGTGCCGGCTGAACGCTTCTTTGTAGGTCCAAGCGTGGATATCCTGAACACAACTGTACTGCGTGACGGTGAAATTCTGACTGCTGTGCGCATTCCCGCCAAATGGGCCAATGCCGACTATCACTATGAGAAAGTCGCAGACCGCAACGTTTGGGATTTTGCCCTTGTCAGCCTGGCTGCAGTGATGCGCATGGACGGTAACAATATTGCAGACTCTCGTCTGGTGTGTGGAGCTGTGGAATGCGTGCCGCGTCGCCTGACTACTGTTGAGCGTGCGATTCAGGGTCAACCGCGCAATCAGGCAACTGCCGACAGAGTTGCCGGGATGGCAAGCCAGGGTGCAAAACCTCTGACCCACAATCACTTCAAGATGCCATTGATGGACAACTTGGTGACCCGACTGTTGACAGCCTGATAACAGCACGCATTTTGCGTTGCGTTAAGTTGTTGCCAACAATAACAAACGCCCTGCCAGAATCCTCTTCTGACAGGGCGTTTTTTTTGCTCCAATTATCTTTAGAGCAGCTACCGCTTAGGCCAGATCAAATCGATCCGCATTCATCACTTTATTCCACGCGTTGACGAAGTCTCGCACAAACAACTCTTTCGCGTCACTTTGTGCATACACTTCTGCCAGCGCGCGCAGCTGTGAGTTGGAACCAAACACCAGATCCACGCGTGTGCCTGTCCACTTCACTGCGCCGGTTTTGCGATCACGTCCTTCATATACCTGGCTGTCTTTCTCCGTGGGCTTCCACGTTGTGCTCATGTCCAACAGGTTCACGAAGAAGTCATTGCTTAGCGTTCCGGGGTGCTGCGTGAATACACCATGTGGAGTCTGCCCCACATTCGCATTCAGTGCGCGCAGACCACCTACCAGCACGGTCATCTCAGGTGCGCTCAATTTCAGCAACTGGGCCTTGTCTATCAGCAACTCTTCTGCAGAAACGGTATAGCGTGTCTTCAGATAATTGCGGAAACCATCGGCAGCCGGCTCCAGTGGCTCAAACGCTTCCACATCGGTTTGTTCTTGGGATGCATCTGTGCGACCTGGCGTAAATGGCACTTCTATGCTGTAACCGGCATCCTTGGCCGCTTTCTCGATAGCCGCGCAGCCACCCAGCACAATCAGATCCGCCAGAGACACCTTTTTACCAGACTGAGCAGCATTAAAAGCCTGTTGGACACTTTCCAGTTTCTGCAGCACTTTTGCCAGCTGTGCTGGCTGGTTGGCTTCCCAGTCCTTCTGCGGTGCCAAACGAATGCGCGCACCGTTTGCGCCTCCACGCATATCAGAGCCACGGAAGGTAGACGCTGACGCCCAGGCGGTGGCAACCAGTTCAGACACTGACAACCCCGTGGCCAGAGTTTTGACTTTGAGATTATCGATATCCTGCTTATTGACCAACTCATGATCCACAGCCGGAACTGGATCCTGCCAGATCAACTCTTCTGCAGACACTTCCGGACCAAGGTAGCGGACAATCGGTCCCATATCACGGTGTGTCAGCTTGAACCAGGCACGGGCGAAGGCATCCGCAAACTCTTCCGGATTCTTGTGGAAGTGTTCCGAGATTTTTCGGTACTGCGGGTCTTCGCGCATGGCCATATCAGCGGTCGACATCATGGGAGCGTGGCGTCTGCTGGGGTCATGTGCATCCGGCACAGTGTTTTTTGCAGCATCACCCTTCGGCGTCCATTGCTGGGCACCCGCCGGGCTTTTTGTCAATTCCCACTCATTACCGAACAGCGTATCGAAGTAGCTGTTGTCCCACTTAGTAGGCGTGGATGTCCACGCACCTTCTAAGCCACTGGTGATGGTATCGACACCTTTGCCGGTACCCATGCTGTTTTTCCAACCAAAACCCTGCTCTTCAATAGCTGCCGCCTCCGGCTCCAGACCCAAATGTGCCGGGTCACCCGCACCATGCGTTTTGCCAAAGGTGTGGCCGCCGGCTGTCAGCGCAACTGTCTCATAATCGTCCATCGCCATACGCGCAAACGTTTCGCGAATATCACGGGCTGATGCCAGAGGATCAGGGTTACCATTGGGTCCTTCCGGGTTCACATAGATCAGACCCATCTGCACTGCTGCCAATGGTTTCTCGAGATCGCGGTCGCCGCTGTAACGCTCATCGCCCAGCCAGGTCTTCTCAGCACCCCAGTAAATGTCTTCCTCAGGCTCCCAGATATCTGCGCGACCACCGCCGAAGCCAAAGGTCTTGAAACCCATGGATTCCAGAGCAACATTACCCGTCAGGACCATCAGGTCGGCCCAAGAGATTTTATTGCCATACTTCTGCTTGATTGGCCACAGCAAACGGCGTGCCTTATCCAGATTGCCATTATCCGGCCAGCTGTTAACAGGGGCGAAACGCTGACTGCCTGTACCAGCGCCACCACGCCCGTCGCCCGTCCGGTAGGTACCGGCACTGTGCCAGGCCATGCGGATAAAGAATGGGCCGTAGTGGCCATAGTCGGCTGGCCACCAGTCCTGCGAGTCAGTCATCAATGCAGTCAGATCCGCTTTTAAGGCCTGCAGATCCAGCTTCTTGAATTCGTCCGCGTAATTGAAGGCTTCACCCAAGGGATTGGATTTGGGGGAATGCTGGTGCAGTATCTTCAGGTTCAGCTGATTGGGCCACCAGTCCTGATTTGCTGTGCCGGAATCTCCCTGTTTAGTGCGAGAACCGTGCATTACCGGGCATTTGCCCGCATTGTTGCCATGAGTATCCATTTCTGCCTCCATAGTTGTTGCGGTGGTGTTTTGCTTCATTGTTACCTTGGTAAGGACTATACCTACATCATATCGATTTGAAAATAATGATTTTTTAACTGATGTGATAGCTTTTATCTATGATCGGTAACTAGCAGGTAAGATTGGCTGACAAGCAAGCAGAAGCTGTCACAAAGTTTAACTGGCGTTTACTCATGGTTATGATCACACTCCGATACCATCAAGTGTTGCGCCTTAGATCAATCAGGAGATATCAATGAATAATAAAAAATTACCAGCATTGCTCACCGGATGCTTACTCGCAGGCAGCGTATTTCAAGTGGTCAGCGCTCAGGATTGGGTGCCATCCCGCTATGGTGCTGATGACCGGATTGGTGCGGCCAACAATTTAAGTGCAGAAGTTGTGCTTGAAGCAGCAAATCTTGTTACTACAGGGAAAGTTTACTCGCTGGGCGTAGAAACTGCGGAGGACTCCCCTGCTTACGGCACGCGTACTTTCAATATCGACATTCTGGTCTCTGCCGCAGACGTAGCCGTTGGATCAGATGTGGTGACTTCAAATGATGAGCGGGTTACCACCAGTTTCGGCATCGGGTCACAGATAGATGGCCTGGGACATCTGGGCATTGGCAATCAATATTACAACGGGCTGACGACCGAGCAGATAGTTGGCGATGGCGGATTGATTGAATTGGGCACCCACACGATACCACCTATTGTGACACGAGGTGTGTTACTGGATATGACCAAACTTTTCGACACCGACATGGTACAGGAAGGAACGGCATTCAATCGCGCTGAAATAGATGCTGCTGCCACCGCACAAGGCGTACAGATTAAAGCGGGTGACGTGATCCTATTCCATACAGGCTGGATGCAGTTGCTAGGTGTAGACAATCAACGATTCATTTCCGTGCAACCAGGCCCGGGTGTCGAAGGCGCCGAGTATCTGGCAGAGTTGGGAGTAGTAGCCATAGGCGCTGATACAGCAGCACTGGAAGTCATCCCGTTTGAGAACCCACAACGGGTATTCGCTGTGCACCAGACATTACTTGCCAAACAAGGCGTTTATATTCTGGAAAACATGAATACTGCCGAGTTGGCCGGTGATGGAGTAACGGAGTTCATGTTCGTGCTGGGTCAACCCAAATTCAAGGGCGCAGTACAGGTGGTGGTAAATCCCATTGCGATAAGATAGGGTTAAACTGCCAGGATGCCAGTTCGTGCATCGTGTGCGGCAACGTGCAGATGTCGAATTTAAATTCACTCACTGTGCAGTTGCGCCGAATCAAACCGGAGGCTTGGCCGCGTGCGGGATGAGGAGTTGACGTGACTAAGCCTATAGGAAATTTACTCAGCGATCTGCGCGACGGGACGGATATAGAGCACCGACTTGTAGAGAAGCATCCGCTGTTAGTTCCGCTGTTGGCGCCTACGCTTTCTCTGGAACAATATTCTCAGGCGATTGCAGCTTTTACTGGTTTCTTTGCAACTCTTGAGCCCCGAATGCAGGAAATCTCCGCAGATATCGAATTCCCTGACTACCGTTATCAACCCCGCTTGCCGCTACTTCTCGAAGACAGGGCAGCACTGCCGGGCTGCGCTGTCACACCTTGTACATTGACACCAGAGTATTCCAGCGTCGATGAATTTATTGGTACACTCTATGTTCTGGAAGGGGCGACGCAGGGCGGGCGTGTTATTGCACCATTATTGCAGCATAGGCTTGCTTTGCATGAAAGCGCCGGCGCCCGCTACTTCAATTTTTATCGTCAGCGTAGCTGGGAAAAATTTCAAATCATGCTAGAACATTGTCAGCAGCGTTACGATTACCGCCTGGCCGTGACAGCGGCGCGAGCGACTTTTATAAACCTGCGCTCGCATCTTGATCGTTGCTTGAGCAAAAAGGGAGCTTGACCACTTTGTACGACACCATTAGAAAGGACATGGACGAAGGTCTGGCCAATTGCGCACGCGAACCTGTACACACACCCGGTGCCATTCAGCCAGCAGGCTGTCTGGTCTGCCTGGACAATGCCATGCAAGTAGTTCTCCAGGTCAGTGCCAATATCGAGAAATTCCTGGGTGTCACTGTTGAGGAAGTATTTGATCTGTCACCCGAGCAACTATTGAGCAGAAGCCTGTTAGTACAGATCAGGGCACTGCTGGATGAAGGAGAAAGTCTGCCCCTGATCGTAGAGCATCAACTGCGGCCGGACGATCAGTCAGATGCTATGCAGGTGACGGTTTACAAAAGTGATAGCCGATGGGTTTTCGAGATTGAGCCCATTGAGTCACAAACAGGTTTACAGCCGCTGGCACTTCTCAATCGTTGGATCAAAAAGCTCGACCGCTCTCAAACTCGCAGTAAGCTACTGTCCGGGTTGGTGGAAGCTATGGAAAGTTTAACTGGCTACGACCGCATCATGGTCTATCAGTTTGATGAGGAATGGCATGGCACAGTAGTCAGTGAGATGCGACGGGATGCTGTGGAAAGCTTTCTCGGCCATCGGTTTCCGGCATCAGATATCCCGCCACAGGTGCGTGAAATCTATGCAATCAACCCTGTACGCAGTATCCCCGACGCCGCAGCTGCGTCAGTTGCCCTGCTCAGCCGGGAAGACAACGGGAATAGCCTTCTGAATATGAGTCCCGGATACCTGAGAGCAGTTTCACCTGTCCATTTACGCTATCTGGCCAACATGGGAGTAGGTGCTTCCATGTCCATAGCAATACACGGATCCGAAGGATTATGGGGTCTGCTCGCATGTCACCATGCTTCGCCTCGGCCGATATCACCCCGAATCAGGGACACGCTGCTTGCCCTGGTGCAGATGGCCAGTCAACGGCTGTTCCTGATTGAAACCCGAGGTCAGATGCTTTTTATCAACCGGGTACTGGACAGTCGTGAGCTTGTTTCGTACAACCGGGGAAATCTGGTTACGCCTGATGAAATGGTGCAGGAACATGGGCAGAACTGGCTGGCACTTTTTGAGGCCTGCGGACTTGCGTTAATGTCCCGACTTGGGGTCTCGCAAGTAGGCAATACGCCGGACGAGACTTCACTGAAACGCATCAGTAACCGCCTGACTGCTGAACACCAGCAGAGCGGCCCTTGGTGCACCGATCAACTACCTGAGACCTCGTTAATCGATGAGAAAGACCTCGCCGGCTGCTACGGGTTGCTTGCTCTGCCAATGAACGTTGAGTCACCGCCAGGTTGGTTTCTATTGTTTCGACACGAGCAACCCAGAACCCATCTTTGGGCGGGAAAGCCCGTGGATGTGGTGGTTGAGGAGAAAGGACGCAAGGTGCTGACTCCGCGTCATTCATTTGCAACATGGGTTGAAGAAGTGAGAGGGAAAAGTCGTCCCTGGCTTGCCATCGAAATTCAGGCGGCCCAGGATCTGGCAGAAGATCTAGCGGTAGCTGTGTCCACCAACCATATTGCCCGTCTCAACGACGAGCTGCAGAATGTCAATAAGAGACTACAATCTTTGGCCCTTACAGATTCGCTAACGGGAATATGGAACCGCTATCACATGGAGGAGTCGATCGATGCTGAGATCAATGCCGCGCACCGCTATCAGCGACCCTGTTCTCTGTTGCTGTTCGATATCGACCACTTTAAAAAGTTTAACGACCTGTATGGCCATGAGGCAGGTGATCTGGTACTGAAGAAACTGGCGACAACGGTACAGAACTGTTTGCGTGCAGTTGATCGCTTGGGCCGCTGGGGTGGCGAGGAGTTTGTAATACTCACCGGTATCGAGGCAGAGGGTGCCTTGTTGCTGGCCGAGCGCATACGCACTCAAGTGGCTGAGATGGATCTCGGCGAGTTGGGCCAGGTGACGGTAAGTATCGGCGTAGCTCGGTATCGACCGGAAGATGACCGGAAATTATTAGTGGCCAGAGCTGACCAGGCGATGTATCAGGCCAAGAATGGCGGACGCAACAAAGTTGCCAGTTTGTTATGAGATAGTGTCCCTTACGTTACACGTTCGTAATCACTTCAAGGTGGGATGAGTGAGTCAACGAACGGATAGCGAACCCCTCGGCGCGTACCTTGGAATCTCATCCTGAACTCCATGTCATGTGGTTATTCGGTTCCCTTCTCGGGCAATCAATCCGGGAAACAAAAGCTTTGATGAAGCGATTAGACCGGACATCTTCGTCCGACTAACTCACTCTATGCCAAGGAAATCAATATGAAGAAGTTACATTCAATTGCGTTTTATGCGCTTGTCACACCAGTAATCACATTGGCGTCAGCCTCTGTGCTTGCTCAACAAACCGTTGGTCAGAATATCGATCGTGAACAAGAGATTACTCAGCGCACTGACCAGGTCGATACAACTACCGGTCATGCTGACCAATCTGCGCCACGCGTCGGTCAGTCGGATCCAACTTCGCAAACTGGCCAGTCCACGCCGCGAGTTGGTAGCAGCACAGCAACTCCACAAAGCAGCCAAGGCACTTCACGCGTGGGTCAGACCGACTCTCAGTCTGTAGCTGACCGCCTGAACGCAGGCAACCAGACTCGCATGGAACATCGTGGTTATGTGAACATCGTTCCAGCTCGTGGCATGCAGTCCAGCGACCTGATCGGTGCTGAAGTTGCTACCGCAGGTGATGAGGATGTAGGCTCAGTAGATGAACTGATCATTGACGAAAATGGTCAGGTTGTAGCCATTGTGGTCGGCGTGGGTGGATTCCTGGGCATGGGCGAGAAAGACGTAGCCATCGGCTGGGGTCACGTTACCCGATCCGGCACTGCTGATAACAATCAGTTACGGATTGATGTAACTCGTGAAGATCTGCGTGATGCACCTGAGTATGAACGACCAGAGTAAGTTCCTGGTCAACCATTTAGGTGATGTTAACCTTTAGGTTATGCTGAAACGGCGAGGGCGCAAGCCTCTGCCGTTTTTGCATGTGCTCCGCATAAATATTTTGCGCACAAACTCTCTGCATCAAGATGAACATTTCTCAAGTTGAAGTACGCAATAACTCATGTCGAATCCTGCCAATCGCTCCCATCGGGTTAAGTCCTTTGGGGCAGACCCAGGAACAATTGCCGATGCTCCGACAACGAAAGAGGCTGAAAGGATCTTCCAGATCTCCCAATCGCTCCGTCCGCCCTTCATCACGACTATCAAGAAGAAATCGTAGTGACTGCAACAAGGCTGCAGGTCCCCGATATTTTTCGGGATTCCACCACGAGGAAGGACATTGGGACGTGCAACACCCGCAGAGTATGCACTCATACAAACCATCAAGTTTTGCGCGCTCCTCCGGAGATTGCAGTCGCTCTATCGCAGGAGGAGCATCGCGATTGATCAACCACGGTTTGATACGTTTATACTGTTCGAAGAACAGCGTTTGATCCACAACAAGATCGCGAATGACCGGCATACCGGGCAAGGGTCTGATAATAAGACAGTTAGATGTACCTATCGCTTCCGCAACTGTTTTAATGCAGGCCAACCAGTTTTTACCATTGATGTTCATGCCATCTGAACCGCAGACTCCCTCCCGGCAAGAGCGTCGATATGCCAATGTTGGATCCTTTTCTCGCAAGTATTCCAAGGCATCCAGAACCATTCGATTGTAGAATTCAACTGGAAGCGATAAATGCTGCATGTAAGGAACAGCGTCATTTTCAGGATTGTACCGGTATAGTTGCACTTCAATCACGGTTCCCATATGGCCACTCCGACAACCGCAGCGTGCTCATCGTGATGCTGGGCTTCAGTGTTGGTGCTCATGAGATTCCTCCTCATCAGTTTCTCTGGGCCCGGCCGTTTTTTTCAGGAATATGTACTCCGCGACTGCAATGGTAAGCATTGTGATAACGGCCATTCCAATTACAAATGGATCCGAATTCAGCTTAACCCAGACAAAGCCTCCGAGGACGAGTAGATCGAGAAAAATCGCCGTGATTGGCACCCACGCTCTGGCTTTGAGTTCTTTACGAAGATAGCGGAGTACACCCCAATGAATAGCAATGTCCATGATTAAGTAGAACACGATACCCAGCGCCGCGATCCGAGACAGATCAAACAATGCGGTCAGGATCAGGCCGAAAACCACAGTGTAGACCAGCGTGTGCTTCTGAATACTTCCTGACATGCCAAAGTGGCTGTGAGGAACCAGCTTCATTTCCGTGAGCATGGCCAGCATTCGCGAAACCGCAAATATACTGGCAATCATACCGCCGGCGGTTGCCATCATGGCTATGGCTACAGTGAACCAGACACCATACTCACCCAAAGCTGGCCGCGCTGCAGCGGCCAGAGAATAGTCACGCGTCGCAATGATTTCCTCCAGTGAGAGATTGTTCGCTACGGCAAAGCCAACCAGAGTGTAGATCACCACGCAGGCCGCGATGGAAATCACGATGGCACGACCAACGTTGCGTGTAGGGTCTTTCACCTCCGAGCCGCTGTTGGTGATTGTCGTAAATCCTTTAAACGCCAGTATCCCGAGTGCTGTTGCGCCAAGGAAGTTGCTAACGGTTCCAGCCTCTTCTGTGCTTGAGAAGTCGACAGCAATACTGTCGGCGACCCAGATTCCCACCAATCCGATCACAAGTATGCCTGTTATTTTAAAAACACCGATAAAAGAGGCCACGCCCTGGACCAGGCGATTACCTGAAAGATTGATAAAGAAAGCGACAAGAATGAGAGACACGCCAAGAACAGGTACCATCATGCCGCTCTCATCACCACCAAAGATCTGCATGGTGTAGGAGCCGAACGTGCGGGCGAGAAAGCTCTGGGCGATCACCATAGAGAAATACATCAGCAGCGCATTAAACGCTGTTGGCAGTCGGTCGCCATAGGCTTTATGCAAATACATACCGATGCCACCAGCGGATGGCCAGGTGTTAGATATTTTGATATACGAATACGCACTGAAGCTTACAATTACTGCGGCCGCCAAAAAAGCCAGTGGGAATAGTGCCCCTGTCATCTGCGCCATTTGGCCGGTAAGCGCAAAGATACCGGCACCAATCATGACGCCGGTTCCCAGCATCACAGTTCCGGGTAACGTCAAGCTACCTTTGTTGTAATGCGTAGTTCTGTCTTTTTCTTCAGCCATAAAGCCTCTGGATGCTTACCTTAAACTGCTATGGCCCTTTAACACCGGTAAGACTGGAATGGTTTCCGCCCTCATCCGACCTGATTACACTGAACGAACCATTAGTCTCCAGAACTACCGCATAAACTTTGTCCAGCGAGTCCACTCCGTCCCCACGCACTGCTGCTCGCACTTCGTCTTCGGTCACCCGCGTCCGGCGCAGAGCCGATGCCAGAAACTCACCACGGTGAAGCAACATAAGCGGTTCCCCGGTTGCCTGCCGCCGCACCCAACGCACGCGGACACTGAACCAACTGACTATGAACTGCAATCCGATTAACAATGCGAAAGCCAACGCCCCTTCGGCCAGAGCAACATCCTTGGACAGCAGGATGGTTGCCAGGGTTGAGCCAAGAGCGATGGTCACTATCAGGTCCAAAGCATTCGTCTTGGAAAGCGTCCGCTTGCCCGAGATGCGAAGGAACACAATCAGTACAACATAAGCCAGCACCCCAACGACCAACGTCCGCAACAGGCTGTCCCATCCACTAAAGAACATATTTTCGATCCTGCAAAAAACCCACCGCTGCCGCCGAGAACGCAGCTGCTCTGCGCACAGCTTCAATATCGCCGGCAAATGACAAGGCCAATTCCGAGCGGGCCAGCGCCATGCGTGAATGTTTTTTGGCGGCGGTAACCATTGCATCGTCATCTGTTTCGGTCAAAGCGCAAAAGGCTTTCTGCAGGCGGATGGAAACTTCAATGATACCCGCACTATCACGAGCAATCGCGGTGAACGCATCGTCGAACAAGTCGTCAATCACCAACTGCGGAACCGAAACACGGTTATAGACAATTTCCTGTATTTCATCCATATCAAGAGGAGACTGCAACTCTGTCGCCACTGGTCTGTTGCAGGGAAGCGGCCAAACCGCCTAACGTTGGCGCATGACGGCGACGATCCAATGCGCTGCAGGCTGCCTTCTCCACCTGCTCAATCGTGTTCACCACCCGACCCAGCCGGGCAATTCTGTCTACCCAGCGCACAAAAGTGATAATCACGATAGCGAATACAAGCAAGGTAAGCGCAAATATTGCAAACAGTCCTGCAGAGCCAAAATAACTATTCTGGACGGCAATCAAAGAAACCAGACTGAAAATAAAAGCGCCTATAAAAGCTGATAACGCGTTTTGAGTAACGTCATCAGCAATTACCAGCGGTATAGAACGAGGCGTGGCGCTATTGCTGGCGGAAACATAAGCGGAAACCATGGAGCCTACCGCAAACATTGCGATAATCAGCATGCTGGAGGCCATGATTGACAGCAGGGTTTCAACAGAATCAAGATTGATCCTGGGCAACACCCGGGCAAGACCGGTGTCGTCAGCAAGCTTGGCGATGAATGCACCACCAATCGACAGGATGCAAAGCGCCAGTGGCTTAACCCATAAACGCTCTTTAATCCGACTTAGAATAAAGCGCAGTCTGTCTGAGGTGAGTTTTATCATTTACTGGGCGGATCACTGTCGCGAGCCAGATGACGATGCGCAGCAATAGCTTTGATGAATTCCGGCGCAGTTCCGGCTGCATCTTTAACGTCCGCAATGAGTATGCCTGCGTCAGCATCCATGCCTGACCCTACTCCCGCCATCTCCAGCAATTCCCGTCCGGCACCCAAAGCGAGAATCGCTTTGCAATGCCGGAACAGATCTTTGATATACCCCATAGTGTGACCGTTACCCGCGAGCGCCTGAACAGCTTCGGCGCCGTCTGGCAGCACCAGTGCATCGAACAGGAATCCCGGCGAATTTTCCATCGATTTATTGGCTTCCAGTTCCGCACCGGAGTCGCTTACGAACATCCCCACTCGTGGTCCCACTAAATGAACAACGGCGCCTGCATCGGTGAGCGCCCCATGTATATCGACGAGCGAGGCATGGTGAACACCATTCTCAACTAACACGGCTATCTGCCGTGTACGAATACCACCTTCTCCAGGCAGAGCCATCAACGATAAAGCCGGTGAAACAGTAACTTCTGGTTTTTTTTGCTTGGCACCGGCTTTGGGCATAGCAGTGGGTACTTCCATGCCCAATCCAGCTGCGACCTCAGCAGCAAGCTCTGCTGAAACATTCACCAGCGAGGACACCATCCGCTCACGAATGGCGACGACACCCACTTTGCTCAACTCGAAACGAAATGCGGCGGCGATATGGGTTTTTTCCACATCTGTCTGACTGTTGAAGAACAAAGTCGCCTGCGCATAATGCTCTGCAAATTTCTCTGCCTTGCCACGAACTTTATCTTCGGTAATGTGCTCCGGGAAGGAAACGAATCCTGCTGCTCCGGCTTGAAAGGGACACCCACCCGCCAGTGAATTCGGCTCATATGCCACACGACCGCGATTAATCGCCTGTCGGTGCAAACCATCGCGTTGATTATTCTGTACTGGTGTTACCGGCGAGTTAATGGGGATCTCGTGAAAATTGGGACCACCGAGACGTGTGATCTGCGTATCGACATAGGAATGAATGCGACCGGCGAGCAACGGATCATTGGAGAAATCGATTCCGGGTATGATGTGCGCTGTGCAGAACGCGACTTGCTCTGTTTCGGCAAAAAAGTTGTCCGGATTGCGGTTAAGAACCATGCGCCCGACAGGCGTAAGCGGCACGAGTTCTTCAGGAATTATTTTTGTAGCGTCGAGAACGTCGAAGCTAAAACTGTCTGCTTGCTTCTCAGTAAATATTTGCAGCCCCAATTCCCATTCCGGGAATTCGCCGGACTCAATCGCTTCCCACAAATCACGGCGGTGAAAATCGGGATCTGCACCGGATATTTTCACAGCTTCGTCCCAGACCAGTGAATGAGTTCCCAGTAGCGGCTTCCAGTGAAATTTGCAGAATACGGATTCCCCTTTGTCGTTGATCAGGCGAAATGTATGCACACCAAAACCCTGCATCATGCGATAGCTGCGTGGTATCCCGCGATCCGACATCACCCACATCAGCATGTGCGTGGATTCCGGCATCAGCGAAACGAAGTCCCAGAACGTATCATGCGCAGATGCAGCCTGAGGCATGCCGTGATGCGGCTCTGGTTTGACGGCATGAACCAGATCGGGAAATTTCATTGCATCCTGAATAAAGAATACCGGGATGTTGTTGCCAACCAGGTCCCAGTTACCTTCATCACTGTAGAATTTGACCGCGAAACCACGCGCATCTCGAGCGGTGTCTTTCGAACCACGTTCCCCGGCTACCGTTGAAAAGCGAGCGAACACCGGTGTGATCTTACCTTTCTCGGCAAATGGCGCTGCGCGTGTGTATTTGGTGAACGCGTCATAAGCTTCGAAATATCCGTGCGCACCTGAACCACGTGCATGAACAATTCGTTCCGGAATGCGTTCGTGATCAAAATGGGTAATTTTCTCCCGCAGAATAAAGTCTTCCAGTAACGATGGTCCACGCAATCCGACTTTCAATGTATTTTGATTGTCGCTGATTGGAACGCCTTGGTTGGTCGTCAAATGTTGATTGCTTGCATCGACCCTGACTCTGTCGAGAGAAGCCACTGTCGAATTAGTTCCCAGCGTAGCGCAGCCGCCGGTTTTTTCAGTCTCGGTTTTTTCTGTCATCGTGCTTGCAGTCAATGTATTGGAGTCCGGCTCTACAGTTTCACCAGGCTGCGGTGCCACAGCGTTATCATGACCGTACTCGAGTTCTTTATTATTGTTGTAAGGCATTGCAGCAACGAAATCGTCACTCGCTTTAGCCTGTGCAGCGACGATGTCGTTTGATCTGAGCACCCCATCTTGGCTCTGCGCTGCTTTACCGGTCATTTCGTTCTTATTTTTCATTTGTGACGACCGAGCAGGTTTTTTTTTCGTAGCCATAATTCTTCTCCGGGGTGTGGGGAATACAGAAGTTTGAAGTGCCGATGCAACTGCGAGTGTTAATTGATTTTCAAGCAGATGAGGAAAGCTGTCTGTTCGATATCGAACTCATGCACCACCCCGAAATTGCAGCTGTCATCTAGTTCCGTTTTGCGCTCAATCTAGTTCCGTTTTTGCGCTCAGTGGGACAGCGCACCGACACAACCATCATCACTGAGTGACTCTGCTGCGTACGCACCTGATAGGAATGCTGGGAGTCGCCTATGGATTTAGAATGCGATTACGGAGACTCATGATCAACTCCGCCCTCCACCGGAGTATTGTGCTTCTGATACTCGTGTGCGCGCTCCCGCTAAATACAGCGGTCGCTCAGGAAAACGCTCGCGTCGAACAAGATGATGACCGTATCGCTGCGCAAGTTGTCACCAGCGTACGCGAGCGCACGATTCCAGCCTTCGATCAAACACAGGAGAGGCTGATGCGTATGGTCGCCGCCCTGCCTTTATTGCTAGTCGCAACTGCGATTGTAGTGGTGTTCGTCTGGTTTGGACGTTGGCTGGCCAGAAGACTTCACCTGTTGCGCTGGGGTAGCAATAATCCGTATCTGGACAGCCTGCTGCGTCGTGGCGTGCATTTGGTGACATTTTTAATCGGCGTGTTGATTGCACTGGATCTGCTTGGAGCTACCGCACTGGTTGGGGCAGTACTGGGATCAGCAGGCGTGCTTGGCATCATGCTGGGTTTTGCTTTCCGGGACATCGCCGAGAATCACCTGGCCGGCATGCTGCTAAGTCTGCGTCGGCCATTCGAACCGGGCGACCACATTATGCTTGATGGCCATGAGGGCAAGGTGATATCGCTTAATTCCCGTGCCACGATCCTTATGACCATGGATGGCAACCACCTGCGCCTTCCTAACGCAATGGTGTTCAAGGGTGTTTTGCTTAACTACACCCGCAACCCGATGCGGCGGCTGCAATTCACCTTGGGGATCGGCACAGAGGAAGACCTCAGCGCGGTTCGACAACTTGGCATGGAGACGCTACGAAAAATACCGGCAATCGCAACCGAGCCAGAACCACAGGCTACGATCCAGTCGATCGGAGATTCATCAGTGCTGATAGTTTTTTCCGCGTGGCTGGATCAGCGCAAGGTTGATTTTCTCAAGACCCGCAGCGAGGCGATCAGGCAGGTAAAGTGCGCGATCGAAGACGCAGGCATGGATATGCCCGAGCCAATTTACCGGGTGCAACTTATCAGTGCAACTCACAACGCGGAAGCTTTTGAGACGGGTAGCACTACCGAGCCGGCCGTGAGAAAACCGCGCTTGTCTGAAGAGATTCAGCCCGATGTATCGGTGAACCACGATCTCGACATGCAGGTTGCCCGCGAACGTGCGAGCCATAAGGGCGAGGACTTGCTTCAGCACCCTGCTCCGAAGGAGTGACCAATCTTCGCTAAGGAGTAACGCACCGACACCGTTTTGTAAGCCCGCAACCAAGGTTGGGATTTCAGTGACCAAGAGCCGAAGATTTATGTTATGGATTATAGGATTCACTATTCTGGCTACCAGCTTGGTGTTGGTATTGTTTGAAAACTTCAAAACATCCGACAAGGTAATGGATCGCACGGTTGAACATCGCTATGCCGTCTCCGACCCCCAGTTTCGCCGCGAAATGTCGGTTCTTTTAGGGCCTGCAATTGAACTAGGCAATCAGATAACCGCGCTGCAAAACGGTGACGAGATTTTTCCTGCAATGCTGCAGGCCATTCGTTCCGCGCAGACATCTGTCACATTCGAAACTTTCATTTATTGGTCGGGTGAAGTTGGTGAAGAGTTTTCAGAAGCACTTTCTGAGCGCTCCCGCGCAGGTATACCGGTGACCGTCATTGTCGATTGGGTGGGCAGCACCCAAATGGAACAAACTCTGCTGGATTCGATGGAAGATGCCGGTGTGAAACTACATCGCTATCGCCCGCTCAACTGGTACAACCTCGGTCGCATGAACAATCGTACCCACCGTAAACTGCTCGTAATAGATGGTCGTATTGGCTTCACTGGTGGCGTCGGCATTGCGGATCACTGGCGTGGCGACGGTGGCAGCCCGGAGCAATGGCGTGATACGCATTTTCGTATCGAAGGTCCAGCGGTGGCGCAATTGCAAGCCGCCTTCAATGATAATTGGATCAAGACCACAGGCCAGGTATTGAACGGTGCAAGCTACTTTCCTCCGCTGCAGGTTGAAGGCGAGATGGATGCACACGTGTTTGTTGCTTCACCATCGGGCGGGAGCGAGAGCATGCATCTGATGTATCTGCTTGCGATAGCAGCAGCCGCTGAAACCATCGATCTGGCGGCCGCCTACTTTGTCCCGGACAAGTTGCTGATACAGGCATTGATCACAGCACTTGATCGCGACGTACGCGTTCGCATCCTGGTTCCCGGGCCACACATCGATTCGCTGACTGTTAAAATTGCCTCCAAGTCTGATTGGGGTGAACTGCTGCTGGCCGGTGCCGAGATACACGTCTACCAACCGACCATGCTGCATACCAAGTTGCTCGTCATTGACAGGCAGTTTGTTTCGGTGGGTTCAACTAACTTCGATATGCGCTCAATTCGATTGAATGATGAGGCCAGCCTGAATATTTACAACAGTGAATTTGCCGCGCAGATGACAGAAGTGTTTGAGATCGATCTGCAGTCGGCTGAGTTGTATTCTCTATCTCGCTGGCAGAGTCGTCCGCTAAGCGAAAAAATCTCCGAAACCATTCTGTTGCCAATCAAGTCTCAGCTCTGATTGACGAGTTTCCGAGCTTTATGAAAGTGGTTCTATTGCGGCAAAGAGGTCGAGGATGTAGATCAGCATGGTGGAAGGCTCGGGACGCGTAGAATTCGATTGTTCATTTCAGGGACCTTGCCCCAGATTCTAATTCTTCCATCGGTTTGAGTCATCTCGAATTCGAGGAGAGATTGATTCGGCATTTGGCTTAGCCAAATACCTCACCCCTGCGGGGCAGCCTGTGGCTGTCCAAAACGCGGTGCGTTTTGTCGAACTGAGGAGTTCTTTCTTCCAGATACGCCAAACAAAAATGCCCTACTCTTGCGAGCAGGGCATTGAGCAACCTGACACATAGGTTACAGACTATACCGGAGACATAGGTTACACATTTAAGCATTTGGGGGAGATCTCCAGATGCCTTGGAATGAGAGTAACCATATGGACGAAAGACTCAAGTTCGTTGCCCGTTTGTTGGA
>JBGSXL010000012.1:0-41553 GCA_041751425.1 Pseudohongiellaceae bacterium | reverse complement strand
GGTGATGCCAGGTGACAACATCAAGATGGTTGTGACGTTGATCAACCCGATTGCGATGGATGACGGTCTGCGCTTTGCGATACGCGAAGGCGGCCGGACTGTAGGCGCAGGCGTGGTAGCAAAAATATTCGAGTAATAGTTAGACAGGTCGCAATTGTTTTCCTTGACAGGAGGGGGTTGCGACCTTAGAATCTCGCTTCCGTTTTTTAGGGTTAAAACGGCGGTTTTTGCACCGGCAGAAGGTGTGAAAAAGGCAGTAAACAGTAACTGTTTAATTTAAAAAAGTTTTTGGAGATTAGAGTAGATGCAAAGTCAGCGTATCAGAATCCGGCTCAAAGCCTTTGATCATCGGCTGATCGATCAGTCTACTCAGGAAATCGTTGATACTGCGAAGCGTACAGGAGCCCAGGTTCGGGGTCCTATTCCGCTGCCTACAGATAAAGAGCGATATACCATTCTGATTTCTCCGCATGTGAATAAAGATGCACGAGATCAATACGAAATCAGGACGCATAAGCGTTTGCTCGATATCGTAGAGCCCACAGAGAAGACCGTAGATGCGCTGATGAAGCTGGATCTGGCGGCCGGAGTGGAAGTTCAGATCAGCCTGGGATAAGAGCACATCTCTTATCTTAGTGTAATGCGTAAGCAGCCATAGCGGGTTTCAGCCCCGTACACGATGAGGTTTACATAATGTCGATTGGTCTAGTCGGTCGAAAAAGCGGTATGACCCGCGTTTTCACTGAAGCAGGTTTGTCTATACCGGTAACAGTTGTTGAGGTTCAGCCTAATAGGGTGACCCAGCTTAAAACAACTGAAACAGACGGTTACTCCGCTATTCAGGTCACCACGGGTGAGCGTAAAGCTTCCCGCGTGTCCAAATCCCTTGCTGGTCATTTTGCCAAAGCAGGAACCGAAGCCGGCAGCGGTCTTTGGGAATTCCGTGCTGAGCAGGATGCACTTGCTGATCTGGCGCTGGGCAGTCAATTGACTGTGGACCAGTTTGCTGTGGGTCAGAAAGTCGACGTCACCGGAACTTCGAAGGGTAAAGGTTTCGCTGGTACGGTCAAGCGTCACAACTTCAGTATGCAGGACGCTACGCACGGTAACTCACTTTCACACAGAGCACCGGGTTCAATCGGTCAGTGTCAGACGCCGGGCCGGGTCTGGAAAGGTAAGAAAATGTCGGGTCACATGGGCAGCGCTCAAGTCACCACGCAAAGTCTCGAAATTGTCCGCGTTGATACAGAAAACAATCTGTTACTTGTCAAAGGTGCCATTCCCGGCGCAACTGGCTCCAACGTTATCGTTCGTCCTTCCGTTAAATCTGCTGAGTTCAGGGGGTAAGCAATGGAATTGAGTATTGCTAAGCCTGGAAGCAAAGCAGGCACAAAGAAAATCTCCATCTCTGATGATGCGTTCGGTCTCGAGTTCAACGAGTCCCTGGTACATCAGACTGTGGTTACTTACCTCGCTGGTTCGCGTCAGGGTACTGTCAAGCAGAAGACCCGCTCCGAAGTCAGCGGCGGTGGCCGCAAGCCATGGCGCCAGAAGGGTACAGGCCGTGCGCGTGCCGGTACTATTCGCAGCCCGATCTGGCGTACTGGTGGTGTCACGTTTGCTGCGCGTCCTCAGGACCACAGCAAGAAACTGAACAAGAAAATGTACCGTGGTGCGATGCGTTGCATCCTCTCCGAACTGATCAGACAGGATCGTCTGTTGATTGTTGACGACTTTGTTGTCGACTCTCACAAAACCAAATCACTGGTTGCCAAGCTGAAAGAATTTGCTCTGGATAACGTGCTGATTGTTGCCGATGAGATTGCAGAAAATCTGTACCTGGCAGCGCGTAACCTGCATAAAGTAGATGTGCTGGATGCCGCAGGACTTGATCCGGTTAGCCTGATTGGCTTCGAGAAAGTGCTTATGACAGTCCCCGCGCTGAAAAAAGTTGAGGAGATGTTGTCATGAACGAGGCGAGACTCTATTCCATTATTCTCGGACCACACGTCTCTGAAAAGACGGCGGTAATGAGCGACAAACACAATCAACTGGCTTTTAAGGTGATCAATGATGCCTCCAAGCCAGAGATCAAAGAAGCTGTCGAGAAACTGTTCAACGTCACTGTTGAAGAGCTTCAGGTACTGAACGTCAAGGGTAAGACCAAGCGTACTGCGCGTGGCAAGATCCGGAAAAAATCCAATTGGAAAAAAGCTTACGTCAAGCTTGGACAGGGTCAGGAAATTGACTTTGTCGGCCTGGCGTAAGGGGGAGTGCGGTTATGGCAATTATAAAGTGTAAACCTACTTCACCCGGTCGCAGGTTCGTCGTGAAGATTGTTAACCATGAACTGCACAAAGGTGCACCTCATGGTCCATTGTTGGCCTCACAGTCCAAAACTGGTGGTCGTAACAATATGGGTCGCATTACTCGCCGTCATGCGGGTGGTGGACACAAACAGAAGTATCGCATTGTCGATTTTCGTCGTGACAAAGATGGCATACCTGCGAAAGTAGAACGCCTGGAATACGATCCTAACCGCACAGCGGCTATCGCGCTGTTGTTGTACGCGGATGGTGAGCGTCGCTACATCATTGCGCCGGCCAAAGTCAGTGCAGATGACGTGTTGTTGTCCGGTCAGGATGCACCAATCAAGACAGGTAACTGCCTGCCACTGCGCAATATCCCTCTGGGTAGCACAGTACATTGCGTAGAAATGAAGCCAGGCAAGGGAGCACAGATTGCTCGCAGTGCTGGTGGTTCAGCGCAACTGGTAGCGCGTGAAGGCAATTATGCAACATTGCGTCTGCGTTCAGGTGAGATGCGCAAGATTCTGGTGGATTGCAAGGCAACACTCGGTGAAGTTTCCAATGCCGAGCACAACCTGCGCTCACTGGGTAAAGCAGGTGCTGTGCGTTGGCGCGGTATTCGCCCAACAGTGCGCGGCGTGGTAATGAACCCGGTTGATCACCCGCATGGTGGTGGTGAGGGTCGTACTTCAGGTGGTCGTCACCCGGTATCACCGTGGGGT
Source organism: Pseudohongiellaceae bacterium (assembly GCA_041751425.1). Lineage (GTDB taxonomy): Bacteria > Pseudomonadota > Gammaproteobacteria > Pseudomonadales > Pseudohongiellaceae > JAVVEG01. Next base: position 38,522 of record JBGSXL010000012.1, on the reverse strand, counting down.
CAGCCAACCAAAGGTTACAAAACCAGAACTAACAAGCGAACTTCCAACATGATCGTTCGCCGCAGAAATGCAACCCGCTAAGGGCGGATACTAGAGGAATTTAAAGTGCCACGTTCACTGAAAAAAGGTCCATTTATAGACCTTCACTTGATGAAAAAAGTGCAAACAGCGATGGAAACCAAAGACAAGCGTCCAATCAAAACCTGGTCGCGCCGTTCGATGGTTTCTCCTGACATGATTGGTTTGACGATCGCTGTTCACAATGGTCACCAGCATGTGCCTGTGTTTGTTTCTGAAGACATGGTCGGACACAAGCTGGGTGAGTTTTCACTCACACGTACCTATCGTGGTCACGTGGCTGACAAGAAAGCCAAACGCTAACGGGGATTAAGAGATGGAAGTGGTAGCTAAATTAAAAGGCGCGCGGCTCTCTGCCCAGAAAGCGAGGCTGGTTGCCGATCAGATTCGCGGCAAGGCAGTAGAAGAAGCCCTGCAACTGTTGACCTTCAGCCCGAAGAAGGGTGCTGAGATTATCAAGAAAGTGCTCGACTCGGCTATTGCCAACGCCGAACACAATGAAGGCGCTGACGTGGATGAGTTGAAAGTTTCAACCATTTTTGTAGATGAAGGTATGACCATGAAACGTATACGTCCTCGCGCCAAAGGCCGCGCTGACCGTATCTGTAAACGTTCTTGCCACATTACACTGAAAGTAGCCGATAACTAGGAGATTGGGATGGGTCAAAAAGTACATCCAACCGGAATTCGGCTTGGTATCGTCAAGAAACACACCTCAGTATGGTTTGCTGAAGGTAAAAATTATGCCGAGAATCTGCTGGTAGATCTGCAGGTACGTGCATTCATCAGAAAGCGGCTGGCTGCAGCATCTGTTTCCCGCGTGGAAATCGAGCGTCCCGCACAGACTGCACGAATCACCATTTTCACTGCGCGTCCTGGCATTGTGATTGGCAAGAAAGGTGAAGACGTTGAAGTGCTGAGAAATACATTGGCCGCAAAAATGGGCGTGCCGGTGCACATCAACATCGAAGAGATTCGCAAGCCTGATCTCGATGCACAGCTGGTGGCTGACAGTGTCGCCCAGCAACTCGAGAAGCGTGTCATGTTCCGTCGCGCGATGAAGCGCGTCGTTCAGAACGCCATGCGTCAGGGAGCAGAAGGTATCAAAGTGCAAGTGGGTGGACGTTTGGGTGGCGCGGAAATCGCCCGTTCAGAATGGTACAGAGAAGGTCGCGTACCTTTGCATACGCTGCGTGCTGATATTGATTACGCAACGTCTGAAGCGAGCACTACCTATGGCTTGATCGGCGTCAAGGTGTGGATCTTCAAAGGTGAAGTTCTGAACCTGCATGAAGCTGTAACGGCGCCACAGAAAACGACTAAGTAAGGGGTAGGCTCGATGTTACAACCTAAGCGTACAAAATTTCGCAAGATGATGAAGGGCCGTAACCGCGGTCTGTCACATCGCGGCAGCAATGTGGACTTTGGCGAATACGGCTTGAAGGCTATTTCACGCGGCCGATTGACTGCGCGCCAGATCGAAGCAGCTCGACGGGCAATGACACGTCACGTAAAACGTGGCGGCAAAATCTGGATTCGTGTGTTTCCTGACAAGCCAATTACTCAGAAGCCTCTTGAGGTTCGTCAGGGTAAAGGTAAGGGTAGCGTCGAGTACTGGGTAGCACTGATTCAGCCGGGTCGCGTTATGTTTGAAATCGAAGGAGTTGATGAAGCTCTGGCACGCGAGGCGTTCCAACTGGCAGCAGCAAAGCTTCCATTTGAAACCTCATTTGTAAAACGGACGGTGATGTAATGAAAGCGAGTGAACTGCGGGAAAAACCCGTATCCGAACTGAAAGAGCAGTTGAATGCTCTGTACAAGGATCAGTTCAAAATCAGAATTCAGAAAAACACCGGTCAATTGGGTCAGAATCATTTGGTTGCAGAAGTCAGAAAAGACATCGCCCGCGTGAAGACTCTCATTACCGAAAAAGAGAAAAGTGGATCTTAATTATGTCGCTTACTGAAAGCTCTGTGGAAAAGACCGGCCGTGTAGTATCCGGCAAAGTAGTAAGCACAAAAATGGACAAATCCATTGTTGTGCTTATCGAAAGACGCGTTAAGCACCCGGTGTACGGCAAGTACATCACACGCTCTTCGAAAATTCATGCGCACGATGCCAACAATGAGTGCTGCGAAGGTGATGAAGTGACTGTCAAGGAAGTCAGACCGATCTCCAAAACCAAAACCTGGTCGCTGGTTTCGATTGACGAAAGAGCAACACAGGTCTGAAGCAAAAGTTTTAATTAAAGTATTGGCCCTTTAGGCCATTGCTGCTCAGGCAGCAATCAAGAGAAGGTTCGGAGAGAATCGATGATTCAAGTACAGTCATATTTAGATGTGGCCGACAATAGTGGCGCGAAGCGGGTTATGTGCATCAAGGTGCTGGGCGGTTCGCATCGTCGTTATGCTCGCATAGGTGATGTCATCAAAGTGACAGTAAAAGAAGCGATTCCACGAGGCAAGGTCAAGAAAGGCCAGGTGTTGTCTGCCCTGGTTGTGCGTACCAAGAAAGGTGTGCGTCGCGGTGATGGTTCGTTGATCAAGTTCGACGACAACGCTGCAATCCTGTTGAACAACCAGCAGGCGCCAATTGGTACTCGTGTATTTGGCCCGGTAACGCGTGAACTGCGTAATGAAAAGTTCATGCGAATTATTTCCCTGGCACCAGAAGTGCTATAGACAAAGTTTTGAGGCCGCGGATTATGCGTAAGATTAAATGTAATGATGAAGTGATTGTTATCGCCGGCAAGGACAAGGGGAAGCGCGGAACCGTTTCTCGTCTGGTAGGAGACGACAAGGTAATAGTATCTGGAGTCAATATTGTCAAGCGTCACACCAAACCGAATCCCAATGCTGGCCAGGCTGGCGGGATCGTAGAGAAAGAGGCTGCGCTGGACATATCGAATATTGCGATCTTCAATGCTGAAGCCAATAAAGCTGACCGCGTCGGATTTATTGTTCAGGAAGACGGCAAAAAGAAGCGGGTTTTTAAATCCAATAACCAAGTAATTGATTAACGGGAAATTCAGGTTGCCACCATGGCTCAGTTGAAAGAATTTTATAGAAAAGAAGTCGTCCCATCGCTGACCAAACAGTTCGCGTACGACAATCCTATGCGCGTGCCCAGAGTCACCAAAGTGGTTCTTAACATGGGTGTTGGTGATGCAGTTGGCGACAAAAAGTTGCTCGACAATGCCGCTGCCGAACTGGCATTGATTGCCGGTCAGCGTCCGGTTATCACCAAAGCACGCAAGTCCATCGCCGGATTCAAGATTCGTGCTGGCTGGCCCATTGGCTGCAAGGTAACTCTGCGTGGTGAGCGCATGTGGGAATTCCTGGAACGTCTGGTTGGTGTTGCCATCCCACGTATCCGTGACTTCCGCGGTTTGAGCCCCAAGTCATTTGATGGCCGTGGCAATTATGCGATGGGCGTGACTGAACAGTTCATTTTCCCGGAAATTGAATACGACAAGATCGACAAGCTGCGTGGTCTGGATATCGTTATTACAACTACTGCCCGTACGGATGACGAAGGCCGTGCACTGTTGAGTGCATTGCGTTTTCCTTTCAAGGGCGGCGCTGCGAAAGCAGAAGCTAAGGAGTCTTAAGAGATGGCAAAAACTTCAATGATCGCCCGAGAGAAAAAGCGTGCTGATACAGTGGCCAAATTTGCGGTCAAGCGTGCTGCGCTGAAGGCGATACTCAGCAGTTCTACTGCCAGTGATGAAGAGAAATGGGACGCGCAAGTCAAGTTCCAGAAATTGCCACGCGATGCCAGTCCGGTTCGTCAGGTCAGACGTTGCAGAATTACAGGTCGCCCACACGGTGTATATCGCAAATTTGGTATGTGCCGGCACAAGCTGCGTGAAGCGGCGATGCGCGGTGATGTTCCCGGATTGACTAAAGCAAGCTGGTAAGCTGGAGCAAAAATCATGAGTATGTCGGACCCTATTGCAGATCTATTGACGCGTATCAGAAACGCGCAAATGGCAAAATTGCCAACAGTGGCAGCGCCATCGTCGAAGATCAAAGTAGCTATTTGTCGTGTGCTGCAGGACGAAGGTTACATCAGTTCCTACGCGGTTGCTGAAGATGGCAGCAAGAGCACGTTGACTATCGAGCTGAAGTATTTCGAAGGCAAGCCGGTAGTGGAAGAGATCATTCGCAGCAGCCGTCCTGGCAGACGTCTTTATAAGGGCAAAGAAGATCTGCCTACCAATCGTCAGGGGCTGGGTGTGGTTATTGTTTCTACCAATAAAGGCCTGATGACAGACAAACAGGCCCGAGCCGCCGGTATCGGCGGAGAAATCTTGTGTACAGTATTCTGATACGCAAGTTCAAAACCAGTTGAGAGCAAGAATATGTCCAGAGTAGCAAGTAGTCCGGTGTCCCTGCCCAAAGGTGTAGAGGCCACGGTAACAGATACCGAGTTTTCCGTTAAAGGCGGCAAAGGCAATTTGAGCCTGGCGCTGCATGGCGCGGTGAAGATTGACAGAGAAGGCGATGTGCTGCGTGTGTCTGCCAAAGATGGTTCCAGACAATCGAATGCATTGGCCGGTACTTTCCGTGCACTGATCAACAACATGGTGCAGGGTGTCAGTAAGGGCTTTCAGAAAAAACTGCAGCTGCAGGGCGTAGGTTACCGTGCAAAAGCACAGGGCAATATCCTCAATATCGCGGTTGGCTATTCGCACCCCATCGATTTTGAAGTGCCCAAAGGCGTAACTGCGGAAACACCAACGCAGACAGAGATTGTTCTGTCGGGTGCTGACAAACAACTGGTGGGTGAAGTTGCAGCAAAGATTCGGGAGTTTCGTCCGCCAGAGCCATATAAAGGCAAAGGCATTCGTTACGTTGACGAAAACGTTTATAGAAAAGAAGCTAAGAAGAAATAGGGCTTGATATCATGAGTGTTAAGAAAGAAGCTCGACTGCGCCGTGCCAGAAGAACCAGGGCGAAGATTAGTGAACTGGGTGTGAACCGTTTGTGCGTGTACCGTACCCCGCGTCACATCTACGCGCAAATTATTTCACCTGCCGGCAATGAAGTGCTGGCCAGTGCATCCACTTTGGACAAGAGCCTGAAAGGCTCCGCTACCGGTAATGTGACGGCAGCGACCGGTGTAGGTGCACTTATTGCCGAGCGGGCCAAAGCCGCTGGGGTCAGTAAGGTGGCATTTGACCGATCCGGTTATAACTACCATGGCCGAGTGAAAGCTCTGGCTGATGCCGCACGTGAAGGCGGTCTGGAATTTTAAAGGTTTTATGAGCTATGGCATTTAGAGAAGACTCCAAGAAAAACGAAGAAGGTTTGCAGGAGAAGTTGATCCAGGTAAACCGTGTTGCCAAGGTGGTTAAAGGTGGTCGTATTTTCGCCTTTACAGCTTTGACTGCAGTCGGCGATGGCAATGGTCGAGTAGGCTTCGGTCGCGGTAAAGCGCGCGAAGTGCCACTGGCTATCCAAAAAGCGATGGAAGCAGCGCGACGCAATATGATCCACGTTTCTCTTGATGGTCATACATTGGAATACCCGGTGAAGGCACGTCATGGCGCATCCAAGATTTACATGCAGCCAGCCTCAGAGGGTACCGGTATCATCGCGGGTGGCGCCATGCGTGCTGTTCTCGAACTGGCTGGTGTCCAGAACGTATTGGCCAAGTGCTACGGTTCAACCAACCCTGTGAACGTTGTTAACGCAACTTTCAAAGGCCTGAAGTACATGCGTGCGGCGGAAAGCATTGCTGCCAAGCGCGGTAAAACACTCGAAGAGATTTTAGGTTAGCAGCTATGGCCAAGAAAAAGGCAACACAAGTAAAGATAACGCTGGTACGCAGCCCTATTGGCAGAATCCCCAAGCACAAGCAGTGTTTGACAGGACTGGGACTGAGTCGCATGCATCAAAGCGTAGAGCTGGTGGATTCACCAGAGGTGCGCGGCATGATAAACAAAGTTCGCTACATGTTGACAGTTGAAGGCGAGGAATAAGACATGCATTTGAATACCTTAAGTCCTGCTCCCGGAAGCACCAAACCACGCCGTCGCGTTGGTCGTGGTATCGGCAGCGGCCTCGGCAAGACATGTGGTACCGGACACAAGGGACAGAAGTCTCGCAGTGGCGGTACAGTCAGACCCGGTTTTGAAGGCGGTCAAATGCCTTTGCAGCGTCGTCTGCCAAAATTCGGTTTCTCTTCACGCATTGGTCGTTTGACTGCTGAAGTTCGCACCAGTGAATTGCTGGCGCTTGATGCTGCAGTTATCGATATCGAAGTGCTGCGCAACGCCAATGTCATCAACAAGAGCATCACGCGTGTCAAAGTCATGCTCTCTGGCGAAGTCGGCAAAGCAGTCACCATTGACGGCCTGCGTGTCACTAAGGGTGCGCGTGCGGCAATTGAATCGGCTGGCGGAAAAGTGATCGATCCGGTTCCTCTTGCGAATGCTGGCAAGAAGAAAACCAAAAAAGTACGCACAGAAGGTTGATTAAAACGTAATGGCGAAACGACCAGGAATGACACCGGAAGGCGTAGGCGCAGGACTAGGCGAGTTGAAAGCGCGTCTGCTGTTCCTGCTGTTCGCCATATTTGTCTATCGGGTCGGGACGCACATTCCGGTTCCGGGTATTGACCCGAATCAGTTGGCGAACCTGTTCAGTCAGAACGAAGGCACGTTCCTGGGCCTGTTCAATATGTTCTCCGGTGGTGCATTGGAGCGCATGAGTATCGTTGCACTGGGCATCATGCCCTATATTTCGGCGTCGATTATCATGCAGCTGCTGACAGCAGTCAGCCCGCATCTGGAGCAGTTGAAGAAAGAAGGCGAATCAGGTCGCCGCAAGATTACCCAGTACACGCGCTACGGTGCGCTGGTGCTGGCAACGGTACAGGGTACCGGTATGGCGGTAGGGCTGTTGCAGCCAATGGCATACGCACCAGGCATGGGCTTTGTTCTGACGGCGATTATATCGCTGGTAACCGGTGCCATGTTCCTGATGTGGCTGGGTGAGCAGATCACCGAACGCGGTGTAGGCAATGGTATTTCCATGCTGATTTTCGCGGGCATCGTGGCGGGTTTGCCGGGAGCCATCGGCAACTCACTGGCACAGGCTTACGAAGGTCAGATCAGCGGCTTACTGTTGTTTGTAGTGGTTATTCTGGCAATCGCCGTTATCGCAGCCATCGTGTTTATTGAAAGAGGCCAGCGTCGCATAACCGTGAACTACGCCAAGCGGCAACAAGGCAACAAGCTGTACGCAGCGCAGTCCAGCCACCTGCCACTGAAAGTGAATATGGCGGGTGTTATTCCGGCAATTTTTGCCAGCAGCATTTTGTTGTTCCCTGCCTCACTGGGGCAGTGGTTTGGTCAGTCCGAGGGCGCCGAGTGGTTGCAGGATCTGGCTTTGATGATAGGACCAGGTCAGCCGCTGTATATCATTATTTTCAGCGCCATGATCATTTTCTTCTGCTTCTTCTATACCGCGCTGGTGTTCAATCCGCGGGATGTGGCAGATAACCTGAAAAGATCAGGTGCTTTTATCCCGGGTATACGTCCTGGTGAACAGACAGCGAAGTACATTGACTCGGTACTGACGCGCCTGACCATGTTTGGTGCCATTTACATCACCATCGTGTGTCTGCTGCCTAATTTTGTACAGATGATGGCCAACGTGCCGTTCAATCTGGGTGGAACAGCTTTGTTGATTGTTGTGGTTGTGAGTATGGATTTCATGTCCCAGGTCCAGTCACACCTGATGTCCCATCAGTACGAATCGCTGATGAAGAAGTCGAATTTGAGTAATTTTGGTCGCGGTGGCCTGTAACAGGCGGGTCGGATTTCAGGTGGTGCAGTACTGGCCAACGAAACAATTGGAGAAGTAAAGTGAAAGTCAGAACATCCGTTAAGAAGATTTGTCGCAAGTGCAAAGTGATCAAGCGCAACCGTGTGGTGCGAGTGATCTGCGAAGCTGAACCGCGACATAAACAGCGTCAGGGTTAATTCTCAGGTTGATTTTAGCCGCATCAGAGTTTATCCTTTGCGCCCCATTATTTTAGCTCGCTGAGCCGTGCTCGGCACCTTGGGCTGGTAAGATTTTTTAAGAGTGGAGTAACTATATGGCACGTATTGCCGGTGTCAACATACCAGATAATAAGCACCTTGTTATATCTCTGGGATATATCTTCGGAATTGGTGCAACCCGCGCTAAAGCTATCTGTGCCAGCACAGGTATAGCGCCAAGCACTAAAACCAGCACGCTTAACCCGGAGCAGTTGGACGTTATTCGTGCCGAAGTCGCAAAATTCACTGTTGAAGGTGATTTGCGCCGCGAGTTGTCCATGAGTATCAAGCGTCTTATGGATCTGGGTTGTTTCCGTGGCATACGTCATCGTCGCTCGCTGCCAGTTCGTGGCCAGCGTACCAAGACCAATGCGCGTACCCGTAAGGGACCACGCAAGCCGATACGTAAATAATCCTCTCAGGCAGAACAGCAGCTTAAATTTTTCAGGAATAAGATATGGCAAAGCCAGCAGCTAAGACAGTAAAGAAGAAAGCCCGCAAGGCGGTAATGGATGGTATTGCGTTTATCCATGCTTCTTTCAATAACACCATCGTTACGATCACCGACCGTCAGGGTAATGCACTGAGCTGGGCAACTTCCGGTGGATCGGGCTTCCGTGGTTCGCGCAAGAGTACGCCATTCGCGGCTCAGGTTGCTGCGGAGCGTGCTGGTAAAGCTGCTATCGAATTGTACGGTTTGAAAAATCTTGATGTAAAAGTCAATGGCCCAGGCCCAGGTCGTGAATCTGCGGTACGTGCGCTGAATGGTTGTGGTTTGAAAGTGAGCAACATTACAGACGTCACTCCGATGCCTCACAACGGTTGCCGTCCGCCGAAGAAGCGTCGCGTTTAAGCAGTAGAGCCGGTTCAGCTAGTTAACAGTTTCAGCAGATATGCTAATCAAGTGCCTTATCTCCAACAGATAAGAACATAGGAGACGAAATATGGCCCGTTATTTAGGCCCGAAATGCAAGCTCGCACGACGCGAAGGAACAGATCTGTTCCTGAAGAGCGGCGTACGTTCTTTGGAGAGCAAGTGCAAGGTTGAAAACAGCCCAGGCCAACACGGCCAGCGTCGTGGCAGACTGTCTGACTACGGTGTGCAACTGCGTGAAAAACAAAAAGTCCGCCGTATGTACGGTGTCCTTGAACGTCAGTTCAGTGGTTACTACAAGGAAGCTGCCCGTCTGAAGGGCGCAACCGGTGAAAACCTGCTGCAATTGTTGGAGTCGCGTCTGGACAACGTGGTATATCGCATGGGTTTTGGTTCTACCCGTTCGGAGTCCCGCCAGCTGGTGTCGCATAAATGCATACTGGTCAATGGCGATGTTGTTAACGTGCCTTCTTACCAAATATCAGCAGGCGATGTTGTTGCCGTTCGTCCCAAAGCAAAAGAGCAGTTGCGCATCAAAGCCGCACTGGAGCTTGCCGCACAACGCACTCCGGCAGAATGGATACAGGTCAACAATGAAAAGCTGGAGGGAACATATATCCGCAAGCCTGATCGAGGTGATTTGTCGCCTGATATTAACGAGAATTTGATTGTCGAGCTTTACTCCAAGTAGTAAAAACAGGCTAAGTGTGAAAGGTGATTCCATGCAGATTTCGTTGTCGGATTTTTTGACGCCACAATTGATTAAGGTAGAAGAGTTTAACAAGTCCCACTCCAAGGTGGTTCTTGAGCCGCTGGAAAGGGGCTTCGGTCACACACTGGGTAACGCATTGCGACGCATACTGCTGTCCTCAATGCCAGGTTGCGCCATCGAAGAAGTTGAGATTGATGGTGTAGTACACGAATACAGTGCTATTGAAGGCGTTCAGGAAGACGTAATCGAAATCCTGTTGAACCTGAAAGGCGTTGCCGTTGTTCTGAACAGTCAGGACGAAGCAGTTCTTACACTGAGCGCAAAAGGCGCTGGTGTAGTTAAAGCCGGCGACATCGTGACAGACCATAACGTGGAAATCGTTAACCCTGAGCACGTGATTGCCACCTTGAATGCTTCAGGTGAGCTGAACATGCGCCTCACCGTACGTAAAGGTCGCGGCTATTCTCCGGCTGATACGCGTGTAGCCAGCGATGATGAGACCCGCGCTGTTGGCAAACTGTTTCTGGATGCCTCTTACAGCCCGGTGACAACAGTTGCCTACTCGGTTGAGAGCACGCGTGTTGAGCAGCGTACTGACCTAGACAAACTAGTTATCGATCTGCGTACCAATGGCACCATAGAGCCGGAAGAAGCGATTCGTCGCGCAGCGACAATTCTGCAGCATCAACTGGCGGTATTCGTTGATCTGCAAAGCCAGGTAGCAGCAGTACCCGATGAGCCGGAAGATGAAATTGATCCTATCCTGCTGCGTCCGGTAGATGATCTGGAACTGACAGTGCGCTCTGCAAACTGTCTGAAAGCGGAAGATATTTACTACATCGGTGACCTGATTCAACGCACAGAAGTTGAATTGCTGAAGACCCCTAACCTGGGTAAGAAGTCACTGACCGAGATCAAGGACGTATTGGCAACCAGAGGCTTGTCTCTGGGGCTGCGGCTGGAAAACTGGCCACCGGCAAGCCTGCGATCTGACGACAGAAGTTGAGTAACAGCAGCTGCAGACAAGCCGGTTGCAGCTGGAAGTTTTAATGAAGATTTACCTAACGCTGGCATATTGACCAGCGTTCTGAACAGGAATTAGAAGATATGCGTCATCGTCTGAGTGGGCGTCAACTTAATCGTAACAGCTCTCATCGCAAAGCCATGTTTCGCAACATGACTGTGTCTCTTGTTGAGCACGAGATCATCAAGACTACTGTTGTTAAAGCCAAAGAGCTGCGCATGGTAGCCGAACCGCTGATCACGCTTGCCAAGCAGGACAGCGTCGCGAACCGTCGCCTGGCATTCGATCGTCTGCGTGACAAGGCTACTGTAGGCAAGCTGTTTACAGATCTGGGCCCACGCTACGAGAGCCGTCCGGGTGGCTACATCCGCATCCTGAAGTGCGGTCTGCGCACCGGCGACAAGGCCCCCATGGCCTACGTCGAACTCGTTGACCGTCCAGCCGCAGTCGTGCAGGACGAGGATGACTCTAACGCGGAGTAAACGCTGATCAATCGCACTACAAAAAGCCGAGCATGTCTCGGCTTTTTTATTGGCCCCGCGTGGTGCCGACTTCGTTGAACTTTGGAAGTACGTTGTAGGGCGCAACATACTCAGTACTCCGTAGGGCGGTCGGCGCTGTGGGAGGGCGCGCGCAGGACACGCCCACAAGTACATCCCTGTAGGGCTCGTTCGCCCGCCATCCCTGGCGGTCGCCGGTCCTGCGCGCGCCCTCCCACATCACCGCCCTGGCACTGTGCGTACGACCGGGATGGTTTTCTTGCGCCGTGCGTCTAACTGATTCGCAATGTCGCAATGTCGCAATGTCGCAATGGGGCACGATACGTCGAGCGGTGCGTTGAAGCCAGGGTTGGAGGCGAGCGTGATTCGGTGCGGCGCGGAGTTCGATATGCTTCTGCGCGTTGTGCACGTGCGTTGAATTCGCGAAAGAGCGTTAGTTTGCCGCTCTTCAAGCAGAGTGCTGCTGCCAGAGTTGGGGGTGGGAGGTGGTTCGGAGCGGGACCGTCGACCGCCAGGGAAGGCGGGCGAACGAGCCTTACAGGGATGTACTTGTAGGCGTGTCCCGATTCGAACCACCTCCCGCCTCCAACTCGATCCACAGCGCTCCGACCTACAGCGCTCCCATGCCGAGGGTTGCGTCCAACGCTCTCTGCGGTAGACTGCGATCAATTTTAAGTTCAACGAGAGAGACACCGCCATGACAAACACTTTCCATCCGCCCGCACGCACCTTGATGGGCCCCGGGCCTTCTGATGTTAGTCCTCGGGTGCTGGCGGCGTTGGCGCGGCCTACTATTGGGCATCTTGATCCGGAATTTATTCGGTTGATGGATGAGATCAAAGCGCTGCTGCAATATGCGTTTCAGACCAATAACGAACTGACATTGCCCGTTTCCGCACCGGGTTCGGCCGGTATGGAGGCCGTGTTCGTTAATCTGCTGGAGCCCGGGGACAAAGTGATTGTTTGTCAGAACGGCGTGTTCGGCGGGCGCATGAAAGAGAACGTCGAGCGAAGCGGTGCTACCGCGGTTCTGGTCAGTGATGACTGGGGGAAATGCGTCGATCTGCAGAAAGTGGAAGACGCGCTGCGCGCTAATCCTGATGCAAAAATGCTGGCCTTCGTACACGCAGAAACCTCTACCGGCGTGCGCAGCGATGCTGCCGCGTTGTGTAAGTTGGCGCGTCAGTATGATTGTCTGAGCGTAGTGGATGCAGTCACATCGCTGGGTGGTATCGAACTGGATGTGGATGGCTGGGGCATTGACGCTATTTATTCCGGCACGCAGAAATGCTTGTCCTGCGTTCCGGGCATCTCGCCGGTGAGTTTCAGTGCGCGTGCTGTGGACCTGATCAGGCAGCGCAAACAGAAGGTGCAGAGCTGGTTTCTGGACATGAATCTGATCATGGACTATTGGGGTGCCAGCACGCGTCGCAGCTATCACCACACCGCGCCGGTCAATAGTCTGTATGCGTTGCATGAATCACTGGTGATGTTGCAGGAAGAGGGCTTACAGGCGGCCTGGCGGCGCCATGCTGATCACCATCTGGCGTTTGCTGCAGGTCTTGAAGCCATGGGTCTGGGGATAATCGTGGACCCGGTTTATCGGCTGCCGCAGTTGAACGCGGTTGGTGTGCCGGCAGGTGTGGATGAGGCCGCGGTGCGCGCACAGCTATTGCAAAATTACGGGCTGGAAATAGGGGCCGGTCTGGGTACGCTGGCTGGCAAGGTCTGGCGTATCGGGTTAATGGGTTATGCCAGCAATCGCAGAAACGTTTTGTTGTGTCTGAATGCGCTGGATAATACGTTAAGCGCGATGGGTGCAGACATCGATTCGGGTAAAGCCGTGATGGCGGCTGCGCAAGTCTATGGCAGTCAACAGTAAAGCGGTTATCCAAACAAAATGATGGTTAGGCCTAGTGAGTTTTGGTCGCGGAGATGCCACGAAAACTCAGCCATAACATAGGCCAAAGTCCCACGTGTACCATCATATCCGCGGTATTGAAAATATAGTGCCAGAAGGGAATGTGCTGCAGATCGATGAAGTCGACGACGCTGCCGTAGACGAGCCGGTCCAGCACATTGCTGCTGCCGCCACCAACTACAAAACCAAAGCAGATGTACTCATAGGCCTGCACAGTTTTGCTTTTCAAAAGATAGATGATCAGCCCGACTATCAATGCCAGACTGAACAATCCAAAGATCCAGCCTTTACCCTGGAACATGCCAAATACGCCACCCATATTGCGAATATGGGTGAAGTGCAGAAAGCCATTCAATTCAATGCTGGTACCCAGCGGAATGCGCGTGTTGACGAGATAGCTGCCTAGCTGCGAAACCGCCAGAACACTTAGTGCGATGGCGGTGAAGTACAGCAGCAATGTCTGCTTTGATTTGGCGTTCATATATTTTTCAGAGGCTCTACGGCGTTACTAATCAGTGTCACTATTCAGATTTACAACGTTGCGAAAAAAGCGCGCAGACGTTCTGCGTTTTTGCCCACATCGCTAACGCCCACACGTGAAACCGAGCGAGCATTGACTATGGCGCCCTCGGGGCCTTCGCTGATGATGATTACGACGTCATCCTTGAAGCGAAACCAGAATGTGGTATCTGTCGCCTCTATGCGCCCTTCCTCAGGCACCTGTGCAACCAGATCCCAGCCCAGAGTTTCCACGGCGGCGAGTGCGCGATTGAAAACCTCATCGCGTGACGCATTGATGATTACAGGTTGAATGTCCGGATAGGCTTCGGTCTGTAATTGCGCTAAACGTTCTGGTGTCATATTCGGACCGGTGCCATACACCACAGTATTGGTGCCAGGGCCGCGCAATGCCAACACATCAACAAACTGCGGCGGGTTCTGCGTGTCTGTGGTGATGTCGTGAATTGGTGGAATCACAACGCCTTCCGCGGGACGATACGTTTCCGGAATGTAGTAGGCTGCTGCTGCGGCAAGCGTACCAATCAGCGCGAATGAAGTCAGGCGCATGGTATCGGCCATGCCAGCGCGTTTCGCCAGAATGAATACAACGACAGTAGCGACAAAACAGCCGATGGCAATCATGTCACCGTAGTTATTGGCTGTGCGTAACATATCGAAACCGCGCCGGAAGTCCCACATACCGAACCAGACACCCAGAGAGGCGAAAAGGGCCCACAATCCTATGCCAACACCAATCAGCAATGCGATGATGGCCAGGGTTTTAGTGGCGAGTTTCAGTTTGGAGCTGAAAGTTACAGTTGCATCTGAAGTCATGATAGTTAGGCCTTTGTTGTTATATTGTGATGACTGAGTTATTGCTCTGTGTTGAATGCACGTTCATTGCCGTATACGGGGAATCGGCATACTGGATTATATTCATTGTCTGGTCCGCGCCAATCTCGACTATGCTGTGTGCACAATTGTGCAGATGTGGTGGCTCCCAAAGCCTGACCAACGGACGCTGCTCAAGATAACACAGTATCGATTTGATCAGTACTCCATGGCTGACCAATGCGATATCCGCTACCATACTGGTACTAAGAATTTGCAGGAATTTTTCGACGCCTCGCTGTTGCACCTCCAGAAAGGTTTCTGCACCATTCAGGGAGAATTCATGCGGCCGCTGCCAGAATGCTTCGGCCTGCTCAGGGAATTGCGTTTGCATTTCCGGCCACAAAGCGCCCTCCCAGGAACCCAGTCCAATTTCCCGCAATGCATCGCTATATTCGGTTTGAATGTCGCTATCTGCGAAGAGAATGGCGGCCGTCTCGCGGGTACGTAAGCTGCTGCTACAGAATACCTGTCCGAAACTGATATCAGCTATTTGTTCGCGCAATGCTGCGGCCTGCAATTTACCTTCCTCAGTCAACATGGACTCGCCTTCGCGGCCTTGAATGCGTCTCTCTTTATTCCAGTTGGTCAGGCCATGGCGAATCAGGTGAACTCTTCTGCTGCTCAAAACGGGGTGCTCTCTGTTGATGTGAAACGGTCAGTGACACGGTTAAAAACAAGGTTAATGCCAAAGTTAATGCAATGTTTGATAAAGTAAACCTAGCAATCCAGTGTACTGCGTGTGCGCCGCACAGCATCCTGCCAGTCTGCGTAACGCGCGTCGCGCCAGGGTTTGTCTTGCCGCGGGTTGAAGGATTTGTCCAGATGCCAGTGCTTCGCTACGCTGTCCAGTGAATCATAAATGCCACTGCGCAATCCAGCCAGATAGGCAACGCCGAGAGCGGTAGTCTCAATAATTTCGGGACGGTCAACCTGGCTACCGAGGATATCTGCCAATTGTTGCAGCATGAATTCATTCTTCACCATACCGCCATCCACGCGCAGGGTGGTGAGGCGTACGCCATCGGCTTCCATGGCTTTTTGCAGATCCTTGGTTTGATAACAAACCGCCAATAAAGCTGCTGTCACGATTTCCTTGATACCCGTATCGCGTGTCAATCCAAAAATCGCACCCCGTGCATCCGCGTCCCAGTAGGGTGCACCCAGACCAGTGAACGCAGGTACAAACATCACTGACAACTGATCACTGGCCGCTCTTGCCATCTGCTCGGATTCCGCCGCATCTTTGAACAACTGCAATCCATCGCGTAACCATTGCATCGTGGCGCCTGCCATGAAAATGCTGCCCTCCAGGGCGTAACTCACTTTGCCTTCCAGCCGGTAGGCAATGGTGGTGAGCAAGCGGTGTTCGGATTGCAGCGCGCGTGACCCGGTATTCAGCAATAGGAAACAGCCTGTGCCATAAGTGCTTTTGGCCATGCCGGCCTCGAAACAGCATTGACCGAACGCCGCCGCCTGTTGATCACCCGCAATACCGTTGATGGATATCGCAGCTCCAAGCAATTCAGGCTCAGTCACGCCAAAGTCTGCGGCGCAATCCAATACCTCGGGCAACAGGGAGGCGGGTATGTTGAACAACTTCAGCAATTCCTCATCCCATTGTTGGGAGTGGATATTGAAGAGCAATGTGCGTGAAGCGTTGGTGGCATCTGTGCAGTGGCGCTTGCCACCGGTCAGCCGCCAAAGCAGAAAGCAGTCCACAGTGCCGAACGCGAGCTTGCCGGCGTCAGCGGCAGCTCTGGCACCACTAACATTCTCGAGAAGCCAGTGAATCTTGGTGGCAGAAAAATAAGAGTCCAGCAATAGCCCCGTCTTCTTTTGCAGTAGATCTCCGCGACCCTCCTTGTCCAACCTGGTTTTAATCTGCTGGCAATAGTTGCTGGTGCGGCGATCCTGCCAGACAATTGCGTTGTAGATGGGTTCACCGGTTTCGCGATTCCAGATGATGGTGGTCTCGCGCTGATTGGTGATGCCAATGCTGCGTATATGCTGCGCAGTCAAACTGGCGTCTTGCAAAGCGGTTTTGCAACTACGCAGCGTGCTTTGCCACAAGTCCTCGGGTGCGTGTTCAACCCAGCCGTCCTGCGGAAAATGCTGCCTGAACTCTTCCTGTCCCTGGCCCAGCTTCTGCCCCTGCGAATTGAAAATAATGGCGCGACTGCTGGTAGTCCCTTGATCGATAGCCAAAATGAAGTCAGACATGTACGTTCCCCGCGTCTTGATTTGTGCTGCAAGTATGCAATTATTTTCGCGATGTTCGCATTTTTTGCTATTTCTGTACTTTTTGCTATTTCTGAATCCGGGTGTGGGATAATCTGTCGCAAATTCATCGTTCACTTAATGCACACAGCCTTGCAAACGTATATACGTCGACCATAGCCTATGAATCAGCGGCAACGCCATCACGAGATTAGTAGACTGATAGAAAAAGAGGGCTATCTTACTATAGATTTCCTCGTGGAACATTTTCAGGTTACCCCACAAACTGTGCGTCGTGATCTCACCATGCTGGCAGAAGGAGGCCAGATAGAGCGTTATCATGGTGGCGCCGCGCTGCGCTCCAGCGTGACCAATACCAACTACCAGACACGCAAGATTCTGCACCAGGCAGAGAAAGAGAAAATTGCCGCGCGACTGGTGACATTGATTCCCGATGGTGCATCGCTGTTTATCAACATTGGTACCACCACAGAAACTATTGCTCTGGCGCTGATGAAGCATCAGAACCTGCGCATAGTAACCAATAACCTGCAAGTCGCTTCCATCATGAGTTGTAAACCCGACTTCCGGGTCATGATAGCTCCCGGTGAAGTGCGCTATACGGATGGTGGTATCGTAGGCGATGCCACGCGTGACTTTATGGCGCAATTTCGTCTGGATTTCGGCATCATCGGTATCAGTGGTATTCACAGCGATGGCTCGTTGCTGGATTTCGATGATCGCGAAGTCAGCGTGGCGCGCAGCATCATCCAGCATTCCGGGCAAGTCATTCTGGCCGCCGATCACTCGAAGTTCGGCCGCAGCGCCATGGTGCAGCTAGGCAATATAAGTCAGGCTCATCACCTGGTAACTGACACTGTGCCAGCAAAAGGTATCCGCGCAATTTTGAAGCGACATGATGTGCAATTGCATATCGCCTGAGATCCGGACCGTTGCAAGGAGCAAAAATTGGTTAAAATTTCAGCGTCAGAAATGTTCGTTAAATCACCTTTTGTGTTCTTTTGTTTTCGCTATTATTCCGCTATGATGCCCCGTATTTCAAGCATTAAACTCTGGATTTTTTCATGACTTCATCAATGGTTGCGCATGATCTGTTGATTGTGGGCGGTGGCATCAATGGTTGCGGCATTGCCGCTGACGCAGCAGGTCGTGGTCTGGAAGTAGTGCTATGCGAGATGAACGATCTGGGTTCGGCAACTTCTTCTGCAAGCACCAAGCTGATACATGGCGGTCTGCGCTATCTGGAGCAATATGAGTTCCGTCTAGTGCGCGAAGCGCTGGCAGAGCGCGAGGTGTTGCTGCGCAAGGCGCCACATATCATCTGGCCCATGCGCTTTCAGCTGCCCCACCGCAAGCATCTGCGGCCCCGCTGGATGATTCGCGCAGGTTTGTATCTCTACGATTTTCTAAGTCAGCGGGTGACACTACCGCGGTCGCGCGCAGTCACGTTCGACAGCAACAGCCCATTAGTAGACGAGATGAAGCGCGGCTTCGAATATTCCGATGCCTGGGTAGATGATGCCCGCCTGGTTTTGCTCAACGCCATGCAGGCGCGAGCGAATGGTGCGCAGATTCTGACACGCACGGAATGTGTTGCACTCGAAGCCATTGCTGACGGGGACAGCCAGATATGGAAAGCGACTTTGCTTGATCGTCAAAGCGGGATTGAGAGAACCGTGTTTGCGCGCGCGCTCATTAACGCCACGGGTCCGTGGGTTGGACAATTCGCCAATCAATTGCTGAGGCAAAGTAATACGCACAATGTGCGCATGGTGAAGGGTTGCCACATTATCGTGCCGCGATTGCACGAACAGCCCGAAGCTTTTTTATTGCAGAACAGCGACGGTCGTGTGGTGTTCGTTATTCCCTATGAGAACGATTACACGTTAATTGGCACCACCGAAGAGGATTTCACGGGGAACCCATCCGACGCGGCAATTTCAAGCTGGGAAATTGATTATCTGGTAACTTTGGTAAACGAATGTTTTCACAGCAAGATCAGTCGGGACATGGTGGTGCACCATTTCGCCGGAGTGCGACCGCTGATCGAGAGCGAAGAAGCCAATGCATCAAAAGTATCGCGTGACTACACGTTGGAACTGGATCAACAACAGGCACCCGTGCTGACAATCTACGGTGGCAAGATCACTACCTATCGCAAACTGGCTGAAGCAGCGTTGGATAAGTTGCGTGCAGTATTTCCCAAAATGCCGAAGGAGTGGACCGCCAATGCCAGTTTGCCAGGCGGCAACTTCAGTACACAAAATGCGTTGCGGGAAGCACTCGCCGACAGGTACCCGTGGCTATCCGCTGCTATTGTGCAGCGCTGGACAAGACAGTATGGTTCAATGGCTTACGACATCGCGGGCAATGCTCGCAGCGTGGCCGAGATGGGGCAGGATTTCGGTCATGGTCTGTATGCCCGTGAAGTGGACTACTTGTGTGACAGCGAATGGGCTTTTACAACAGATGATGTACTTTGGCGCAGAACCAAACTGGGACTGCGGTTTGATGAGGCACAAGTATCAGTGTTGAATGCGTATATTGTAGAAAGGAATAAACAATGGCTCAGTTGAAAAAGTGAACCGCTGAATTATTGACTAAATACTATTGTTTAAATATTGAAAAATAGAATCGCAAACTCCGGATCAAAATAAAAACAATGCTGGAATTAAAAAACGTCAGCAAGCGCGTTGGGAATGAAATGCACATCCACGATGTCAGCATGCAATTGCAGAGCGGATCGCTGAATGTGTTGCTTGGCCCCACCTTGTCCGGCAAAACTACCCTAATGCGATTGCTGGCTGGATTGGAGACGCCCAGCTCAGGCGATATTTGCTTTGACGGTGCGAGTACCGTCGGCGTTCCAGTGCAAAAGCGCGATGTTGCAATGGTGTATCAGCAGTTCATCAACTACCCCAGTCTCACTGTTTACGAAAACATTGCGTCGCCATTGCGTGTCGCAAAGTTAGATAAGAAAATCATTGCTGCTCGCGTGCAGGAAGCGGCTGAGCTGCTACGGCTGACTGAATACCTGCAACGATTACCTGCCGAACTTTCCGGTGGCCAGCAACAGCGTGCCGCCATCGCCCGTGCACTCGTCAAGCAGGCGAAACTGGTATTGCTGGATGAACCCCTTGCTAATCTGGATTACAAACTGCGCGAAGAACTGCGGCAGGAACTCCCAAAAATATTCGCAAAAACCGGCGCCATTCTGGTGTATGCCAGCACAGAGCCTTCCGAGGCGCTGCTATTGGGAGGCAATACAGCTACGCTCCATGAGGGGCGTGTCACCCAGTTTGGCAATAGCATCGATGTTTTTCAGTACCCGGAGGATCTGCAAACTGCACAAATTTTCTCCGATCCTCCCTTGAATACCGCCCTGGTGACCAAGCAGGGAAAACAATTAGTGTGTGCGGATTTCGTAATCGACCTTGCCAACGAGCACGCAGATTTACCCGAAGGTTCCTACACCCTGGCAATTCGGCCCTGGCATTTATTGCTGGAAAAAATATGGCCCGATGAGGCGATTATTGAGACAACGGTAGACGTCACGGAGATCACCGGTTCGGAGACCTACGTGCACGTTAGCCTCCAGTCGCAGCGCTGGGTAGCGCTTGTGCATGGTGTTCGAGATCTGGCGATTGGCTCCAGGCTGAATCTGTATTTCGATCCTACCAGGATTTACCTTTTCGATGCTCAAGGGAAATGTCTAGTGGTTCCGAAGGCAGCAGAGAAAACGCAACCGATAGTAAATAAGCAGATAAGTTGATGGCAAAGATTGTTCTCAAAAATATCGCGCATTCCTATGCCGGGTCAGCTAGCGACGACTATGCGTTGAAGCCGCTATCGCACGTTTGGGAGGATGGTGGTGCTTATGCGTTGCTGGGGCCATCAGGTTGCGGCAAAACCACGTTGCTCAATATTATCTCGGGGTTGATCACTCCCAGTCGCGGACAATTATTATTTGATGAAACTGATGTCAGTCAGTTGCCTACAGAAAAGCGCAATATAGCCCAGGTTTTTCAGTTTCCTGTTTTGTACGACACTATGACAGTAGCGCAGAATCTGGCATTCCCGCTTCGTAACCGGCGTGGAGCAAACAAGCTTGCCGATGCCGAGATAAACAAGCGTGTTGCGGAAGCTATCAGTATGCTGGGACTCGAACATCTTGCCTATCGCAAAGCCCGCGGTTTGACAGCAGACGACAAGCAGAAAATTTCTCTGGGGCGCGGACTGGTGCGCACGGATGTGAACGCTATTCTATTCGATGAACCCCTGACAGTTATCGACCCGCACCTGAAATGGCAGTTGCGTACCCAACTTAAACAGATTCACAGACAGTTCGGGCACACAATGATCTACGTGACTCATGATCAGACCGAAGCACTGACATTTGCAGACAAAGTGGTGGTGATGTTGGCCGGGGAAGTAGTACAGACAGGAACACCGGAGCAGCTATTTCAACATCCGCAACATACCTTTGTCGGAAAGTTCATCGGGTCGCCTGGTATGAATATTCTTGCCTGCGAATTAGTTGGTAACGAAGCCGTCGTGGATGGCTGCCGAGTTGCGTTGCCGCGGCAATATCCCGCGTTGCAGGGTAATATCGAACTGGGTATTCGCCCTGAGTTCATCAGAATCGTGGATGCCGGCGCAGGTATTCCAGTGACACTCACAGCAATAGAAGACGTAGGGCGCCATCGAATTGTGCGTGCGAAACTGCAGACGCAGACGCTGGATATTGTGGTGCCCGAGGGTGCCTCTATTCCAGACAAACCTTCTGTTGCATTTGCGACTGAGAACATTGGTATCTATCAAGACTCACGTCTGGTTTCGTGGAGTGACTGAGCGATGAAGAGTTGGAACAACAAAGCCTGGTTCCTGGTGCTGCCGGTACTGCTGCTGGTAGCTTTCAGTGCCATCATCCCCCTGATGACCGTTGTCAATTATTCGGTACAGGATTCCTTCGGCAACAACGAGTTCTATTGGGTGGGGCTGGAGTGGTTCAAGGAAGTACTCGAATCTGAACGCTTCCACAATGCGTTGATGCGTAATCTGTTGTTCTCGGCCATTATTCTGCTGATTGAAATTCCACTGGGTATTGCTGTAGCGCTGGCAATGCCGCGCCGTGGCTGGGGCGTGTCAGTATGTCTGGTGTTGATGGCGTTGCCGCTGCTGATTCCCTGGAATGTGGTGGGTACCATCTGGCAGGTATTTGCGCGGGTAGATATTGGTTTGCTTGGTTATAGCCTCAGCAGTCTTGGCATCGATTACAACTATACGCAGAACACAGTGGATGCCTGGATCACCGTGATCGTTATGGATGTGTGGCACTGGACCAGTCTGGTAGTGTTGCTTTGTTATTCCGGATTGGTGTCGATTCCGGAAGCTTATTATCAGGCAGCGCGCATTGACGGCGCGTCGCGCTGGGCCGTGTTTCGCTATATTCAATTGCCGAAAATGCGGCGGGTGCTGGTGATAGCTGTACTGCTGCGTTTTATGGACTCGTTCATGATCTACACGGAACCTTTCGTTGTAACCGGTGGTGGACCCGGAAATTCCACTACATTCCTGTCTATAGATCTGGTGCAGATGGCTATTGGCCAGTTCGATCTGGGCCCGGCAGCAGCGATGTCATTGATCTACTTCCTGATCATTCTGGTCGTAAGCTGGGTGTTCTATACCGTGATGAGTCAACAGGATGCGGAACCGGCATCCGGGCGAGGGAACTCATAATGAATGCAACTCACCACAGACGCAGTAAAAGCTGGTTGCTACCCACCGCCTATATCATCTTTCTGATGCTGCCTTTGTATTGGCTGCTGGTGATGAGTTTCAAAACCAACCAGGAAATTCTGTCGACGTTCTCGCTGTGGCCACGCGAATTCACGCTGCAAAATTACATGACGATCCTCACCGACAGCAGTTGGTACAGCGGGTATATCAATTCCATGATCTATGTAGTGATGAATACCTGCATTTCCCTTGCTGTTGCACTGCCTGCCGCCTACGCTTTTTCACGCTACCGTTTCCTGGGAGACAAGCATCTGTTTTTCTGGTTGCTGACAAATCGCATGGCGCCTCCTGCAGTGTTTGTATTGCCGTTTTTTCAGCTGTATTCAGCGTTCGGATTGATTGATACCCACATCGCCGTGGCACTGGCGCATTGTCTTTTTAATGTGCCGCTGGCGGTCTGGATTCTGGAAGGTTTCATGTCCAGCGTGCCCAGAGAAATTGATGAAACCGCGTATATTGATGGCTATTCGTTTCCGCGTTTTTTCACCAAAATCTTTACACCGCTGATTGCTCCCGGCATCGGTGTGGCGGCATTCTTTTGTTTCATGTTTTCCTGGGTTGAATTGCTGATTGCCCGCACTCTGACCGTCACCGACGCCAAGCCAATCACAGCCATCATGACAAGAACTGTATCGGCATCCGGTCTGGATTGGGGAGTGCTGGCTGCCGCCGGCATGTTGACGGTAATACCCGGCGCGCTGGTGATTTACTTTGTGCGTAACCATATTGCCAAAGGTTTTGCGCTCGGCCGTGTGTAGCCGCGAGAGATAGAACCTTGTATAACTATCAGTCTGACAAGCTAGCCTGCTTTTAGACTTGTCAGCATTATAGACTCGGCAGCTTTGTAAAACAGATGGGAGAAACTGACAGTGGATTTATCGTGGATGGCCTGGACCATGCCGACGGCGATTTTCTTCATCGTCATATTGAGCCTTATTCTGAGCATGTGCGTATGGGAGGCCATCAGTCCGGGAGGGCAACCGCGGCGAGGTATACTGCGCATTGAAACAACACGGGGAGATCGATTATTCATCACCCTGTTGGGCAGCGCATTTATCAATCTGGCCTGGCTGGCACTGGTAGGGCCGAATTTGTGGTGGGCACTGGCGGTATGCGGGCTTTACGCGCTTTTTGTGTTCGTTTATGTATAACAATTCAAGGTAGGGGAAAACTCATGATGCAGAAGAAAATCGCGCGTGCAGCGCTGCTTGGTGCTTTGACTCCATGGCTGGTATTTACAGGCATGCCTGCTCAGGCGGATATCGAGGCCGCCCGGCGCTGGTTACAGGAGTTTCAGCCCTCTACCCTGAGTCAGGAACAACAACTGGCTGAATTGCAGTGGTTCATCGATGCCGCCCAACCTTATCGGGGTATGGATATCAAAGTGGTGTCTGAAACCCTGACTACCCATGAATACGAAGCGCAAACTTTGGCCCGGGCATTTACCGAGATAACGGGGATACGCATTACGCATGATCTGATCGGCGAAGGCGATGTCGTGGAAAAGTTGCAGACCCAGATGCAGTCCGGCGAGAACATATACGATGCCTATGTGAACGATTCTGACTTAATAGGCACCCATTTCCGCTATCAACAGGTGCGCAATCTGACAGACTGGATGGCCAATGAAGGCCGCGACATCACTCTGCCAACTTTGGACCTGGAAGATTTCATTGGTCTGTCGTTCACCACTGGTCCGGATGGCAAGGTGTATCAATTGCCAGATCAGCAGTTTGCGAATTTGTATTGGTTCCGCTATGACTGGTTCACCGATCCAGCCATCAAGGCACAGTTTCAGGCGAAATATGGCTATGAGCTGGGTGTGCCGGTGAATTGGTCAGCCTACGAGGACATAGCCGAGTTTTTCACCAATGACGTGCGCACCATCAATGGTCAACGCGTTTATGGACACATGGACTACGGCAAGAAAGATCCGTCACTGGGTTGGCGCTTTACCGATGCCTGGTTGTCCATGGCTGGCGCCGGTGACAAAGGCATTCCCAATGGGCTGCCAGTCGATGAGTGGGGCATACGCGTAGATGGTTGTCGCCCGGTGGGTTCAACCGTGGAACGTGGTGGCGCCACCGATGGGCCTGCTGCAGTGTATTCGGTGACCAAATATGTGGAATGGTTGCAAAAATACGCACCACCCGAGGCAGCCGGCATGGTGTTCAGTGAAGCTGGACCGGTACCCGCCCAAGGTGCGATAGCGCAACAGATATTCTGGTACACCACATTCACCGCCGACATGGTGAGGCCTGGTTTGCCGGTGATGAATGCAGATGGCACGCCGAAGTGGCGAATGGCGCCTTCACCGCGCGGCGCATACTGGGAAGAAGGGCAGAAGCTGGGTTATCAGGATGCAGGTGCGTGGACCCTGATGAAGTCCACGCCCGTTGATCGCGCCAGTGCAGCATGGCTGTATGCGCAGTTTGTGACGTCCAAGACAGTGTCTCTGAAGAAGAGTCATGTGGGCCTGACCATTATCCGCGACTCCGATATTCGCCATGAAAGCTTTACCGAACGCTCTGTGGAGCTGGGAGGGCTGGTGGAATTCTATCGTTCGCCTGCACGGTTACAATGGACGCCAACGGGCACAAACGTACCCGACTATCCGCGCTTGGCGCAGCTCTGGTGGCAGAACATTGGGGATGCATCTTCCGGTGCGAAAACACCTCAGGAAGCGATGACAGCGCTGGCCGTCGCCCAGGATCGTTTGATGGAGCGTCTGGAGCGCGCCAATGTGCTGGGAGAATGTGGCCCAAGGCTCAACCAACCACAAAGCCGCGAATACTGGTTCAATCAGCCCGGTGCACCGAAGCCGAAACTGGACAATGAAAAACCAACGCCATTGACAGTGGATTATGATGAACTGGTAAAAAGCTGGCAGTAACAGCGGGCTTTTCAGAATTCGTCAGGTTTTAGCGCTTTCCAGGCAGTCAACGCGGGATGCTTATGATTTAATGCAGACCCTTCATTGCGGTTGATGGTGCTCATCAAGATGCGCGCAAGTTTGCTGATTATTGTAAATCTAATGTTGTTGCTACCCGCTGCCAGAGTGTTGGCAGTGGGTGACTTTGCGTTGCTGGATCAGGCCGGGGTTTTTCACCAACTGAGCCGGTACAGCGAATCCGACGCGGTTGTTATTGTTTCCTACAGCAATGACGATGAGACATCGCGCAATGTGATTCCAGTTTTGCGCGAATTGCAAAGTCAGGTCACCGGTCACTCTGTCGAAATCTTTCTACTAAATGCAGAAAACAACCGCGCGGAAGTTCTGGCGGAAGTGTTGGATGCTGACATCGAGTTTCCCGTCCTGATAGATAGCGCCCAGGTGGTTTCGCGCACACTGCAGGCAAGTCATACCGGTGAAATATTCGTGCTGAATCCGGACACTTATCGCCTGCTTTTCCGTGGCATAGTGGATGGCAGCGAAAATAATATAGCCAGTTTGAATCGACTATTGTCCGCCGCGCTCGCGGGTAGAGATTTTTCCGCGGAGCTGGCAACGATTAATCCGTCTCCCACAGGAAAGTTGATTTCATTTCGCGAAGTGAATCAGGAGCACCAAATTTCCTACAGTCAGGAAATAGTTCCGCTGTTACGCAGGAACTGTACTGTTTGTCATATTGAAGAAGGTTTGGCACCTTGGGCGATGTCCAGTCACATCATGATACTGGGCTGGAGTCCGATGATCAGGGAAACCGTTATCACGCGACGCATGCCGCCAGGTCAGATTGATACCCTGACTGGAGAATGGCAGGACATTCATCATATGAGTGATGCCGATCAGGCGTTGCTATTAGCCTGGATCGACAGCGGAGCAAGACAGGATGGTGATCACGACCCGTTGACCGAAGTTCAGCCGGATGAAAAATTATGGCCGCTTGGCGAGCCGGACTTGATTGTTGATGTGCCAGAGGAAGTGATGCCGGCCACCGGCATCGTTGATTTTCGCATCAAACAGGCAAGCCTGAATCTGAAACAGGACAAGTGGTTGCAAGCAGTGGCCTACAATGTGGGTGACCGCAGCGTTTTGCACAGCCTGCTGGTGTATGCACTGGCCATTGATGATGAAGATACTGCACCTGCGGATCTGGTAGATGCCGACAACGCGCATTTTATCAGCTTGTATGTACCCGGCAGAACTGCAGAGGTTTTTGCAGAGGACAGCGCATTTCTATTGCGCAAAGGTCAGGATCTGTCCTTCAAGATTCGCTACACAACTTCGGGCAGAGAGACTGTTGACAGAACGCAGATAGGTTTATATTTCCGCGACGAAGCACCGGCAAAGTTATTGCGTACTGTGGAGCTGGTCAATCAGGATATTCGCATTCCTGCGCAAACAGACAATCATATTGAAACGGCAAAATCAGCAGTCACCGAACGGGATTTATGGGTGGAGAGTTTCTCACCGCACGCACACAATCGCGCCAAGAGTATGCGAATTTCTGTGGAGTATCCGGATGGCAGCGAGGAATTGCTGATCAATATAGCGAACTATAATTTCAACTGGCAGATGGCTTATACAATGAAAAACCGCAAATTGATTCCCGCCGGTTCGCGTTTTGTAGCTGAGACCGTTTATGACAATACGATTGCGAATCCACACAATCCGGATCCCGAAGAAGTTATCCAATGGGGAGTGAGCACCTGGGACGAGATGTTTAATCATTTCGTGCGCGTTGCCGAACCAGTCCGTCACTGAGAAGTCTTATCAGGTTTTCAAACCGCTGAAGATGGTTTTCGCCGGTCTGCTCATCACGCGTTCTACCATTGGCACAAAAAATTCCAGCGGCTTTGATTCGTAGTCCTTGTCAAACGCTTTGCCATCGTACAGCTCGCAAAATTTTCGGGTGTGCTCGTAATAGGGTGAGCCCTTGTATTCATCGCGCATATGGCGATCAGCACCCAGATGATGGAAATAATCGTAACCCTGAAAAATCTGGTGATGTTTCAGCAACCAGAAATTGGCTTCCGACACGAAAGGTTTGAGTATGGTTGCTGCCATTTCGCCGTGGTCATAAGTACTCAGCGTATCGCCGATATCGTGCAACAACGCCACGACAATATACTCCTCATCCTCACCAGCCTCCCAGGCTCGGGTTGCCGTTTGCAGGCAATGCTCAAGGCGGTCGACAGGGAAGCCGCCGCAGTCCCCCTTAAGTAACAATAAATGCTGGATAACTCGCTGTGGCAAACCTTTGGCAAATCCGCCGAAGGCTGTGCCGATTATCTGCCAGTCTTCCTGCGTACTTTCCGGAAAGCTTTTGAAAGTTGCCTGCTTATGTTGTTCGCTCATTTTTACTTACCTGAATCTGGTTTTGCGGTATAGTAGCACGCTATTCCGCGCATATCCTGTCAATAATATTGAGTAAAAACAAGGGAAAACCTGATGTTCAACCTTGGGCTCGCACGTCCCGTCGGTGCATTCTGGTCGATTGGATGCGCGGGTCAATCGCGTGAAAAGCGGCGCCAGATTAGACTGGTCAACCAGTTGATGATGCTTGGTTTTAGCCTGACTCTCCCCTATCAAGTGTTTTTCCTGCTATACGATTCATCACGACTACTCAGCATACTCCTGGTGAATTTGATCTTCATGTGCGCCTACGTGGTTGGCATCTGGCTCAATTCGGTGGCACGTTATGAGCTTGCCCGGTTTGTTGGCGTTGCTACCACACTGACACACCTGTTTGTCATCTCATTCGCCATGAGTGCCCATATTGGGGCGCACCTATTTTATATACCCATGGCTGGCATGATGGTGTTGTTGTATTCGAATCGGGATTTCTCGCATTTACTGGCGCAGCTCGGCATACCTTTACTGTTGTGTTTGATCTGCCAGTTTTTCTTTCTGCACGGCATCAGCCCTGTCAGTCTTCCCGAGCAGGTAGAAAACCTGCTATATGCCATGAGTATTGGTTTGTGTGTGATGGTTTCCGGATTTGTTTCCTATTTCTATCGCTCAGATACGGAGCACGCAGAAAAGGAGCAGGATCGGATTCAGGCTGAGTTGCTGCGCTTGGGTGGAGTTGATCAATTAACTCAGATTGCTAACCGGCGCCGTTTAGACGAGTATCTTTCAATCGAGTGGGGTCGTATGCGGAGACAGGGCCGTTCATTGTCAGTGTTGATGATCGATATTGATTTATTCAAGAATTATAACGATCTTTATGGTCATCAGGCAGGTGATGATTCTTTGCGGGATGTTGCGAGCGCACTGAACAATATCGCACTGCGTCCCGGTGATCTGGTGGCCAGATATGGTGGTGAAGAGTTTATGATTATTTTGCCGGATACTGATGATGCAGGGGCACGACGAGTTGGCGAGCAGGCGCGTGAAGCTGTTTACAAATCAGCTATTACACACGCGGATTCTGATGTGGCATCTGTTCTGACAATCAGCGTTGGGACGGCCAGCATGATCCCGACAGCAAAGGCGCATCAGGATGAACTGGTTAAGCAGGCTGATCAAGCGTTGTATCTGGCAAAGAAAGCTGGTCGTAATTGTGTAAAAAGTGCTTGTGAATTGATGCAGGCAAAGGAGCCTTGATGAACTTTACAAGTAGAGTACAGTTCACCCTCGGATTGTTACTATTGTTGTCCAGCTGCGCGGGAGGTCTGCGGGTTGAGTTACCTCAGGCGGATGAGGTTCTGATTCCCCAGATAAGCGCTGACGGCACCAAGTTTTTTCTGTTTCAACGTAATTATAGGCAGGCTACTGCCGACGCATCAGATGTGTTAATAGGACGAACACCTTCGCGAGCCGGTTCGCAGGATAACCGCGGCAGCAGAATGTATGATCGTGCTGTCGAAATGCGCGTAGACAATGCGCTGTTGGTCACGGGTTTTTGTCGACAAGGGTACTTCGAACTGTATCGAGATGACAACCGCAATGGTTTCTCCTTACGCGGAGAATGCCGGGAAGACGCCAGCGCGGAAGACCAGGCACTTTTCAGTAGCGAGCCGATCCCGATCACTAACCCCTGAGATTACTTCGAGGTAGTCATGAGCAAAACAAGAACTGTTATTCACTCTCTCCTGCTTGGTGCCAGTGCAACACTGCTTGCTCTGGGCAGCAGCATGGCACTGGCTCAGGTACCAGCGGCCACCATTATTGGACCGATAGAATCCGCTCCGCAGGGAGATGCCTCCGGCAACAGCATGCTGAACCCTTCCGCAATTGATTTGACCGCCCACGGTTATATCGAGCAGGAGTTCTTTATCGAAGGGCAGGCCAATCGTTACACGAATCCGGAACTGCAGACGGGTGAAATTGAAGACAGCGGACATCGCTACAAAACACGGTTCATCGTGCGCCGACCTGCATCGCCGGGTGCATTCAATGGTACGGTTGTCATCGAGTGGAATAATGTCACCGCCAGCAGAGACCTGGATATTGACTGGTGGCAATCAGGTGCGCATTTTCTCCGCAACGGTTACGCTTTCATCGCTGTATCAGCGCAACGTGTTGGCGTTGCGCATCTGAAAGCTACACGTCCGGAACGATACGAATCACTTGATGTAACTCATGATGGTATGGTCACCAACGATGCCCTTTCCTATGATATTTTCTCAGCTATCGCCAGGGCCGTTCCACGCAACGAAGGTGGCACGACCGCGGATGTAGACATTCTGGGAGGCATGAAAGCGGTTATGGTAATTGCTACCGGACATTCACAATCAGCATCGCGACTCGCTACATATCTGAATAATGTGCATCCACGAGACCCGGTGTTCGATGGTGTGATGGTGCACGGTGGGGGTGGCAGAATACGTGACGATCAGCCAGTCAAAGTTTTCAAGATTATGGCAGAAACTGATATGGCGTCGCGCGCTGCCAACCCGCAACCCAACAGCAATAATTTCCGGCATTGGGAAGTAGCGGGTACTTCGCATGTGGATGTCCCTTTCGAGATTGAATATGCGAAGATGGTTGCGCTGGAAGCGGGCAGGCCAACAGATGATGTGTCACCGCGCAGCCCGGTTTGTGAGCGACCAACTTACAGTCATGTACCCTTCCGCTATGCCATGAATGCTGCTTTCGAGCATCTGCGCACCTGGATAAGTGACGATACTCTGCCACCGGTAGCACCGCCATTGCAGATAGCGCAGGTGGGTCCACCGTTGGAATTTGCGCGTGATGTGCGCGGCAATATTCTGGGCGGCATTCAGCTGGCGGAACATGCAGTGCCAGTTGCCACTAATACCGGGATGAACAGCGGGGATTCTTTCTGTCGTCTGTATGGTTCGCATGAACCGTTTTCTACCGATATATTGCGACAAGTGTATCCGGACCAGGAAACCTATCTGAATGCCGTGCGTGCGGTAGTGGCTGAAAATATCGAGGCGGGATTCATACTGCCGCAGGATGGCGAAGAAACCATTCGTGCGGCAGAAGAATCAGGGGTGGGGAACTGGTAGGTACCGGATCGCTATTTGATCTTCGCCGCACTGAGTATTTCGGTGAGACCTGCCACCGCACCGCCGATATTGGACAGCTCCGCCGGCACGATCATGGTGTTGTTCTGCTTGGCCAGATTGCCGAACTCTTTGACGTACTGTTCGGCAACGCGCAGGCTTACTGCATCTTTACCGCCCGGCTCCTGGATAGCTGACGCGATTTTGCGCAGGCCTGCTGCTGTAGCTTCTGCAATCAGTTCTATTTCCCTGGCACGGCCTTCCGCTTCGTTGATCTGCCGCATCTTGTCGCCTTCAGAAAGATTGATCACTTCCTGTTTCTGGCCCTCGGAAACATTGATCATCGCCTGACGCTCACCTTCGGATTTGGCAATAGCAGCACGGCGCTCCCGCTCGGCGCGCATCTGCTGTTCCAGAGCGTCCTTGATAC
This sequence comes from Pseudohongiellaceae bacterium, assembly GCA_041751425.1. Taxonomy (GTDB): domain Bacteria; phylum Pseudomonadota; class Gammaproteobacteria; order Pseudomonadales; family Pseudohongiellaceae; genus JAVVEG01. Next base: position 7,077 of record JBGSXL010000012.1, on the reverse strand, counting down.
TGGCAGGCAGTTCGATGTCTGAAATCTCGTAGCGCAGCACTTTAATACCCCAGGGAGTTGCCGCTTCATCCAGAGCCATGACCACATCTTCATTGATCTTGGCGCGTTCCTCGAACGTTTTATCCAGATCGGTCTGGCCAATCACCGAACGCATCGTTGTCTGCGCCAACTGGCTGGCGGCATATCGGTAATTGTTAATGCCATAGCTCGCTTTGTGAGCATCCACGACCTGCATATACAACACGCCGTTGATACCAACCTGAATATTGTCCTTGGTAACGCAAGCCTGTCTTTCCACATCAATCACTTCTTCCTTCAAAGTGTGCTGGTAAGCGACCTTATCTATAAAGGGAATCAGAATGTGGAAACCAGAATCCAGTGTGCGCGAATACTTGCCCAGGCGTTCTATAACGTAATTGGAGCGTTGAGGGACAATGCGGGCGGTTTTAGCTATAGTGACCATGGCTGCCAGTGCGAAACCGATGGCCAATATATTGCCTATGCTGAAATCTTCCATGGAGAACTCCTTTAATAAATTGTAACTTTAGATAGAATTCCTGCGCGTTAACTTTACTGTGCAGTCGGAACCAGTCGAGACACGGTCAGCTCAATGCCGTCGTTGCTGGTAACCCAGACGGTATCTCCCGCTTTCAAGTCCTCATTCGAGAAGGCTGTCCAGCGCACGCCGTTAAGAACGATGCGACCGCTGCCCTGAGAGAAATCGTCCACGACAGTGCCGCGTGCGCCAATATCATGTTGGAAATTGGGTTTCTCTTCACTGGCATCAGCAGTGTAGCCTTTGAACCAACGTTCGAACTTACCGCGTGCAAGGAACAGCGAAAGCAGGCTGACAATTCCGAACACAGTAAACTGAGCAGCCATGGATTCAATCAGTCCCAGTTGCAGGAGCAGGCCTACAACAATAGCGGCAATGCCAAAAAACACGGCCACAATGCTGGTGGCCAGCAATTCGGAAATAATCAGAATCAAACCCAGTATTATCCACACCAATGTTGCACTCATAGCAATCTCCCTGTCATTTCAGTTGCAAGTAACCTCTGAATAACTCTGTCATGTTCAACTGTTTAACCAGATATCTCTGGCCCAATGCCAGATCGAAGGCCACTGTTCTTCGGCGGCTCCGGATTCATCCCAGAAGTACACAGTACCTCCCTCAGCAATGCAATAATAACCCTGCCCGGCTTCGCAGATTGGGATGTAGTGTCTGGGTAATCCCACGTTCCAGGCCTGTGCTGCCATTTCCGGCAAATAAGTGTGCGAGCGACTGTCTGTCACAGTAGCTGGCTCCAGACTACCCAGCACTACATCGCTGACAGTCAGCAGATATTCGCGATAATCATCCGGCAGCGATAAATAGAGCTCTTCTTCAATCTCCACCAGCAAATCTTCATCGGGAAGCTCCAGCGGCACGGGAACGGTTTCATTACGCTCCCGCAGCATTTCTATGACATCTTCCATCGTGATATTTTCCTGCTGCCTGCGGTGATTTATAACGGTTTTTTCAAACGTAATAAAAATTGGTCTGTTGTTCTGTTCAGCATCGGGTCGAAGATTGAACGACGATAATTATCGGTGGGGCTGGCGAGCAGGTCGCTTTCGGCGTCCACGATAAATCCCGCCTCTTGCGCGGCTGCGATGACTGCTGCTTTGGGAATTCTGTGCAGGCGCCTGTTGTCCAGACCCTCCTGACCTGCATGATCAATCAGACCGAGCACACCGCCAGGTTTAAGAGCTGTCAGCAGAGTGCGCAACATATTCCGCGCACGCGCAGGACTACCATTGTAATAGTCATGAAAAATCTGCGATAAAAGGATCACATCCAGAGATTCTGCGGGCAGATCCATATCGGCGACGGCACGGTCAACGCGGATGACATTACTCAGATTATTGTCTTGAATTTTGGCGGCCAATGCCTCGCCCTGAGTGACATCGCTGCGGTCTTCTTCAAAGTTCAATCCACGCGGCGTGTTCTGGGCATACACCCGGCCATCCTCGCCCACGGCCAGTGCCAGGACCAGCGTGAAATAGCCGCCCGCCGCATATACATCCAATACATGCATTCCCGGTTTCACACCCAGAAAATCCAACACCTCAATTGGCTTGCGCGTAGCGTCGCGCATACGGTCGGACAGGTCGCGCTGTGGCGAGCGCAATGCTGACTCCAAAGCGGCCCGGTCCTGAGCGTGGACGACACTGCCCGGTAGTGAGAGCAGCGCCGATGCAAGCAACAGAAAAAAGTATTTGCTCAGAGAGTTGATTCGGGCAATGGTCATGCTGAAAGCGCCGGTTTTGAATGGTGGGCTGAGTGTACTTGTTTTACAGCAGCAGGGGAATAATGCTGTAATTCATGCCCGCAACCGCAAAAGGAACACTGTTAAATGGCTTGTCTACCTCGCATACAATTTGAACATCCTGCAAATTCAACACCGGATGCAGCCATTATCTGGCTGCATGGTCTGGGCGCCGATGGCAGCGACTTCGCAGGCATAGTGCCGGAGTTGCGTTTGCCATCCGCGCTCTCGGTGCACTTTGTTTTTCCGCACGCGCCGTCTATTCCGGTTACCATCAATAACGGCTACGTGATGCCAGCCTGGTACGACATTCTGGAAGCCGATGTTGGCAGGCGCGTTGATGATGTGCAGTTGCTGAAATCTGCGGCCGAGGTGCATAAATTGATCGACGAGCAGATTGCCAGGGGGATAAGCAGCGAACGGATAATTCTGGCCGGGTTTTCTCAAGGTGGCGCTGTAGTGATTCAGGCAGCGCTGACCTATCCCAAACCGCTGGCGGGCTTGCTGTCGCTGTCCAGCTATTTTCCGACCGCAGATATTATTCAGCCGCATCCGGCCAACAAAAATATCGCTATCAATATCTGTCACGGTTCGCATGATCCGGTAGTGGCAGAGAAGCTGGGCAGCGCCGCCCGCGACAAACTGATTACGATGGGTTACAAGCCGGAGTACCACACTTATTTCATGGAGCACTCGGTGTGTCTGGAAGAAGTGCGGGATATTTCCGCGTGGTTTCAACGCTTGCTGGTGCAGAGCTGAGGGGCTGATTCAAGGCCTTGGAATAAGCAATCGACAGGCGTTAGAGCAGTCGTCTGTTAGTTGCCAATACCGCGCGCCAGCATCCAGGCGCTGATAGGAATTACTGCAATAACCACCAATTGAATTCGCAATAACCAAATGACTGCAGCGGGCACATGCACAGGAAACTGCAGCGCACGGCGACTCTTGCGCAGGAACAGGTGAGGGTACGCAGCCAACAGAATCAGCATAGTAAACAACCCCAACTTCGCATGGAAAACCGGGTTGCCGTTGTAAAACTGCGCGGGCTTGCCTACCCACAACCACAGTGCTATGCCAGCAAGCGCTGCAAGCAGAAGACTCGATAAGTAGACGAGATCCACTCGCGCCAGATTGTCAGTATCTTCTTTGCTTAATGCGCTGGAGATTGCCAGGTTTTCTATCAGAAGCGCGATTATCAATACTAAAACTGCAAGCAGATGAATGTAGCGAATCAGCAGATCCAGCATTGATATATCCTGTTATTTATTACTGGAGTGCTTGCTGGAAATGTTATGTTTGCTCAGCAATGCCTGCAATGTCCCTTTTCGATTAGCATCGGAGGTTTCGGTATAACCACCTAGCGCAGTACCCGCGATAAAAACCTGCGGTAGCGTGGAGCTGCCGGTCAGATTCTGCAAAGCCTGCCGAATAGCTTGGTAGCGGCCAGTCTGTTCGAAGGCGGGGGTATCCAGATCAATAGCCCTATACTGCACCCCCATCTGCTGAAACAAATTCTTGACGGCTTTGCAATAAGAACACCAGGTCAACGAAAAGACAACGACAGGAGCGTCCTTGTCCCGTAGCACGGCACTGACGAATTCTTTGCCTGTCAGTGTGTTGAAATCAGCGGGAGACTCTGGGGATTGCGTTGTCATGCTTGAACCGTTTTAGTTGATAGGTGCTGTGGATTGATATTTAGGCGGCATAAGTCGTTGTGTTAGTCTTCATCAATTCTAATGATGTCGCGTATAAGCGGCCAGTGTTATCATGATCTTCGAACTGCGGGCAGGAAGCAATGCGGCAGTTGTGCAGGAGTTGACTGGATGACGAGTGACAAAGGAAAAAAAGGTTTCGCCATGGATAAACCACCGCAATCTGAGTTGTCGACGGTTACTTTTTCAGAGGATATCGATCTTGCCCCGGAGGTGACTGAACCACTGGGCTTGCGCGAGCGCAAAAAACAGATGCGTTTGCAGCGCATATTGGGTGCTGCGCGCCTGCTCTTCGTGGAGAAAGGATTCAGTCAGACCACCATTCAGGATATTGCAGTAGAGGCGGATGTAGGACTTGGAACCCTTTACTTATACGCGAAGAGTAAGGAAGACCTGCTGGTACTGGTTTTCAAGAAGTATATTGTAGGAATGATTGAAACCTCCTTTGGCAGCATAGACACCCGCAAGCCTTTGCTGGACCAACTGATGATGTTCTTCGAAGTACATATCGAATATCACAAAGGCGATATGATTCTGTCGCGCACCGTACTCAAGGAACTGTCTTTTTCCAGTACTCCGCAGAGGCGGGAAGATATTGATGAGGTCATGCAGGTCACCTATGCCCGCTTGACCGACATCATAGAAGGTGCGGTCCGGGATGGTCATACCAGTAAACCGATCTACACCGGCACGGCAGCCTGGAGTGTTTTCGCCTTGTATTACCATTTGTTACAGGGGTTTCTCTGTGGCTTCCATACGGAGCATGAATTCCGCAAAAATCTGCGCAATGCCTTGCATATGCTGTTGAGCTGAAAACCAGCAGTGAACAGGGTTGGCGCCATATTTCACAGGCAGTGGTCGAGCCTGCCTATCGGTTCATCGCGTCTGCTGGAAATCCAGAGATTTCCAATTGACATTCGACCCAAGAGTGATACGATCCGAAACATGAATGCGCTCATATTTGAGTTTGTTCGATCTGTTTTTCATGCGACTTGTTTTCGAGTCAGCACTTTAATGCGGTTCAATCGAGGCATCAGTCAGGTTTACCTTGCTGGAGGATAATATGTTGAGTTGGTTCAAAAATAGAAGCATGCAGTCGGCCGTTGCCGGTGCAGTGGTATTTGCGCTGGGGTCCAGTGTAAGTGCAGCGTCTGAACGAGTTGGGGATTTTGCTCTGTTGGATCATGAGGGCATTTTCCATCATATGGCCTGGTACGATGATCACAAGGCGATTGCACTATTGGTGCAGGCAAATGGCAGTGCAACTACTGAAGCTTCATTAGCGGCCTTCCGTGACATGCACGCCACTTATGATGCGCAGGGCGTAGAGTTCATGCTGATCAATCCATTGGGCGAATCACGTGCCTCTGTGCAGCAAAGCGTAGCTGCCTATGGCATTGAACTGCCGGTGCTGATTGATGATGCGCAGCTGATTTCCGAATCCATGGGTATCGACAAGGTGGGTGAAGTCTTCCTGTTCGACCCGCGCTCTTTCACCGTTGTTTACCGTGGCCCGGCTGACAAGCCGTTCGCAGATGCACTGGCTGCCGTAGTGGCTGGCAATGCCATCGCCAATGCCGTGGTTGAAACACAGGGCACACCAGTTACATATCCGGCTCGTGACAAGAATTTGCAGGCAGGCGTTTCTTACGCCAATGACGTTGCGCCAATCCTGGCTGAGAATTGTGCTACCTGTCACCGAGATGGCGGTATTGCACCGTTCGCTTTGGATAGTTACGCCATGGCTCAGGGCTGGTCGCCAATGATTCGCGAAGTGTTGATGACCAAGCGCATGCCACCAGCGCAACTGGACCCGCACGTTGGCGAGTTCAGCAATGATTACAATCTGTCGAATGAAGAACAGCAGAAACTGCTGCACTGGATCGCTGACGGCTCGCAGAAAGACGGCGATACTGATCCTCTGGCTGCGTTGACCTGGCCCGAAACCAAATGGGCACTGGGCGAGCCAGACCTGGTCATCAAAGTGCCACCACAAAATATTCCTGCCACTGGTGTGCTTGACTACATCAGCGTAGTGGTGCCAATAGAAGGCTTGGATCGTGACCGTTGGGTACGCGCCAGCCAGTACATTCCCGGTGACCGCACAGTGCTGCATCACACCCTGAATGCCCTGATGGAGCCAGGTCAGACTCGTGCAAACTTCCTGGGCTCCAGCGGTCCGAATGCAGCGACAATTACTGCTTACATTCCAGGTGCTGAGCCGCACATCGAGCCTCCAAATACTGGTGGATTGCTGAAGGCTGGTTCCAATCTTGCGTTGCAACTGCACTACACGACTACTGGCAGAGAAACTGTGGATGCCAGCGAAATCGGTCTGTGGTTCTATGACGACGATGAGATACCACAAGAGCGTATGAGCGGCGAGTGTGCGTGCGTGTTCACACCTACATGGACCACGATTCCTCCGTACGATCCCAATTTTGAGATGTCAGCGTCTATCGACATCCCTAGAGATGCTTACCTGATGAGCTTCCTGCCACACATGCATTTCCGTGGCAAGCGCATGAGCTGGGCAGCACATTACCCGGATGGTTCAGTTGAGCAGTTGATCAACCTGGCTAACTACAATTACAACTGGCAGCTGGATTACAAACTGGCAGAGCCAAAGTTTGTCCCTGCCGGCACAAAGATTGTAGCAACCGGTGCGTTCGACAATTCCACCCAGAACAAGAACAACCCTGACCCCGCCCGCGCAGTGCCATGGGGCCTGCAGAGCTGGGATGAGATGTTCTTTGGTGCGGTCAGCTATAAGTTTGTTGATCAGAGCCAGTTCGTTACCAGCAACTGATCATCATCTCAGTTAGCTGCTTCAAAAACGCGGGGGCCTTAGGGCTCCCGTTTTTTTTGGTTCGCACAAAGCAAACAACGACTCACTTCGTAGGTCGACCGTGAGGTGAGTGTCAACGAGTGACGTGCTCCGTAGTTCGGTCGGTGGTGTGGGTGGACGCGCGCAGGACACGCCCACAAGTACATCCTTGTAGGGCTCGATCGCCCGCCTTCCCTGGCGGTCGACGGTCCTGCGCGCGTCCACC
>JBGSXL010000011.1:0-339622 GCA_041751425.1 Pseudohongiellaceae bacterium | reverse complement strand
ATCGGTCTGGCCATCGTCACTGTTGCAGTGAAAGCCGGCTATCTTTCGTCAGTCACCAACCCATTGCCATTGACTATCGCCCAACCTCTGGTGGGACTGCAGATATTCAGTGGCGCTGGTTTGCGTTTCGTTTTTTTTACGATCTTTTTGTTTGTTGGCATTATTTTCACGTTGTATATGATTCGTCGTGAAGGCTTCGATCGTTCCGTAAAAATCGAGTTCAGTACCGAAAAAATGTCCCGCAGTCACACGGTGATGCTGATCACCCTGCTGATAGGCATCGCTGCCATTGTGTACTGCTCAAATCGGTGGGCCTGGGATCATCCGGAACTCTCCACTTTTTACATTGGACTCAGCATCATATTGGCTGCAATGAGTGGTCTTGGTGCCAGTGGTGCCGCAGACGCTTTTGTAGATGGTATGAAAAAAATTCTGATGGCGAGCATGCTGATTGGAGTGGCTTCAGCCGTTGCAATTACTTTGGAAAATGGACGCGTGCTCGACTCCGTGGTTCACGGGCTGACCGGCATCATCGGTTCCAATAACTCGTATTTGGCTGCAGCAGGTATGTTTGTTTCGCAATTGCTGCTCGACTTCCTGATCCCTTCAACCTCTGGCCAGGCTGCCGTGAGCATGCCGATTTTGGGACCCATTGGACAACTGACTGGTGTTGAACCGCAAACCACCGTACTGACTTTTCTGTTTGGTAATGGAATTACCAACATGCTTACGCCAACATCTGGAACCTTGCTGGCCTATCTGGCTGCTGCTCAAGTGGGTTGGACACAATGGGCGCGCTTTATTGTCTGGTTGTGGGCGATCTACATTGTGTTGGCGTTGCTGATGCTGGCTTATGCCGTCTCCATCGGCTACTGATCGCGGAACACTCTCATGATGCAAGGCAGTTTTAAAGTGACGGTAGAATCGGATGTGATGATTCGCATGCGAGATGGCATACATCTGGCTACTGACATTTATCATCCAGAAGCGGGGGAATCGTGCTACCCGGTTATTCTGGAACGTACTCCTTACAATAAACTTGGCATCAGCAGAACTGAAAACAGTCTGGCTGCGCCTACACCCAGATTGCGCTCACATGTTGCTCTTGAGCTTGCCAGTCATGGTTATGTCGTGGTATTGCAGGATTGTCGCGGTCGCTACCATTCAGAAGGCATCTTCACCAAGTATTTGAACGAAGCCGAAGACGGCTATGACACTTTGACATGGTTGTTGCAGCAGCCGTGGTGTAACGGGCGGGTAGGCACTATGGGACTTTCTTATGGGGCGCATACACAATGCGCGTTGTCCTGTCTGAATCCGCCAGGATTGGCCTGCATGTTCATGGACTCCGGTGGGTTTTCCAGCGCCTATCACGGAGGAATTCGCCGCGGCGGTGCTTTTGAGTTGAAGCAGGCTACCTGGGCGTACAAGCACGCACTATTAAGCCCGGAAACAATGCGAGATCCGGCACGTCAGGCTGCGCTGGAAGCAGAGAATATCACCGCCTGGTTTCAGGATATGCCGTGGCGCCCGGGACACTCCCCGTTGCGCCACGCCCCCGAATACGAAGATTATCTGTTCGAGCTTTGGCAGCACGGCTTGTTTGACGACTACTGGAAGCAACCAGGCCTTTACGCAGAGGGCTTTTACGATCAGTTCCCGGATGTACCTATCGCTATTATCGGAAGCTGGTATGACCCATATGTGCGAACCTGCCTGACAAATTTCAGCGAGCTTGGTAAACGCAAGAAATCTGCAATGCTGTTAATCATGGGCCCCTGGACACATGGTAACCGCTCATGTACCTTTGCCGGCAATGTAGATTTCGGTTCGCAATCCACTCTGGATGACAATATTGCCGATGACTATGCCACTTTGCGTCTGCAGTGGTTTAATCGTGCATTGAAAGTTACACCTGATACTCAAACTAATGATCGCCAGGTGCATTATTTCACGATGGGCGGTAGTGATGGCCGACGCAATCGAGCCGGTAGAATGCAACACGGTGGGTTTTGGCAACATAGTAGTCAGTGGCCACCTGCATCTGTAACTATGCAGAATTTCTATCTGCATCGCGAAGGTTTGCTCAACACAACCAAACCTATCGTGACGGAAGCCTGGCAGGAGTATGTATTCGATCCCAGCGACCCGGTACCAACAATTGGCGGTGCGCTGACATCTGGCGATCCGGTTATGACTGGTGGCGCGTTTGATCAACGTTACCGCAACGGGAAATTCGGTTTTGATAACTCAGATGCATCAAGGCCTCTGGCTGAGCGCAAAGACGTGTTGGTGTTTCAATCTGAGCCGCTTGCGAGCGACCTGGTCATCACCGGTGAGGTTGAAGCACACCTATGGATTTCCTCTGACTGTCCGGATACGGATTTTACCGTTAAGCTGATCGATGTTTATCCGCCTGGAGATGATTATCCAGATGGTTATGCTATGAATATTACCGATGGGATTATTCGTGCTCGCTATCACCAGGGCTGGGACAAGGAAGCGCTATTGGAGCGCAGACATATTTACAAATTAATCGTGCAGCCTTTCGCCAGCAGCAATCTGTTTCAAAAGGGACACCGGTTACGAATTGACATTTCCAGCAGTAACTTCCCACATTTCGACATCAATCCCAATACCGGCGCTCCGGAAGGGGTTGCCAGCAAGAGTGTCGTAGCCACTAACAGGATTTATTGCGACAAAAATCATCCTTCGGTCATCCGTATGGCAGTGCAAACCGATTTTGAACGAGTAGCAGAATCATACTGAGAACTCTTAATTGAGGAGCACAGAAATGGATCACTCAGAAAGCCGTCGCCAGTTTCTCCGTCTATTAGCTGCTTGCCCGATGCTGGCTGCGCCCGGTTATAGCTTCAGTCAATCTCAAACCGGTAACTCACTTGTACGTGTGACACTGGCAGGTCAGGCATTGATGAAGTATCCGGTCTGCGATGCACCTTATCCCGGGCTGGCAGAGGTCATAGCGGAGCTGCGCAAGGGTGATGTGATATTCACCAATCTTGAAGTCGCTATACAAACGCCAGAGTCCGGCGCGCCAACGCGCGATACGGAATTCTTTCATGCCGGGTCCGAACAGACTCTGACCTGCTTGAATACCATGGGCTTCAATTTGCTGGCACTGAGCAATAATCATGCATTTGATCTGAGTACTGAGGGTATAGTAGCTACCCGCAATGCTGTTGCTGACGCGGGCTTTGCCTTTGCGGGAACGGGTGACAATGCTGCGCAGGCGGCGGCCGCTGGATTTCTTGAGCAACCGGCCAGAGCCGCCCTGGTATCTATGGCAATGGGCAGAATCCGGGAAGGTGGCGCTGCCACAAGCACTCGTGCAGGAGTCAACGAAATCAGACTCGGCGAAGATCTTGTTCCAAATGTAGATGACATGGCACGTAATCTCGCATCGATACGAGACGCAAGATCACGCGGTGGTATTGTGATTGCCTATCTGCATAATCACGAATGGGGTGAAGATATGGCGCTGACTAAACCCTGGGCCAGACGCTTCGCACAGGCGTGTATAGACGCAGGGGCCGATGTATTCGTAAGCCACGGCGCACCATTGCTCCACGGCATTGAAATGTATGCGGGTAAAGTCATACTTCATGGTCTGGGAAGTCTGGTTTTCCACTCGCACACCGATGTTGGTTACTATGTGCCTGAGGTGTGGGAAACTGCCATAGTGCACCTGGATTTTGAGAACGGTCAGTTCCGTAATATGGAAATTGTCCCGATTGCCATGAATGAGGTTGGCGATGATCCGCAACAGCACTGGCCCACCCGCGGGCGTCCGCGCCTGGCACAGGGTGAGCAGGCAATGAGTATACTTAATCGCTTACAGCGACTTAGCGCGGAATTGCAATTGGAATTGCGATCGAACAATCAGCGTGCATTCTACCCTTGAGTTCATAAATGGGGTCAGAGTAAAAATACAGTACTGTATTTTTACTCTGACCCCATTTATGCTCAAACTTCAAGACCCCATAACCAATTAACGTATGGGCAGTCTCGCGCCCATCGGAGATCAACACCTATGAAAAATCCCGCGAATTCCGCAGTGGTTTTAATCCTGGCCTGTGTAATGGCTGTTGGTGTATACGCGCAGGACTCGTACCGCATGCCTCCCCCCGAGGTCGCTGCGCTGGTAGACGCACCTTCAATGCCGGGATTGATCATGTCCCCGGATCGCAGCGTGATGTTGCTTATGCATATGCCGGGTGTACCTACCATAGCTGACCTGGCACAACCCGAACTGCGTCTGGGTGGCTCGCGTATCAATCCGCGTGACAATGGACCCAGCCGTGCGGGCTACAGCAATCGCCTGACCATCAAGAATCCCGTTGATTTGAGCGAGCGTGACATTACCGGCTTGCCCGCTAATCCTGTCATCCGCAACGTCGTGTTCGCGCCCGATGGTCAGCGCATTGCCTTTGTTTTGTCGCGCGATACACATACCGAACTTTGGTTGGCAGAATTAGCAGGCGCCACAGCACAGCGTCTTGGTAATCTGCAGGTCAACAACACATGGGCCGGAGCACCATTTAACTGGTTGCCGGACAGCAGGTCTCTGTTGGTACGCACTGTGCCGGAAAATCGCGGCGTTGCACCGCAAGCGCCTTTGGCGCCCACAGGTCCGGTGATTCAAGTATCTACAGGGGAGGCCGCGCCCGCCAGAACCTATCAGGATCTGCTGAGCAATCCGCACGATGAAGCCCTGTTCGATTATTACTTCACGTCTCAATTACTTTTAGTGGGGCTGGATGGTGCAACTCAACCGATAGGAAACGCTGCCGTTTTCAACAACTCATCTGTGTCACCGGATGGGAATTACCTGTTGATCAGCAGACTCGAGAAACCATATGCCTACACGGTACCAGCCAGCCGCTTTCCAACTGTGACCGAAGTCTGGGATTTGCAGGGCCGGGTAGTGACACAAGTTGAATCTCTGCCGTTGCTCGATAATATTCCTATTGCTTTCAATTCCACCTATGAAGGCAAGCGCAGTATTTCCTGGCGCACGGATGTCCCTGCCAGCCTGTTCTGGGTAGAAACGCAGGACGGTGGTGTGCCATCCATGGAAGTAAGTGTGCGCGACATTGCCTTTCTGCATGATGCGCCCTTCAATGCTGCTCCGCGGCAGATTGCCGGACTCGCTACGCGGTTCTCCGGAGTTACCTGGGGGCATGGCGAGCTTGCGATGATTTCAGAAACATGGCGTGCTGATCGCACTACCCGCACCTGGCGTATCAGCCCGGACAATAACGATCCGTGGGCTGATGCTGATCTCCTGTTTCAGCGCAATTATGAAGACCAGTATGCGGATCCCGGCTCACCAGTCATGCAGATCAACGCCTATGGCAGAGCGGTGATTCAGATGGCACCCGAAGGCAACGAGATTTTCCTGACCGGCATGGGTGCATCTGATGAAGGCAATAGACCATTCCTGCGCGCGCTGAATCTGGATAATGGATCAATGCGTGAGATATGGCGCTCCGAAGCACCATACTTCGAAACTGTGATCGCTGTAACTTCGCCCAACGCCTCGCGTTTTATCACACGCCGCGAGAGCAGAACCGAGCCGCCCAATTTTGTGGAATGGAATCTGGATAATAACAATGACAGATCGATCACTGCGTTCCCACATCCAACGCCAAACCTCGTGGACGTGCAATCGGAGTTTGTGACCTATCCTCGTGCAGATGAATTGCAATTGTCCGGGCAGTTGCTGTTGCCACCCGGTTACCGGCCGGAAACTGATGGACCGCTGCCATTGATATTGTGGGCGTACCCGCGCGAGTTTGCCTCCGCTGACAATGCGGGTCAATTGAGCGACTCACCGTATCGCTTCAATGCAATCAGTTACTGGGGTCCACATTTCCTGGTCACTCAGGGCTATGCTGTACTTAACAACGCGGCCATGCCAATTGTGGCGCCGGCACCTGATATTGAACCGAATGAATCGTTTATAGAACAACTGGTGGCCAACGCAAGTGCTGCCATCGACTATCTGGTGGAACGTGGTGTCGCCGACCGCGAGCGCGTTGCCTTGGGTGGCCATTCCTACGGTGCTTTTATGACCGCTAACCTGCTGGCGCATTCTGATCTGTTCAAGGCAGGCGTTGCGCGCAGTGGTGCATATAATCGCAGCCTGACGCCTTTCGGTTTTCAGGCAGAGCCACGCAGCATTTGGGAAGCTCGCGATACTTATATCACTATGTCACCTTTCTATTTTGCGCATCAGATCAAAGCGCCGATTCTTTTCATTCACGGCGAAGCAGACAACAATACCGGCACTTTCCCGATTCAAAGTGAGCGGATGTATCAGGCAGTGCGCGGTGTGGGTGGCCCGACCCGTCTAGTGATGCTGCCCCATGAGAGCCATGGTTATCAGGCCAGAGAATCATTGATGCACATGCTGTGGGAAACCATCGAGTGGCTGGATAAGTATGTGAAGTAACGCCTCAGATAAATGGGGTCGATAAATGGATAAATGGGGTCAGAGTAAAAATACAGTACTGTATTTTTACTCTGACCCCATTTATCGGTAATTTTACTCTGACCCCATTTATCGACCCCAGTTATGGGCTAGGGGTGGCGTGTCACTCGGGGTTTGCTCAGGCTTGGTGAGTTGGCGTCGTAGGGGGCATCCGGCAAGTTGAAGCCTGCCAGGTATTCCATCAGCGCTTCGATATCCAGCATGCTGGTCACCCGATCAGTACCGACAGTCAATGCCGAGAAACGATCGCCGCCATCTACCATGAAATTATTCACGGTCACCCTGAAGGTTGCTTCCGGATCGGGTAACAGGCCATTCTTAACTATATGATTTCCATTCAATGTCATCTCGACAATTCTTTCACATGGCGGCGCGCTGTCGCGCCAGCTGTAATTGAACCCCGCTGACACCTGCAGTATCTGCCCGGAATCTCTGCCCATGCATCCGGAGAACTGTTGCTCAAGCACATCTTTGATCTGCTGCGCTGTATAGGTAAGCGTCACCAGATAATTCGCAAACGGCTGCACCTTATAGGCTGCTGCGTAAGTCACATTGCCCGGGTAGCCGTCAGCTTCCAACGCCGCACGTACGCCGCCTGAGTTCATAAATGCTATCTGCGCGCCGCCGACATTCGGCGACTGTGTAGCAAAAAGCTGTGCATCGGCAATCAGATTGCCGGCATCACTTTGCCCCGTAGCGGGATCGATAACGCGCGTAACTGGCGCCTTTATTGCTCCTATCACCTGACTTGCCTGCACGTCCGCGAGCTGCGTATAAGCCTGCACAAGACGCGCAATCTCCTCATGTGGGACAACTGACTCTGATTGCTTTACCAGAATATTCCGCAGGCTCACCTCAATCACTTCGCCCGTGGCATCCAGAACAAGATCGATATCTGTTAACACGGAGCCGGCATTCTGCGCGTGACTCACCGGCACATACCGCCCCACACTATTGGGTATCCAGCAATTGAAAGGTATGCTGCTGTGCCCTGCAATTACCAGATCCACCGCATCATCCAGTCTGTTTATGACATCACGAATAGGCATGTGCCGGGTAGATGTCGTGGCGTCCTCCATACAGTCATCAATACTGCCTTGCGCCGAAGATCGCAGTCCACCCTCATGGAGCAGCACAACGATCGCTTCGATACCGCGACTGCGCAGTTCCGGAATCAAGGCATTGACTGTGTCCGCCTCATCCAGGAAGCGCAACCCGGCAACGCCGCTGTTCAGAGTCACACTGGGCGTGGCTTCCAGTGTCATTCCGATGAACGCAATGTCGTGTCCTGCAAATGTTTTGATACCGTACGCCGGGAAAAGTGTTGCACCTGTTTCTTCCACGATAACGTTGGCTGCCAGAAACGAGAAGTGCGCACCCTCGAAAGGCACAGGCGTGCCAACAAATTCGCCCTGGCACGTACTGATGTCAGAGGGATGGCAACCGCCCTGCTGCATGCGCAGCAACTCCGCCGGACCAGCGTCGAACTCATGATTACCTACAGCATTAAAATCAAGCCGCAAACGGTTCATGGCTTCTATAGTAGGTTCATCGTGAAATAAAGCGGACACCAGCGGGCTGGCACCGATCAGATCGCCCGCTGATACAACGACATTGGCTGGGTTCTGTGCCTTCAACGCATCCACATAGGCTGCCAGCACATCCACGCCACCTACCGGCACGCCATCAGCGCTCCAGGCACTGTGCAGATTGCCGTGAAAATCATTGAACGCGATAATTTTGACAACGGTGGTGTCAGGCTCGGCACTATGAAGAGGAACTGCACAAACGAACATCAGTGTGGCGATGAACTTGTATTTCACAATCGGGATGCTCCTGACGCAGAACCGATGACTCAGAACCCGTAACATGGATCCGGCACGGCGCTGCAACATATTTAAACCCGGTTTTAACACATTTCCAAGACGGTTCCATGACGACACTAGCGCGGGTCCAACTCCGATATGAAGAGCGTGGCATCCCCCTGCTCCTTCTCATAGGTTCCCACCCATATCAGATACTCACCAGACTGCGGATTTTCAAATTCGAGCGCTGGTTGATAACCACCATACGCGTCATCATTACAGTGCCATCCGTCAGGGGCCAATACCACCAGCGTGGTGTCGATCTCAGCTTCGGCATACACGAATAACGGTAAGGTTCCGGCGTCGAAACTCAATGTGACATCGGGTTGCACCAGATTGATATTGCCGGCGCAATACACCGCCAACTCCCTGGCATCCCCTTCGCCACCAGCAATCAATTCAACGGAGTAGGGATCAGGCATGAAGTTGGCCTGCAGGTCTACCCTTTCGAATAACGGTTCTCCAAAATCTGCCGCAGTAGCACTGGTGGCGCCCGCATTGTTGCCGAAAAACTCATCATCAGAAGCGGCGTTACTAAAACTGTTCGCGGCGGCATCAATAAAAGGCAACAGATCCGCCATTGCCATCACGCGCTCTTCGTTGACCAGCACTTCGCCCTGTCGAATCGCCAGCGAAGATGATGCGGTGTCGCCGGATACATTCACGTAAGGGAGTTGATAGATTTCCTGTAGCATCGATTGCAATTGTGCTTTCTGTTCCGCACTCAGCGATGAACTTGCAATGGATCGCTCTATCGCACTGATGGAAATGCGCAGACTGGACTCAAGACTGATAGCAGCTAACTGTTGTTCGGTCGACTGCCAGTCAATCTGTGGCGAACCGTTGTAGGTTAGAACCAACGAGGCAACTATATCCTCATCTGTTGGCAGGAAAAAAACCAACTTATCCAGACTGAAGGTAAGCTGGTCGGCGGCGATTTTCTGCAACTCCGCCATGATTGCTTCCATGTCCAACTCACTCTGACCGCTCACACCGGCCTGCCGGTAAAGATTCTGCAGGGCAACATAGGTATCGATATTGATTCCTCGCACCGCAGTTTCCAAAGCCATGCCACCAAGTTCATGCCCATTCAGGCTGAAATTAGCAACGGCCATCGAGCCTGTATTGTCTACCTGATCGTTCACCCGAAAGACGTTGCTGATTGCAGAAAAATCTCTCACCAATGCCTGCATGTTTTCCTGCGACGAATGGAATGAAAATTGCGCGAACCGAAATTCTGTGTCGCCCAGCAAGGCGGAAGATTCATCCTCCCACAGGTCGATTTTGAACTGTAATCCATCCAGACTAAAGCCAACAGATTGAGCGTTGTTGCCCAGCATTCCTGCTGCCAACTGCCGCAAATTAAGATCACCTGTGAACTGAGTTAGGGAGTTGTTGATTGCCAGGGAGCCAGTGAGACCACTGACCTGCAAGTTAAGAACTTCATCATCAACAATGACCCTGCCATCGTAGTCCACGATTGCAAAATCTGTTCGCAATGCACCAGTAAAAGTCAACACGCTGGCCAATTCGAGCAGTGGTTGTTGGCCGGGGTATTGCGGAAGTGAGTTGCGCAATTGTTCCGGCACCTGAATCTGTTGCTCAATCTTTGCCAGACCAAAACCGGACCTGCCCAGCCACGGGCCATGCTGAGTTTCAAAAGTACCAGTCAGATTTATCTCGCCCGCAACCATCGCAGCCATTTGCAAGGCTTCGTAAAACGCATCATCAGGTAGCGGCCGCCAATCCAGATCATAATCAAGCGTGCCACCGAAGAAACCACGCTCATATTCGAAACGGGTGACGTTCACATCATCGCGGGCAACCAACAGCGCTTCATAGCCGGCTATTTCACTGGCAACACGAGAACCAATTACCGCGACAATGACCAGGTACGTGGCACCCAGCGCAATCAGCAGCCCGATGATTTTGACAAGTGGCTTATGCATTTCAATACTACCCATTTCATATCTCTCGTTTTCACATCTCTCGTTTTCACAATCAGGCCGCTACTTCCTTCCAGACAAACAAACGCGTTGCAGCCACAAAAGCTATCAACAACCAGACAATAATTCCCAATAAATCCCAACCGGTTCCGAGCATGGAAACCCCGTCATTGGCAATATCACGTAGCGCGTTAGTCACGAAAGTTAACGGCAAAACTGACGCAATTGGCTGAATAAAAGCGGGCAGACTGCTAACCGGATAAAACACACCCGACAAGAATATCTGCGGGAATATCACCAGATTTCCCAGCGCCATGATGGACTGCTGCGTTTTCGCCAGACTGCCCAGCATGAAGCCCAGACACAGAAATATAAAACATCCCAGAATTATGACGCCAAACAATGACAAATAGCTGCCCACGATGGCGACATCCAGAACCAGTACCGCAACGGCCAGCAATACCGACAATTGCATCAAGCATAACACCATGCGCGACAATACAATGCCGGAAATAAAATCGCGCGGGCGTACCGGCGTGACAAACAAACGTTTCAGTATGCCCTTGCGACGATATTCCACTATGTTGAAACCGCTGCCCGCAATAGCCACCTGCATCAACGTGAATGCCAACAGACCAGGAATCAAGAAATCCAGATAACGTTGCGAGCGCGCCTTCACATCAACCAGCGTCAATGAAAACATCGGTTGCGTGTTACGCAATTGTCGCTCGATGCCCAGCAATACCTGATCCAGAACCGGCATCACCAAACCCAATTGCTGCACCTGAGCGGCATCCACCAGAACAGTCAACTCGCTGCCACTTTCTGTTGCCTCAAAAAACTCAGGCACTACTAATACCATCGTGACGTCACCTTCAACGAGTCGTTCACGCAAAGTGACCTCATCTCCCACATTGACGGCGAACAAAGGATTATTGCTGAGCATCTGAATGAATTGCTCAGAAATGTCACTGCTGGAATTGTTGGCAATACCAATCTTGATGGGTTCAGCTTCATCGCTGTTTAACAAACCAAACACCAACATGAAGATGATAGGAAAAAACAGACTGAAGAAAATTGCCTGCCGGTCGCGCAGGAATATCTTCATGAACACACTGGCCAGGCTCAATATCATGTTCGGTGGACGTGTCTGCATGGCGTTACTCCCTCAAGCCGTGACCGGTCAATGCCAGAAAGACATCTTCCAGGCTGCCATGACGCGGCCGTTCCGGAGGCTCAGGCGCATGCTGCTGAATCAACATAGCTGGCGTGTCGCTGGCAATGACTTTGCCATGGTCCATGATCGTGATGCGGCGACATAGCGTCTCGGCTTCTTCCATGTTGTGCGTGGTAAGCACAATGGTCATACCACTGCTATTGAGTTCGCGCACCAGGTTCCACAGGCTACGTTTGGCCTGCGGGTCAAGCCCTGTGGTCGGCTCATCCAGGAACAGCACGATGGGATCGTTCACCAGCGCGCAGGCTATGGAGAAACGTTGTTTCTGACCACCGGATAAATTGGCCGGCTTCGCATCCGCCTTCTCAGTCAGATTCACCCGCCCCAGCAACTCCAGCGCATCAATACGCCGTCCATACAACTCGCCAAACAAGCGTAACAACTCCTGCAAAGAGAGGTTGTCGAAGTACTCATTGGCCTGCAATTGCACGCCGATGATTTTTTTCACTTCGAAAGGATTGGTGTTTACATTCAAGCCATTGATGTAAGCATCGCCAAAATCTATGTCTGTCAAGCCTTCCAGCATTTCAAGAGTGGTCGTTTTACCTGCTCCGTTGGGTCCCAGAATACCGTATACCTCGCCGGCTTCTATCTGCAGGGACACCCCGTCCACAGCATTGAAGAACTCTGTCTTACTGCCGGGCTTTGGATAGGTTTTTACGAGGTTTTTTGCTTCAACTACAGCCACAGGGGTGTCCTTATCCGAGTTTTGCATGCCCGGAGAATACTCGCTTGAGGCGGTGGAAGTCCACCGCTGCACCTCGCCAAGCCGTTCAGAGTTACTATTTACATGCCAGTATAAAATGTATGCTAATGTTGTCCTCCGCACATAAAAAAGTTTACATCTGACTTATTGTTCAAGGCCGCCAAACTGTAACGTTCAAATACAGGAGCTTCAGGATGATACCCACGCCCTACGTTTCCAGATCGCCGTGGCAGAATACGCTGCTGGAAACGCTTTCTCCAGCATTGCAAAAACGCCTGCTCCCGCACCTTGAGCTATATCCTATGCGGTTAGGGGAGGTGATTCATGACTGCGGCCAGGAGCAAAGGTATGTCTACTTCCCAACAGAATCTATTATTTCTCGGCAGAACATGATGCTGAATGGCAGCTCACCTGAGGTATCCGTCATTGGCAATGAAGGTTTGCTAGGCGTCGGCTTGTTCATGGGAGGAGAAACCACTACGAGCCGGGCAGTCGTGCGTAATGCCGGCATCTCTTACCGGCTACCGGGCCGGATTCTCATGAATGAATTCATGCACAACAACGAACTGGAACTGCTGATGCTGCGCTACACTCAGTCTGTGATTACCCAGATTGCCCAGATAGCTGCATGTAATCGTCATCATGCATTGAATCAGCAATTGTGTCGGTGGTTGCTAATGACTCTGGATCGCCTGCCAGACAACACTATGTTTGTAACGCAGGAGTTGATTGCCAGCTTGCTGGGAGTGCGCCGGGAAGGGATTACTCAGGCGGCTGGCAACCTGCAAAATCTGGAAATAATCAAATATTCGCGTGGGCGTATAACAGTACTGGACCGGCAAAGACTGGAAGAAATGAGCTGTGAGTGCTACCAGGTGGTCAAGATCGAGACGGACCGCTTATTGTTTCACCCCCCCAAACGCTGTGGTCATCCCATTCAGGCCCAGCTATTCCGCTAGAAAAACCATTTCTGATTGCAGCATCCAATACGGGTTGTTTAGACTTGTTTCGTGCTAACATCGCTCGAAATCCCTATTGCCTGTCGTCGGAGCCTGAATGTCTGAATCTTCGCACAAACCATTGTTACCCGATCAGTTGCGCGCATTGGCAGAGTCTTTAAGGAAAGCAAATGCTGCGCCGTTAAACAACGGACATAATCTGAGCATGGACGCTTTGTCGGTTCTCTTCAAATTGGGCAGTTCTCCAGACAGTGCTGCTGACTGCCTGAAAATGCTGCATGAATTTCAGATCCATCAAATTGAACTTGAGCTGCAACACGAGCAAAACACAGCGAATTTGCACGAAATGGAAGCCGACCTCACCCGCTACAAACAGCTCTATGAGTTCGCCCCAGTTGGCTATTTAAGTATCAATAGTGAAGGGCGCATTACCGGTAGCAATCTGGCAGGTGCTGCATTATTGGGTATTGATTCCCAGGAGCTCGACGGTGAGTCTCTGGAAACTTTTCTTGCTCATTCCAGCAGGCCCCTGCTCAACTGGCAATTGAAAAAGCTGTTTAGTGGTTCACCCGGAGAGACCTGCACCCTGCAAACACTGGACAGCAGTGATGATGCGAATTTATTGCGGAGCTTCACCAGTCTTGCTCCAAGTGGAAAGGAAGTGTTCCTGATACTGACAAAAGCAGAATAGTGGGCTGTTTTTGAATGTTTCAGGTTTTAGGAGGCAAACCAGACTAATTCGGCTTGAATCGGAATCATGACCACGTTAACAGACCCAGTCGCACCCCTTAGCACATCCGCGCAATCGGCAGGCCCGCGCATTGTAGGCATCGGGGCCTCCGCAGGCGGGTTTGCAGCTATTGAGAAGTTTATCAGTCAAATAGTGCCTGAGTGCGGCCTGGCTTATATCATCGTTCAGCATCTTGATCCCACGCAAAGAGCCTTGCTGGCGGAGTTGCTGCAGCGGACTACAGAACTGCCCGTCAACGAAGCAGAGAATGGCGTGCTTGTTGAGGCAAATCATATTTATGTCATTGCACCCAATACGGAACTGAGTGTAGTCAACTCCCGCCTTAAAACAGCCAAACCTACTGAACCCCGCGGCTTGCGCCTGCCCGTTAATGTCTTGTTTTCATCCCTGGCCAGTTCGCAGGGTGAACGCGCGATTGGTGTCATCCTTTCAGGCATGGGAAATGACGGCACCTTGGGCGCACAGTCCATCAAAGCTACGGGCGGTTTAACATTGGCGCAGGAACCCTCAACGGCACAATTTGATTCGATGCCAAAAAGTGTGATCGCTGCCGGCTTTGCGGACATCGTTGTTGCTCCCGAGGAAATGCCGGCATGCATACAGTCGTTCATTGGTCAGGCCAGGGAAACAGACGCAGCAGAGCAATATGATACGACTGTAGTGACACCTGCGCCGCTGAAACGGATAGTTCAGCTGCTGCACAGCAAGACCCGGCATGATTTCTCACTCTATAAACCAAGCACACTGCAGCGCCGGATAGAGCGGCGTAAAGCTATTCATAACATCGAATCCGAGGCAGAGTACGCCGAATTTCTGCAGCACAACCCGCAGGAAGCGGACCTGTTGTTCAAGGAAATGCTGATAGGTGTTACCAGTTTCTTTCGCTACACCACGGTCTGGGAGACGCTTGCCAGTTCTATCCTCCCGGAATTGCTGGACAGGTGCGCCGGTAATCCGGCCATGCGAGCCTGGTGTGTAGGCTGCTCGACAGGAGAGGAAGCCTACTCACTTGCCATGATTTTCACCGAGATTTTGGAAAGCATGCCTGTACCGCAAAAGTTTACCTTGCAAATATTCGCGTCAGACTTGAGTCCGGATGCCATAAGTATGGCGCGACGTGGGCATTATCCGCGCTCCATCAGCACTTCCGTTTCGCCAGCACGTCTCTCGCGCTTTTTCAGCGAGCACGACACATACTTCCAGATCAATAAAAAAATCCGCGACATGGTGCTGTTTGCCCGGCATGATGTTGTGATGGATCCGCCTTTTACAAAACTAGACTTACTGATATGCCGCAACCTGCTGATCTAGTTTGATTCCTCACTGCAGCGTCGCCTGTTACCACTTTTTCACTATAGTCTGCGTCCCGGCGGTGTATTGCTGTTGGGCAGTTCCGAAACCATCGGTCGTTTCAATCAATTATTTACCCCGCTGCAGCATAAGCTCAGATACTATCTGCGGCAGGAAACCGGCACCAGTGCGTTGCCAGTTGATTCTTTTCCATCTCTTACTAAAATAAAAAGGGAGCAGCACGTGTCACCTACTAATAATCCTGTCGGAGCCAGCCCGAATCTGCAAACGGCGGCCGATAATCTGTTACTGCAGGTATACGCACCTGCATCGGTTGTTCTCAATGATGGTGGCGACATTGTTTACATCAGCGGACGTACCGGAAAATATCTGGAACCTGCAGCCGGGAAAGCCAATTGGAATTTCCATGCGATGGCTCGCGATGGACTGCGGGCACCGCTGTTCTCTGCAATAAAAACTGCCTCCACACAAAACGAACCACTCCACCTTCATGGACTGCAAGTCGCTGTACCCGGCGGCATGCAGGTGGTAGACGTGACGGTACAGAAGCTGCTAGAACCAGCCGCTTTGCAAGGCATGACAATGATAGTGTTTCGCGACGTAAATACGATAAACGAATCCGAAAAAAGCAAGAGAAGCAAAGGCAAAGGCAAAACCGAGTTGGACACGTCTCATGCCGCAGAACTACAACAGTGCCGGGATGAAATCCTGGCCTTGCGCGAAGAAGCTCGCGCGTCGCGGGAAGAACTGCAGTCATCCAATGAGGAGTTACAGTCCACCAATGAGGAACTGCAGTCAACGAATGAGGAACTGACCACCTCGAAAGAGGAAATGCAATCCATGAACGAGGAGTTGCAAACGATCAACAATGAGATGCAAACCAAGCTGGACGATCTTGCTCTGGCCCAAAGCGATTTGCAGAATACTCTCAACAGCATTGAAATCGCTATTTTGTTCCTGGATCAGAATCTGAATGTCAGACGTTATACTGACCGCGCTGCGAAAATCGTTAATCTGCGGGAAAGTGACCGTGGGCGGCCACTCAGTGATCTCACAACCAGTCTGCAGTACCCCTCGTTGCACGAAGATGCGCTGGAAACTCTAAGCACTCTGGTCTTCTCGGAGAAAGAAGTCCCTACCGACGATGGTCGTTGGTTTTCGGTGCGCATCATGCCATACAACAGACTGGACAACGTGATAGACGGTGTTGTGATCACGCTGGTAGATATCACAGATACAAAACAATTAGAAAAAGCGCTGCGCAAAGATTCAAAACAGTAGGTGAGTAGTCTTGCTGACGCTTTCAAAAACCGAATCGCGCTGGAGCAATCAACCCCTATGAGCATTGGTAAAAATAAAGTAAAAAGTATTCATGATTTTGGCCAAAGTATCTGGCTGGATCTGCTGGATCGCGAGATTATGGATACTGGAGCATTAAAAAAACTGATTACTGAAGATGGCGTCCGGGGGCTAACTTCAAATCCAGCCATTTTTGAGAAAGCAATCAGCAACAGCACTGCCTATGATGAAGATATTGCAGCGTTTTCGAAACAAACACAAAACCTTGATGATCTTTTCTACAGACTGGCGGTAAAAGATATAAAGCGTGCCGCCGATATTTTCAAATCTGTTTATGAAGAATCGGATGGCGAGGATGGTTTTGTCAGTCTTGAAGTTTCCCCCCATCTTGCCCATGACACTGAAGCAACTATTAAGCAGGCACGGGAGCTATGGAACTCCGTGGACCGCAAAAACGCAATGATCAAGATTCCCGGCACGGCAGCAGCTCTGCCTGCCATTCGCCAATGCATCGCAGAAGGGATCAACATCAATGTGACTCTGCTGTTCGGTTTGCCACGGTACATGGCAGTGACTGAAGCATACCTGTCGGGTTTGGAAGATAGACTCTCAGCCTACCAAGCTATTGATCATACTGCTTCAGTAGCCAGCTTTTTCCTTAGCCGCATTGATGTGATGGTAGACCCCATACTGAAAGAAAAGGGTCTGAGTGAACTGCAGGGAGAAGTAGCAATCGCGTCAGCCAGAAAAGCGTATGAAATTTATCAGCAGGTTTTCCACAGTGACCGTTTCAATAAGCTGCAAGCAAGAGGCGCCAAAAGGCAGCGCTTACTGTGGGCCAGCACCAGTAGTAAAAATCCTGCTTTTAGTGATGTGAAATATGTCGAGGCTTTAATCGGCAAGGAAACCATCAATACCCTTCCTATGGAAACACTGGAAGCGTTCCGGGATCACGGCAGCGCTGCGAGTCGTCTGGAAGACCACCTGGATAAAGCCACACGGATACTTTCGTTGTTACAGGAAAAGGGGATCCTGCTGGATGACATTACGCAAAAGCTGGAAGACGAAGGTGTTGAGAAATTCATCAAACCCTATGAACAACTTTTGCGTGAAATTGGCAAACAGAAATCGCGTTGACCATCACGGCTCAACGGGAATTTTACTCCGACCCGAATTTATTCGACCCAAATTTATTTTACTCCGACCCGAATTTATTGCTCCCAGGCGGGTTAGATAGTATGCATTTCGCGCATTACAATGGCAGTGATAAATGTACGCTAATCAATCCGCTGCGATATTCTCGCGCTTGGATTGCGCCGCTGTTAGCTCCGGTGCATTAGCATTAAGCCAGTTGTGCAGGTCGTCCCACATAATCTGAATCTGTTCTTTGCTTGGCATGATGCCCGCTGATGGCAGTTCCAGGGTGACAACAGGAATACCAAGGTCCAGACCGCCCCAATTTCCCAACGAGCCCGGATACACTCCCAGTTGATGCAAATACAACTGACCAATGCGACGTGGTGGCTCAATAGGTCCATCAAAGTCCAACAGATCATGCGGTGCATGCACTGACACAATAATCACAGGGTCAAAGTCTTCAATCTGTTTGATCAACCATTGCGTTTCCGGCTCGCTTGCCGCTGTGGAACCGGGAAAGCGACGTGGATTACTGCCAGTGCTTTTCTTCCAGGTTTCGATAGCAGTTGCCTCCCAGTCTGCGGACGGGAAGTTACGATTCAAGTCCACACCATTAGCATTCTGGCGCTTTCCACGTCCATCCAGTAAACCATCAGGATTGACGAGCGGCAGAAAACGCCAGTGAAACTGACTGTCAGATTGTTTAGCCAGAATATCCATCCACTTGAACATGATGGATATCGAGGAATATTCATCACCGTGTATGCCACCCATGATCAGTATGCGAGAGACGGGCTGTTCACTTGCTGATGGTATAAATTCCCTGCTGGCGAGAATGCGTTTGTTAACGGAGAAACCAGCGGCATACTGCAGGTTATGGCGCAGGCAATCGTTCAAGGACACGCTGCCGAGCTTGCTGCCAATCTCGTGACAAAGTTGTTGGAGCTCGGATTGATAAGCGGAAGCAGTTGCCGCAGGTGAACCGACCGGTGCACTTGCAACTATAGCTGGTGATATCTTTTCTGGTTCCGCAACATCCGGTTCCACAACAAAAGTGTCAGATTCGACTTTTTCTGCTGCGTCATACTCTTCGGTGATGGCTTCTGCAATAGCAGGTTCAGTAACAGAGGTTTCCGCAGAAGTGGCTTCTACTAAAATTGTTTCTGCCACGCTAGGCTCTTCCGCGACCACAGGTGCCACATCTGGTTGCCCGGTATTGAAAACCGCTGCTTGCACTTCGGTTTCTACCGCTGCTTCCTGCGCTGTTTGT
The DNA here is from genome assembly GCA_041751425.1 of Pseudohongiellaceae bacterium. Taxonomy (GTDB): domain Bacteria; phylum Pseudomonadota; class Gammaproteobacteria; order Pseudomonadales; family Pseudohongiellaceae; genus JAVVEG01. The sequence continues at coordinate 320,627 of JBGSXL010000011.1, read as the reverse complement.
TCGCTGACATCGGGCAGGATCAACTGACAAGCGGACAGGGAAATGATTGCCAGACAACACGCTGACTTCCACAGCAACCGCATCATCCATTGCCCTCGTAGATTATTTTCCAGCCCGCATCAGTTTCCTGCCAAAGCTGTTCTTTCCAACCGTTCCAGTTGTGATTATTGCTGCGATAGCGCTGGTAAAAACGCACGGTCACCAGCGAAGCATCGCGTGGATCAGCAATAAAACTGGTGCGTGAAGTTTCTACATTGATGAATGTCTTGCCATTGTTCACCATGCTTTTATACGTGGACCAGGATTTCTTGTTGCGGTTCAGATCACTGAAATTATCCGCATAGTGAGAAAGGTAGGCAGAATTCGATTTCGATTCCCAATCTTTGCGCCACGACTCGAAAGACTGAGCAAGAGCCGCTGTGCGTTGCTTGGTGTCGCTGACCGGCGACCACTGAATATCCTCTTCGGATAAAACAATGTATGTGGAACCTGTCTTTATGTAATTGGCGAGACTCTGCAGACTGGGGTTGTCAATGACTACACAGCCATCGCTGTCCAATAGTGGACGCTGGTTTGTGTTTTTTGGCAATCCGTGCAACCAGATACCGTGACCAGTGCGTTTCAGCAGACGATCATGAGCGTTGGGGTAGTTCATCGGGTAGGCGCCATCACCATAGAAATCATCAAGATTGGCGTCCTCCAGAAAACTCGTCAGTCGATAGACTCCAATGGGTGTCAGCTTGTCGCCTTCAACCTCTTTACCGTAGCCATTCTTGCCGATGGAGATAGGCACGATCTTGCGGGTAATAAGCCCCCCATGCTCCTGCACTTCCATCACATTGAGGCGACCGCGCTGCAGCTCCACCCAGATCAGATAGCGCTGATCCTCGGCCAGTTTCAGAACGCCCTGCGGCCTCTGCGGTTCGCTGATGACCTGTATGTAGCCAGAGCCGCCTTCGCTTTCGCTAAAACTCTGCAAAGTGCCACTGCCCCCGCCACCGCTGCTTTCCAGAGAAATAGCGGGGAATGAGCCGGCTTGTGCAAGAATTTCGGAGGGAGTGAAAGCGAGCAGAAAAGGTATCCAGTAGCTGCTACGGGGGAGAAGGGCGAGTTTCTTATTCTGCATCATCGTCTGCGCTCTCGTTCGCATTGTCACCTAAGTGGACCTCTAAGTTACATTCCGGCAGAGATTATAGAAAAACTTCATACTATGCAAGCACTTGGCACAGAAACTTGAAGTTGAACCAAACGCTGACAGAAAATTGTGTTTTTGCGCTCGGCTCAGCTGAAAACATCGTCTACAATGAGCAACTTGTCAGTTTTTATAATAAGAGACAATTGTGTACTTAAAAGTAGAGCCTTACCACACTGTTTTGCAACAGTTTGACGAGTTGTTGCAGCATCCGGAGTTTCTATTCAGACTGATTGGCATTGAAGGTTCTGGCAAAACAAGTCTGTTGAAACAACTTTGCAGTGTGAGTGAAAGCAAGGGCTTTGTCACAGGATTCTTCCCGGACTGCCCAAAATCACCCGCTGAATTACGCAAACTTATCAGGGCCCGCTTCAGCTTGCCCAGATCACATAATTTTAATCGTGTATTGGAACGGCAATTACTGGAAGGGAAAGAGTATTCCAAGGGTGTTGTGCTGTTTTTTGATGATTGCCATCTCATGTCTGATGAGACATTACTTGATCTGGCCACGTTGACAGAAATTAAAGTCAGTGAAAAGCGTATGCTCAGCATTGTGTGTTGCGGTACGCCGGAATTCAACAAGCGCCTTACCCAGAACGCTCAATTACAATCCTTGTTACAACGCTTCACTGGCACTGCGGAGCTCTCGCTGCTCGACCACAACACATTGCCTTTGTACATTTACCGCTATTTCGAAACCCATGAGAAGACATCGCTGGAGTTCGAGAAAGCTGCTTTTGATCGCATCTATAAATTGACTAAAGGATTCCCGGGCGCTGTCACTGGTATCTGCAGGAAACTGGCGGACTCACAGGCAGGCTTGATGACATCCACGCCTGTTACCAAAGCTGACATTGCCACACTGGCGAAGAATTACTATCCTGATAATGGTGAATCCTGGTACAGTGAAAATCGCATGCTGATGGCAGGCGGTGCTGTCGCAGTTGTCGTCGTGCTAGCTGTATTTCTGGGGCTGCAGGTTTGGCTTGAATCTTCTCCGACTGCACCGGTTACGGTTACAACTAATACAGCGCCCGTTATTTCTGCAGCGCCCAGTGTGTTTGTGGACACCACACCTGCTGAAGTACCTGCAGCAACTGCTGTCGTGGAAGCTGATCCTGTTGTTGCTGAGCCTGTTGTTGCTGAGCCCTTTATTGCTGAAACAGTTGTTGCTGAAACCGTTGTCGCAGAGCCCATTGTCGAAGACCCTGTTGTGGACGAACCTGTTTTCGAAGAGACCGCTATTGCGACAACAGAGCCTTTAGTCGAAGCTCCCGCGGCAGCTCCTGCTGTTGGCGAAGCCGCAGTAATTGCACCCGTGACCAGTACCGAATCAGAAACAAGTCCTGAACCTGCAGAAGACCCGATAGAGCTGGCTGTCTATGCGTGGGGAGAAGCCTGGCGCAATCAGGATATTGACGCATATTTCGGCAGCTATCATGCAGAGTTCGAACCACGTGGCTTCCCATCGCTTTCTGCATGGCGGGAAAATCGACAGCGCAATATTGCCGGGCGAGACGGGATTATTATTGATATCACAGAATTCAGCATAGTCAGCTCGGATGCTGATAGTGCAGAAGTTTATTTCTGGTTGCATTATGAATCACCCGGTTACAGCGACGACACGCTGAAAATGCTTAATTTTATTCGCGAAGGCGAGCGTTGGCTGATCGTTTCCGAGATCAATCTGGAAGTGAGCCAGCGATAATTTTTTGATTAGCTGTACCGCACAATTGCACACAATTTCTCTCGTAACAGAATTTTTTTTGGAGGTAAGTCTATGAACAAACCAACAAGTAACCGAATAGCGCAACTGTGGTTTTTTGCAGTTGCACTGGTTCTGACAACCACTTTTACGAACGCTGACACCAGTTGGCCCGTCAAAGCCGATGGCGCACAAGAGGCGGGGTTCAGCGAAGAAACCATAACCCGTTTAGATGCAGCGATGACAAAAGCAGTTACCGACCACGATGTTGCCGGCATGGTCTGGATGCTGGTTAAAGACGGTAAGGTAGCCACGTTCAACGAGGCGGGTTATGCATCTATCGAAAACCAGATACCCATGTCGAAAGACACTCTGTTTCGCATTTATTCCATGACCAAACCGGTTGCCGGCGTCGCACTGATGATTCTGCACGAACAGGGCTTGTGGGATTTCGATGACCCGGTGAGCAAGCACGCCCCAATCCTTGCCAATCTGCAAGTGATGGCATCCTATGAAGAGAACGGTAATGTCGAATTGGAACCACTGACTCGGCAGCCAACCATGCGTGAACTGCTGAACCATTCCGCTGGTTTCGGCTACGGTCTGGGTGGTAATGATCCGGTGAATACCGCCTTTCGCGATATGGGTGTTTTATCCTCGCCCAATCTGGATGTGATGATGGAAAAAATCGCAGAAATACCGCTGCTGTATCAGCCGGGCGAGCAGTGGGTTTATTCCGTAGCTGTGGATATCCAGGGTTATATTGTCGAGCAGTTGACCGGCATGACGTTCGGGGAATTTCTGGTAGAAAATATCTATGCACCTCTGGGCATGAACGACACGGCGTTTTATGTCACTGACAAAGATCGTGCACGTTTTGCCGATGTTTATCGTTGGGATGGTGATGCGGGCAAGCTGATGCGCAATGAACCGCGCGCTGACCGTCCGGGTTATTTTGACGCGGATCGTATTGAATCGGGTGGCGGTGGCCTGGTTTCTACCACGCATGATTACGCGCGATTTCTGCAAATGCTGGTGAATGGCGGAGAGCTGGACGGTAAACGCGTTCTTTCACAGGAATCTGTCGATATCATGCGCGCCAATAGTTTGCGCGAAGGTCTGTTGCTGCGCGGCACCGATACTCGTCCGGGCCAGGCGGGTCAGGGTTTTGGTGTGGATTTCGCGGTAATTTTTGATCCGGAAGCTGCCGGTTCCGTGCAAGGTGAAGGCACTTATTACTGGAGTGGTGCAGCTGGCACCTGGTTCTGGATTGATCCCGTGCACGACATGTTTTTCATCGGCATGATTCAGGCTCAGGGCGGCATGCGTCCTAACGCCGGCGACATGCGCGGCAATGCAATCGATATTATTTACGAAGGTTTGCGTTAGTTCTGGTTGCGACGGGAATGTGACAATGCCTAAATGGCTGGTCAAGACAGAACCGGACGAATGCAGTATTGATGACTTTGCCAGGCAGCCGAAAACGCCGATCGTCTGGGAAGGAGTGCGCAATTATCAGGCACGTAATTTTCTGCGTCAGATGCAAAGTGGCGACAAGGTATTCATTTACCACTCCAGTTGCAAACTCATCGGCATCGCCGGCATCGCCAGGGTAGCCAGGGAGGCATACCCTGATCCCGCCCAGTTCGATTCGAGGTCTCCCTATTTCGATGCCAAGAGCCCAAAAGACAACCCGCGCTGGGACGCAGTTGACTTGCTGTATGTTGAAAAAATTGTCCGGTTGTTGCCACTGGATGAACTGAAACCCATGGCAGAGTTAGCATCGCTACCATTGATCAAACAAGGCAACCGCCTGTCTGTTATGCCTGTGAGTGATGAGGAATGGCTGGTCATTGAGAAAATTGCGCAAACCTCAGCGTGACCCTGTGTCGCGATTGCCCATGTGTAGAAATCGTGTTGTAATCAAAGCAGTTCGAAAGCAAAAAAAATAACCTGGCGAGCATGAGAATAAAAACTTTCCTGACAATTTCTGCACTAATTGTACTGAGTATTAACACAGTGCAAGCAGCTGACTGGAGTGTGCCCCGCACACCCGATGGCAAGCCAGACCTGCAGGGCATCTGGTCTAATGCCACACAAACACCACTGATACGACCAGCCGATCTGGGTGAAAAACGTTTCTTCACGGAAGAGGAAGCTCTGGAGCGCGAGCAACGAGCGCGACTGTCTGAGCAGCGTGCCGACAATCCCAGCGACCCCAACCGGCCTCCTCCTACTGATGGCAACACTGCTGCAGCCTACAACACGTTCTGGCTGGACCGCGGCACCAATGTTGCGTTGATTGACGGTGAGTATCGCACCTCCATGATCATCGACCCGCCCAACGGACAGATTCCGCGACGCGAGGGTCCGGTGCCACAAACATTGCGGGAGCAATGGCTGAGCCAGCAGGGCGTGGGCGAATTTGACGCTCCGGAGTTGATGTCAATTGGCGATCGTTGTCTGTTGTTCTGGGATTTCCGCACTTCGAATTCCAGTGCCGGGCCACCGATGATGCCAATCATCTACAATAATAATTATCAGATTGTACAGACGCCGGATTACGTGATGATCCTTGCAGAGATGATGCACGATGCCCGCATCATTCGTATTGACGATGAACATCAGCCGGAAGTCATGCGTAAATGGATGGGCGACTCGGTAGGACGCTGGGAGGGCGACTCACTGGTGGTTACAACACGCAATATGCATCCGCAACAATCCCATTACAATTTCACCAGGGATGTTGTGATCACCGAACGCTTTACCCGTAGCTCGGAAGCGCAGATCGACTATCGTTTTACCATCAATGATCCCGCGGTTTACACCGCTACCTGGACCGCCGAGATGCCTTTGCGAGCTCGTCCTGCCGGCGAGAAAATTTACGAGTTTGCCTGTCACGAAGGCAATTATGCCTTGCGCGGTATTCTGGCCGGAGCACGGGTGCAAGAGCAGGAGCAGGGACAACAGTAGCCCTTGCCTGAACTCGTTTACTTTTACTCTTGAATTTAAGGTTCAACTGTCTTAGTCTCAGCGGTCATTTGTTTTGTGAACAGAGGCTGATTATTCAATTGGACTATATGTCTGACAACCAGCATATCGTGTTAGTGCTGACCAACTTTAGAAAGCTCATAACCAATCCTGCACAATTAAAATAGGAGGTGACTGTGAACAAGAAAAGCGCTTCCAAGCCAGTTAGTACAGGTAGCGGCAATCTGGAAAATGACAGGCAGGTTTTCGATGTCGAACAAACTGCTGTTGAGGAATTGCTGTGGTTCAAATCGGCCATTGATGGTGCACCTGATTGCATACTTGTAACCGATATGGCGGAACAGCGATTTCTCTATATCAATCAAACTGCCTGCGATCTCACTGGCTTCAGCCGCGAAGAATATATGCAGCAGAAACCCCATGTACTGACCAACAGGACCCGCGAGCAGACCGTTGAGGTTTATGAAAGTGTGAAAGCAGCCGGTGCTGCTGGTCTCACAATGGAACCGCAGATTTTCTCGGATAAAAAAGGTCTGCGTAAAGCATGGTGGGAAATGCATCACCGCGCCAAGCAGGTGAACGGTCGCTGGATTCTGACTACGGTGTCGAGTGATGTTACAAGGCGGGTGCTGGCTGAACAGGCTGCTCTGCGTGCTACCCGCATGTATGCCGCATTGAGCGCCAGTAATGAAGCGATAGTGCATTGCCAATTGGCGGATGATTTGTTCCAACAAATCTGCAATTCATTGGTTGAATCTGGCGGCTTCGTCAGCGCCAACATCCTGCAGGCAGACAAGGCGGCTCGCACAGCGCGTATCATCACCAATGCAGGTTTTCACGAAAAAGGTCACCTGGAGTTGGCTATTCCTGTAGATTCCAGTCATCCCAAAGGTAATGGCCTGGTGGGAACCGCGTACCGCACCGATAAACCCGCAGTCAGCGACGATTTTCAGAGTGACCCACGTACTGCAGACTGGCATGAGGTTGCCGTGCGCGCCAATATCAAAGCAGGGGCAGCTATACCTATTCTGCGCAACCGCAATAATATTGGCATTCTGCTTTTGTTTGCCGATGAGAAGCGGGCGTTCAATGCGGAAACTCTGCAACTTCTGATGCAAATTGCACAAAACATTACCCTCGGTTTGCAGAAGATTGAGCATGAGACTGAGCGCGAAGAAACCGAAAGGTGCATCCGCCATCTCGCCACACACGATAGCCTCACTGGCCTGCCCAATCGCATGTTGTTCAGTGAACTGCTCAATACAGAAATTCTGGCGTGCCTGCGCAGTCAACGCAATTTTGCTGTGATGTTTATCGATCTGGATCACTTCAAACAGGTTAACGATACCCATGGCCACGCAACGGGCGACTTGTTGCTGAAAGAGGTCACTCAGCGACTGCGAATGTCACTGCGTGCCAGCGATCTTCTGGCGCGGATCAGCGGTGATGAATTTGTCGTGCTGTTGCGTGAAGTCAAACTTCCGGATGATGCGATCAAGGTTTCCGACAAAATGCTTGCCGCTATCGCAAAGCCCATGACGATTCTTGATAATGACTGCCAGATCAGTGCCAGTATCGGTATCAGCATGTTCCCTATGGATGGTGACAATGAGATCACGCTGATGAAGCATGCCGATAAAGCGATGTATGCAGCAAAAGCAAACGGCAAGAACAGCTGCCAGTTTTATTCTGCGCAATTGGATGAAACACCGGCTAACTGAACGTTCCTTCCTGTACTCAGCTTGATTTCAATCAATGTTCTGCCCATGCTGTTGCTGGTAAGGAACAGGGTTTTCATGGCACACTTGGCCTCATTCGACATGCTGATTCTGAGGTCGCCATGAAACCATTAACTGTCCGCACCCTGCTCACTCTCTCCTCGCTTGTGATATATGCCGCCTGTAGTCCTGCCCCTGAGCAGGATGTGCCGAATGCAGAAGACTCCACCCTGCTTGCTGCAGCTGCCCAGTGCGCTGATGCAGTCGCTTTGCTGGTTCCCGATACCGGCACTTTCTCTCGCGCTATCGATACACCATCACCAGAGGCCCAGGCATTCTTCGATCAGGGCCTGCGGTTAAGCTATAGCTATTATTTCCCGGAAGCCATCGGCTCTTTTGATGCTGCGCTGTGTTATGACCCGGATAATCCCATGATTCACTGGGGTCGAGCTCTGGCCATTGCGCCTAATCCCAATAGCCGCTATGGCGCATCTCCTGACGACCCACAGGGGGAAGGTAATCGAACTATTGCCCTGGCAGCAGCAAATGCAACACAAGCCGCTGCTGTGGAGCGTGGTTTGATAGACACATTGGCCGTACTGTTTGATAACGCTACTTATCCGGACCAGACTGCCCGCACTCAAGCATTTATAGAAGCAGCTCAGGCCCTCTATGCTCAATATCCTGATGATCACGAAGTTGCCTTTCTGCTGGCAGACGGCATCATGATGGCATCACCGTGGAATTACTTCGTGATGGGGGATGGTAGCCCGCTTCCCAATATGGAGCTGGCCATGCAGGTGATGGAAAAAGGCATGAGTGAAAATCCGCAGCATCCCGGCTTGACACATCTTCACATTCACTTAATGGAAGCGTCACGCCAACCAAATTCAGCGGAACCCTCTGCAGATCGTCTGGAGTCTCTGACTCCAATGGCGGGACACATGGTACATATGCCAGGTCATATCTATATGCGCCTTGGCCGCTACGAGGATGCCATCACCAGCAATGAGCGTTCAATTGCGGCTGACGAGTATTTCGTGCGGCAATGGGGAGAGCGTCCGCTCCCGAGCGTTGGTACTTATTTCCTGTCAGCGACCAACCATGCCGGCCATGCGCGCATGTTCATACATTGGGCCGGTGTGCTACAGGGTAATTTCGAACGTGCCATGAGTATTGCCAGCCCTATGGCTATGATGGCAACACCCGAAGCATTGGACAGAGGTGCTTCGTTACGCGCCCCGGCGATAGAGTGGATGACCCTGAAAGCTTTCGGCCGTTGGAATGATATTCTGGCAATTACCACGCCCCCTGCCTCGCGTCCCTTCTTGCAGGGTATTTTGAATCTCGCTCGCGGAAGCGCACATTTGGCTGCTGGCGATGTCGCCAGCGCGGAGATTGAACTGGGTGCGCTGCGTGCTGTGAGTGAGAACCCTGTATTGCAAACGCAACGCGCATCCGTGAACACAGCTTCCGATTTGTTAGCGATAGCAGTGCATGCATTGGCGGGAGAAATAGCATCGGCCAAAGGCGAAACAGAAACCGCTATCAGTGAGTTCCAGCAGGCAGTCGCGCTGCAGGACAAACTAAGATACATGGAACCACCTGACTGGATTCAATCCATGCGCCTCTTCCTTGGGCAAGCCTATATCAACGCGGGTCAGTTCGCAGACGCTGAAGCGACTTTCAGAGAGGATCTGGTTTTGCTGGAAGACAATGGTTGGGCATTGTTTGGTCTGGCCAGCGCGTTGGAAGCGCAGGGTGATGCCGCAGGTGCAGCAGAAGTTCGCGCTCGCTTTGATAAAGCCTGGGAAAACGCTGATGTCACTTTGACAGGCGCGCATTTTTAAAGCAGCCTGCCTGCGCGGTATTATGACTTGCGAGTTCTGACACAAAGGTTTTTATATGCGAGTGCTAATAGCAGGTGGTAGCGGCTTTCTGGGTCAGGCGCTGGCGGCACAGCTTTTTCTGCAGAATCATACGCTGTTGATTCTCAGCCGCCATCCGGAAAAACAAGCGAATCGGCATGCTGCTACGCCGGCTGAATGGGTGGGGTCACTGCAGGAGATTCGTCATCACGTAGACGCCGTGGTCAATCTCACGGGTGCGAACCTGTTCAGCATGCCGTGGACTAAAGCCAGACAGCAGATCTTGTGGAAAAGCAGAGTCGACTTCACCGGCGAACTGGTACGATGGATGTTGGAGCAGAAGTACCCACCACGTGTTTTTCTATCCGGCTCGGCAATCGGCTTCTACGGAAACTGCGGTGAGAAAGCGCTCACAGAGCAGGATGCAAACGGCTCAGATTGGGCTGCGTCAATGGTGGCTGCCTGGGAACAGGCGAGCTTACCCGCAGGTGAACACGGCATACGCACGGTGCAGTTGCGTACTGGTCTGGTGTTGGGCAAGGGCGGTTTAATGAAACCTTTACTACCCTTATTCAAGGCCGGGCTGGGTGGCTCTCTGGCAAACGGTCAGTTCTGGTACAGCTGGATTCATCTGCAGGATTGGGTAGATGCAGTCTGTCACTTACTGGAGCACCCTGCTGCGCACGGACCGTTTAACCTGACTGCACCCAACCCCGTTCGTTATAGTGAATTCGCACGTGCGTTCGGTGATACGCTGCAGCGCCCCGTCTGGCTGACGCCACCACGCTGGGCATTGCAATTACTGTTGGGAAAGCGCGCAGAGTTGATGTTGAGCAGCACGAAAGTATTGCCCGTTCGATTGCAGGAAGCAGGATTCAGATGGCACCATGCAGCAATCAATGATGCCATGCAGGATTTGTTCAAACAGCGTTAAATAACTTTTGAATTAAATAAAAATAATCGAAACGAGTATTTGTTATGAACTCTAATCAGAAATATTTTTCACCTACCTGTTTTCGTCTTCCTTCTTTGCAATTTTTCTGGGTGTCCTTTTTCATTTTAATGGCAAGCTCGCAATTGGCTGCCAACCCTAAACCCGCAGAGCCAGCTACTATACAGGCGCAACAGGCCGTGCTGACTTCCTTGCCTTTTCACGATCGTCGTTCCTACGATGATGCCAGACGTGGGTTCATAGCTGCTCTGCCCAATGGCACCGTATTGGACGCGCAGGGAAACACAGCATGGAGTCTTGAACCATTCGCGTTCATTAATGAAAGTGACGCGCCCCCTTCTGTGAACCCCAGCTTATGGCGTCAGGCGCAGCTTAACAATATTCATGGCCTGTTCGAAGTTGTAGAGGGCATATACCAGATCCGTGGGATGGACCTGGGCAACATGACCATCATTGAAGGGGATACCGGCCTGATCATTATCGACCCACTGTACAGCCCATTGACGAGTAATGCTGCGCTGACACTGTATCGCACTCATCGTGCTGGTGGCGCTGCCAAACCCGTAGTGGCTGTGCTGTATTCACACACGCACACCGATCACTTTGGTGGTGTGCGTGGCGTTGTCAGTGATGCAGATATTGCCGCAGATCGCGTTCGTATCATTGCACCGGAAGGTTTCATGGCCCATGCCATTGCCGAGAATGTCATCGCCGGCAATGCCATGGCCCGACGCGCCAACTACCAGTTCGGCACCCTGCTCCCCCGCGGTGCGCTGGCGCATGTTGATTCCGGTCTGGGTAAGGGTTTGCCTCGTGCCCCGGTTTCACTCATTCCTCCTACCGAGATCGTTTCCAGCAACGCTACACTGATGGTTGACGGCGTCGAGATTGAGTTCCACATGGCCAACGGCACTGAGGCAGACTCCGAATTCATGTTCTTTCTGCCGCAGTTTGGCGTTTTGAACACAGCTGAAGTTACTTCGCAACAAATGCACAATGTCTACACCATCCGTGGTGCCTCCGTGCGAGATGCGGCCTTGTGGTCGCGGCGTATCGATGAGGTGCTGGAGCGCTTCGGCGAGCGCACAGACATCCTGATTGCCCAGCATCACTGGCCCGTTTGGACAAAAGAAGATACAAGGCACTTTCTTGAAGTACAAAGAGACATGTACAAATTCATACACGACCAGTCGGTGCGATTGCTGAATCTGGGCTATCTGCCCGGCGATATCGCTGAAACGTTGCAGATGCCCTCCACGCTGGACCAGGAATGGGCAGCACGTGGCTACTATGGCACGCTGCGACATAATTCACGCGCCATTTATCAGCGTTACATGGGTTGGTATGATGCAAACCCAGCTAACTTGAATCCTCTGCCACCACGCGAACATGCCCGCAAAACTATCGAGTACATGGGCGGTGTGGAGCAGGTTGTTGCCAGAGCGAGAGATGATTTTTCAGCAGGCCAGTATCGCTGGGTAGCCTCCGTGATGCGCGAGGCGGTTTACGCGTATCCGGAGTATCAGGCCGCCAGAGAGTTGGGCGCGGACGCATTGGAGCAACTTGGTTATCAAGCAGAAGCAGGCACCTGGCGCGGCGCTTACTTACTGGGAGCGCAGGAGTTGCGCAACGGACCACCCTCTTCTGGTACTGCTCCGGCTATGCGGGCCGATTTATTGCAGGCACTGGAAACGGGAATGTTTTTCGATCTGATCAGTGTGCGCATTAATGGCCCCGCAGCGGACGGTAAACATATTGTGTTGAACTGGCGCTTTACCGATACGCTTGAAAATTACCGGGTCACTCTGAAGAACGCCGCGTTAACATGGCTTCCGGAAGTGCAGGCGGCGAACGCTGACGCGACGATAGTGCTGACGCGCGCTACATTGAACAGCACGCTGACTGGCGCCAGCAATTTTCCTGCTGAGATTGCCAGCGGCGCAATTCAGATTCAGGGGGCAGCCGCCAGATTTATCGAATTTCTGCAACTGATCGAGGAACCACAAGCCAATTTTCCGGTTGTGGAACCTCGTTAAGTTTATTTGTTTCTATAAAGAAACCGATGGCAGGGGTGACAACTCACCGAACATGTCCATGGTTGGCAGATCCGGCTTGAACGTACGGTGGCAGGCTTCACAGGTTTCGACCAGCCCAGCGCCAACATTACCCATCAATGTCAGGTCGCGGCTGCGCACAGATCTCACGGCAGCAGCACCGTCCTGACTCATTTGTTCCGCATATTCCTGCCATTGCGGGTGATCAGTCCAGGCGTCATCCAACGGACCGGTACCGGGTATTTTCAGCATTGCGCCACCTAGTTGCACCTGGTAAGCAAGACGCTCAAGCTCACGCCAATCTCTTTCAGTCTGTGGATTGTTCCAGGTGGCAGTCCAGAGAGGATCAGCGGCCTGATTGACCAGAGCGACCATCACTTCGTTGAGACTGATAGGTAAACGTGTCTCTTCTACTTCTTCGCTCCCGCATGCGACCAGCAAAAATGGCAGTGCTATTACACACAACAGCTTTTGTATTGAGCTATCTACATCTACATTTCCATTACCTAAACGGTTATTCATTTTAAGTTCCTCCATCAATGACAAGGCAAATCCACATTCCATAAGCATGCGCTTATCACGCTGGCATGGCAATGACTACCGCGGCAGTAATTACAACAGATTCGCCTGATAGAACGCCAGTTCCGTATCCAGAGCAGCGATCTGATTCTGCGGTTTGCGGAATCCGTGTCCTTCATCAGCAAAACTCAGATAGCGCGTTGCCGGGTTTCTCTGACGCAGCTTCTCGTAAATAGCTTCTGCCTGATTCGGTGGCACCACCTTGTCCTCCTGCCCCTGCAGCAACAATACCGCGGCCTTGATGCCATCAATCTGATACAACGGCGATCTGTCCAGATATACCTGTCGAGCTGCCGGGTATGGCCCTATCAATTGATCCAGATAGCGCGATTCGAACTTGTGTGTATCTTTGGCCAGCATTTCCAGATCGCAGACACCGTAGTAACTCACCCCCGCACTAAACAGTTCACTTTTTGCCAGGGTGGCCAGTACCACGTAGCCACCTGCACTGCCCCCGCGAATGGCAATCTTGTCAGCATCCACTTTTTCACTGGCAATCAAATAACACACGGCACTATCCACATCGGCAACATCCACCACCCCCCAATCGCCATACAGTCGGTGCCGAAATTTACGCCCATAGCCAGTACTGCCCCGGTGGTTTATATCCAGAACGGCAAATCCGCGCGATGTCCAGAACTGCACTGCCGGATTGAACGCAACACGGGCATTTCCTGTTGGCCCACCGTGTACCAGCACCAGTAACGGAGGCAATGTATCGGAGGGAGCCACGCAGGCAGCATTCAAAGGCGCATAATACATGCCGTGTGCAACTTCACTGTCGGTGGTAGGGTAAGTGATATGTTCCGGCACAGAAATGTCGCGCACATCCAACCCATCAGATCTGCTGCAAGTGAAAAGTCTGTGCTCTTCATTGCTTTCGATGCTTCTCTCACGCAATGACGCCACTTCCGTGGCTGAGGCGGCTGTGTAATATACTTTGCCGTTCCGGCAATTAAGGTTTTCCAGTAAACCTAACCCGGACTCCAGAATTTTCAATTCGCGTGTGCTGGTTTTGATACTGGCCAACTCCCAGAAACAATCGCGGTTGATAGAGACAACGAGATTATCGTCATCCAGAAAATCGTAGTTGCGCATGCCCAGTTGCCACTGAGCGCCACAAAACTCAGCTGCCATTGGCAACACTTCTACTGCCTTGCAATCACCGGCTAATTCTTTGGCCTCAACACGATAGAGATTCCACCAGTCCGACCAGTCAGCGATGAAATACAGATCACCGTTCGCATTGAATGCAGGCTGCACCATCGCTACCTCCCCTTCCTGTGCGACCTGGTCCTGTGCGACCTGGCGCATACTGACAATACATCCTGTCGCGTTCAACTCTGCGATGCGAATCTGCGTGATGTCCCAGGGCATATTGGGATGGGACCAGGTCTGGAAAGCCAGAAGCCTGCCATCGGTTGACAATGCCGGTGAAGCAACGAAATCGGTTCCTGCGAAAAGTATTTCACCCTCGCCACCGGTTTGCATGTCAATCGCTACCAGCGCGTTGACAGGTTCCTTGTCATCGCCGCGATGATCTTCGCGTACACAGATCAGGCGATTGCGATTATTGTCCACGATAAAATCCGCATAACGTAAAAGGTCTGCTTTCACCGATTCCGGTGGGCCAAACAGAACACAGTCCCCAACACTCCCCGTTAACTGATCAAATGCCTGTCGCATGATGCGTTGATCACGGAAATTGCAATAGAAAACGGTGTCATCGGTAAATGTATATGGCAAACCGCCATACTCCTGCAAACGAGAACGCACGTTTATACCCGTTGGCGATACTCGTGTAATTTTTCCGGCAACAGAGCGATGCATCAAAGCAAGACAATTATTCTCGCCGGGCAATGAAAGGAGGAAGAAAATTCCATGCGCGCACGTTCGTAAATAGCTGATACTTTCACTGGCCTGGAAGACTTTCTCTGCAGTAAGTGATGATGGCCAGTGCCCGTACTGTGGCGCTACCGTAAAGCGGCGAATGAAAGCGCGATCAATATAGTCTTTCCAGCGCCACACCCATGCGCCCTGCGCGCTCCATTTACCCCACGCTGATATGGCAGACTTATTACCACAGGAAAGCAGATACAACACATTGCTGCGAGGCTTGTACGGGCGCAGGCTACTTTCCTGTAAAGCCGCCAACAGATTATCCGCTAACACGGGACCCGCGCGCACCGCATGCACACCGGAGCGTTGCAAACCGTTCACTGGCAGGTCACTATCTTCGCGAGAGCAGACATCTCCTGCTGCAAAAATATTGGCATGAGAGATGCTGCGATGACAGGCATCAACTTGCACAAATCCATCGTCATCCAATTGCAATCCTGATTCATGCAACCAGTCTGGTGCTGAAGCGCCGGTTGCGGCAATCACTGCATCAGCCTGCAGGCGCATACCATCAGCCAGCAGCACACCGACTTCGATACCACTGGCATCCTGCGTCACAATCGCGATATCAAGATGCGTCATCGTTTGCGATACGCGCTGGCGCACTTTTTCTGTGTAACCGGGCAGTAATCCTGCTGTTCCTGCAATCAGACTGACTCTTGGTTTGTCATTGCTGTGTCTGCTTTCAGATTGTTGCGTTAATGTCTGACGCGCGGCGAATGCCAGTTCGACGCCGCCGGCACCACCGCCAACTACAAGCAGATGGAAATCAGGTTTATTCGTGGCCGCCTTTTTGATTCGCGTCCATTGCTGGATAAAAGTAGCAAGCGGTTTAATAGTCACCAATTTGTCACCGAGGCCACTCAATGCTGCAGCAACAGTTTCGCTTCCCGTGTCCAGCGACAACAGATCGAAGTGCAAAGTCTGCCCACTTTGCAGAGTCACGGTTTGTGAGTTCGCATCCAGATTGCACGCGAATGTCTCCAGCAATTCAACGCCGGCAGCATGTGCGAGTGGCAGCAGATCAATTCTGCATGCATCCAGAGAATAGTGAGTCGCCATCCAACCGGGTAGCATGCCGGAGTAATAATGCCAGCGTGAGGGGCTCACCAGCGTCACCTGTAATTCATCAGGTTTCTGCTTTGCCAGAAGTTCCAGTACAAAAAGGTGGGCATGTCCACCGCCCAGGAGAACCAGGTGTTTCATCAGAGATTCCGTTGTGTTGGGGTTGCAGCGACAAATGAGTATGCCACAGATTCGCACGGGAGGAATCTATGGCATACTCACAGTTGCAGACATGAGAGGACAGCAAGATCGGCGTCACGCTGGATATAGAGAAGCGCTGAGATCGCTGTTGTTTTGCTGAACCCGCAATAGGAGAGTGAGTGATGTCAGTCTGGCTTAATGTTGAAGAATGCCAACCGCACTTCTCCAGTACTTACGCGATGGCGCGTGATGCATGGCTCAATCTGGTGAACGCGGTTTGTCATAAGGCACAGCATGATCATCTGGCAGCTGAATACTATCAACAGCATATTTATCCGCACCCTCTGAGCAGCCCGGATAAACGCCCATTGGCCACAGACAGCTTCTGGCTGGGAAACCCGAACGCGACTCAGGTTGTCGTTTTACTGAGCGGCACGCATGGCATTGAAGGTTATGCAGGCAGCGCCATACAACACATGTTGTTATCACACATCATGCAATTGCCCGAACACGCCACGCTGGAATCAACAGCTTTTCTTTTTGTACATGCGATGACACCCTGGGGTTTCGCGTGGTACCGGCGGTGTGATGAGAATGGCATTGATCTGAACCGCCACTTCGTTGATTTTGCCAGACCGTTGCCCGCTAACCCGAACTATGAAAAAGTCAGACCGTTATTAATCGAGATGAATACGGACAAGCGTAATAGAGCGTTGGCAGAACTTGCCCAGAAACTGGGCCGCCGTGACTATGAAATCGCATTGAGTGGTGGCCAGTATATTGATCCCACCGGGCCGTTCTATGGTGGCACTGCGCCGAATCATGGCCACAAGGTTACCCTGGATCTTTTTCAGCGCTATACATTGGCACAACGAGATCTGGTTGTACTCGACCTGCATAGCGGTCTGGGCCCCTGGGGTTATGGCGAATTGATTTGCGATCATCCACCAGGTTCCGCGGGGGCAATTCAAGCTAAACGCCTCTTTGGAGCCGGAATCACAGAACCAGCTCTGGGCACGTCATCTTCCGTTCCCAAGACCGGCCTGGCGGACTATGCATGGCATGCCATCATGAATGACAACAGTTGTTACCTGACCCTGGAATTCGGCACCTATTCTACCGATGCCTTGTTCAATGATCTGATTGAAGATCATCAGTTCTGGACGAAACAAACACCATCCGGCATGGATGATGAACTTTGGGATGCTCACAGACAGCGCCTCCTGGAACATTTCTGCCCCGCTGACCCCTGGTGGCGTCACAGCGTATTGCAACGTGCCAGGCAGGTGGTAGATCAGACGCTTACGGGGTTCGGTGCATGAGTGGCAAACGCGTTGTTATCAGATCGGTGATAGAAGATGACCTGGAACCCTTAAGAACTCTGGAACATGCCAGTTTCGATACTGACCGCCTGAGCAGACGTCGGTTACGCCATTGGATTCAGGCAAAAAATCGCGAGTTTCTGGTTGCTGAAATCGACGGCGATCTCGTTGGTTATGGACTGGTGCTTTTTCATGGCGCTACAAGACTTGCGCGTTTGTACTCGATAGCAGTGTCGACCGAGACACGTGGCACTGGTCTGGGCAAGCAATTATTGCTGGCATTGGAGACTGCTGCTGCCAACCGCGGCCGTCTGATTATGCGCCTGGAAGTAGCACAAGACAACGTTGCCGCCATCCAGATGTACAAGAACGCTGGATATGTGGCATTTGGCACTTATGAAGATTATTACGAAGACCACCGCGACGCTTTACGTATGCAAAAGCTGATTCGCGACAAACCAAAAAGTCGAAGCGGATACACAGTGCCGTGGTACCAGCAGTCAACAGGTTTTACGTGCGGCCCCGCATCCCTGATGATGGCGATGGCGGCTTTAAAGAAGAAGTTTAAACCAACAAAAGAGTTGGAGCTGGACATCTGGCGTGAAGCCACGACGATTTTCATGACATCCGGGCATGGTGGTTGTCACCCGATTGGTCTGGCGTTGGCAGCCAAACGGCGCGGGTTCAAGGCTGAAGTTTTCATCAATCAGACCGGGCCGCTATTTTTGGAAGGAGTGCGCAGCGCTGAAAAAAAGCACATCATTTCTTTGGTGCATCACCAGTTTGTGGAACAGGCTGCTGACGAAAAAGTGAAGATTTATCACCAGGACATCAGGCAACAGGATATTGAACAGCACATTACACAAGGCGCTATGGTACTGGTATTGGTGAGCAGTTATCAGCTTGACCACAAAAAAGCGCCGCACTGGGTTACGGTTACGGCCATCGACAGTGAATGCATGTATGTGAATGATCCCGACCCGTCTCTGGAAGAACAAACAGGATTGGATTGCGAGGATTTGCCAATAGCACGTCAGGATTTCCACCGCATGTCACAGTTTGGGCAAAACAAGCTGCGTACCGCCGTTATCATTCGCTTGTAATTTCTACAATCTCAATCGCGACCCCGATTCTCAAGTCGTCGCGCAAACTCGCTCATGATCTGCATATACAGCTCATCGCCAATAAACGCATCCTCAACCTCGTGCTCGAGACTGGGGTTATCATTAACCTCAATCACATACACTTTATTGCCCTGCTGTTTCAGATCGATGCCATAAAAGCCATCACCTATTATGCGTGCGGCTTTCAATGATGCATCCAATACGATTTTCGGTACCTCATACGTGGGCAGGGTTTCCCAGCCTCCGGGAGAAATACGGCCGTCGCCATGATCGTATATCTGCCAATGACCCTTCGCCATAAAATAACGGCAGGCAAACAGCGGACGGTTGTTGAGAATGCCAATGCGCCAATCGTATTCTGTGTACAAATATTCCTGCGCCAGAATCAGAGCGGATTTACTCAGAAGATCGGTGAGCATTTTCTTCAGCTCATCGCGATTCTCGGCTTTCATCACACCCACGGAAAAAGCACCATTGGGTATCTTCAACACCACCGGATACCCAAACATGGTTTCGATGTCGTCGATATCCGAGGCCTTGCTGCTGGAAACGATTTTGGTTTTCAACGTGGGCACGCCGCTGTAACTGAAAGCATCGTGCAAAAACACTTTATTGCAGCAGCGCAGGATGGAAGTAGGATCGTCCATGACCACCAAACCTTCTATCTGCGCCTTGCGCGAAAAACGATAGGTGTGATGATCAATCGCAGTAGTTTCGCGAATAAACAAAGCATCATATTCACCCAGCCTGGCGTAGTCTTTCGCCTGAATAAACTCGACATGAAACCCGACTTTGGTCGCCGCGCGCTCCATGCGCTTCAAAGCCTTGGCGTCACTGGGCGGCAGGGGCTCATTGGGATTGACCAGAATTGCCATATCCCAGCGGCTGGCTTTGCTGCTGCGCGGATTGCGCCACAAACTCTGGGTGAATTTCTCCAGTGCGGCCATGAAATCGGTCAACTCTGTATCGCTAAGTTCGCTGTAAGCCGCGGTATCAATGGTGTGAATCTGCCATGATTGTCGCCACATCAGAGTCACTGCCAGAATGGGACAGGGAAACCGTTCGAACAGACGCCTTGCCAAAAGTTTTAATTCCGGCAGCGCGGTGCGGCCGAAGTAGATCTTGAAGGTGATGCCGTCATCGGAGCCTGCCAGTCCTTCCTTATTGAGTTGCGCCAGCATTTCACTAACCTGCAACAGATAAAGTTGCTTGGTGCTCAGATCGTTAAGGGTATTTACCGGCGGCAGGACCTTGTGGTCTCGGGCTTCCGCAAGCAGCGAGCAGTAATAACCTTTACTCAGATAACGATCTGTATCGCACAGATTGATGATGCGGGTTTTCTTCTGTCCCTTGATGGGGTGTTCATGCAGATAGGTGTCGAAACTGATAACAGCATCGGTTGGCAGTGCGTGTTTCCAGAGTTTCAGATCATCAACGACAAGATAAATATTGGACATGTTGGCCTTGTACCGGAAGTCAGTTTGTGATTTTCAGGCATTATACAGAGTTAATCAAACTCAGAATAACAACTGCTCATTCAATGTTAGATGTAGTTTCGTTAGTAGTCCCGTTAGTAGTTCCGTTAGCAGGTTGTCTATCTGATTTTTCCTTCCACAGTTGGATCACATTGCTGCTCATCAGCAAACTGATAACCAATGTGGCAAGCGCAAAAAAGAACCACTGCAGCGCATAGCCCATGTTGCTGCGGGTGCTGATATTGACCGTAGGCCAGTGCCTGGCACCTAAACCTGGTGAGCCTGCGTCCAGCCGCACGACATAGGGAAACAATGCTTCACCCAACAGTTGTTCGGCCTGCGGCACATGCATGCGACGCAACCGGATTGGCCAGGCACGTTCTTCAATCTGACTGACAGTTGTGGGCTCCAGTGGCACATGAATTTGCCCCGCTAGATTCTGCTCACCCGCAACAGCCTGCACTGTTGGAATACTGTCAGCGCCGGGTCCCGGCGCAATCCAGCCCCGACTAACCAGCACCAGAGTGTTGTCTGAAGCCAAACGAAAGGGACTGATCAACTCGAATCCCGGTTGCCCCTGAAAAAACTGGAAAACCACCAGAAACGAAGCATTGTTCAGATACTCTCCCTGCAGGGATACGCGACGGTTATTTAAAGACCAATTGGCGTCGACGCTCTGTGTAGCTTCCACAGGTGACTCTATAACCTGAGACACCAGACTTTCAATGGAGACAGGATCAGCCAGCATCTGCTCCTGGGCGTCGCGTTGCATTTGACGTTTTTCAGCCGCACGGCTCAATTGCCAGAAACCCAGATTGATAAACATGGAAACCGACAGCAAGACACAAAGTAAAATAGGGACATGGATATTGATGATCAAACGTCCGATGTTGATCTGTCTGTCCTGCATCAATTTCATTCCGCCTGGTCCCCTGCTTTGTGATTGTTTTGCGCATGGCTCATTATCTGCGTAATTTGAGCGTTGTGCGCGCGTGGTGTCTGAAGCGCATAGTAGATTGATAGGCTGTATAAATCAAAGCTCTGCACTTGTTTCAGCGGCCTCTTACACAATGACCAGCCAACTCCTCAACACCGGGCTTTTCTGATGCAGCGCCACACAGTACACTGAGTTCCAGAGTAGTGCGGATATTCATAAATAGAACCAAGCTTACCCGGAGAGTGTCATGTCAGAGAGCATTGATCAATTACTGGATAATTACGAAGAAGGGCAGATATCGCGCAGAGGATTTCTCGCCGCAGTTTCCGCTTTATTGGTAGCCGGCACGGGCAAGGCCGCGGCGCAGACTGCTGTGCCCATTCAGGCAACCTCATTCAATCATGTCACCTGCTTTGTGCGCGATGTACCGGCTACGGTGAAGTTCTATCAGGATCTGCTTGGCTTGAAAGTTCTCAGTCAACAAGGCATCGGTACCAATTTGACTACCGGAGACGGGCATGCCTTTTTGGGTATCTACAATGGCCCGCCCACAGCGCCATTGGGGCTGGATCACGTCTGCTTTGGTGTGCAGGATTTCAACGTGGAAGAGATTCAGCGCAAACTGGCGGAACGCGGCATCGAAAGCCGTGTGCGTATGCGTGATGACACAATTCCTGAACTTTATTTCAATGACCCGAATGGCATCAGCATTCAATTGCAGGATGCGAGTTATTGCGGTGGCGGTGGCTATCTTGGCAATGAGTGCCAGGCTTTGGTCTGATAGCGCACTGCTAAACAGAGCTGAAGTGTGTTACGTTAACCACCCGTGACACTCAGCAACCTGTCCCAACGCTAAGCTCCGACAATAAGGAAATTCCAGCATGAAAATCGGCGTTCTATCCCGCAATAGCAGACTGTACTCTACCAAACGGCTCCTCGAAGCAGCGCGTGGCAGGGGACATGAAGCGCGGGCTATTGACGTTTTGAAATGCTATATGAATATTACGGCTAATAACCCCACCGTATTCTTCAAGGGCGAAGGCGACCCGGAGGCATTGGAGTTCGATGCTGTTATTCCCCGCATCGGTGCCAGTGTCACCCTGTATGGCTGCGCTGTCTTGCGTCAGTTTGAAGTAGGTGGCACCTATTCGGTCAACGAGTCCATTGCCATTACCCGTTCCCGCGACAAGCTGCGAGCACATCAGTTACTGGCGCGACGCGGTATTGGCCAACCCGTTACCAGCTATGCTCACTCCGCAGATGCTACGCACGACCTGATCAACTCCGTTGGCGGTGCCCCATTGATAGTGAAAATCATGCAAAGCACGCACGGCAACGGCGTCGTGCTGGCAGAGACGACCAAAGCAGCAGAAGCCTTGATAACTGCGTTCCGCGGTCTGGAGGCGGATTTTCTGGTGCAGGAGTTCGTGAAGGAAGCCAACGGCGCAGATATTCGTTGCTTTGTGATTGGTGACAAGGTGATCGCCGCTATGCAACGCAGTGCTGCAGTTGGTGAGTTCCGTTCCAACCTGCATCGTGGTGGCACGGCTCAAGTGGTCAAACTGCGGCCCGACGAACGACAGCTGGCAGTAAAAGCAGCTCAGGTAATGGGGTTGGATATAGCGGGTGTCGATTTGATTCGTTCTAATCATGGACCGCTGGTGCTGGAAGTGAACTCATCACCAGGGCTTGAGGGAATTGAAAAGGCGACTGGCAAAGATATCGCTGGAGCCATCATTCAATATATGGAAAAAGACTCGTTGAAAGGACCCAACAAGATGAAAGGCAAAGGCTGATTCTGTAGCCAACCTGATGCCCCGGAGAAAAGCGTTCGAAGATTTCCTATTCGATATTTAATTGATCCAGTTGCGCCTGGTCCAGCTCTACCTGATCGATATGCAATAGTGACTTACCGGGAATGGCGCTGAGCAATGCTTTCGTGTATTCCTCGCGCGGCTGACTGAAGATATTCCGCACACTGCCCGACTCCACCAGCTTTCCGTTGCGCATTACCAAAATTCTGTCTGCCAGATATCGCACCACGCCCAGATCGTGTGAAACAAACAACATGGTGAGATTGTAGTTTTTTACCAGCTCCAGCAATAAATCCAGAATCTGCGCCTGAATAGTAACGTCCAGCGCAGAAACCGGCTCGTCAGCAACAATGAATTCAGGTTTGGTTGCGATGGCGCGACCTATCGCAATGCGTTGCCGCTGTCCGCCGGAGAATTCATGGGGATAGCGCAATACACTTTCTCTGGCTAAACCTACAGAATCCATCAGGCGGAATACTTCGGCATCCAACTCCTTGCGCGTGACCAGTTGGTGCAATAACAACGGTTCTGCCAGTGTGTCATACACAGTCATGCGCGGATTCAAACTGGCGTAAGGATCCTGAAAAATAATCTGCATATGGCGGCGCAGGGGTTTCAACTGTGGCGCTGTCAGTCCACACAGCTCCTGACCGTTCAAACGGATACTGCCGCTGGTGGGACTGAGCAATCGCAATATGGCTCGACCTGTTGTTGATTTTCCGGACCCTGATTCACCTACCAGGCCAAGTATTTCGTGGCGACCAATACTGAAGGAAACATCATCTACTGCTCGTACAGGTTCTTCGCCGGTATTGCCCGGGAAATACATACAAAGTTTTTCTACAACCACCAATGGGTCCGGATGTCCTTCTTTGGTTGCAGCTTTCTCGGAATCCGGCACTGCAGCCAATA
The DNA here is from genome assembly GCA_041751425.1 of Pseudohongiellaceae bacterium. GTDB lineage: Bacteria > Pseudomonadota > Gammaproteobacteria > Pseudomonadales > Pseudohongiellaceae > JAVVEG01. Next base: position 296,879 of record JBGSXL010000011.1, on the reverse strand, counting down.
ATTTTTGTGTATACGGATGTTTTGCATTCTGGAAGATATCGTCTCGACTGCCCTGCTCAACAAACTTGCCATTCTGCATCACGCAGATTTCGTCGGCTATATCTGCGACTACCGCCAAATCGTGGCTGATAAAAATAACGCCGATATTGCGTCGCACCTGCAGCTCTTTAATCAGTTTGAGTATCTGCGCCTGCACAGTGACATCCAGTGCAGTGGTCGGTTCATCGGCTATGATGATCTTCGGTTCGGTAATCAACGCCATCGCAATCACCACGCGTTGGCGCATGCCCCCTGAGAACTCGAACGGCCAGGAATTCATGCGCTGAGCCGCATTCTTGATGCCCACTTCTTCGAGCGTCTGTGTTGCTTTCGCCCATGCTTCTTTGCGGCTCATACCAAAATGCAGCTGCAGAGGTTCAATCAGTTGATCGCCAATTTTCAGATAGGGATTTAATGACGTCATCGGATCCTGAAAAATAATGGAGATACCTTTACCACGTACCTTGCGCAACTCCGCTTCGCTCAACTGCAGCAGATCCTTGCCATCAAACACTGCTTTACCCGCTTCAATGCGTCCCGGTGGTTTTGGAATCAGACCAAGCATGCTGTAGCAGGCTACCGATTTGCCGGAACCGGATTCACCAATGATGGCCAGAGTCTTGCCAGCCTCCACAGCGAAACTGATACCGTCCACTGCCTGGACAACACCGTTGCGCGTGTGGAAATAAACCGTTAAATCTGTAACGTCCAGCAATGCCATATTGAATTTCCGCTGCTAACAAGCTGTTAATCCTTGGAGGCTTTCGGGTCCAGCGCATCGCGCAGGCCATCGCCGAGAAAATTAAGAGCAAACAAAGTAAATGCCAATGCCAACCCGGGAAAAATGAGCAACCAGGGATACTCTTCCATGGTTTCCACACCATAAGAGATCAACACACCCCACGAGGACTGTGGAGGCTGAATACCCAGGCCCAGAAAGCTCAGAAAAGCTTCCAGCAACATGACATTCGGGATGGTGAGCGTGGTGTAAACGATGATGGGGCCAAGCACATTGGGCAGCACATGTTTGCGGATTATCGCAGCCGGACCCAGACCAATGGAGATAGCTGCCTCGATGTATTCCTGTTGCCGCAGACTCTGCACCTGTCCGCGAACGATACGCGCCATCGTCAACCATTCCACTGCGCCAATAGCCAGAAACAGCAATAGCAGGTTGCGACCAAACACCACCATCAGCAGGATGATGAAAATCATGAATGGCAGCGCATACAAAATGTCGACCATGCGCATCATGACGGCATCCACTCTACCGCCTGCATAGCCCGCAATGGCGCCATAAGTCACACCTATTACCAAAGCTACCCCGGTTGCAATGAAGCCAACCATCAGGGACACCCTGCCCCCATAGAATATGCGCGTCAGCATGTCGCGGCCAAAGATATCGGTTCCCAACCAGTGCGCTGCAGAAGGTGGCGTGGCGCCAAGCAGCAGATTCTGCTCCTCGTAACCATACGGAGCCCACCATGGCACTAAAAGGCACAGCACCATGGTCACCAGCAGAAACCCCAGACCAAACATCGACATGCGATTTTTACGCAGCCTTACCCAGGCGTCCTGCCAAAGGGAGACCCCTTTGGGAAAGGCATCAGCCGCTGTGAGAATTACTTTGTCAGTTTCCGTAGCCATTTATTTCCTGAACTGGTAGCGCAAGCGAGGGTTCAGCCAGGCTGCAAGAATGTCGGATAACAGATTGAAGGTGACTATCAAGGTTGCCAGAAAGACGGTGGTGCCCAGAATCATCGTGTAATCACGATTGAAAGCAGCCTGCACATAGAAACGACCCAGACCGGGGATCTGAAAGATGGTTTCCACCACGAAGGAGCCGCTCAGCAAACCTGCAAATGCCGGTCCCAGATAACTGATCACCGGCAGCAGGCCGCCGCGCAATGCATGCTTCATAATCACCACGTGTTCGGGCAAACCTTTGGCTCGCGCTGTCCGCAGATAATCCTGTGATAACACTTCTAACATGCCGGAGCGGCTGAGGCGGGAAATATACGCTGCATACATGGCGCCCAGAGTCAGACTGGGAAGAATCTTGTCACCCGGAGTATTACCCCAGCCGGAAACAGGTAACCAACCAAGCCAGATGCTGAATACCAGCACCAGCAACGGCCCCAATAAAAACGACGGCATGCAGATTCCCACCATCGAGAAACTCATGGGAATATAGTCCTGCAGGGTATTGGGTTTAAGCGACGCAAACACGCCGGCCAGTATGCCTATTACTACTGCCACCAGCAGTGCATACAACCCCAACTCTGCTGTCACCGGCAGGCCTTGCATAATCATTTCACTGACATCGCGGCCAGGGTATCTGAATGTTGGCCCCAGATCACCGCGCATTAAATCGCTGAGGTAGGTGAAGTACTGCTGCAACATCGGTTGATCGAGGTTGTACTGTGCTTCGAGCGCAGCCCGGACCTGTTCAGAAACGGCTTTCTCGCTGGCGAAAGGGCCACCTGGCGCCGCTCGCACCAGAAAGAACGTTACTGTGATTACGACCAGGATGACCGGAATAGCCTGGAGTGCTCGAAAACCTATAAAACGCCACATAATTACTGCCCTCTGGAAAGCCTTGAAATCAATCTATTCGTCGGCTTCCAGATAGACGTATTTGTAATTGTAGTAGTCCATGATATTGGAGGGGACACCCTTCAAGCTGGGGTGAACAAGGTGCTTGGTGGAATAGGTATAAATAGGAATAATTGGCATCTGTTCCATTAATATGGATTCAGCTTCGTAGAACAACTCATAACGCTCTTCTCTGGTTGTTGCCGCAGGCGCCTCTTGCATAACAATCTGATCATAACGCTCGCTGGTGAAACCCGTATTGTTGTTACCGCCGTTTGATATGTACATGCCAAGGAAACTATGTGGGTCCACATAATCACCTATCCAGCCACGTCGTGAAACCTGGTAATTCATGGAACTCTGGCTATCAAGGTACACCTGCCACTCCTGATTCAACAGACGAGCCCCGATATTCAAACTTCGGTTCCACATCTGCTGCAATGCTTCTGCTACTTTTCGATGCGATTCCTGCGTATTGTAAAGTATATCGAATGCAGGGAACCCCGAGCCGTTCGGATAGCCCGCTTCGGCCAGCAAAACTTTTGCCTGCTCCGGATCATACTCGAACAATTGCGGCGGGTTGTAACCAAGGGTGGCAGGTGGCACTAATGCATAAGCCGGCTCTACTATGCCTTCCATAACTGTGGATACAAGCAGGTCTCGATCTATAGACATCGCGAGTGCCTTGCGTACGCGCACATCGTTAAAGGGTGGGCGCGTTGTGTTGACCATATAGAAGTAAGTGCCAAGCCATGGGTCTACTCTTATTAAATGCGGCTCATCCCGCAAATATCCGGGAATCTTGTCCAGAGGCACTTCCTGGGTGCGGTGTAACTGCCCGTCGCGGAACATGCGCTCTTCAGTAACGATATTTTCGGTGGGGTAGAAGACTATTGCATTAAGGCGTATCGCGTCTTTATCCCAATAGATTTCAGATTTGTTTACGCGAATATGAGAATTCACTACCCACTCAGCAAGTTCAAAGGGGCCATTTGAAACCATATTGCCTTCACGCGCCCAACGCGTCAGACGGTTGCTTGGATCTCCGAAAGTTTCCAGGGTCGCGCGATGCACGGGGAACATGCTGTAGTGATCTAGCAACTGCAAAAAATACGGCGTCGGGTCTGTCAAATTCACTTGCAGCGTATACTCATCAAGTACGCTCACACCCACCTGGCTGAAATCGGTAATCTGGCCGGTGGCGAATGCTTCCGCGTTGACGATGGGGAAAAACATATAGTTGTAGAGGCTGCCCAGCGCCGGATTCAGTGCCCGCTCCCATGACCAGCGAAAATCTTCCGCAGTAATCGGATCCCCATTACTCCAGCGGGCGTCTTCACGCAAATTGAAAACATAGGTTCGGCCATCCTCGCTGACTTCCCAGGAGCTGGCGACAGCGGGTTCAACTTCCAATGTGTTTGGGTTTTTCAGGACCAGACCTTCGAACAGAGCCTGCAGAATATGGTGTTCCGGGACCCCGGTGACAATATGTGGATCAAGACCTTGAGGTTCTGCGCCATTGCCGAAATGCAACACGCCATCCCGATTACCCTGAACAACGCGTGACTCCTGCGAACCACCGCAAGCTGCCAACAGTGCTGCTACTAACAGCACACTCAAGATTTTGAAATTCATATTGTATTTTCACCTTTGCTTCGAATGAGTCCGGAAACAGCACGCAGTTGCGTGTGACGAAATCCCTTCGCCTACCTACTGCGCAGTCCCTGAACCGCAGCAAATCGAGAATACCTCAGCTTTCGTTCAGAGTCGACTGAATGCGATTTCAGCTAAAAGGCTGTTATTTAAGTGATGCCCTACAACGGTCGCGCAGCAGAAACAGGCGCCGGACCGATTGGCTCACCACCGGGCCCGGCACTGTAATTTAACCAGGGCAGCGCTGGTTGCACGCCAACACCAGGTACGCTCCAGTCGCAAACGCCATCCGCAAAGGTTTGCTCCATCTGCGCCCATTGTTCATTGGTAAATGTCACGGTGTATTCGGTCCTGTTCAGCGGCTTCAGGCTGCATTTGAGAACATCCTCTGCCTGCGGCCCTCCGGCTACCTGTCGTGGTGATTCGAATACAGCCAATACAGGGTCTGCATTGCAGATTTCCTGATCTGTCACTTTGGCTTCGAAGTCATCACCGATATAACAGAAATCAAACGCGCTGGCTGGTTTGTTGCGAACGACTTTCTCTTCCTGAGACAGCTCTGAGGTATCCGCCTTGATCGCGCTCACCCAGGCATCCATGGTAGCCAGCGCATCTTCGGCCAGATTGGAACCGGCTGGCGCTCCCAGCCCTGGTCCATAGCGCCAGATGACCTGATTGTCGTGATGTCCGAGCGCTCTATCCAAGCGATCACGGACTGCCCACGCGCGCCAGTTCATGTGAATGCCAGAGTTGTCATTGCCGCGCAGATCAATGATTGGCGTCTTCGCCCATTGCCGGGCATCAGTCACCAATCCCATTCTGTAGGCGAGTGCCATCGCTTCCTGCTCTGCCACCATCCTTTCGGGTACCAGCCCCTTATCTATGTCGCTTCCACCGATGTAAGCGTTCACTGACACAAAGTCCGAAACAGTGATCTCACCCCGTTCCAGCGCCGCTAATCCGTACTGAACACCGGTATTGTCGGCAAATCGGCGGGCGTAATTCTCACCAGGCTGCATCCCCCACAGTGACTTCTCATGATCAGGCTGAGAACAGCGGATGCCATCAGGATTGCTGTTGGCGTCGTATACCCAGTTAGCTGGCAGTCGGCAGTTATTCATCAGAGGCTCACCTGCCTGCCGTTCGAAATTGCCGGGGTTATTCGAATGACCAAACGAGCGCGACCAGGCGCCGCAGGCTTCTGCGTCCATGTGGCCCGCAATGGCCGCCATCTTCTGCAAGCGCTGCTGTTCGCTCAGATCGGCGTTGAGACCGATAAACTCATCGCCGCGGAAATAGTTCTCCAGCAACACGCAGTCTGTGACTTCCATGCTGGTGGTATGCGAATCCGGGTAGGTGCAGGCAGGCTGGATGCCATCCAGGATACCAGGGTAGGTACCGGCTATGACCAACTGCATGATAGCGCCACCGGAACAGCCCGCACCGATGGTATGCAGGATCTCACCGTAACGGTCGCCGATATGCTCCTTGATCATCAGCACCGTTTCGGCAGCAACCACCTTGTTGGCATTCAGGCCCTGATCGGTCAGGTTGCTGACAGCCACCATATAGCCACGCGACAACGCAACCTCATTACCCCAGGAGCTGTTGGGTGCCAGTTGCCGGCGCGGAGTGCCCGTGCTGCCACCGAAAATATGCACCAGCTTGCGGTTCCAGGTCTGTTGATCGTTGAAGGGACCCCAGTTTGTGCCGGGAATGTCCAACACTGCGATGTCGTATATGCCACGATTCATCGTACCGCGCTCCACCCGCACAATATAGGGAATCGCTGAGCCTGTTTGCGAGGTGACCTGTGCTATATCTGCTGGCATGGCGCTTGCGACGTAAGGCTTGAAGCAGGGTAATGGCTGGCGCGGGTTGGGCGACGCGGCGCCGCATTGTTCGGTTGTACGGTAGTAGTGAGTGACTTCTGCGGGGATATTGCATTGCGCATCAGTCGCTGGACGGCTCAATCCACTTGCTGTGGTTGCGGGTGTATCGGCATCCCCGGGTTGCGCCTCGGGTGTCGCACAGATCCAGGGTTCAATTTGCGGCCCGGAGAAAAGCGGCCCTCCCTTTGGGTGATTCAGTACGATCAGCTCAGCAGATCTGTCTGCAATACTTGCCAGAACCTGATTCTGCCCCTCCTGCAGATTGTCAACCAGGCCCTTGATGCGCCCATCGCTCCGCGTGGCGAACCTGTTGCTGACATCGTCCCCGTTAACACTGACCTTTAGCTCCGGGGCATCAGCGGCTATTTCTGCGGGAATAATTATCTCCAACAGAGCATCCCCGCCACTGATCAAATCAGCGCGGTTGGAGAGGCTGACAATATGTATAGCGCTGGTTGGTGCTCCTTGAGCAGCAGAGGTCTCAGCAGTTTGCACCGGTTGCTCTGAATCGCCGCAGGCATACAGCAGGGCACACACAAAACTCAAAGTAACTGCACGAAAGCCTGACGTAAGGGGGGAAGAGAGCCGCACATGCATCGTAATTCTCCAGATTCAGATAAACGGGGATTTATTATTTCATTCCAATATACGCTCTGATACCCTGACTGTCACCCAAACGCCCACCCCATGCCGAATTTGTCAAAACGAGCTATTGAAGAGAGGCAATGTGACCAAGTTCACAAATCACCCCAAATAACCTCCTAAACTGCCCGTTTTTTTCCCAAAACCCCCTGTAAAAACCTGCAGATATCGTTACAATGGTCCACGTTAATACATTAGGGAAACCATACGCGTTAATCGCTAACGGCCAACCTGGGGAAAAATATGAAATTTTTACAATCACTCTCAGCCATATTCCTGCTGTCAGTGGCGCTGACAAGCACAAACCTCAACGCAGAACACGGAGTGCCGGATGAGGGGTGCGCAATTTTTTATGCTGGCCAGCATATCGTTGCAGGTAGTGTCTGCGTCACTGTTGGCGAGGACGACAATGTATTCCTTGACTATATTATGGAAAATGATTGGTTGCTCACCGAAGCGCACGCCTGGATTGGTGACAGCATGGCAAACCTGCCGCAAACCCGTGCCGGCAACCCCAGGATCGGTCATTTCCCCCACACGGTTTCAGGCCTTAGCGGCGTTGCTTACTACGGCTTCAACATTCCCATAACAGACTTGCTCGTAACCTCAGAAACATTTTGCGGCAATGAGCTAATTGTAGCCGCCCACGCTGTAGTCAAGAAGCAAGGCCACCAGAGCGAGACCGCATGGGCAGGTACAGAGCTGATTAACTCGAAGAAGAAAGGCAGCTGGGCAACATACTTCTCATTTATCAATGAGTGTGCAGTGGTGCGGCCTACGATAGTTGTAAGCAGCGACAATCTGTCTCTGAATGTTGGCGAGACAGCAAAAATCACTTTCACTTTGAGCGAAGATTCACTTGACTTTGATTCGGGTGATGTAGATGTCTTTGGTGGCACTTTATCCAACTTTGTTGGCAGTGGTTCAAGCTACACGGCGATTTTCACACCGACAGAGAACAGCACTGCCGACGGTGTGATCCATGTACCAAGTGATAAGTTCAGTAATGAAGATGGCACGTTCAATAAAGATGGCGATGATCTGGACAACACGGTTACGATAACAATCAATACCAATCCGCCTGGTCCAGGTCCTTGGTATCTACCGCCGGCACCTAAGGGTTGCGTTAACACCTTTGCACGCGGCGCGACTTCTTTCATAGATGCAGGCTTAGCCGATGCAGGCAGCAGTAAGGGTTGGATTATTAACCCTCCAGCTGGAAATTCGGATGCTTTTTATACTTTGACCGACGGTACTAATAACTATGGCAGAGTCCAGTTAGTCATTGGCGCAGGCATACAGGTCGGTTTTGATGTCGGTGTTACTGGGAAGTCATACAACTTGAGGCAGATCAATGCATTTGTCGGCAACAAGGGGCAATTCGGAATCTCAGGTTTGGATTCGTTGAATCCAGCTAATTATGGCAACCAAAGAGTCTTCTCCACCGGACCTGAGGTTGCGGCCTTATTTCCTGCAAAACCTAATGGCTCGTTGCTGGACGTTGTCGCATATGCCCTGGTATGCGGAATTGACCCTCCCCCAGGCAGTTAATCCCGCGGTTCGAGAGCAATTCGCTGTCTTATAAAAGAGACAGCGAATTGCCTGCTCAAATCGCATACTGTAGCTCAACCCTTACTGCTTTCGCATGACTTCATCTTCAAGATCCATCTCAAGATCCCTTCCAAACTGAAAACTCCTCCCTCCTGCTTCCCATAAACAAACTCAAACAGACAAATTCCCCTGAACGGATTTTCCGTTCTGCATCGTATAGACACTAAACACCAATGTACGGCGTGGTTCGCCGCTGCTCTGACCTTGCGGGAGCCCCTGAGATTGCAGCATGATGTCGGCAGTATGTCCCTGCGAAAGGTCTTGGCATGATGACGGATGAAGCGCTGATGTCGGCCATACGGGCTGGTGACAGACAAGCTTATGCGCAGGTGGTCAACAATCATGTGCGGCCAGTGAACCGCTATATTGTGCGCATGCTGGGTAGCCATAGTGATTCCGAGGACATTGCGCAGGAAACGTTTTTGCGCTTATGGACACAGGCACATACCTGGCAACCAGATAAAGCGGGCCTGTCGACGTGGTTGCACCGCATTGCACACAATCTATGTATCGATTATCTGCGCCGCGATAAATCAGCTGTCACCAGTGAGTATCTGGATGAGTATGCCGCCAGGGAAAGCCCGGAGAAGAGTCTGGCTCAGGACTCGAATTTACAGGCGCTGGAGCAGGCCCTGCGGCAGTTGCCGGAAAGGCAACGCAGCGCGCTGATTCTGACGCACTATCAGGGCCTGGCGAATCGTGAGGTAGCGCAGATTATGGATATCTCAGTGGATGCACTGGAATCTGTCCTGGCGCGAACCAGACGGAGTTTAAAAGCGCAATTGCAGGGAATTGAAACTGATTCACCCGCTCAAATCAACGTAACGAAAATACATGTTAAGGAGCGCGACTAACCATGACCTTGGAACGTTTTTCGCAAATTCTGGCCAGTTACGGGTGCGACCCTGCGCGTTGGCCTGCCAGCGAGCAGCAGGCAGCCAGTGCATTCCTGGCCAGCAATAGCGGCGCAAAGGATCTGTGGGATGAGCAGGCAGCACTGGATAAACATCTCGATACCTTTCAGGTAGTGGACGATACGAATCTGATTCACAGGATCTTGATCCAGCCATTGCCTGCACAACCTGTCAGTTTCGTTGACAGAACGATTGCCTGGCTCCTGCCCTCGTCCGATCAGTTGCGAAGTATGTTCTGGCGCCCTACTTTAGCCGCTTGCCTGCCGCTGCTATTCGGCCTGTATCTGGGCAACCATTTCAGTTTTGGCATCGAGAGTTATGACAATTTTGAGAGCACCACCAGTTTCTGGGAGCAGGAGCTGGCACTCTTATCGTTGGATGATTATGCGGAGACTACTCTATGAGTTTCGGAAACAACCGCTTGCTGATTTGGGGATTGCTGGCATCAATCGCCTTGAACCTGCTGTTTATAGGAGGGATTACAAGCAACTGGCTGAACAGGCCCAATGTGCAAGTGATGCCAGCCAATCTGGGTTGGATAGTGCGTGACCTGGATGAAGAAACCCGCCAGCGTCTGCGCCCGCAACTGGAGCAATATGGTGACAGGATGCGCCCCATGCGCGGTCAGATGTTCCGCGCACAACGTGAAGTCAATCGCCTGATGACCATGGATCCGCTGGACAGAGAGGCCATTCTCGCTGCATTCGATCGCTTGCGCCAGGCCAATATTGCCTATCAGGAAATCACTCACGAGCAAACTATTGGTGTTTTCCAACAGTTGAACGCCGAACAACGACAGCGCGCGCTGCGATTCATCAATGAACGTCGCAATCCGACTGATCAGAGACCAAGCCGCCCTCGCGAGGGTCCGCCAACCTTGTAATGAACATCTACTGCAAGTTGTCACCGCGCGATTCGCCGGGCCATGTTCAGTCCGGTGAGCGTATGCTTCAGTTTACGCGGGTAAGTATCTGCTCGCCCTGATCGCTAATCTGGCGCATTTGATCCGGCGTTATGAATTCCACACGGCTCACTACTTCCTGCCCCATGGCATCCAGTTTGATCTCGTCTTCATTGATCCATTCATAAGGAAAACTGATACCAAACTCCTGCACTGTAATTTCCTCGGCATCATAGATCAGGGTCATGTTCTGCCCTTCAAATGAGGCTGCCCAACTGCCCAGTATCAAGTCGCGCTTTGAAGGCTCCGGTGTTCCGGCGCACGCTACTATCAGCAACGGCAGCAACATCAGCAGCATTAATTTTTTCATTCCCACATCTCCCTTGGTTTCGATTTACCCTTTCGGGTTTTGCTAGATGCACATATTACTGCCAGTGCCTGAAAAAGGCATGAATTTTATTGGGGAATGTCGATAAACGACGCTTATAATGAGACCGCAGCACATTTGGTACTTTGCCAATCAAGACAACAACCTATTCGAATCACAAAGAGAGTGAAGCAATGTCGGTGAACCCGGGAATTTACAAGCACTACAAAGGGAATCTGTACGAAGTAATTGGTGTTGCTACACACAGCGAGACTGAAGAAATGCATGTGGTTTATCGGCCACTATACGGTGACCGTGCACTGTGGATTCGCCCACTAAGCATGTTTGACGGGCAGGTAGTTATCGATGGCGCGGAGCAGAAACGTTTTCAATTCGTAGAATGATCCCGCAACACTTACTCATTTTGTCTGCGATTGAAATCCCGCTGTAACTCTTTGGCTTGCTGTTTTTCTGCTTTGCGCCTCTTGATAGTTTCCAGCATCGGCTCGCCAATATGGGCTTCGCCTCTTTCGCGCGCCAATTGCATCTGGCGCTCCCGCTCTGCGTAGCGTTTGATCTGCTCCGGACTATTGCTGTCCACGCAGTGCAGACAACTGACCCCTTTCTCGTAACTGTCCAGAGTTTTCTCAGCGTCGGTAATGGGCATGCGGCAGGCGTGACATTGGTCGTAAGCGCCTTTTTCCAATTTGTGATTCACGGTCACGCGGTTATCGAAAACGAAACACTCGCCCTGCCACAGTGTTTCCTCCTCCGGCACTTCTTCCAGATACTTGAGTATGCCGCCTTCCAGGTGATACACCTCGTTGAAGCCCTGCTGTTTCAAATAAGCCGTGGATTTTTCGCAGCGAATGCCGCCAGTACAAAACATCGCAACCTTTTTGTGCTTTTGCGGATCGAGATTCGCTTTCACATAAGCAGGGAATTCGCGAAAGGATTCGGTTTGCGGATTTACTGCATTTTGGAATGTGCCAATTTGTACTTCGTAGTGATTACGTGTATCCACCAGCAACACTTCAGGATCTGAGATCAGAGCATTCCAGTCCGCCGGTTTGACATAGGTGCCAACGATATCGCGCGGATCGATGTCCTCCACGCCCATGGTGACAATCTCTTTTTTCAGTTTCACCTTACTGCGGTAGAACGGGTTCTCCGCAACCAGCGATTCCTTGGCTTCCAATTCTGCCAGACGCAGATCTGCCCGCAACCAGGTCAACACCGCATCGACGCCTTCGCGAGAACCGGCGATTGTGCCGTTGATGCCTTCACGCGCCAGCAGGAGCGTGCCTCTTACCTGATGTTGTTGCATGAGTTGCTGCAAGGGGTGACGCAGAGATTCGAAATCTTCAAGACTGGCGAAGCGGTACAGAGCCGCCACCACGATGGGTTGTTGCATGGACAATCTCCTGTTGCTGGCCGGAACGTAAATCCGGTGCAAGGGTTTAACTTATCAGGGTGTGATTCTACACTACCGCTGCATCAAATTTTTTGATTATGCGCAAAAATTCCACCCCGTATTTCTGCAGTTTGCTTTGTCCTACCCCGTTGATCAGCAGAAATTGCTCGTCGGTCAGTGGCCGCAGGTGCACCATTTCCAACAAGGTTGCGTCGTGAAAGATGACATAAGGGGGCAAGCCACCAGCATCTGCTAACGCCTTGCGACAACTCTTGAGCGCTTCCCACAATTCAGTATCTTCAGGCGCTATCTGCTGCAAACGTGCGCGCGTTTTCTTGACTGGTTTCAAAACCGGTTCCTGAATATCCACACGCAAGGCAATGCGCTCCTCTCCACGCAGAATCGCTTTCGCCTTTGCTGCCAGATACAAACCTCCATAACTGGCGTGATCCACGCTGAGATAGCCGCGCGCCACCAATTGTCTGAACACGGATTGCCAGCGCTTCTTGTCGAGTTCCTTACCAATGCCGAAAGTGGATATCTGTTGATGATTGTTCTGAATCACCTTGTCGGTAACATCGCCATGCAACACATCTATCAAGTAATTCACCCCAAAGCGTTGACCCGTGCGATACACGCACGATAACGCTTTCTGCGCGGCTTCAGTGGCATCCCAGGTTGGTGCAGGTGTCAGACAGGCATCGCAATTACCACAATGCTCAGGTGAGTCCTCACCGAAATAATGCAGCATGGCATGCCGGCGACAGCTGCTTATTTCGCACAAGCCCAGCATGGCATCGAGCTTGGCGCGTTCGACTCGTTTGAACTTCTCATTGCCCTGCGAGCCATCCATCATCTGCCGCAACTTGATGACATCCTGCAAGCCGTACACCATCCAGGCTGTGGCTGCCTGCCCATCGCGGCCAGCGCGGCCCGTTTCCTGATAATAAGCTTCCAGACTCTTCGGTAAATCCAGATGCACGATAAAGCGTACATCCGGTTTATCGATGCCCATACCAAACGCGATTGTGGCAACGATAACCACGGCGTCTTCACGCAGAAAACGCTGCTGGTTCTTCTGACGCACATCCGCGGCCAGCCCTGCATGATAGGGCAATGCAGTGAACCCCTGCTCCTGCAACCACGCAGCGGTTTCTTCCACTTTTCTGCGCGACAGGCAATACACAATGCCTGCATCACCTTCGTGTGCATTGCGCAGAAAGCGCAACAATTGCTGCCGCGGATTTTGTTTCTGGGTGATGCGGTATTGGATATTGGGCCGGTCGAACCCGCTGATAAACTGCGCGGCATCCTGCAACCCGAGGCGCTCGATGATCTCTGCCCGCGTGTTGCCATCCGCAGTGGCAGTCAGCGCGATGCGGGGAACATGCGGATATCGCGTTTGCAGTAAACTCAGTTGCAGATAATCCGCGCGGAAGTCATGCCCCCACTGTGAGACACAATGCGCTTCATCAATAGCAAACAACGCCGGGTTTAATTCGTCCAACAGATCCAGCGTCGCATCCTGATTCAGGCGCTCAGGGGCAACATAAAGCAGATCGAGATTGCCGTTGCGCAAGGCCTGTATGACTTCACTTTGTTCACCCATGCTCAGCGTAGAGTTCAGAAATCCAGCCCGAACGCCGAGCTCGCGCAAGGCATCTACCTGATCCTGCATGAGTGCAATCAACGGAGATATAACAATACCAACGCCATTACGTAGCAGAGATGGAATTTGATAACACAGCGATTTGCCGCCACCGGTTGGCATCAATACCAACGCGTTACGGCCAGCCATGATTTCGTCAATGATTGCAGCTTGCGGACCGCGAAAATGTTCGTAGCCGAACACTGTGCGCAGGACTTCCCGGGGATTTGAATTCATGGGGCAGGATTATGCCAGATAGTTGCGGATAAGCTCAGTATAGTTTGCAGTTGTAACAGTTTCACTGACAAACATGGATGAGTTGTACAGCGGTTTTACAGGCTCTGCATACGCGCTTGATACTCAACCAGCTTCGCCTGCAATTTTCGGGTATTGTCCGGACCCAGCCTGATCAACTGCTTTTGTATCGGCGTCATGTCTTCAATATCCTGCTCGGCATACAGATACATCACTGAAGGTTTGACCAGTTGAAATGGCCCCTCTGGCAGTTCGGCATCCACGATGCCGTCTATTGCAGCCAGCACGACAGGCGTAAAACTGCGGTCACGATAACCAATTTCCGCATAGGCATCCTGGAACAACGGCAACATCATGCGGTACAGGAACATACCACGATCGACATCGACGGCCACAAAGGTATCGATCACAGCATCGAAGCGGCTATAAGAGGAAGGTTCCAAGACGAACAGATTATCATCCAGCGCTTCAATAGCCATATTCTCGGTGATCCGTTGCACTGGATACTCCAATTGCGGCAGATTGCCCTGCGCAGCATTGTCTGTAAACACAACGAATTTACGAATCAGATCTTCGCTGGCCAGAAAACGCAGCAGATTGACACCGGTTTCTATTGTCGCCAACTGCTCCTGCACGAACTCATCGCTCTCATTCAACGAAGGTAGTTCGGGCATTGGCTCAATAGGCGTCTGTGGTTCCGCCTCAGCGGTTACTGGCGTCTCTGTAATAGCAGGAGTTTCGGTTGCCGGAGCTCGTTGAATAGGCTCAGGGGCGCGCGGCACAGGTGGTTCAACGACCACTGCAGAGGTGCCATCCGGGCTGTCGAATGTGGCTGCCAGATACACCAGGAACAACAAACCAATGACAGAAATAGCTGCAATTATCGTCAGACTCTTGTTAGCCATAGCCATGGCAGGTGCTCCTGAGGTCGATTTGAATCAACTATTGTTGGTTTAAAGACTGATGGCCGATATTCTTGCACAGTCGCGTAAGCAGGGGCAACACAAAGGTAGCATTGCTCCTGTTCTAGCGGCTGGCAGACTCCTGCACACGCGGAAAGCCCAATTCCTGCATGGCACGGGTAAGATCCGTCCCCGCGGTTTCAGGGTTTGTTTCCTTGTCGATTTTCACCACGATGCCGTTGCTATCGATGTAATAAGTCCAGCGATTGGCAAAACCACGACTTCCCAGCACCCCAAACGCTTCAATCACATCTTTTTCCGGATTGGAAAGTATCGGGAAATCCAGATCGTACTCCGCAGCAAATGCTGTGTTCTGTTCAATAGGGTTTACGCTGGCCATGAAATAGGCAACATCAAAGCTCTTGATTTCCCGACCGCTGTCTCGCAAGGCTTTACACTGAATAGTACATCCACCAGTGAACGCACTGGGGAAGAATGCCAGCACAACGGGGCGCTTGCCCAGGAATTGCGACAGACTATAGGTTTGTCCATCCGAGGCCTGCAGGCTGAAGTCGGGTGCTTTATCGCCTACCTCAAGCGCGGCGGCGGCATGCGCCCAGAACAAGCATGCCAATGTGGCCAGCAACAGACTCAGTTTGCTGCTGATAATCGAGTTATTACGGGTAAAAAAGTTTGCCATGAATCCTCCGATAACGGTTATTTGTGGTTCTCTTTGTGTCTTACTTAGTGCGTGTTTACTCCGTTCCTGTTTAATCATTACCCAACTGCTCACTTCTATCGCCGCAGCCCCCACCCGAAAGTATTACGTCGAATTTCCCTGACCAGATTCTGATGGGCTTCCTCCAGTGCTACCACTCTACTTTGAACCAGTTGCCGGTCTTCAGTGATCATACTGGCATCACGCAGCATAATTTCCTGCATTTGCTGAATACTTTCGCGCAGTTTCATACTGGCCCGATTTAGTTGCATGCGTTGTTCATCGCGTTGCGACTCCCGATAGGCTGGATTCTCGATACGCTCACTGGTACATACCCGCGTAGTGCCACCGCCAGCACCTGGCTCAGCTGCCTGTGCAAGTGTTGGCATCGGTGTTTCATCCAAGCTCAGACTAACTGGTCTGACGGCAGGCGAAGCAGTTGGATAACATACTGTCCGCACCAGATAGCGACTGCCTCGGCCCGGAAAGAAGTCTGGCGGCACCTGTAGCAGGTATCTTGCCATAATGTGTTCGGTTCTGGCTTTGCCATACAATAAGGCCAGCGTGTCTTTTGGCAGCGGTCCGCGCCCGGCAACATCAGCTTCGCCAGTGTCTGCACCTGACTGGCCTGTTGAGTCCTCAGCTATGAGACCACGACCGGACTGACTATGCAGCGCATTCGTGTAAAGTTCTGCTATTTCCTCCAGGCTTCTGACCTGGTTTGAGCGTGAGCGCTCCAGCAGATTATCCCCGAGTGCGCGCAAGCGCCATTCTCCCAGCTCGATAACTGCATTCGCGTATTCTGCGCTGCCGGTGTTGTGCTGCCGCTTACGTAACTGGAACAACAGGTGGTGATTATCATCGACAACCTGCCAGTTCTGCTCGGCCAGATTGCTCATGATTAGCCGCTCTAACAGCACCAACTGCCTGTCTGAATATAATCCATCAGTAACACGGACTACCTGCAACGCCTGCGATAACGAGTCCAACGCCTCGCTATGCATGCCTTCTTCCTGGTACAGACGACCCAAATCGAACAAGAATTCAATCAGACTGGCATCATAAGGACCGCGCTCTCCTGTTATCCCATCTACTTTTTCCTGCAGAGCCTGCAGGTTTGCCGAGCGCAGACGCGCAGATTCCTCGGCAGCAGCAGAGGCAGCCACCAGCGCTTCATCAGGTTCGGTGGTCTGGTCACTGTCAGGCTGCACGGCAGCCGCCATCGTACATGTAGCGGCGACCAACGTCAGAGTGCAAACAAGATGTAATGTAAATTTCAACATGACAGCTAGACCGGTCTTTGTGGTTATCATCTTTCATCCTGTCGCAAAACCGTAATATAACCTTAATCCGCCTGTCATATTTCTGCTATATCGTGGCCTCAGTTTTGAATTGCTGTTGATTTTTCACCAATTTCGAAAACAATGAGGTGAACTTATGAGTCCTGTCAAAAGCATGCGTCCGCTGAAGTATCGAAGCATCTTCATATCAGACATCCATTTGGGTACCCGTGGCTGTCAAGCGGAGTTCCTGCTCAACTTTCTGCAATCTACGCAGTCCGATTATCTCTATCTGATTGGCGATATCTTTGACGGCTGGGAGATGCGCAAGAAAGCTTACTGGCCTTCTACGCATCAGGATGTCGTCAATAATATTCTGCAAAAAGCGACCTCAGGAACCATGGTAGTTTATACCCCGGGCAACCACGATGAAAGTGCGCGTGCCTATTGCAATCAATCGTTCGACAACATTCACGTATTGGAGTCTGCGGTTCATGAAACCGCAGACCGGCGTCGATTGCTCATTCTGCATGGCGATCAGTTCGACACCGTGATCAAAGTGAGCCCATTGCTGGCAAAGATAGGCAGCAAGATGTACGGAAAACTACTGTATGTGAATCGCTTCGTTAACAATATTCGCGGTTTGTTCGGTTTCCCTTACTGGTCGCTGGCTGCTCACCTGAAGCATAAAGTGAAAAATGTTGTGAGTTACATCGGCAAGTTCGAAGAGGCGGTTGTGAATTCAACGCGCTCTCAGGATCTGAATGGTGTTGTCTGCGGTCACATACATCATGCAGAGATGACGATGTTTGGCGATACACTTTATTGTAATACCGGTGACTGGGTGGAGAGTTGTACCGCATTGGTTGAGCGTCACGACGGCAAACTGGAAATCATCAAGTGGGTGGAGCAGGCTGAAGCCTTGCGCAGCGAGACAGGCTCCGGAGAATCGCCTGCTCTTGGCGCTGCGTGATCGCACGGAAACAGCGCAGTAAAAAAATTGTCACCCAGCCTGTTGGCTACAGGGGTCGGGACTAACCCATTAACGGTTCTGCCAGATCATCGGGTTTCGTAGCAGGTTTTTCCCAGTGTAACTGGTGAAAATCGAAACCCAGTTCGATGGTAGGTTTTACGATACGAAAATAGGGTGAGACATCAAAGTCGCGTGGCACGTAGTGGGTAAAGTGGCGATGGTGATAGATATAGTCGATATCTGCCTCACTCGATTCGGTTAATCGCGGCAGAATCGGATATTGAATAGACTGAAAAGCTTGCGCGATTAAAGTGGAGCATATTGCTTTGGTCGGTTCTCCACTGCCCAACGTAATCATCTTGCGCCGGTAACGCACTGGCACCGCTGGATTCTGAATCAGGTAGCGCATCAGATCCAAAATATTTTTTAAATCATATCGATACCCCAATCTCTCCTCAATAAAACTGACCACCTTACGGCGCTCCGTTTCATGCAATCCCACCGGTCTGCAGATACGCAGATTGAAATCCTTGAACTTACTTAAAGGAACCAGAATCACCCCATCTGTGAGATCTGCCTCTATCAGGGAAGGCACCTCTGGATCGCTTCCGGCCGCCCCCACAAATAAACATGCGTGCGACCAGGTAGATTGTGTCAGATACTTGATGGCCGTGCTGATCTTGCTATTGCCGTCTACCAACAGCACATCTCCGGATTGCAGTGTCTGCATGAATTTCTCCAGAGACACAGTGTCCCGTCTTTCGTAAACCTTCAGGGGTTTACTCAGATATTCTGCCAATTTGCGGCCAATTGTTCTTGTTATTGCCAGCATAAAGCCACACCCCCCTTTTCTTACCGCTGCGTCAAATTCAGGTATACTGTCGCCCTGTTCAAAACACCCGGAACAGATGCAAGCGCGTGAAACAGATTCGCATGATGCAGCAAGTGCTGCGCGACAGGCAATTCAATAATCAGGAGCAAGACAATGAGCCAAGCCTATAACAAATTCTTTATCAATGGTGAATGGGTATTGCCTGCCAACCGGGAAACCCTGGATGTTATCAATCCAGCTACGGAAAAGCCTTTTGCCACTATCTCCATGGGAACTGCAGCGGATGTAGATTCTGCTGCCAAAGCTGCACGCGCAGCCTTTGCCAGCTGGTCGCGCAGCAGTCGCGAGGAGCGCCTGGCCATCATTGACAACATTCTTGCCGGCATCAAAGCGCGCAGTGAAGACCTTGCTCAGGCAATATCGAAAGAGATGGGCGCACCTATCAGCTTCGCCCGCACCGCCCAGGTCGGCACGGGTTTGGCGCATTTCGCTACTGTGCGCGAGATTCTGAGCAAATACGAATTCGATGAACAGCGTGGCAACACGCGTATTGTAAGGGAGCCCGCAGGCGTGTGCGGGTTTATCACCCCGTGGAACTGGCCATTGAACCAGCTTGCCTGCAAAGTCGCCCCCGCATTGGCCGCCGGCTGCACCATCGTGCTCAAGCCCAGTGAACTCGCCCCTATCAGTGCATACATAATCACTGAAATTATTGCCGAATCAGGCCTGCCAGCTGGTGTATTCAATCTGGTCAATGGCGATGGACCGACAGTTGGCGCAGCCATTTCCTCACATCCGGAGATCGACCTTGTTTCATTCACGGGCTCAACGCGCGCCGGTCGCGAAGTAGCCAAAGCTGCGGCGGATACAATTAAGCGCGTGACTCAGGAGCTGGGTGGCAAATCAGCCAATATCATTCTGGATGACGCCGGTTTCGCGAAAGCTGTCAGTGGCGGCGTGATGGGCTGCTTCGGCAATACCGGCCAATCCTGCAATGCCCCAACCCGCATGCTGGTTCCTCAGACCCGTATGGCAGAAGCCATAGAAATAGCCAAAGCAACCGCCGCAAAAGCTATCCCCGGTGATACCACCAATGAAAGCACCCGCATCGGCCCGGTATCCAGCAAAGCGCAGTTCGACAAGATTCAGCATCTGATCAAGCAAGGCATCGCCGAAGGCGCCGAACTGATTGCCGGTGGCCCGGACAAACCTGCCGGCCTGGAAACCGGTTATTACGTGAAACCAACCGTATTCGCCAATGTCCGCAACAACATGGTAATTGCCCGCGAAGAAATCTTCGGACCAGTGCTGACCATACTCGGCTACGCAGACGAAGACGAAGCTGTAGAACTGGCTAACGACACCGACTACGGCCTGTCCGGCTATGTGTCCGGCGAACCCGAACACGCCCGCCGCGTCGCCCGCAGACTAAGAACCGGCATGGTTCACATCAACGGCGCAGGCCCCGATTTCGCAGCCCCCTTCGGTGGCTATAAACAATCCGGTAATGGCAGAGAGTGGGGTGTTGAAGGCTTCGAAGAGTTCCTGGAAACCAAAGCCATCATGGGCTACGGCAGCTGACAGGGCTGACACCATGACCATCAATCTAGCAAAATCCGGCATCGACCTAGGCATCATCACCAGAGACGCAGCCCCGATGCTGCGTTTCTACGTAGACACCCTGGGCCTGCAAAAAGAAGGCGAAATGCCCATGCCCGGCGGCGGCACCATGCACCGCCTGCAAGCCGGTAGCAGCACCATCAAAATAGTAGAACTCGACCCAGCACCACTTGGAGAAGCCGCCCCCGGCGGCATCCGCGGCGCCACCGGCTACCGCTACTGGACCCTCACCGTAGAAAACCTGACCCAGTGCGTCACCACCTGCGAACAAGCCGGCTATAAAATCATAGTAGCCGCCAAAGAAGTCCGCCCCGGCGTAACAATCGCCCTGATAGCCGACCCCGACAACAACTGGGTAGAACTCCTGCAATCTTCCAACTAGTACAACTACTAAAACCCAAGAGCCTTACTTAAGTATGGATATTTATATGGCCAAGGAGTAAGCTGCTTTTTCATGACAGGAAGTCATTTTGAATGGGACGATGCCAAGGATAAGGCCAACCAGAAGAAGCACCATGTTTCCTTCCAGGTAGCCCAGCATGCGTTTTCAGATCCACATCGCGTTATCGCACAGGATGTAGAGCATAGTCTGGACGAAGACCGTTTCTACTGTTTTGGTATGGTTGAAGGCGGCATCTTGACAGTGCGATTCACATACCGAGACGAAATAGTCCGCATCTACGGCGCCGGCTACTGGCGCAAAGGCAAAGCCATCTATGAGCGAGAAAATAAAGTACACAGATGAACCCATTGGCAAAATCAAGATTGTTTCGGATTTTCTGCCAACTCCAGAGGAACTGGCTTTTCGAGAAGAGGGTGTAAAAGTCACTTTAGCTCTTAGCAAAAAAAGCGTGGATTTTTTCAAGTCCGAAGCTTCAAAGCATCACACCCAATACCAGCGAATGATTCGCAGACTTCTCGACAGCTATGTCGAAACACATGAGAAAGCACCAACGAAGCCTTCCAGACGCGGCACACAGTAAGCCCGGTCTGACGGGCGTGCGCTGCGAACCTTCAGGCCACACCGGTTTGAGCTTCAGGCATTCGCTTCGGAGCGCATTGCCCTGGCGAACCTTCAGGCCGCGTTTAAGCTTTCCGGTTTAACGGGACCCGAGCGAGGACTGTTTGAGCGCAGCGAGTTCCGCAGCGCCCGTTAAACCGGAAAGCTTGCGGCCGTTCGCCAGGGCAATGCGCTCCGAAGCGAATGCCTGAAGCGGGATCAGAAACGCACCCCCGCAGTGAATGCCTGGAGCGAGTGTCGCATCGCCAGACCGGGCGAATTCAGTGCGCTAAACGAATTTGTGTCTGGTTCAAAAAGACTAATGATCATGCCCATGCGCATGCACATGCCCATGATCCAACTCCTGCTTCGTTGCATCCCGCACACTAACAACCTCCACATCAAAATGCAGCGTCTTCCCCGCCATGGGATGATTCGCATCCACTGTCACCTGATCACCCTCAACCGCCGTCACCATGATCTGCTGCTGACCCTGCGGCCCCTGCGCAGTGAATGCCATACCCGGCTCAATCTTATCCACGCCCTGAAACATCTCCTTATCCACCTTCTGGATCAAGGCGGGATTAGTCTCCCCGTAAGCCTCAGCTGGCGGAATAGTTGCCGTGAAACTCTGCCCTGCCGTTTTCCCGTTCAACTCATTCTCCAGACCTGCAATCAAATTATTCGCACCATGCAGATAAGTCAGCGGCTCACCACCCGAGGAGGAATCCATCACCTGCCCCGTGTCATCCTTCAATGTGTAGTGAATAGCCACCACGGCATTTTTGCCAATCATCAAACTCATAATAGATTTCCTGTTTCAAGATAAACGTCTACACATAGCCTCGCGGTCAGCAGACTTCAGTCCGGCTTCGTTCTGTACTGGTCTGCATACTTATCCTGCAGACGCCGCATACCAGAGAGCCAGCGGTCGTAATCAGTGCCCTTGCGCTGAATATAAGTGAGTACTTCCGGATGCGGCAGTACCAGAAAGTTTTCGGCATCCAGAGTTTCAATCACAGTCTGAGCCAATTGCTCGGGCTCAAGCATACCATCCACACCTGCAACGCCTCCACCCCTGGTGCCGGCCGTCATCTGCGTGCGAACCGCCTGCGGACACAATACCGAAACCTTGATACCACGGCTGCCATAAGTGATTGACAGCCATTCAGCAAAACCGACAGCAGCATGCTTTGTCACCGCATACGGCGCCGAACCTATCTGGCTGAGCAACCCGGCTGCCGAAGCGGTGTTCAATAAATAACCCTCTCCGCGCGCCAGCATGCCCGGCAGTACAGCCCGTGCCGCAAAAATATGCGACATCACATTAATCTCCCAAATGCTTTGCCATTTATCGGTCTCCACCTCCTCGCCACCCAAGGTGAATATACCTGCGTTGGAGCAGAAGAGATCGATTGGTCCCAATTCATCCTGTGTCGCTTTCACCAGCGCCTGAATATCTTCCTCTTTGCTGACATCCGTGCGCATGGCCAATGCTCTGGTCTTGTCTGCAATGGATTGTGCCACTGCTTCAGCACCCGCCTGATTCAGGTCCGACACAACAACCGCGCTGGCCCCTTCCCGGGCGAACCGCTCACATAGCGCCTTGCCAATACCGCTGGCTCCCCCGGTTACTACAACTACTTTGCCTTTGATCTTCATGTGTTATCCCCGATGACTATCACTTTCTGGAACGGTTTTCTGGAGCGGTTTCCTGCAGCGCTGCCGTTGCGAAGAACGGATTATAGACATAATGGGCAGTGCATGACACCCGCCGCTGAGCGCCAAAATCAGCAGCCTCCAGTTAACTGTCAAAGCGGGCAGCTCAGCGAAAACCGGGCTTTTGCCGAGACGCATAGAATTGTCATATATGCTATAGTCGCGCACGCTTTTTAAAAAATACTACCTGGGGAGGTAATCATGACATTCACTAAACACGGCGCCCCGCTCGCGACTACCAGAATAACTACACCCGCGCGCTTGCTGGCACTTTCCTGCGCAGCAGCACTGTCCGCCGGCATGACTCCCACAGTCATAGCCCAACCGGGCACTCCTGCAATAGAAGAAATAATAGTTACATCGGCTACCCGGCGCCCTGAATTACTTTCCAATATCAACGCCAGTGTCGGCATTCTCTCCGAAGAGGAATTGCGGCTGATCTCTCATACGCACATTCAGGAATCAGCGAATCGCCTGGCTGGAGTCAACATCAATCGTAATAACGGTCAGGAAAGTTTGACCGCCATTCGTTCGCCGGTATTGACCGGGGCAGGCGCCTGCGGGGCATTCCTGCTGGCAGAACAAGGTATACCGCTGCGCGCAGCCGGATTCTGCAACGTCAACGAACTGTTCGATGCACATTCTGAAAATGCACAGCGCATCGAAGTTATTCGTGGCCCGGGCTCTGCGTTTTACGGGTCGAACGCTGTCCATGGCATGATCAATGTAGTTCTACCTTCTCCGGAAGCAGGCGGTGAAGTTACCCTGGAAGCCGGTCCTCGCGGTTCAGCTCGAGTCAACACCAAAATTGGTTTTGAGAATGGCGGTTTTAAACACATGTTCCTGTTCAACGGCACCAGCGAGGAAGGTTATCGCCCGGATAGTGGCGTAGATCAGCAAAAACTTTCCTGGCTGTATGAGTACACTACTACCAGCGGCCTGGAACTTGAAGGCGGCTTTACCACTACTAATTTGAATCAGGAAACTGCTGGCTACATCGTAGGCACAGATAGTTACAAGGACGACGATCTGCGACGCGAGAACCCAAATCCGGAAGCGTATCGCGATAACCAAAGCTCACGTGTGTGGACTCGCATCAGCAAAGAGTTGGATTCAGGCTGGGAAATGGTTTTCACCCCTTACTTCCGCATCTCCAATCTGAATTTTATTCAACATTTCCTGCCGGGTCTGCCCACTGAAGACAACGAACACAGCAGTCTGGGTCTGCAGTTCGCCAGCTATAAATCTGTCACAGAAAACTCGACTCTGGCCCTGGGTATTGATGTGGAGGTCACCGAAGGTAGTCTGCTGCAACGACAACGCTTTCCTACAGCCGGGTCGCCAGCATTGGCCGCGCAAACACCGGTAGGCAAGCACTATGATTACGATGTAGACGCAACCCAGATAGCACCGTTTGCGCATTACCAGAAATTCTGGGACAACGGTTTCGATATCTCTTTAGGTTTGCGTTACGAGCATATGGAGTATGACTACGATAACAATATGCTGGATGGACGCACCCGCGAGAACGGCACCGTGTGTGGATTCGGTGGCTGCCGTTACAACAGACCCGCTGACCGCAGCGATTCGTTTGGCAACTGGGCACCAAAACTTGGTCTGCGCTATCAGATCAATGACTTCCATAATGTGCAGGCACGCATTAATAAGGGATACCGGGCACCACAGGCAACTGAATTGTATCGTTTGCAGAACACGCAAAACGTAGCTGACCTGGATGCGGTTGAGATTGACAGTTATGAGCTCGCTTTGGAAGGCGCGCAGAATAACTGGGACTACGCTATCGTTGCCTATTACATGGATAAGGAAAACGAAATCATCACCGATAGCGCGCGCATTAACTCCAATGGCAGCCACACGCGTCATCGCGGTATTGAACTGAATGGTGGTTTGCAACTGAATGAGCAATGGCGCGTGCAGGGAGCCTATAATTTTGCCAGACACACCTATGAAAGTGATGAGATATCCGGTGGCATTAATATCAATGGTAATGACATTGATACTGCGCCGCGCGGCTTCGGCAGCTTTCAATTGCAGTGGCGTGCCAGCGACACCATTCTCACCGAACTGGAGTGGGTAGCCATGGGCGAGTATGAAGTGAATCCCGAGAATACCAGCACCTATGAAGGTCACGATATTCTGAATTTGCGTACGCGTTGGCAGGCGACACCCAATCTGGCACTGTCATTGAACATCATGAATCTGACGGATGAAAAATACGCGGAACGCGCTGACTTCTCCTTCGGCAACGACCGTTATTTTCCGGGTGAACCACTACGCGCGTTCTTCGCCGTAAACTGGAAATTCAATTAGCAGTATTAGTCACGGAGGCTAACCGGAATCAGTATGGAAGTATCCGGTGCAGACCCGTTTATGGATCAGCTGCTGAGCTATTTTGCAAAGCAAGGCAGCCGACCCGCAGCGCCAATTTCACATCCTGACAGTACGACAAACGAGATGGTCAACAATCACGGTGCCAGCCGTGATTACCGTCAGGCTGCCGTGCTTATCCCAATAGTACGACCGACACTCAGTCAAGCCAGCAGTATTATATTCACCGTTCGCACGGAAAGTCTGCGCTCACACGCAGGACAGGTTAGCTTTCCCGGCGGCACTGTTGACGCCGGGGACAGAGATCCAATCCATACCGCATTGCGGGAGAGCGAAGAAGAAATCGGCTTGACAGCAGACTCCGTGGAAATACTGGGTCAGTTGGGTGAGATTTTATTACCGTCGGGATTTTGCGTCACACCTGTCGTGGGACTGGTGCAACCCGGAGTAGTTTTCAGGCCATCGCCACGAGAAGTCGCAAACATTTTTCAAGTGCCCATCTCATTGGTTCTGAATCCCACGCAGTTTCAGCGCAAGCTGATCAACTGGCAGGATATCGAGCGACACGTGTTTGAATTGCAGTTTGAAGAGTACAGAATCTGGGGAGCAACTGCTACCATTCTTCATCATTTGGGAACGGAGCTGCAAGGAAGCCTTTAAACTTTCCTGTCGGCGCCAGGATCATCCAATTACAAAGGTACCGGTGCGCACACTTTATTCTTTCCTGATCGCTTTGCCTGCAATAAAAAGCTGTCAGCCCGATCCATAAATTGCTGCCAGGTCTCACCCGTATCTGTTTCATAGCAATCTACACCGAAACTGGCGGTAACGGCGATCTGACCTTCTCCTGTGTCTATGCGCTTTTGCTCGATCAATTCCCGTAATCGTTCTGCCAACTGTACCGCCGCCAGCAGCGACGTATCCGGCAGGATTACTGTAAATTCCTCGCCTCCATAGCGGCAAGCAACATCGAGCTTGCGCGTTGTACCATCCAATAGTAAAGCAAGTTCACTCAATACTTTGTTGCCGAGATCATGTCCATATTTGTCGTTGACATGTTTGAAGTTGTCAAGATCTATAACCATCAGCGAGGTTGGTTTTCCCGACCGCCGCGTTCTCTCCATTTCGACATCCAGAGCTTGCGAAAAATGTCTGAAATTATACAGCCCGGTCAGGGCATCAATACGCAATTGTGCATTGAGCGTTTGCATTTCTGAACGCAGTCTGCCCAGTTCGTCCAGATAAGTGCATTGGCCAACATCTGCCGGACAGCGGGGTAGTTCAGATTCCAACTTGTCGGTATTTAATCGCATGATATGACCAGGTCTCTTTTAGAGTATGTTCAATTAAACAATTCAGTCAGATAGTTTTTTATGGCCTGTTGCGCTCGCAGGTTTGCTACTTCGTTATAGACGACACCCATCGCGGGATTATTTGCTGACGGATTGGTAAACGCGTGCTTTGTACCACCATAAACATGAATCTGCCAGTCGACCCCGGCCTCTGTCATTTCAGTTTCGAATGCCAGCACTTGTTCGGGTTTCACCATAGGGTCATCGTGACCATGCAGACACAGTACACCTGCGTTGATTTCGGCGTTTGCTGCATCACCGGGCATCAGCAGCCCATGCACACTGATGACTCCTTTGACATCGGCACCGGCACGCGCCAACTCCAACACAGCCATACCACCAAAGCAGTAGCCAATAGCGGCGATGTTGGATGCATCCACCATAGTTTGTAACCGGATAGCCTGCAGAGCTGCGAGCATACGTTGGCGCAGCAGTATCCTGTCATTCACAAAAGGCATCATCAGCGCCGTATTCCCGGCTGCGTCCCCTTCCTTGCCAAAAACACCTTTGCCATAGACATCCACTGCAAACCCGACATAGCCAGCTTCAGCGATGCGTTCGGCTGCTGAGCACGCGGAATCACCTCTGCCAGTCCAGTCATGGCCCACCAGCACGGCGGGCCGTGGCTCGGTTACATCCTCATCATAGGCCAGATACCCTTCCAGCTGCGTTTCACCATCCTGGTAATCAATGTAAGCTGTTTTCAGCATGATTTTTCGGTTGCTCCGATCGAACGCGGCTACTCAAATGTATTTATGCGATTAATTACAGTTGCGCCATTATTTTTTCGGCAGCACTCACATCAACCCCACCAGCAGGTTCCACGGCAATATAGGTGACCACACCATTGTCAACAATCATGGCGAAACGCTTGCTGCGCATACCCATGCCGAACCCGGTTGCATCCATCTGCAGGTCGATGGCCTTGGCAAATTCACCATTGCCATCCGCCAGCATCAGAATCTCTTCGGCATTCTGCGTCTTACCCCAGGCATCCATCACGAACGCATCGTTTACAGACATACAGGCAATAGTATCGACACCTTTGGCTTTTATTTTATCTGCGTTGACAACATAACCAGGCAGATGGGTGATCGTGCATCCCGGCGTAAAGGCGCCGGGGAGGGCAAAAAACACGACCTTTTTGCCCTCAAACAGTTCACTCGTTGTCAGGTTTGTGGGGCCTTCTTTGCCCATGACCTTGAAAGTACTCGCTGGAATCTTGTCTCCTGCTGCTATGCTCATTCTGTTGCCTCGTTGGTTTGCTCGTTACTGTCGGGTTTGCTTATTTGCTGTAGATTGGGTTGAATGTTAACAAAGTTTCGGTACAGATTCCTATTAGTGAATCTGCTCAATTTGTAGCATCAGGGTTAATCTTCAATTACCTGATCAATCCATTCGGCATGCAGCGAAATGCGCTCATAGACGCCTACTGCTCCATACAAGCCCAACTGACGGCCAGCTGTCTCTTCCTCTATCAGTTCCCCTACTGCTATTCCCATAATCTGCCAACCCTGCTGTCCTTGCACCAGAGCCGGGCCACCACTGTCGCCAAGACCGGGCAACCCTTCCAATTCCACGGCACGTGTATCTGGCAGCCGCGGATCGTCAAACGTGAAGCGCAGGCGATGGTTAGCCGAATCTATGGTGTTGCGGGCAAAGCGAAACCGCCCATCATCATCGCGCAGTCCCTGTGTGCCAATCCCGAAATACCCCCAGCCCAGTAAGGTAATAACCTTATTCACCTCGTCAGAGCCGCGGTAAAGGGGCAGCGGCCGCGGTAATTCCAGGGACTCGCTGAGACGCACAAGCGCCAGATCCACATCACTGTCTTCTATGCCGGATTGATAGCGATTATGATAGGCGGGATGCAGGTGTACGGCGTCAATAAAGTGTTCTCGCCCAGCTATGCGAACGGGATACCTGTCTCCCTGAGCAAGCGTGGCTCCCAGCGCAGTTTCTTCAATGCAGTGTGCGGCTGTTAAAGCCCAACGGGGATGAATGAGAGTTGCCACGCATATTTTGCGGCGCCCACGTTGCTCCAGGAAAAACACGGCGGGAAACTGTGACTCGCTGGCCGTATGGCGCGCGTATCCGGTATCATGCCTGATCACAATAGCCTGTGCACTGAAACAAAAGGCGCTGATACATAGCAGCAGGAACAACGTAGATAACGGCAGGCGAACACTTCGATTCATCAGGAACTACCCATGAGCACTGAACACGATAAAGACCCGGAGCGCGAATATGAGCAATCCGGACTCTACCCGAAAGAAGGCAAACCATTTCGTCTGGTCGCTTTACTGACAGGCCTAACCGCGGTCATTATATTTTTGGCTGCTTCCGCTGCCATCTTGAATTTCATTCTTATCTGATCAGGCTAACGTCGAAATCGTCTTCCTGGCCGCAGACGTGGTCTTTCGCGCTTTTTACGCGTGCTGGCGATTATCGTGAAGACACGATACACCACGACCAGCGTGGCCACGACGATAAAGCCCAGGATACTGGCAATCAGCCATTGTTCGTGCGTCCAGGCTTCTGAATGTAACCATCTTTCAAGCATCGGACTATCTCCATTGCGAACCGGTATTATGCGCAGACATGCCAACGATTGTCAGCCGTCAGAGCGCGGCTTGTGTAAGCTACATTCCTCAGGACTGACTAACCATATTGGCAATCAGCCCTTCCAGCTCCTTGGCACGCTCATGGGGATCGTCCATTTCCAGCAATGATTGTTTAATGGCGGGTGGCACGGGTAGCAGTTCACTCAAACGCCAGCCAACCTCACGCAGGTTGGTAAAGTCCACGGTCATTTGCAATTGTTCAATCATCGGGTGTTCCATCAACTGCCGCAGCAACGGCGCCAGCGTGTCGTACTCCTCATCCAGCGGTACAGGTTGTGCGTCTTTGCTATCCAGATCTGAAAACTCCACCTTACCCATCAGCAATTGATCGTCCTGCGTCCAGCAATCCAGTACCAGAAACTTCCGTTGCCCTTCAGCGGTAATTCCTAACAACCCATTTGGCAAACTATCCCAATCCACAATATGCGCGTATGTACCAACACGATGTATCGTTTGTTTAGAGCCAGCACGCACTACTTCATCACCCTCGCGGATCAGACAGATACCGAACCCACTGCCTTCGCGCAGGGTATTCCGTATCATGTCCAGATAGCGCTGTTCGAAAATCTGCAAATGCAGTTTGCCTGCTGGAAACATCACCATGCGCAGAGGAAAAAGGGGAATTATTTCTGCCATCAGCCGACTTTTTCCTGTGCTGCAGCCAGCGCTGCAAGCAGCTTGTGATGAATACCACCGAACCCGCCATTACTCATGATGACGATATTGTCACCTGACTGGGCATACCCATACAGGTGTTCAATGATGTCCTCTACGGAATGGAATAACAGAGCGGGTGATGGACTGTTCGCGACAACTTCGCTGAGATCCAAAGCAACGCCATCCGCCTGCATCCACAGAGTCAAATCTGCAAAGCGGCACGACTGGGCTAACTCATTTTTATGCAGACCCATCTTCATCGTCTGTGAGCGCGGCTCTACCACCGCGATCAGACGCTGCTTACCGGAAGCAGTGTTTTTTTGCAGCGCCAGTTTGCCGGCAATGCCATGCAGCGTAGTTTCAATAGCTGTAGGGTGATGCGCGAAATCGTCGTACACCTTGATTCCGTTTACTTCTCCCAGCAGCTCCATGCGGCGCTTGACGCCCTTGAACTGCAGCAGTGCCGCGCAGGCTGTCGTAATTTCCACACCCACATGATGTGCAGCCGCAACAGCAGCGAGAGCGTTGCTTACGGTATGCACGCCAGTCAAATCCCATTGCACCACTGCGCTGGTCTGTTTGCCATTTGCAAACTTGCTCAACGTGAATGAGCTGCCATCCGGACTGTTCAAATGGGCCTGCCAGCTTATTTGCGCAGCGCCCCCGATCTTCGGCTCCTGTGTCGCACTTTGGGCAACCGGGTCCACATTGAAATACTGCACCTCACTCCAGCACCCCTGCTCCAATACTTGCGCGAGATTGTCATCAGCGCCGGGACAAATGATCAGACCTGCCCCCGGTATAGTACGAATCAGGTGATGGAACTGTTTTTGTATCGCTGCCAGATCCGGAAAAATATCGCCGTGATCGAATTCCAGATTGTTCAGAATGGCGGTGCGGGGCGAATAGTGCACAAACTTGGAGCGCTTATCGAAGAAAGCCGAATCATACTCATCTGCTTC
Organism: Pseudohongiellaceae bacterium; assembly: GCA_041751425.1. Classification (GTDB taxonomy): domain Bacteria; phylum Pseudomonadota; class Gammaproteobacteria; order Pseudomonadales; family Pseudohongiellaceae; genus JAVVEG01. Next base: position 265,960 of record JBGSXL010000011.1, on the reverse strand, counting down.
CACGACGAAAAAAGAAGAATCACCCATACTGGCGGAAGCAGGAAAATTACTCGCCACCCCACCGATCAGGTACCCGGGTTTGAGTCCGGCATATTCCAGAATCCATGTCAGCATACTGCTTGTGGTAGTCTTGCCATGCGTTCCCGCAACGGCCAACACCCACTTGTTCTTTAGAGCATGACGCGCAAGCCATTCGGGGCCAGAGCAATAATCCAGTCCCTGGTTAAGTACATATTCAACGGCCGGGTTACCTCGCGACATGGCATTACCAATCACCACCAGATCCGGGTGCGGTTGCAGATGTGCGGCGGAAAATCCCTGTTGCAGCGTAATCCCCTGTTGTTCGAGTTGCGTGCTCATGGGAGGATAAACATTGGCATCAGAGCCGCTGACTGTATGTCCCAGTTGTTTGGCCAACACTGCCAGACTGCCCATGAAGGTGCCGCAGATTCCGAGTATGTGTATATGCATAGGGGCTCACTTTGGTTAGAGTGGCTACTGTATCAAAAAGGACTTATTGCCGCAGGTGAAAAATGGCTTCAGCGCAGGAAAATTTATGGCAATTCTCCAACCGTGTTTATCGCAAACCCGGTGTGGCCGAAGCGTGTTTGCGTCTGCAGAATGGAATGGGTGCCGATGTGAATTTGTTGCTGTTCGCTGCCTGGTACGGGGTCACCCGGGGCGTGCTGAACGAGCAATTGATAGCAGAAACGCAACGGGTTTCTGTATCCTGGTCAGGCGCAGTCGTCAAACCGTTGCGCGGCGCGCGTACCTGGATGAAGCAGGTCGCGGATGATCTGCTGACAGAACATTCTGACAGCGTGCAACAGCAATTTCGCAAACTAAGAGAACAGATCAAAAGTACGGAACTGCAAGCGGAGCACCTGCAGCAAAACATGTTGCTGGCGTTGGTGGAAACCTGTGCGCAAGTGTTTCCCCCTGCAGTGCAGCAGCAACAAGTTGCTGCCAATCTGCAATTTTATCTACCGGACCCTGCACCTGCATTTGCAGCCGATGTGGCGCTATTGGCTGTCAGCTCAGACACCGCTCCAGCGCTGCACAATCCCTGAGTCGATATCGAACAGATCCAGTACCCGACCAACACTGTGATTGATCAGGTCGTCAATGGTTGTTGGTTTGGTGTATAGCGCCGGCATGGGAGGCGCGATGATGGCACCCAGCTGACAAGCCTTGAGCAGAAGTTCACAATGGCCGGCATGCAGCGGTGATTCCCTGGGCATTAATACCAGCCGGCGGCGCTCCTTCAACACAACATCCGCTGCTCTGACCAACAGATTATCCGCGTAGGAATGCACGATGCCAGACAAGGTCTTCATCGAGCATGGTGCCACGATCATACCGTCGGTGCGAAATGATCCGCTGGAAATAGTAGCCGCCATATCCTTGTTCGAATGGACATGATCCGCCAGCGCTTTAACATCAGCGAGTTGCCATTGCGTTTCAATAGCGATATTCAGCTTGGCTGAGTCCGTCATGACCAGATGCGTTTCCACATCGGCAGTTGTCTTGAGCACTTCCAGCAGACGGATGCCATATATCAGGCCACTGGCTCCCGACAAACCTATAATCAATCGTTGCATTGTGTCTCTCCGTTTAGCCGTTGTAACATTATGCCCCGCTGCCCGGGAAATCTCGACAAAAGTTTAACGGCAGATTTTCCGCTACTCCGGCTTCACTCAAGTTTAACAAGAAGGTCTGAACTTCAGGCCTGTCAACAGGGTACTACAGTATGGCCAAAGCCAATCTTTTCTACGCGCAGTCCGGTGGTGTCACTTCTGTGATCAATGCCAGTGCCTGCGGAGTTATCGAAACTGCACGGCAGAACAAGGCGCAGATTGGCAAAGTGTACGCCGGCCTGAACGGCATTATTGGTGGTTTACGCGAAGAGTTGATCGATACCGGCAAGGAGTCCACAAGCACGATCGCCGCATTGCGTCACACACCATCCGGCGCCTTCGGATCCTGCCGCTACAAGTTGAAAAGTTTCGTCGAGAATCAGGCCGAATATCTGCGTTTGATGGAAGTATTCAAGGCGCACAATATTCGCTACTTCCTTTATAACGGCGGTGGCGATTCACAGGACACTGCTAACAAAATTTCCCAGTTCAGTCTGCAACAGGGCTTTCCAATTACATGCATTGGTATTCCCAAGACGGTTGATAATGATCTGCCTGTCACGGACAACTGCCCGGGCTTTGGCTCGGTGGCCAAATATGTTGCCGTGTCTATTCGTGAAGCGGGTCTCGATGTGGCGTCCATGTGCGAGAGCTCTACCAAGGTTTTCGTCATGGAAGTAATGGGGCGCCATGCCGGCTGGATTGCTGGTGCTGCTGGCCTGGCAGCGGAACAGGAAGGTGACGCACCGCATATTATATTGTTCCCTGAAATAGCATTCGATAAAGAAAAATTTCTGAAGAAAGTGAAAACCTGTGTCACCCGCTACGGTTACTGTGCCATTGTTGTTTCTGAAGGAGCCTGCTACAAGGATGGCAGCTTTCTGGCAGATGCTGGTGGTAAGGATGCGTTTGGCCATACGCAATTGGGCGGCGTGGCACCTTTCATTGCAGCTATGGTGAAACAGGAACTGGGGTACAAATATCATTGGGCCGTCGCCGATTATCTGCAACGCGCTGCTCGTCATATCGCCTCAGCCACAGATGTGGAACAGGCGTACGCTATGGGAAAGGCAGCGGTGGAATTTGCCTTGGCCGGGAAGAACGCAGTGATGCCAACTATCGTGCGCAAACCAGGTAAGAAATACGGTTGGACAGTCGGTCAGGCGAAGTTGTCAGCTGTTGCTAATGTCGAAAAAACTATGCCGCGCAATTTCATCAGCGCTGATGGTTTTGGCATCACAGCCAAAGCGCGCGAATATTTCAGCCCACTTATTCAAGGTGAGGATTATCCACCGTATAAAAATGGTCTGCCGCAATATGCGCGCCTGAAGAAAATATTGGTGCCAAAAAAACTTAAAGCCTGGCAATAAGCAGTTCTGAGTTTCAGAGTTAAAAACTTAAACCTGGGTTTTAACCCTGAGCCTTAACTCTGGGTCTTAAGCTAGCGTAAAGTTCAGCGATAATCGCTGGAGCGGATAATACGACCGGGGCGCGCTCCGGTCATTTCCGCATTCAGCAATACTGCTTCACCTGCCACGAATACGTGGTGTGCTCCTTCAGCATATTGATGCGGATCCTCGAAGGTTGCTTTGTCAATCACCGCAGCCAGATCAAGCACCGCTATATCTGCAATAGCACCAACTTCCAATCGGCCGCGATCGCTCAGGTTAAGACGATTGGCTGGGAATAGCGACATTTTATAGATGGCTGTGTGAGCAGGGATAACGCCTTCGTCACGCGAGTAGTGGCCCAACACCCGCGCAAAACTACCGTAATTACGTGGATGCGGCACTCGCTCAGACGGTGCTTCGACGCCGCCATCCGACGCAATCATCGTTCGCTCGTGGCGCATGATGTTGCGTACATCTTCCTCGTTGATCGCATGAAAAATAGCGGCGCAATTTCCTGCTTCCACCAATTCCATCAATAGCTCAGCAGCATTGTCTTTGCTGACCTCACGTTCCTGAACGCCCAATATCTCGCTGAGATTCAGACCATTGATGCTGTTGTCGTGCGGGCAGTTGGCAATTACCACATTGGCGGGATCATCCCCGCCACGATCAACTTCAATGTTATAGATGATGTCGGTTTTCAATCTTTGCCGAGCTTCAGGGTCATTGAACCGGGCCAACAAAGCCTCTCGTCCGCCATCCAGACTCCAGCCGGGAAACAGAATGGTTAAGCTGGTAGCTGATGCCGTATAGGGATACTGATCAATGGAGACGTCGACGCCACGAGCTATTGCTTCATCCACCAAACGCAGTGATTCCACCGAACTTCCCCACATGGGTGCACCCACCACCTTGTGATGAGTCAACTGGGTTGGCAATCCGCCTTCCTCACCAATACGAATAGTCTCAGCAACACTATTCAGCAGATCCAGACCTTCCTCGCGCATATGGCTGATATACATACCCTGATATTCCGCAGCAACCTTGCTGAGTTCTATCACCTCTTCCGTATTCGCAAAACGTCCCGGCGCGTAGATTAATCCGGAAGAAAGACCAAAGGCACCTTCTTCCATCGCCATGGCGACCTGCTCACGCATCATTTGCAGTTCAGCTTCAGTAGCCTGGCGGTCCTCTTCGCCAACAATCAATTGTCGGATAGAACCATGGCCCACGAAACTGGCGTAATTAACGGAGGAAGGATTCGCCGCAATTGCGTCAAATGAGGAAGAGACCGGGAGTGGGGAGCTGCCATCCGGACCACCAACGACTGTAGTCACGCCTTGACGGATCAGGTTTTCTGCCGCAGGCCAGCGGAAGATGCCGTCCGTCAGGTCATCGCGCACAGCGTGACTGTGAATATCAATGAAGCCAGGCACCACGGCCAGATTGCTGACATCCAGCACTAACTCAGCGGTGTAAGCACTCAGATCGCCGATCGCAACAATTCTGTCGCCGGTTATACCTACGTCAGAGATTTGTGGAGGCGCATACTGCCCTGAGTACAGGTTGCCTGCGCGCAGCAGAATATCGAAGGGTTCCAGCGCAATGTCGGATTGCGCCACATCCTGTGGTTCCGGAGAACAAGCATTAAGAAAAGCCAGACATACAAGCAGCGGTGAAAAACGCATGAGCAATCACTCCATTCAGGTCAGGGTGACAAACGCTCCACTTTCCAACGTCCACCCGGTTGCAAGGTAAAGTTAAATCGATCGTGCAAGCGATGTTTGCCGCCCTGCCAGAACTCCAATGACTCTGGCTTTACGCGATAACCACCCCAGAACTCTGGTAATGGAATGTCACCGGTTTCGTATTTCTTGCTGACGGCATCGTATTGTCGCAATAACACATCCTTGGATCGCAGGGGTCGGCTTTGTGCGGATGCCCAGGCGGCAAACTGGCTTTCACGCGGCCGCGAAACAAAGTATGCCTGCGATTCCGCGGCTGAGACTTTACTCACCACACCGCATACCATCACCTGACGTTCAATCGCGTACCAGGGAAAGTGCAAACTGACTTTGGTATTAACTGCCATCTCTCTGGCTTTGCGGCTTTCATAATTCGTGTAAAAGACAAAACCTTCATCATCAACTTCTTTTAACAATACGATACGCTGGCTTGGCTGACCTTCCTTAGTTGCGGTAGCAAGCACCATGGCAGTTGGATCAGCCAGTTGCATATCGATGGCCTGCTGTAACCAACTGGCAAAAAAGTTGATCGGATTGTCGGGCAAATCACTGCTAGAAAGACCGCCTTGCAAATATTCGCGGCGAATAGCCTGCAGATCCATATTGCTTCCCTGTAAAAAATTTAGTGCAGGAAATTACCGTATTCCCACGTCTGTTGACGCGCGGAGCCGCGCGGATAGTAAAATGTACCAGTGCCATGCTTCTCATTGGCGAAAAAACCGCCGACGAAACTCTGACCATCTGCCCAGCGGTAAGTTCCCTTACCATGATAAAAATCAGTCATGAACTCGCCGGTATAATTTTCGGTATTCTTCGACAACCAGTCTTCAGAGTACTTGTTCTCAGACCAATCGTTCAGTCCAAAGAAATATGAACCATACCCGTGTCGCTTGTCATCTTTCCACTGACCTATATAAAGCTTGGAAACGCCATCCCAATAAGTGCCACGTCCACTTCTTACACTTTGATCCCAGTTGCCATCATAATAGGCGCGTTGATGCAAACTCACCATCTGAGTCAGTTTGCCGTTGCCGTGATACTTGCCGTTCTGAAAATTACCGCGATAAACGTTCTGTCCAAAATTGGTTTTGATCTCCAGCACGCCGTAGCCGTTCAGGCAATCACCGAAAACACATTCCCGGCTGCTCTCAACTGCTTCAACGACAGGGGCTTGCATTTGCATCAGATTTTGCGCCTGCGCTTGCGTGGCAAACACGCCCACGAATATCAGGCCAGCGAAAAATTGTTGATAAACTCTTGTGCACTGCAGGGATCTGATAATAGTTTTCATCGTAAACCCTCCTCTTCAATCTCTTTCGAGCTTTTTCAATTTATCGGTGAACGCTGCCACCCAGCTTGCTTGTAAACCCATCTAAACAGCGGTTCTTAATACTGTCAATGGACTGGTGTTCACCACCTTGCGTGTAGCCGTCACGCCCAACGTGGCAATTATCACGGTTCCCAATACAGGACCAGTGAACCACACCCAATAGTGCGGTGCAAAATCCTGCTGGAATACCTGTGTCTGTAAATAAAACAGGCTGATCTCGGATCCAATGGTGGCTATCACCCCGGCCAGAAAGCCTATGAAAGCGAATTCTATCAGCAAACTGCTCAGAATAAGTTTTCGTCCAGCCCCCAGAGTGCGCAGAATGGCATTCTCCCTGAAGCGTTCATCCAGTGTGGCGTTGACGCAAGCCAATAGTACCAGCGCCCCGCAACCCAGCACCAATAACGCAATCAACTCTATCGCAGAGGTAACTTGCGCTATGATGCGCTGAATCTGCTCAATCAAAGCATCAATTTCCAGCACAATGATGGTTGGGAACTGCCGCAATAGATCGTTCAACAGCATCTTCTGTTCCTGCTGCATCAATGCTGTCGAAAGATAAGTTGCCCCTACGAAATCGATAGTGCCCGGTGAGAAGATAAAGAAAAAATTGGGCTGCATATTGTCCCAGCGCACACTGCGCAGACTCTGCACTTCAACGGCTACTGTCTGTCCCTGCCCGAAGCGAAACTCCAGCGTATCACCCAGACTGATCCGCATTCGCTGTGCGTAGTCATCCTCAACCGAAACATAGCCGACTTCCGTATCATCAGACCACCATTCTCCCGCCACCACCTGATTGTCGGGGGGGAGATCGCTGATCCAGGTCACCTGGCGATTGATGACTCTGCCGGACCCTCCTTCTTCGCCTTCCTCGTTTGCAAGCCCTTCACCATTCCCCTCTGATGCGTCATCTGCAGCACTACGCTCAGTGACATTGCCGGGGCCGCCATCAAAATCGAAAAAAGGTACAGGCTCTTCGCCATTGATTGCCGTGAGCCCTGCCGTGGCCATCGGATAGAACTGATTGGCGGCAATCCCCCTTTCTTCAAAAAATGACTCTATGCCAGCCACCTGAGGTTGCGTGACATTCATCAGGAAATGATTGGGTGTATTTTCGGGCAACTGAGCCTGCCAGTCTGCAATAAGATCTGTGCGTAATAAAGCCAGAGTCAGCAACGACATGATCGTCAATGAAAACACCAACACTTGCAGCACGCTTTGCTTGCGTCGTCTGCGCGTGGCAGACATAGCCAGTTTCCAGGCGCTGCCCGCGCGCATTCCCACAGAGGTTGTTGAACGCAGCAACAGCCAGGACAACATTGAAAGTATAAATGTGACACCTGCCACAGAAAGCACCAGAATCGTGGTCAACAGAACATCCTGGCTGTACCAGAGAATTAAAAGAATGGCGCCGCCGATGCCAAACACATAAGGAATGCGCGCACTCAGTGTCTGCTCGTCAAGGTCTTTGCGCAGCACACGCAGCGGCGATGTATTTTTCAGAGCCAACAGCGGTGGTAGCGCGAAAGACAATAAACATATAAAGGCAGTCAACGCTCCAACCACATAGGGTGTAATACTGGCAGCAGGGAGAACGACGGGGATAACAGCGCCCAACATGCTCAGAATGACCTCATGAACGGCCCAGCCCAGTATTGAACCCAGAACCACCGCAATAAGTACCAGGAACATTTGAATGTAAAGGTAAATGGTTACAATCTGCGCTGCACTGCAGCCCAACGTTTTCAAAATGGCTGCGTAATCAAAATGCCTTTCACTGTAGCGTTTGGCAGTCAACGCGATAGCGACACCTGCCAGCAATACGGCAAACAAACTGCCCAGCATCAGAAAACTTTCCGCTCGCGTCAGCGCATCGTTAACTTCCTGACTTTCCTCGCGCACATCGCGCAGACGGTAGCGCCCTTCGGTTTGTTCCTGCAGCCATTCCGCATAAGTGTCCAGTTGACGTTGTTCACCAGCGAACAAATAACGGTACGTGACGCGGCTACCCAATTGAATCACATTCGTTGCCGGCACATCGGCCAGATTCAACATCAGACGGGGGCCTGCATTTTCCAACATGCCACCTTGTTGTCTGTCCGGTTCCTGCACAATGACGCGGGTAATTCTGAACTCGGCCTCACCCACATACACCATGTCTCCCACATCAATGTCCAGAGAGGGCAACACGCGTGATTCCACCCAGACTTCACCGGCGGCAGGACCACCTTCGATAGGTAATCCTGTGGTGTATGGCTGATCCGCTACCAGCAGATTCCCACGCAGAGGATAGGCATCACTGACCGCTTTGGCGGAGACCAGCAGATTACCGGTATCCGAGAAAGCCATGGAGGTAAACGAGAGAATTTCAGCTGTTTGCAATCCAGAAGCCTGCGCCTCGTCGATCCATTCCTGCTGCGCAGGTTCGCGTCCGCTAAGCACACGGTCCGCGGCCAGCATATTGGCTGATTCCAGAAGCAATGCCTGCTCCAGTCTGTCGGTAAACAAGGCGATACCTGTGACCGATGTTACCGCCATAATCAGCGCCAGCAACAATAAGCGCAGCTCTCCACCACGCCAATCGCGCCACAACAGTCGCAACGAAAGGCGCAACAATGTACTGGCATGAATAGGCTGGGCGACGACAGACTTAGCCATGAACGGCTTCCTCGGCGGCGGCGCCATGAACTTCATCTGAAACCTTTTCACCGGCGACCAGTCTGATCATGCGATGACATTTCTTCGCCAGACGCTCATCGTGAGTGACCAGTACCAATGTCATGCCATATTCCTTGTTTAATGCAAACAGCAGGTCAATGACTTTGGCGCCTGTAGCGGTGTCCAGATTGCCTGTAGGCTCATCGGCAAACAGAATACTTGCTTCTGAAGCGAAGGCACGGGCAATGGCAACGCGTTGTTGCTCGCCACCCGATAATTGATTGGGGTAATGATGACCGCGCTCCCCAAGGCCAACCCTGTCCAACAGGACTTTGGCTTTTTGCCTGGCGTCCCGATCGTTCTTCAGCTCAATGGGCAGCATGACGTTCTCCAGCGCGGTCAGGCTGGGCAACAGCTGAAAGGATTGAAATACGAAGCCTACCAACTGTCCACGTAATTGTGCGCGCTGTTCCTCGTCCAGTTTGCTCAGATTATGCCCATCCAGAATCACTTCGCCCGAGGTCGCGCTGTCAAGACCAGCCATCAGTCCCAGTAGTGTTGATTTGCCGGACCCGGAGGCGCCCACTATGGCCACTGTCTCCGCTTTCTCAATGGCCAGGGAAATACCTTTCAGGATAACAAGGTCTCCTTCACTGGTGGCAACACGTTTGGTCAGGTCTTTGGTGCTTATCATGGCATCGGTCTCGTCAGATCAATCCTGTTGGGTTACCCTGTAGATATTGCATAGTTTGGGTATAGACCCATCGATTCACAAAATTTTGTCATTGTAGCTACTTATGAAACAGAAATCTTTTCACAATCACTTGTACGGTTTTGCTCTGCTACTGGTTTTTATTATCAGTTCCGGCAGCTTTGCGAGCGGCATCCACGAAAAACCTTTAGATAGTTCCATAAAAAGCCTGCTGGTCTTTGGGGACAGTTTGAGTGCGGCCTATCAGATGCAGGAATCAGAGGGCTGGGTCTCCCTTTTAGCAACTAAAGTCTCTGAGGAAAATCACCCCTGGCGCGTTGTTAACGCCAGTGTCAGTGGAGAAACTACGTCAGGAGGCTTGGCCCGATTGCCAGCGGTACTGGCTGCTCACAACCCGGATGTCGTGATACTCGAACTGGGTGGCAATGATGGTCTACGCGGCATGCCGATTGACAGTATTCGCGGCAATCTGCTGCAAATGATAGATATGATTGAAGCGACGGGAGCCCAGATTGTGCTGGCGGGTATTCAGATCCCACCCAATTATGGTCCGCGTTACACCGAACCTTTTACGCGCCAGTTTGAAGAAATTGCCGCAGAACGCGAATTGGTATTGATCCCCTTCCTGATTGACGGCATACCGCAAAAACCCGAACTGATGCAGGATGATGGCATTCATCCAACAGCAGAAGCGCAACCGCTGGTATTGCAGAATGTCTGGCCGTATCTGCAGGGCTTACTGACTCAGAGTAATAGCTGAATATCATCATCCGGAGTGACACTGAATCCACGCCCGTGGTACCACTTCTTCAACGCAATCACGTCGCCTTTGGCCTCTCCATAAATACTGGCAACATGGTGGCTGCGACAGTAGTCAATCACCTCGTCAAGCAACGCGCTTCCAATGCCGTAATTACGATAATTTTGTAACACTTCAATATTGCGCAGACAGTAACTCACCGAGGGCAATTGATTCTCAAACTGGGAAGTGGCCGGGTGCCGGGCGCGCGAGCGTTCCGTACCTCGGCTTAGCTGCGCATACGCGATCGGACTGATGCCTTGATAGACACGAAACACCAATTGGGACGATAGGCCCTTGGGCAACTGGACGCGCAATCCAGGCATGGTGCACTTCAATTCCTTCATAAACTTGCCCGTTTGTCTGACATAGCTAACAGCATACCGGCTGACGCCAGATTGCACAGCCCCATTAATAGAAATGCATTATCGTAGTTGCCGAATTTATCATAGTGCCATGCCGCCAATACGGGTCCAATAGCGGACATCGCAAATGAGAACGGCATCGCAGTGCTACGAACCGCGCCAAGATATCTACGTCCGAAAAAAGATGCCCAGATCACTTCCTGCAATGGAATCAAACCTCCCCAGCCCAAGCCCATCAGCAGAAATCCCACAAAAACAATGCTATCCAATCCGGCCTGAACACTGAACACAATAATGATTACTGCAATACCTGTCATCGCGGCGCCTAATGCCGCCAGAGGTTTGGGACTGTAGCGATCGATGAAAACTCCCCAGAAGGGTTTGCTGAGAAACGCAGGAATCGAGCTAAGAGAAATCATCGACGCTGCAAGCAGGCGCGGATATCCCGCATCGGTCATGAATGGAATTGTCTGCAACAACATGACAGTGATGGAAATCTGAAATAAGCCGAAGGCCACCACCAGCGAATAGAACCGCCCGGTGCGCATTGCTTGTGCGCGTGTCATGGAGCTGGCGTAGTCCAGTCTTGCTGCTTCGCCTTCCCCGGCATCCATTTGCTCAGCCGTCTTGCCATCGGGGAATAATGCGTAATCTTCAGGGCGGCGACGCACAACCAGCGCTGCCGGAAATATCAAGAGTGCTGCACCAACACCCAGAACGTGCCAGGCCGCCCTCCATCCCAGCGTATCCACCAGCCAGGTTGACAGGGGAGGCAACAGAATTCCGCCAAGGGACACCCCCATTGCAGCGATGGCGACAGCGCGCCCACGCCGCTCAACAAACCACTTGCCCAGAGTGACGTTGACAACAAGATTGCCAATCATGCCGGCACCGATGGTCAGGATAAGACCATTGACTAAAATCCATTGCGACAGCGTCTGTACACTGCCCAACGAGAATACAGACACAGAGAGAATAACCATGCCTGCGAGAATAAATGGCCTGCCACCATAACGATCAATGGACGCGCCAATTGCGAAGCCGGTGAATGCGGCAACCATCTGACCGATGGAACGCGCCGATGTAAACTCAGCCCGCGTCCAGCTAAACTCTGCGGTCATCGGAGAGAGAAAGGCACCTACCACGTAATTCTGCATACCGATTGCAACAAACTGCGTAACAAAAGCAGCCAGCACAATCCAGTAACCATAAAATACGGGTTTTCTGTGCAGCAAAATGCAAACCTTTCAGACTTGAGGAAGTAGCCTTCGAAGCTGCATTCTACTCCAGGAACCCGGCACAGAGCTATGCTGCACTAGTGACGGCGGCGATCACCGTAAGAACCTGCTGAACCTTTGTAGTGATTCTGTGGTTGCACATCGCGGCGATGATCCTGCGATCTGCGTGAGCGATCCCATGAGTTGTAACGGCGGTCGTCATACTTGTAGCTGCGTCGATTGTCGTACCTGTGGTTGTCGTACCTGCGATTATCAAAATTGCGGTTGTTGAAAATGTGGATATCGACCGTGTTACTGCGACCGTAGGACTCAAAACCTCGGGGGTAATGTCTGTTAGAGGAATTCCATGCGTATAGATAAGAACTGTTCAGCGAGTGAAACGCCAGATTGACGTTGCGGAAGCCACTATCAAAACGATAGCCAAAATTGTTGCGCTGATAATTGCGCTCAAATCGGTAATAGTATTTAACCAGTTCGTCGTAGCGCGCCTGCAATTGCCTGCCACTATAGCCGGCATGCATTGCGGAGCGCAGCCGTGATGCCTCTCTGCTCAGCTTTTCTGCATCCCCGCGCAAACTGTTGCTGCCACCCAGGTAGCGCAACTGCGCTGCAAAATCCAGGCTGGCTGATTGTAATCTGGCAGCATCGTTGATAGCGCGACTGTCCGAAGCATTAGCATTGCTGGCGATGCCCAATGCCAGCATGATGGCCATTATTATGACAGCTAGGGTTCTCATGGCTGTTCTCCTTATACTGATTGATGAAATGACTCATCCAACGCTTGCCAGTATAGGAAAGTGAAATTAACCGGGGCTGAACAGAGTTTCAGTTCCGCGATTCACCCGCCCGTGATGTGCAAATACTGCTTGATGATGGCATCCATACCCTGTTCCAGTGACTCAACGATTAGCGCATGACCAATCGACACTTCCAGAATCTGTGGAATCTGCAGGAAATCAAACAAGTTATGCAGGTCAAGATCATGACCTGCATTGACTCCTATCCCCAGAACCTGAGCTTGTTCTGCTGTATCGCGATATTTTGCGATGACTTTCGCTGCCTCCGACGTTCCAAACTTGCTCGCGTATAACTCGGTATAAAGTTCTATCCGGTCTGCGCCAACATCCAACGCATGGGCAACCAAGCCTGGATTCGGATCAAGAAACAGGCTGCTGCGCACACCTTGTTCGCGTAAACGACTCAACACGTTTGTCAACAGAGACCTGTTGGCCGGAATATCCCAGCCATGATCGGAAGTCAGTTGATCCGGTGCATCGGGCACCAGTGTGCATTGTGCTGGACGCACTTCACTAATCAGTTCCAGGAACTCCTCAGACGGGTACCCCTCAATATTGAACTCAACACCCGGGTACTCACACAGCAAACGCGTAATATCCCTCACATCCTGTCGCGTCACGTGCCGCTCATCCTGGCGCGGGTGCACGGTAATTCCCTGCACGCCCAGCGCTATGATTTTACGTACGAAATACAGCAGGTCGGGATAGTTCCTGCCACGCGAATTGCGCAGCAAGGCCAGTTTATTGACATTAACACTCAGGACAGTCATGGGTTAATCCGCTTCCTTCAGAAACGCGTGCACCAGATGGTAGAACGTTTGCGGTTTTTCCGCATGCAGCCAATGACCGGTCTGCATGATCACTTTCAATTGTGCAGCCGGGAATATTTTCATGATCTCAGCTTTGTGCGCATCCGTTATATAGTTTGACAAGGCTCCTTTAACAAATAGCGTGGGCTTGTCATAACTACCAACTGCACTGGGTTTATCACGCAATTGTTCGTATGAACTGGCCAGAACAGGCAGGTTTATGCGCCAGTAAAACTTGCCTTCCGTATCGCGCAACAAATTCGTTAACAGAAACTGCCTGACCAGTTCATCGTCCACATAATCTGCCAGCATCGCATCCGCTTCATTGCGTGACGTGATTTTCTGCAGATCAATCGCCTGCATGCCTGCAAAAATCTGATCATGTTCTCCCTGATATGTCACCGGAGCGATATCAGCAATCACAAGCTTGTCAATGCGCTGCGGTTTGGCCAGCGCCAGCTGCATGGCAACCTTGCCACCCATGGAGTGGCCCAACAGATATACACTTCCCATTTGCTGCTCATCCATGAACGCCAGCACATCGTCAGCCATCGCCGCATAGTCCATTTTATCAGCGTGGGGCGAGCCGCCATGGTTGCGCAGATCCAACGCCGTCACCGCATAGTGTTCGCTGAGCTTGGTACTTTGCCAGTTCCAGTTTCCCAGGCTGCCGAACAGTCCATGCAATATCAGCAGTGGGTGCCCTGCAGAGGAGTACTGTCTGCTGTTAAGAGGCATTCAGAGATTTTCCTGCAGCCAGGAGATGACATCATCGTGATGAGTTTTCGTCTGCACCTTGTCATCAATATGCCGGAGTATGCCCTTTTTATCTATGATAAAGGTGTTGCGCAGCACGCCCATGTATTCCCGGCCCATGAACTTCTTCAATCCCCATGAGCCATAGGTTTCGGCTACGGCGTGATCGATATCGGACAACAACGTAAAATTGAGCTTATCCCGCTCGACGAACTTCTGCAGTCTTTTTACCGGATCTGGACTCACTGCCAGCACAACGGCATCCAACTTTGCCAATGCTGCCTGGCTGTCACGCAAACCGCAGGCCTGCACTGTGCAACCCGGTGTCATGGCTTTGGGATAAAAATAAAGAATAACATTCCTGCCTTTGAAATCACTTAATGACATATTGATGCCGCCCTGATTTTGCAAAGTGAAATCCGGGGCCGGACTGCCAATGGATGGATAGGACATAGAAACTCTCTCCTTGCTGGTACAGCAACAAGCAAACACTTGTGCGCCAGGCGCGATCTTTACGAATTTTGATGCGCCGATTATAGCTCGGCTTGCAGGGGTCTTGGGAGCTTTCTACGCTTGCGGATTTGTTGCGGTTCAAATTACCCCTTATTTACCTCTATCACGTGCGTCTTATCGGCTGTGCCTGTGCTAGAATTTTCAACCATGAATGTCCCAGTCACATCCCGTCCTGTCAATGCAGTTGTAGTACTTACTGGCGCTGGCGTCTCCGCCGAGTCCGGTATCAACACATTTCGCGCAGCAGATGGCCTTTGGGAAAATCATCGTATTGACGATGTTGCAACCCCAGAGGGCTTTGAGCGCAATCCGCAGTTGGTGCATCAGTTTTACAACCAGCGCAGACAACTACTGCAACAAGAGGCTATCTGTCCGAATGCGGCTCATATAGCTCTGGCGCGCTTCGAACGGGAGTTCCATGGCGATTTCCTGCTGGTCACTCAAAATATAGATAATCTGCACGAAAGAGCCGGCAGTCGCAAAATAGTACACTTGCATGGCGAACTGTTGAAAATGCGCTGTGCACACAGCAATCTGGTTTTCGATATCACAGCTGATCTCACCTGTGACAGTGTGTGTAGATGTTGCAATGTGTTGGGCAATCTGCGCCCGCATATCGTCTGGTTCGGCGAAGTCCCGTTTCATATGCATCAGATCAATCGAGCGCTGGAAAGCTGCGACCTGTTCATTGCCATCGGCACCTCAGGCAATGTCTACCCTGCCTCAGGGTTTTATCAAACTGCCAAGATTCGCCGCGCACGTACGGTGGAATTGAATCTGGAAGAGACAGGTTCCAGTTTTGATGAGCATGTTTACGGGCCAGCATCTATCATTGTGCCTGAGTATCTGGACGCTTTGCTGCAAACGACTGCTGATTACAATAGCGCCACAAGCTCTGCAGGAAAGTAGGGGCGGCCTCGGCTGTTGACTGCCGTTGTGGTAATTCTGGCTGACAGCATCAATTGCTCCGTACCCGCCTTCAATATCCTCTGCTCGAACACCAACCGCACGGGTGACTCGCGGTTTGGCGCAACCGTAACGATAAACTCATCGCTACTACGCAGAGACTGCTTGTAATCCAGCTCAGCGCGGACCACTACCACAATCACGCCGCTTTTCGTCAAGGTAGCAAAATCCAATCCGCGTGATTGCAGATATTCATGCCGGGCATGCTCCAGATAGTTCAGATACACAGCGTTGTTCACGACACCCTGCATATCGCATTCGTAATCACGCACTGTCATCGCTAGCTGGAACAAGCCTCACCTCCTTGAATTTACCCTGTTCTTGTAACATTCCCAATCGCCGGTCTGCGTCAAAAGGAGGTCCCATTGCGCCGGACCACCCTATTCTTCGCAGCTACTGGTTGAGTTGCCGAAAGGGCTATTCTATTCTGTCTCTCCTTGATAGCCCACTCGGGGCTGGAAACGACGCATATAAAAATACCCTGGAGGGATTCATCATGTTTCATCTGAAAAAGCTGCATACCAACCTGAGCTGTGGGAAATTGCTTGCCGGCGCACTGCTTGCCTGCGCCCTGCCATTGACAGCCAACGCACAAGGCGGCGCCCCGGTGGACTACTCGGAAGCAAATAATTGGTTGTGTTTACCCGACAACCTGCGCGCCTGTGCCGCCGATTTGACTACCACTATTGTAGCCGCGGACGGCACGATAACGCAGGAAAGTTTCGCCCATAACCCAAATGCACCAGTTGACTGCTTCTATGTGTACCCCACCGTTTCCCGCGATTTGACACCCAACAGCGACATGAATGCCGGTCCGGAAGAGATGAACGTTGTCAGCGCGCAGTTTGCCCGTATGGGTTCTCAGTGTCGTTTATTCGCTCCGCTTTATCGCCAGATAACACTGACCGCTTTGCGCGCCAACATGACGCCTGGTGGGCAGCCGATGGCTATTGACCGCGCACTCGGTTACAACGATGTGTTGAATTCCTGGAACTACTATCTGGAAAACCATAATCAGGGCCGCGGCGTTGTCCTGGTTGGTCACTCCCAGGGGTCGGGTGTGCTGACACAGCTCATCGTCAATGAAATCGACGGCAAGCCGGTGCAGGATAAAATCATCTCTGCCATCCTGCTCGGCACCGGCGTTCAGGTGCCGAAGGGTGACATCGTAGGCGGCACTTTCAAGAATTTGCCTCTGTGTCAGTCAGGGTCAGAAATCGGTTGCATCATTGCGTATGCGTCGTTCCGCTCCGACATTCCACCACCAGCGAACAGCCTGTTCGGCCGTGGCACTGCTGATACCGACAACTCCTGCACGAATCCGGCGCAACTCGCCAAAGGCAGCAATCAATTGCATGCATACCTGAGCAATACTGTGGCTGAAGGCGCCTCATCCGCACCACCAGCACCGTGGACGAATACCGGCGCCACGATCAATACGCCTTATGTCAGTGTCCCGGGCCTGTTGACTGCTGAATGCGTGTCCAACGAGCGCGGCACATATCTGGAAGTCACCGTACGCGGCAACCCTGACGACCCGCGCACCGATACCATCAGCGGTGACGTTATTGCCAATGGCGAGATCAACGCAGGCTGGGGTTTGCATCTGATTGATGCCAATCTGGGCATGGGCGACCTGGTCAGCATTATCAACCAACAAGCGAAAACATATTTGGCCCGTTGAACTTTTACCCATTGATTCTGAAATTACCGGAGATAACACCATGAACAAATTGAAAACCATCCTCGGCAGCGCGGCATTATTGCTGGCCACAGCGGGCAACGCATTCGCAGCAGACATGCCGGATACGATTACTGTGACAAGCACGGCATTTACCAATCATGCCAATGTGCCATTGCAATACACAGCTTATGGCGACAATATTTCTCCGCAACTCAGCTGGACTGAGCTTCCTGCGGGGACAGTTCAGTTGGCGCTGGTCATGGACGATCCGATTGCACCAACACCACAACCGTTCGTACACTGGGTTGCCTATAACATTCCCGCAACTGCCACTGAACTGCCCGAGTCATTAACGAAGGGTGTACAGGTGACAGATGTGCCCGGACTTGAAGGCATGATCAATGGCGTTAACGGTGCCCGCATGGCTGGCTATTTCGGACCACGCCCACCGGTTGATGGCAAGTTGCATGCATATCATTTCCGCATTTATGCGCTGGATACTGCACTTGATCTACCCGAAGGGTTGAACAAGGAAGGCCTGTTGGAAGCCATTGCAGGCCACGTGCTGGGAACCGGCATGCTGATGGGGCACTATCAGCAGGAATAATTTTTATCTGGCTGTCTCCTAGATGTTTTTGCACGGAAATGTGACAAACACGTTGGTTTGATCTGCATCAAAACTGAGCGCTCCAGAAAAAATACAATCACTGCTCATTATGGCCGCCCTGTTGAAAAGGGGCGGTTTCACCAGGCGGGAGGTTGTACCGATGAAGCTCAGACACTTACATCTGCTCTTGGTAGCAGGACTGATTGTCCCTGCACTGACGCAGGCACAAACAATGATTGAAGGAATCTATGTTTCACCTGCCGGAGACAACGGTCGCGGCGCCTGCACGGTAGAAGTGAAAAGCATGGGCAAATCACCCAAGTACGGTGACGAACTCTACAGCCTGCAGTCCGCAGGCGAAGGAGCCTGCGAATGGACTGCGGTGGGCGTGGCCAAGAACTATGCAATTTCCGGTGGCATGGTTACCAGCGGCGGCGATAGCGTGTTCGTGGCGCTGAAGTGGCCATTCGGTCCGGGTGGTAAACAGATGAATCTGGCGGCGTTCAATACGGATGGCTCAACTCGTCATAGCCAGTCTTATACAAAACAGTAACCAACCCTTCAATGCAACGCCACCGATGACTACATCGGTGGCGTTGCAGCTTCATTAAAATTTTCGCTTATTCCACAAGAGTAAAGAAGGCTCGGTGTGTGCCGTTAACGACGGCCGTGTAATCACCGGGGGTACAAGTACACACCGGAAGTTGCACGGTAATAGAGAACGCTGTTGGCGAAGGAGCACAGCTTACACTTGCGTCCAGTTCAGATTCCGCAACAATGATAGTGAAAACCCTGCCCATCTGTTCCGTCTGTCGGTGAAAACCCACTTCTTCCAGGTCGACACAAGCTCGTGATTTATTGCCGGACACATTCACAAAAATATTACTGGGAAAACCGGTAAAATTTTGAATGCTTACGTCAGTGATCTCCACTGCTGAACGTGCCTCCGCTGCAAGCACTGACAAAGTGTCATTGCTATTTAGCGTCAACACGATATTTCCGTAATACTGAGCTTCTCCATCCGCAAGAACTACGGCACCCTGAGGGATGTGAAGCTGACTATTTTCCAGATAACCGGCCTCTCCATCCACCGAGACATTCGTGGTTGCGCGCACGTCGGCAGAAACCAGCGCAATTGTGCCATCAGCATTAGTGGTGAAGACAATGTCCCTATAAAAGTCGATCGAATTATCGGCGTTCACTACCGCCCCGGTAGGTACCGTCAATGTTCCATCCCGGTAGATTGCCACATCGGCCGTAGCTGTATGAACCAGCAATAGTAGTGAAATTGAAAGCGCAATTTTGTTTAACATAATCAGATATCTCCTGTACTCGCGTATCGAGCGTCAACGTATAAGCGTAAGTTACGAAGACGATACAACGTTAAAGGAAACACTGGTATCGAGGATTTACCTGAGTTTTTGCGTTAAATTCCTGAGTAGGACTGGGAAATTTTTCTGCGGTGTACACAAGTCTCTAAAAACTTTACCACGCAAGTGATGAAGGCACACGCGGTGACGAAATCAGGTTCTTGAAAAGCTCCCATCGTTGCGCGTGGTCATCCGTCTGTTCTATATACGCCCTGACCAGATCTTTGCCCCAATTGTAATTAATGACATATGCCCCGTAGGTATCGTAAAAACGTATCCTCTGCCTGGCACTTGCTTCGGTGCGCAGAGCGTAACGCTGCGACATCTGCACAGCTTGCTCGGCATCAATCACACCATCGATATACTGCCGAGCAATCTCATTGTCCGCATAACTCAATTCCGACAATAAACGTGAGTAATCCGTGTACCCATCTGCTATCGCCGGGTCGATTCCCGCCAGCGGGTATAACACATCGCGTTCAAACTGCAGTTTCTCAGTGCCTGGAAATGCCATATCTACACCGTAATTCGCTGTGCCTTCCGCGATAAGGGATTGTGGGCTGAATAAAGGATAAACACTGAATTCAACCCAGCCGCGCTGATTGACCATCTCCTCTTCCAGCAGAGTATTAAAGGCATGATGCCCCGGATATCCTTCGTGACAACCCAGATCCACGGCTCTGGAAATGGCAATCGGCAGGTCTGTGTTCACTTGAATCAGACTGAAGGCATTGCCCTGATACCAGTTGTAACCGCCCCACGGCTTGTCCTGCACAAACTCCAGAGTGAAATTTTCATGTGCAGGTAAATCGATATAAGCACTACTGCGTTCGCGACATTCCTGTATCGCACGCTGGAATACAACATCCAGCTTATCTGCAGGTATGTTGAATCTGTCGCGGTAAGCCGCGAGCCGATCTCGCAAGTCACCATCTCCCGGTATCAGCGTCTCCAGTTGTGCGAGCGTTGCATCGAAATCGCTGAGCGAGCGTTGTGGCGGTTCTGTGTCATACAGTTCACGAGTCTGTTGATCAAACCCGGACCTGGTGCCGCTGGCAATGGCATTGGCATGCGATTGCAAGGCAATCAGGTTACGATCCAGAAAATGCAGCCGCAGTGCCAGCATCTGATCATCGTTCGCCTGATGCTCACTCAGAGCCAAACGCAATTGTTCCGCTTTGCCTGCAATCTCTGCGGCACTCCAGGCATTCTGCAGCGCCTGCTCAGCCCATTCTGGTGGTCCATAGTAAGCGTCCACATAGCCACTATCGTGTTGCCCTAATGCAAGCACCAGACCTACGTACTCCTCAGCCTGATGTTGCAAATCCCGCATACCTGTTTGCGCTGACGTCGTGTTCTGTCCCTGCTCTGTGCAGGCAGCAAGAATCAGAAAGGTCAAAAGAGTGAGTTTTTGCAGTATTGATGCCGGCATATTTCTTCCGATTGGTTGGTTTAGGCGATTGACACTGACGTCCATATTTTGCAACGAATTGTATCCATGCTGGGTCATTCGTGGAAGAGCAGTTATAGTTCTCCCTCAGCAGCAATAACAAATTCAATAAAGGCATTAAATGCAGGTACTTATGAATAACAACCGTCAGCTCTCCGGATCACTTTTGCGCACTTTCCCAGCATTTGCCCTCATTTACCTGCTTTTTGGTCTGAACACAGTGCACGCACAAGACGCGATACCACAACTCACCCAGGTTGATGAGGATCTGGCAGATATTACGCTGGATGGTCGGCTGGACGAGGCAATCTGGCAAAGCATCCCTACAATAGACGGTATGCGCGTCATTGCACCCGACACGCTGGTTGCAGCCTCATTGCGAACTGAAACCCGTATTTTCTATACGGAGCGCGGCATCTATGTGGGCGTCATGAACTACCAGAACCCACAAACTCTGGTGGCACGCATGACTTCACGCGACACCCGTCTGGAGCGTGATGGCTTTGTTATCATGATCGACCCCTCGGGGGACGGCCTCTATGGCTATATGATGCGCATCAACCTGGGTGGCTCCAAAACCGACGCCACAATCCTGCCAGAGCGGCAGATGAATATGCAGTGGGACGGGTCATGGGATGCCGAGACCAGCGTGGTAGAAGACGGCTGGATAGCAGAATTCTTTATCCCCTGGTCGATGATGGCACTGCCACAGGTTGCCGGGGATACACGACGGATTGGCATTTACACAGAACGCCAGCTTGGCGCACTGAACGAAACCTGGTCGTTTCCCGCGCTGCCTTTCACCGTTAACCAATTTCTCTCAGCGTTCCACAAATTCGAATTGCAGGATATCGAACCACGTCGTCAGCTGACCTTTTATCCCTATGCCTCAACCAGCTATGACAATATCCGCAATGAAACCTCCATGCGCGTTGGTACAGAAATTTTCTGGCGACCCTCTTCCAATACTCAGTTATCGGTCAGCCTGAACCCTGACTTCGGCAATGTTGAGTCCGATGATGTTGTTGTAAACTTGACCGCGTTCGAAACTTTCTTCCCGGAGAAACGGGCATTCTTTCTGGAAGGGCAGGACGTCTTCAATACCTCACCGCGCAATCAAGGTGCACGTGGCCCGGGTGGCCCAACTACCATGCTGAACACACGACGTATCGGCAGCGCTGCCAGGTTTGATATCCCCACAGGAGTCAGAACCGTGGCAACTGATGTCAGCGCTCCGACCGATTTGCTGGGAGCCGTAAAATTTACCGGTCAGAACGGTAGTTGGCGATATGGTACTCTACTCGCGTTTGAAGATGATTCAGAGATACGTGGCACCCTGGCGAACGGAACGCGTGTCACGCTGGAAGCCGAGGGACGCAATTTTGCTGTAGGCCGCCTGCTGTATGAAGATACTTCAGGAGGCGCCCGCCGCTCGATTGGCTGGATGGGAACCACTATTTCACACCCGGATATCGATGCGACAGTCAATGGCATCGATATGCATTATTTCTCTTCAGATGCGCGTTGGGTAGTCGATACCCAGTTACTGCAAAGCGACGTACAGGGAGTTACCGGTAACGGCGTTTTTGCCGATATCGTGTTTCAACCACAGCGTGGTCGTCAACACCGAATTTCCGCCGGTTATCATGATGACAAACTCGAATTGAATACGATGGGCTTCCTGACCCGTAATGATCTGGTGCATCTGGACTACAATTACTCACGCAATGAATCTGACGTTGAGGGCTTGCTTTCACGCAACACCAGTTTTTTCTTAGTGAACCAATATAATACTGATGGCGATCCTGTCCGCTTGGCTTTGTTTGGCAATCGCAACTACACTTTCCTGAACAATCATTCCCTGATGGCCAGTCTGCGTTATTTCCCCAAACGCATTGATGACAGACTGGGCAGGGGTAGCGGTAATTTCCGGTTGCCGGGTCGCTTTCAAGCGGTACTCGGTTGGGAAACTGACCCAGCTCAGACAATTCGCTATACAGCCAATATTGACGCCAATCAAGAAGATCTGGGCGAGGACAGCTTAACTACTTCCCTGGGTATCAATTATCGGCCCGTAGATAATTTCAATCTCGGTGTTGAAGTTTCTTACACAGACCGTGAAGGCTTGTTGGTGCACCGCGGTGCCGGGCGTTATACCAGTTATGAAGCAACACAATGGTCACCCAGAATGACGATGGATTATTTCATCAGTGCGAATCAGCAGTTGCGCTTCAGTATGCAATGGACCGGTCTGAAGGCGTTCGAAAACAAGTTTCTGCAGGTAGACCCGAACCGACTGACAGAACTGCGCGAAGTCGCTAAACCCAACCTGACACCCGATGACTTCACTATCAGTCGCATGACTTTCCAGGCACGCTATCGCTGGGAGATCGCCCCGCTCTCCGATCTGTTCATCGTGTATACTCGCGGTGGAAATGTGCCCGGCAATACGTTTGATGATTACTCCGGTCTGCTGGTCGAAGCGTGGTCTGAGCCACTGGTTGACACACTGGTCATCAAATTGAGGTATCGTCTGGGCTCATAAACAGAATTTGAGGCCAGCTATGAGTACACCTGTGCGCGCACTATTGCGCGGCTTGTTTATCGTTTTACCCGTTATCATCACCATAGAGTTGGCGCGCTGGATACTATCCGCAGTTGAAGGATGGTTGGCGCCGGCTCTGCAATATTTGCTTCCGGAAAATTTCTACTTTCCGGGGCTCGCTCTGCTTACATTTCTGCTCATCTGCTGGTTGATTGGGGCAAGCGCACATCTGCAAAGTTTTGCCTGGATGTGGCAGTTACCGGGGAAAATTCTTTTACGCCTGCCTGGTGTCAGCCAGATATATGGCATGGTGCATGACATTTTTGAAGTGATGTCTGGCAAGAATTTCGCCAAGGAATCAGTCGTGTTAGTCACTATGCCAAATTCCGACATAGAGTTGATAGGCATTGTGACCAAACGCCGCGGCATTGAGAGAGACAAGATGTCTGCACTATTGGACTCTAACAGCGGAGATGAAAAAATAGCTGTCTTCCTGCCGATGGCTTATAACGTTGGTGGCTATCTCGTCATGGTACCCAGATCTTACACACGCAATCTCGACATGACTCCGGCAGAAGCACTGCAGCTTGTGTTGGGCGGTGGGCTGGGAAAGTAGCACTTGGTTGAGACCTACCGTAAGGCTATTGTCTGCAACTGTCTGTTCGCAAATCAGACAGTTGCAGATATCACACTTTTTCAGATATCACACTTTTTCAGATAGGCGCTCCGGGCGGCATTGGCAATGGAGCAGTTATCACATTTTCTCTGGCACCGCCATCCAGCACATTTTCCACCGCATCCTGCGCCATCACATAGTGCGCTTCCCACGGGGTGCCGTTCTCTTTTTCTTTGGCGTCATCCAGCCACTCCTCCAATTGATGCAACGCCAGATTGATGCTGGCTCTCACCTGATTGTCTGCGCTGTCGGACTCAAACAATTCAACAAGTCGATAAAGCGCTGCATTATTCACAGCGCGCTGGACATTAGCTGCGGCGCCGTCCTGACGATCCGCATACCAGGTTTGTTCAAGCAACGCGTCGATTATCTGCGCCACTGATAATTGTTCAGAGTCCAGACTGTGCAGATTATTCACCCGCGCCAGTCGTTCCGCCTGCAGGATACCGGTTATCGTATGATCCGCCGCGGTCTCCGCGATACTGGTGAAGTCCAATCCCAGCGAAGTGCGCAAAGGAAAGCTCTCGCGACTGCGCGAGTAGCCAATGGGCTTTGGTGGAATCAGATTGAGCAGCCGCTCTGACAAGGTCAACTGCTCGGGATCAAGGGTACGTAATAACATGCGCAACGCACGCAACTGCTCTTCCGCAGCGACGGGAATCACTTGCTCGGCATTATTGTTCTCACCATCGTACACAGCATACTCGTAGTAAGTACCACCAATAAGCCGGTGCACTGCTTCCACCTGATAGCGGTGCAGAAAATACAACGGCACCAGAATCTCTTCGAGTTCGGCATAAGGTTGCCCCGGATGCAAGTTCCCGACACCAAAGCGTTCCAATGCCGCAGCACGCACTGCCAATAGTCTGTCCAGCTCTGCTACCGGATCGGCGCCGTTGTCCCACATATGCGCCAAAGGATGAGCACCACCGGGAGCACGGCTATCCAGATCGGTAATGTAGTACAGTCCGGCGTCCTTGTTCTCTGCCAGCGTGGCAGCAAGGCCAGCGGCTTCCATCTGCGCATTATCGTATTCTGCATATCCGTATTTGATGGCCTGGTAATCCCACAGCCCCAGCCCGATATCGTAAGAATTCAATGCATCCAGCACGCCGCGGTCTGTAAACTCCAGAAGGGGGTGCGGATAATCCATCACGGACGCGCGATCGTTAATACTGGCGGCGAAGTTGTGCGCTATTCCCAATGTGTGTCCTACCTCGTGAGCAGATAATTGCCGAATGCGCGACAGCGCCAACTCCTGAATGGTTTCATCTGAGCCTTCCATTGCCAGACCAATCAAAGATTGGGCTATGCGATAATCCTGCCGCACACGTAAAGAGCCTAGTGTCACTTTTCCTTTGATGATTTCGCCCGTGCGAGGATCAGTGATGCTGGAACCATAAGACCAGCCGCGCGTGGAGCGGTGCACCCACTGAATTACGTTGTAGCGAATATCCATCGGGTCTGCATCTTCGGGGAGTATCTCTACCTGAAACGCATTCTCATAACCTATTGCTGTGAACGCATCGTTCCACCAACGCGCACCATCAAGTAGTGCACTCCGTACCGGTTCCGGCACGCCGGGATCCAGATAATAGATTATCGGCTCAACAGCTTCACTGCTCGCAGCATTGGGGTCACGTTTCTCCAGACGGTGCCTTGAAATATAGCGCCGGGTCATGTCCTCATTGATGGGAGCGGCAAAATCCATGTAGCTGCGCGACCAGTACCCAGATTCGGGGTGAAATGCTCGCGGGGAATAATCTGCATCGGGAAGTTGTACAAAAGAATGGTGCATTCGCACTGTGATACTTTCCGGCGTTGGTGTAACTGAGCGCACCAGAGCACCTGGCTGGGTACCGGCAAAAGTTAACTGCGCTTCAAACTCGGAATTGAAAGGAAAATTTCTGGTTCTGTCCAGATAGATGGCTGAGCGTTGTTTGTCGATGCTAAAGCTGCCCTGTTGGCTGCTGGCTAATGTCCGGGCAACACCGTGTACATCGCTGAGCAGAAAATCTGTCAGATCTATCAGCACTGCAGCGTCGGTCGCTGCCTTCACCGGGAAGCCGGCAAGAATGGATTCCGCAAAAGCTTCCTGCACTGATAAACGTTCTGCTTCATTGTCAGAATCGGCGCGATAACCCAGATTGATATGCTTCAGGAACACCTTGTCGCCATGCCTTTCAAACTTGACCACGCGACTGCCGCCAACCTGTCCCCTGTCCAGACCGATATCGTTAGACCCGATACCGGTAGACAAAGCACTTGCATAGAGGAATTCTTCATCCCATTTGTCTACCACCAATAAAATGGAGCCGTTGGCTGCTTGATAATAAAAATCGAAAAAGCCACTTTGTAATTGCGCACCTGCGGTGGCTTCCTCCAACGAAGGGGGTACATCGGCGGCAGACACTGCAGTGTGTACCATCAGTAACACAGGAAGCACTAGTATCAATCGAGCCCATTTTTTCATGATTCTTGTTCCAGGAAGTGACATGAAATACCGCGAGTTTTTCCAGTTGCAAAACTGCGATAACAAATTAGTCTGGCTTGGCCAGAGTCCGGGAACCAAGATATCAAAAAAACAGCAGTGTGTGTGTCTGGCTGCATTGCGAGTGAAGAGATGGAGCCAGAGCAAAGGAGTATATAAGGGGCAGCTAATCGCTTACGCTACTGGTGTAAAGGAACACCAGTAGCGTAAGTCAGGAAATAGTGGTGCCGACACCAAGAGTCGAACTCGGGACCTACTGATTACAAGTCAGTTGCTCTACCACGGCTGAGCTATGCCGGCACATGAAAGTTTGCACTTTCAGGGCGCGCATACTACCAATGAATCCAATGTACAGCAATGCTTTTTTATGCCCCGGCCGGCCTCCCCAGTTGGCTGCGGTTCATCTCCGTAAAGACCCGTTATACGTAATTGAACGCACTCCGGGAATAGGATAGCTTAAGGGCTTGATTTCAGTGCTCGCAGCACAGGTGTACAAATTATGGGAAGCAAGGAAAAGAAGGAATTATGGCAAAAACTGGCTGCTCATCAGCAGGCTATGAAGAACAGCGGGGTGCGACTGGATCAGCTGTTCGTCGATAACCCGCATCGCTTTCGACAGTTCAGCCTGAATTGCAATCACACACTATTCGACTTTTCCAAGAACCTGTTGACCCGGGAAATACTGGCGCTGTTGCTGGATTTGGCTCGCGCCAGTCATTTGGATGAGGCTATCGCGGCCATGTTCCGTGGTGAACATATCAACAACACCGAGGACCGGCCAGCCCTGCATGTAGCTTTGCGTGGCCATGCGCCGGAGCTGTTGCCCGAAGCTGCCGGACAAGTCAACGCTTGTCTGGACAGGATTGAGGGCTTTGTAAACTCAATTCAGCAGAAAAGCTGGCGCGGCTTCAGCGGAGCTGCAATCACTGATATCGTCAATATTGGGATTGGCGGCTCGGATCTGGGGCCTGCCATGGTGACTGAAGCCCTGACCCCCTGGCATACCCCCGGGCTGCGTTGTCAGTTCGTTTCGAACGTCGACCCGGCACACCTACATAACACATTGGTGGGATTGAACCCGGCTACTACCCTGTTCATCATCGCTTCCAAGACGTTTACGACACTGGAAACCATGCAGAACGCCGAACTCGCCCGCCGCTGGTATACCAACGGCGGTGGTGACACAGCTCAGATAGCCAAGCACTTTGTGGCTGCCACGGCCAACGTAGAAAAAGCCACAGCATTCGGTATTCATCCAGACAATATTTACCCTCTGTGGGACTGGGTTGGTGGCCGTTACTCTTTGTGGTCCGCTATTGGTTTGCCTATTGCGCTGGCGGTGGGCATGGCCAATTTCCGCGCCTTGCTCAAAGGTGCAGGGGAAGTTGATAAACACTTTCTCAACGCAGATTTGAAGGAGAACATACCGGTCATCATGGGTTTGTTGGCGGTATGGTATAGCGCTTTCTGGGGAACCAGATCGCAGGTTATTCTGCCTTATATCCAGAATCTGCATCTGTTCCCTGCGTTTCTGCAACAACTCGACATGGAAAGTCTGGGCAAGTCCGTGGACCGCGATGGCAAACCTGTGGACACTGATACGGGGATGATCATCTGGGGCAGTGCTGGCACCAACGGCCAGCATTCGTTTCACCAATTACTGCACCAGGGCACGCACCTTATTCCCGCAGATTTTATCGCGGCGGCAGTCGGCCCCTTCCCTGCGGAGCAAGCGCAGCATGAACATTTGCTGGCCAACTGTTTCAGCCAGAGCCAGGCCCTGATGCTGGGCAAGAGCACCGCAGACACTCACAAGGCTGTACCCGGTAACCGGCCCAGCAATACCTTCCTGCTGGAAGCGCTGACACCTGCAACCTTGGGCGGATTGATTGCCATGTATGAGCACAAGGTCTATGTAGAGAGTGTTATCTGGGGTATCAACGCATTCGATCAGTGGGGCGTGGAGCTGGGTAAACAGTTGAGTGGCAAGATCTATCCCGCGCTGCAGGAGGCCAATGAGTGCACCCAGTTCGATGGCGCTACCAATGGCCTGATCAATCAATACCGACAATTTCGCAAGGTTCCCAAGCAATGATACACTTGCGCGGCAAATACAGCCTTCAAATGAGGCAGAACTGACTGATACAGCAGGCACTCAGCCTGCCGGGCGACCCATGATAGAGCATCAGGAAAAAATAATAGTTGGCAGTGAAGAATGGTGCGCTTTGCCCGTGCTGGGAATTCCAGCCATCAAGGTGCGCGTAGACTCGGGCGCCAAGACGTCTTCTTTGCATGCTTTTAATATCCGCGCGTTCAAACGTGAAGGAATTTTGTGGGTCAGCTTTGAGGTTCACCCGCTGCAAAATAATCGCCGTACCATCATTCGCTGTGAAGCGGAAGTTGTCGACAAGCGCCTGGTGAAAAGTTCAAGCGGCATCGGCGAAAAACGCTATGTCATCCGTACCAGTTTGCAGCACGCCAATGTAAGTTGGGACGTAGAGCTGACGTTGAGCAATCGTGACTCCATGGGTTATCGCATGCTATTGGGCCGTGAGGCCATGATGGGGCGGATTCTGGTTGACCCTGCGGCGGACTGCCTGGGCGGCGAAGTGCAGGAATCGCAGCTGAACCAAATGTATGCCGACCAGACAAGAGAGGCATACGGTCTACGCATAGGCCTGCTGGCCAGTAATCCGGACTTACGCAGCAACCAGCGCATTCTGGAGGCTGGCGAAGAACGTGGTCATCGCATACGCTTCTACGACATCAAGCAATGCTATATGAAACTCGATGCAGAGACGCCGGAAATTCACTATCGCGGCGGCAAGATACTCAATAATCTCGACGCGGTTATTCCACGCATACGGCCCGATCTAACATTTTACGGTTGTGCTTTGGTAAGACAATTCGAAAGCATTGGTGTGTACGCACTGAACAGCGCTGAAGCCATCAGCCATTCACGCGATAAGCTCTATTCTTTACAGTTGTTGCTGCAGAACGGACTCAGTATCCCTACATCCGGTTTTGCGGACAGCCCGATTGATACCGATGATCTTATCGACATGGTGAACGGTGCTCCGTTAGTAGTAAAGCTTCTGGAGGGTCCACAGGGGCGCGGCGTAGTATTGGCGGAAACGCGCACGGCTGCGGAAAGCCTGATCAATGCATTCAAATCGCTGCAAGCCAATCTGCTGGTGCAGGAATTTATCAAGGAAGCTGAGGGCCGCGACCTGCGCTTGCTGGTTGTGGAAAACAAAGTAGTTGCCGCAATGGAAAGACAAGCGGCGCCAGGGGAATTCCGCGCTAATCTGTATCGGGCTGCTACTGTTGCAGCCGTGAGAACCAGCAGCGAAGAACGCAGCCTGGCTATCAAAGCCGCCAAAGTACTTGGATTGAAAGTAGCCGGGGTAGACATCATTCGTTCCCGCAAAGGTCCGCTGCTTCTGGATGTCAATTCGTCGCCGGAGCTGGGAGAGATTGAAGATATCAGCGGCAAGGATATTGCCGGCAACCTGATCAGTGCCATCGAGAAACATCTGGGTTGGAAAAGGCGCCTTGCCTCTCCCATTGAGAACAGTGAATGAACGCTCTGACATTCCGAAAGGCGAAAAAAGCCGATATGGAATGGGCGTACGAAACTTTCCGCACTACCATGAAGGGCTATATCGAGGAAACCTGGGGTTGGGATGAGCTATTCCAACAACATGGCTTCGCGGAGAATCTGCCCAGCTCCAGTTTTACCATAGTCGCATTGAACGGTATCGATATCGGCGCTTACAGCATGCTGGAAAAAGCCGATCATCTGTGGCTGGAAATGCTGTTGATATTACCTGAACACCAGAATCAGGGCTTAGGCAGCCTCATTGTTCGTAGCCTGCAGATAGAGTCCTCACTGAAGGAAAAGCCGCTGCGCCTGAGTGTATTGAAAGTCAATCCTGCACTGGAGTTTTACAAACGCCTGGATTTTCGTACCAGCAATGAGGACACCTGGAGCTATAAACTAACCTGGCGGGCTGAAACGCTTGCGTAACAATGCTGCTAAATGCTGCACATCGTATTTGATGCGTTTGCAACCCATCCAGGTTCCCAGTGCGCAAAGCAGCGTCACGCCTGCAAGCAGCAATATCACCACGATATCCCACAATGGTCGAACGCGCAGCACCGGGAAATCCAGTCCGTGCAACCCGGTACGAATCCAGCGCGACAGTCGACCACTGGCGCTGAGCAGACTCACGCTGCCTGTTTCTGGATTGATATACACGCGGGTTTGTTCAGCGTCATCCAGAATTGCGCGAAACACCGGCAAAGGTATCTCGGTTTTGCGACCGTAGTAGTAGCTATCCTCGCTGGTCATCAATTGGAAATCCTTCGTCGACACGTTCAGTCGTGAGATCAATTCCTCCACGTGTTCAAGCTGCACAATTGTGGGTACTGCATTCACATCCAACCGCACGCTACCGCCATTCACTTTTCCTGCATTGACATACAACTGATTGTTGAATACGGCAGGTTGCAACTGGGCATATTCTTCGTTGGTTGTTTGCGTTGTGACTGCCGTCAGGAATCTTTTCAACTCGCCCCAGTTGGCGCTGCCAACCAGTGTGCTGCGGTAATCGCTCACCGGCCCACCCGCTAATGCTCCCCAGGGATTCATCGTCATCAAACCACTGAAGACCCAGGTTAACGCCAGCACGCCAAATACCAGTCCGGTTATATGGTGCCAGTACCACAATCCATAATAAGGAGATGCACGGTGCGACTCCTCTCTGCGCCAGCGCAAACGTGAGATACCTACATATAGGCCAGTGGCCGCCAAAAAAGTTCCTGCCATGGATGTCCAGATAACGATATCTGCCCATAAGGTGCCATGTTGTCTTAATTGAGTTGGATACAGCCAATGGGGTATGGCTCCCAGCCACGCCAACAATCGCGTGCGGCGGTTGGTAGTCTGAAACACCTCGCCACTGGCACCGGATATATAGACCTCTGTGCTGCGGTCATCATCGTAAGCCAAATGATAAACCGGTTGATTGCGACTTGCCGTTTGCACTGTCCACTGATCGATATCAATCACGCCCAGCAAACGCGGTGAGCCCTGAATCTGATTGCCGCGGCCGTATCGTGCTGCGACATCGATGACCTGATTTTCACTCAACTCCGCTGCCGGTTCACCCGTGCGCAGATTGAATGTGCTCACCAGGTTAGTAGTTCCGCGCTGGTTTACTCCTCTTGCCAGACGCAGCACCGGGTCGCCCAGCAACATCTCTACGCGGAAACCGGGCACTGCAATTTGATCATGAACATCCAATGCGGATAAATCGCAACAATCACGTAGATCCAAGGAGCCCAATCCAGCAAGCCGTTGTTCATTGCTGAGCGCAGGAAACTCCTGATACATCATCACGAAGCCAGACAAGCACCACAGCGTCATCAGCAATCCAACCGCTACCGCGAGATAACGGTGAATGAACAACAATAGTTGCATAGTGAGTGCCACTGCCAGCTAGAACGAGTAACTGTAATTGACATGCAGAGTGCGGGGTGGTGCCAGACGACTCCACATGAATCGTTCCTGCGGATTCGAGCCCGTCAATACGGCGGAGCTTACCGAGGTGGCATATTCCTCATCCAGCAGATTCTCCAGTCGCACTGTCAAACGATGCTGTCGGGTATTTGCATCCAGATACAGATGAGCGCCCATATCCAACACAATATTGTCGCCGTAATCCTGATTGCCAAAACCAGTGACGTTAGCGGTTTTGTCACCGATATATTTCAGCGCCAGGTTTACTCCATAAGCACGCTCTGCTGGCGCGAAAGAGAACGAGGCCTTGTAGTTGTTGCGTGGTCTGTCCGGAAGCTGGTCGCGGGTGCCACGTGCAATCTCCTTGCTGTAGGTATAACTGACATTGAATGAGAGTGCTTGTGTGATGGGACCGCGTAATAGTAATTCCGCACCAGTTGCTTTTACTTCATCTGATATGTTGATGAATGTGCGGGTAAATTCCGGCGGATACGGGCTCGGCGCAGTTGCATCTATTGGCGCTGTAGTGATCAGATTATCGATATGACGATCCCACGCGCTCAATTGCCAACTCAAAGGTTGCTGTCCCACATCCCAGCGACCGCCAATGGACATATTGAGACTGATGCTTTCCTCGGGCGCCAGGTTTGGATTGCCGTGAGTACAGTTCAATCCGGAGGGGCAATGGATACGATAGAGATTCTCTGCACTTGGTAACATGAAAGAGGAGCCTATTATCCCTTGCACATACAGAGAGTCGCTGAACTCATAAATTCCTGATGTATTCCATACTGTCGACTTATTGCCGCCTGTTTCATTGTGCCGCACACCCAATGCGAAACGCACGTTCTCGGCCAGATCATCCGTACTGCGAATCTGTGCATAAATGGCGTGAACATCTTCGCGCTCGCCATCAATCAGCAGCACATCATCCTTGCCAGTGTAAGTTTGAAAATCGTAGCCCAAGTGATACTCGAAGTTGCGATGCGGCGTCAGAACAGTTGCTGCGCTGACTCCGAAATCTTCGTATCCCCAATAGGCCGATGGATTTGGTGGCGTGTAATAATCGGTATCCCAGGTATGGTGGTAAGCTTTCAGGAAGTACTGAACACTGTCGCTGGGAGTATAGTCAAGCCGTGCACTAAGAATATCCTCAGTGCGATCATTGATAGAGACATTGCTGACGTTTGGGTAATCCAACGTTGCTTCCGTATGAATACCCATCAAGGTCAAACTTAAATCCTGCGTGAAATCATAGCCATATTTCAGGCCAACACTTTCCACATCGTAACCACGTTTACGATAAACCGCTGTTGGTTGGTAATTATCATAGATTTCGTAGCCATCGCTTGCATCCCTGGAAACCCAGGCAATGAAACGGTGCTCACCAAGCGCACCGCGTCCATAAGCATTCAGACGCTGCAGACCATGGCTGCCACTGCCGATAGAAACCTCGCCTCCGGGTGTATCGGAGAACGAACGGGTCACCACATTTACCACGCCGGCAATCGCCTGCGTACCGTACATCAGGCCATGCCCGCCTTTTAAAACCTCGGTACGCTCAATCATGCTGGATGGCAATGTATCCGCCGGACTTGTGCTGTTGTAGAGACGGTTATTGATTCGCACCCCGTCGACCGTCCACAGCACATCACTGTTGCGCGAGCCCTGCATGGCCAGATTGATATAACTGAATGCGCCAGCCTGCGTAGTCAGATGTACACCAGGCACCAACAGTTCCAGCGCCTGCGATACGTCAACAAAACCATGATCTTTTACCTGCGCGGAAGTGATTATCTCCAGATCCGCGCCATAGCGAGCCAGCTCCAAAGGCAGTGTGGTTTCAATGCTGCGCTCGATCACCAGAATTTCCTGCAGCTCAGGAGCGTCAGCACGCGTAGTGGTTGCCGTAGACTGAGCCAATGCTGAGCCAGCGTACACAGTGATGGCCGTTGCAACTGTGCATTGAATGCTGCGTTGGATAGCCAGTCGCAGGATCTGCGGTTTGCAAGCAATAGGATGGGGCATAGATTGTTCCGTATCAGGTTTTACACATTGCCTGCTGACTTCACAGTCAAATGGATTCATCACCTATTGAATGTACCAATAGCGCTTTTGAAAGCACCCGGTATCCGGGAACTGGAGCATAGAAGGAGTTGTTGCGAAGTACACGCTCTTAACAGTTAAGCAACTGTTAGCGTTTGGGGTGCAGTGTCGTTGCGGGTTCTGCGGCTTTGTTTACGTTAACGAAATCCGCAGCAGAGAGTTACAGCGCGCTGATTCAGCTTTGGAAAAGTGCCAGTATTTCCGCTGTTTTACTTTTCATCAACTCTTTGTCAGCGCGCGACTCCACATTCAGACGTACTACGGGTTCGGTATTGGACATACGCACGTTGAAACGCCAATCAGCAAATTCCATGCTGAGCCCATCAGTGAAATCCACAGCGATGGCAGCGTCTTTGTATCTGGCTTCAACCTGTTTTAACAAAGCGCCTGCATCCGTCACAGTGCGATTGATCTCGCCGCTTGCCGGAAATGCGGCCATGCGCTCACTAACCAGTTGCGACAGACTCTTGCCGGTCTTGCTGATCATCTGCGCAACCAGCAGCCAGGGAATCATGCCGCTGTCGCAGTAAGCAAAATCGCGGAAGTAATGGTGCGCACTCATCTCACCACCATACACAGCATCTTCAATACGCATGCGCTCCTTGATGAAGGCATGCCCTGTCTTGCATTGAATAGCCTTGCCGCCAAATTGTTTTGCTATTTCGATAGTGTTCCAGGTAAGACGCGGATCATGGATAACGCCGGCACCGGGTTCGTTCTCCAGAAAACTCTGTGCCAGCAGTCCCACAATATAGTAGCCCTCGACAAAGCGGCCCTCTTCATCAAAGAAGAAACAGCGGTCGAAGTCGCCATCCCACGCAATCCCGATATCCGCCTGACAATCGAAAATGGCATCAATGCTCGGTTGACGATTATCTTCCAGTAAGGGGTTGGGTACACCATTTGGGAAATTACCATCGGCTTCGTGATGCACTTTTATTATTTCAAAAGGTAGATGTGGTTCCAACAGATCCACCACCGGGCCTGCCCCACCGTTACCAGCGTTCACCACCAATCGCAGTGGTTTCAATGCGGAAATATCAATATAGGACAATAAATGTTCGATATAGGCTGGTCTTGTGTTTTGTTCAGTCAACGTACCTGGTGTTTCTGCAGCAGGAAAATCACCCTTCTCCGCCAGCGTCTTGATCTCATTCAGCCCGGTGTCACCACTGATCGGGCGCGAACCTTCGCGTACCAGTTTCATACCGTTATAGTCTTTCGGGTTGTGGCTGGCAGTGACAACAATGCCGCCGGAAGTCTGCAAATGAGAAGTGGCGAAATAGATTTCCTCGGTGCCGCACTGACCGATGTTGATCACATCCACGCCGGCCTCCAGCAACCCTTTCGACAGCGAGTCGCATAAAGACTTACTGCTCAAGCGGATGTCGTAACCAACCACAACATTTTTTGGTTTCAGCCACTGCGCATAAGCTCTTCCTATACGGTAGGCGATATCTTCATTGAGCTGGTCAGGCACACGTCCACGGATATCATAGGCTTTGAAACAGGTTATATCGATGTGCATGATCAGACTCCGCGGTTCGAATTAGCGTTGGGGCTTTTTATAAAAGTGTTCGTAATTGTAGTTGGATGCGGCCATGAATCCTTCTATGCTTCCGCAATCAAAGCGTTGGCCGTGAAATCTGTAAGCCAGCACTCTGCCTTGCTTTGCCTGCGTCATTAATGCATCCGTAATCTGTACCTCATTATTCCGGCCTGGCGGAGTGTTGCGCAGAATGTCGAAAATATCCGGGGTAAGAATATAACGCCCGATAATCGCCAGATTGCTGGGAGCGTCAGCAGGCGCGGGTTTCTCAACCATGTCAGTGACGCGATACAGCTCCTGCTCAATCCCAGTATCAGTCAGCAACGTGCCAGCTATCACACCATACTTGTTAGTTTCTTGACGCGGCACCTCTTCAATAGCGACAATACTGCATTGGTACTTTTCATACAGCTTTACCATCTGGGTAAGTACGGCATCGCCTGTTGCGACACAATAATCATCTGCCAATATGACGGCGAACGGTTCATGTCCGATCAAGGTTTCACCGGTAAGAATCGCATGGCCCAGGCCGCGCATTTCCACCTGCCGGGTATAGGAAAAAGTACAGGTGTCTATGATGCGACGAATGTCCACCAGTGCATACTCTTTATCCGTGCCCGCAATCTGATGTTCCAGTTCATAACTGATGTCGAAATGATCCTCCAAAGAGCGCTTGCCGCGGCCAGTCACGATAGCCATGCCAGTGATGCCTGCCTCCATCGCCTCTTCAACACCGTGCTGAATCAGTGGCTTATTTACAAGAGGCAGCATTTCTTTGGGCATTGCCTTGGTGGCTGGTAGAAATCTTGTACCATAACCTGCAGCAGGAAACAGGCATTTTGTAATCTTGCTCACGGAGCTCTCCCATAAACATCATCGAAGCGGACAATATCGTCTTCCCCCAGATACCCGCCGGTCTGCACTTCGATCAAGTCGACCCAGTCAGCACAACGGTTCTGCAAGCGGTGTTTACTGCCCAGAGGAATAAACGTTGACTCGTTAGCCTGCAGATCAAAAACATTGTCATCGCATGTAACTGTGGCAGTGCCTTGAATGACAACCCAATGTTCCGCTCTGTGGTGATGCATCTGTAACGACAACGAGGCGCCAGGTTTAACTCGAATATGTTTAACTTGAAAACCATCACCTAAAACAAGCGACTCGTATGATCCCCATGGACGGTAAACCAGCGTATGTCCCAGGCTTTCAGCACGATTCGTCATTTCCAGTTTTTGCACAATCTGCTTGACGGACTGCACCTGATCCTTGCTGGCAATCAATACCGCATCCGCCGTATCCACAACAATCATATCCTGTAAACCAATGGCCGCAATCAAACGGGACCCAGAACGGATATAACTG
Source organism: Pseudohongiellaceae bacterium (assembly GCA_041751425.1). GTDB lineage: Bacteria > Pseudomonadota > Gammaproteobacteria > Pseudomonadales > Pseudohongiellaceae > JAVVEG01. The sequence goes on along the minus strand of JBGSXL010000011.1, from coordinate 228,877 downwards.
TTATGCACATCGATGCAGGAGACATCGCCCAGCAATACATTATTGTCGGCATCTTTCTCCGCCACTTCCCAAAGAGAATTCCAGGCGCCCAGATCATTCCAGTTTGCATCCAGAGGAATCACTGCCGCCTGAGAGGTCTTTTCCATCACTGCATAGTCAATGGAATCGCTGGGGCAGGTGCTGAATATGTCCGCAGGGATTCGGGTGAAATCATTGTCCGTTTGCAGGCCCGCACTGGATATCCTGCAAACCTGCAGCATATGAGCAGCGTGTTTGCTTAATTCATTCAGAAAACCAGCGGCCTTGAACATGAACATGCCACTGTTCCAATAGTAATCACCACTGGCAAGATATGCTTTGGCAATTTCCAATGCAGGCTTCTCAACGAAGCGCTTCACTTGAAATCCTTGATTATCCAGAGCCTCACCACATTGAATATATCCGTACCCTGTTTCCGGGCTGTTTGCCACAATACCAAAAGTGACCAAATGACCGGCCTCAGCCAACTGCGCACCAAGACTGATAACCCGCTGCAATTCCTGTACATCGCGAATCACATGATCTGCCGGTAATACCAACAGACAATCGTCCGGAGCAGCCAGTAGCGCCGCCATGGCAACGGCCGGCGCCGTATTGCGTCCAAACGGCTCCAGCAGAATTGTGGCACCGATAATGTCCAGTTGACGCAACTGCTCTGCCACCAGAAACCGATGCTCTTCATTGCATACAACAATAGGTGCGCCCAGTCCTTCAATACCCTGCAAGCGGCTCAGGCTTTGTTGAAATAAAGTCTGTTGATCGGCGCTGTCGGCACTGTTGAAACTGATGAATTGCTTGGGGTGGAGTTGTCGCGACAAGGGCCAGAGACGGGAACCAGAGCCACCGGCGAGCACTACGGGGATTATCATTAAATCTTCCTGCCTGTTTTAACTTTCAGGGGTGGCACGCAGTCGGGACAAAGGCGCCTGGCACAAAATAGTATCGATTATTTTGCCTGCCCGCGATAATATCGCATGTTTTCCGGCTTTGCGGCCAGATATATAGGGTGTTTTTGCTGAAAACCACTTTTTAGTAAAACCGCTTTCTACGAAAACCAATTGGGCGCACACAACCTTATGAATACTGGCTTTACTCCTAAAAGCAGTTACAACCGTGAAGAACTTCTGGATTGCGGCTACGGTCGCATGTTCGGATACGGCAACGCCCGTCTGCCTGTAGGCAATATGCTGATGATGGATCGCATAACGGAGATCAATGACTCCGGTGGCGAATTTGGCAAAGGTCAGATTATTGCCGAGCTGGATATCCGGCCTGATCTGTGGTTTTTCGACTGCCATTTCCCCGAAGATCCCGTCATGCCAGGCTGTTTGGGACTGGATGCGATGTGGCAACTGGTGGGGTTTTATCTTGGTTGGCGCGGCAATCTTGGCAAAGGTCGGGCGTTGGGCGCTGGTGAAGTCAAGTTCAGCGGCGAGATATTGCCTTCTGCCAAAAAGGTGGTCTATGAGATATCATTGAGCCGCGTTATTGAGCGCAAACTGGTTATGGGCATTGCTGACGGGACCGTCGCCGTTGACGGTAAGGTCATCTATACCACCAAAGGGCTGAAGGTGGGTTTGTTTACACCTGACAGCCAATTCTGATGTCTGTCACTTCGCTGTGTTACTGTTTTTGATTGAAATTGCGTGAGGTTGTTATGAGACGTGTTGTTATCACAGGGATTGGTATTGTGTCTTGTCTGGGCAGCGACAAGCAGACAGTGCTTGAGTCGCTGAAATTGGCTCGCAGCGGTATCCGTTTTAATCCTGTCTACAAGGAAATGGGATTGCGCAGCCATGTCTCGGGAAGCATTGATCTGGATTTGCCCGCTCTGATCGACCGCAAGGTTCTGCGTTTCATGGGCGATGCAGCCGCATTCGGTTATCTGTCCATGGAGCAAGCCATCAAGGATGCCGACCTGAAGCCCGAAGAAGTGTCCAATATCAGAACCGGTATTGTGATGGGCGCCGGCGGTTCATCTACGGCCGACCAGGTGGAAGCCGCTGATATACTCCGCAATCAGGGCCTGCGCAAGATCGGGCCTTATCGCGTTACCCGTACCATGGGCAGCACAGTTTCCGCGTGCCTGGCAACACCGTTCAAGATTAAAGGCGTTAACTATTCCATCTCTTCCGCATGCGCCACCAGTGCTCACTGCATTGGCAACGCCATGGAACTGATTCAGATGAATAAACAGGATGTGGTTTTTGCGGGCGGCGGCGAGTCCGAGCACTGGACGCTGACCAATATGTTCGACGCCATGGGCGCATTGTCGACCAAGTATAACGAAACTCCTGACAAAGCATCGCGCGCCTTCGATACCGAGCGTGATGGTTTCGTCATTGCAGGTGGTGGCGCGGTTTTAGTAGTGGAAGCGCTGGACCACGCGATTAAGCGCGGCGCGAAAATCTATGCTGAGCTTACCGGCTACGGCGCTACGTCAGACGGCTACGACATGGTTGCGCCTTGCGGTGAGGGCGGCGTGCGGGCGATGCAAATGGCCATGAGTACAGCCAGCCAGCCGGTTGATTACCTGAATACGCACGGCACCAGCACCCCGGCTGGTGATATTTCAGAGCTCAAAGCAATCAAGGAAGTCTTCCCGGACCTCGCCAAATCCCCTTATATCAATTCCACCAAATCGTTAACCGGCCACTCGTTGGGAGCAACCGGTGCGCAAGAGGCTATCTACAGCCTGTTGATGATGGAAAATGATTTCATTTGTGAATCGGCAAATATTAAAAATCTGGAACCTGAAGCAGAAGGGCTTAATATCGTGCGTCAACGCATGGATAACGTTAAACTCAATTGCATTATGTCTAATAGCTTTGGCTTCGGGGGCACCAATGCCAGCCTGGTTTTCGAGCGCTTCACTGACTAGTTTCTGCAATATACGGTTCTCCAGCGTTAGCGCTGGGAACCTCCGCAGCTTTGCCGGTAGACAATCCGTCCGCTTACTGCTTTGCCTGCCACTGTTGCCAGCGTTCTGGCTGTATGGCCCGACATTGCAGGCGCAAACGTTTACCCCCAGCAATTCGCCTTTTTCAGAATCTCGTTTTCTTCCGGTTGATGAGGCCTTCAGCTACTACACCAGTATCGATTCCAGTACACAACTGACAGTCAACTGGCAGATTGCGGAAGGATACTATCTCTATCAGGAAAAATTTGCTTACGCATACATTTCTCCTGCTACTGTTGACGCCAAGCGCTCCGAATCTGCCAAGGTCGCCAGCATAGAACCAACCTCGGTAGCTATACCCTTCGTATTGCCGGAAGGCGTCTCGCATTTTGATGAATTTTTCGGTGCTGTCGAGGTCTATTATCTGGGCACCACTGCTACTCTGACCCTGCCAAACGACATACCGCGGGAATTCACATTGGTGATTGAATTCCAGGGGTGTTCCGAAGATGGGCTTTGCTATCCCCCGCAGAAGCGCGAAATCGAGATTCTGCTCTAGAAAGCCTCTGAACTACCTCTTCTTTGTGATGTCACAGATTTATTGGTGAATATTGCGAAAAAATCTGCGAAAATGCAGCCAAAATAGCCCAAGGAGCACGAAACCCTGTGGGCACATAAGAAAATGGCTTTCCTCGCGACGACGGCGCTGACTATGGCAACGATACTGGTACTGCATGGCCCTAACCTCAATCTTCTCGGCACACGCGAGCCTGAGGTGTACGGCACTGAAAGCCTGGATGACATCAACGCACGTCTCAGCTATCAATGCCTGGACGCTGGGCACCACCTGCAACATCTGCAAAGTAATGCCGAATACGAGTTGATAGAGCGTCTACATGATGCACGTAACGAAGGTGTAAATTTCATCATCTTCAATCCGGCTGCATTTACGCATACCAGTATCGCATTGCGCGATGCCATTCTGGCGGTGGATATTCCGTTCATTGAAGTGCACTTATCGAATGTGCATAAGAGGGAAGCGTTTCGTCACAAGTCCTGGTTTTCGGACATTGCCGTAGGCACCATTACGGGTCTTGGTTCTCACGGCTACGAACTGGCGCTTGATGCTGCGTTGCGACTATTGAAGAAGAAAAAATAATTAACCAACAAAAACCATGAAAGAGCACTATCTATGGATATCAGAAAAGTAAAAAAACTCATTGAACTCCTGGAAGCTTCAGACATCGCTGAAATCGAGATTAAAGAGGGAGAAGAGGCCGTTCGCATAAGCCGAATGGGCAAGTTTGCGGCAGCGGCACCTGTGTATGCTGCGCCTCCTGCTGCCCCGTCGCCCGCACCGTCATCCTCACCGACTGCTTCAGCACCACCAAGTGAAGCCAGTGCTGAGGGCAAGAAAGTACGCGGTAATGTCGTCAAGTCTCCCATGGTCGGTACGTTTTATCGCTCGCCTTCACCTTCCTCACCAGTGTTTGTGGAAGTGGGTCAGCATGTGAAAGTGGGAGATGTTATCTGTATCGTGGAAGCCATGAAAATGATGAACCAGATTGAGGCGGACCACAGCGGCGTGATCGAAGCGATTCTGGTCAGCGACGGTGAGCCGGTAGAGTTTGACCAACCGCTTGTGACTATTGTTTAAGTCAAAACCGTTTAAGTCAAAACCGTTTAGGTCAAAACCATTCATGCTTCATCATTAACGACAAAGGTTCTGATTCATGCTTGAGAAAATTCTCATTGCCAATCGAGGCGAAATTGCTCTTCGGGTATTACGTGCCTGCAAAGAGTTGGGCATTAAAACTGTTGCAGTACATTCCAGTGCAGACCGCGATCTGATGCACGTGCGTCTGGCAGACGAATCCGTTTGCATTGGTCCTGCCAACGCCACTGACAGCTACCTGAACGTGCCAGCTATCATCAGCGCCACCGAGGTGACCGACGCAGTTGCTATTCATCCTGGCTATGGTTTTCTTTCGGAAAACGCTGATTTTGCTGAACAGGTCGAAAAAAGCGGCTTCGTATTTATTGGTCCGCGCCCCGAAACCATTCGCATGATGGGTGACAAGGTTTCTGCTATCAGCGTGATGCGCTCTTCCGGCGTACCAACTGTGCCTGGCTCTGATGGCCCAATTGATGACAATAAGGATCGCACACTGGCGATTGCCCGCGAGATCGGTTATCCAGTAATAATCAAGGCGGCAGCCGGTGGTGGTGGTCGCGGCATGCGGGTGGTGCACAGTGAAGCAGCCCTGCTTAAAGCTATCTATGTGACCCAGTCTGAAGCGAAGGCATTTTTTGGCAATGGCACCGTGTATCTGGAAAAATTCCTGGAAAATCCCCGCCATGTTGAGATTCAGATTCTCGCTGATGGTCAGGGTAATGCCATTCATCTGGGCGATCGCGATTGTTCCATGCAGCGCCGTCACCAAAAAGTATTAGAAGAGGCACCTGCCCCCGGTATTCCCAAAAATATCCGGCAAAAGGTAGCCGAGACTTGCGTGAAAGCCTGCATCGATATGAATTACCGTGGTGCTGGTACCATGGAATTTCTGTATCAGGACGAGCAATTCTATTTTATTGAAATGAACACGCGGGTGCAGGTTGAGCATCCGGTTACCGAGATGGTGACTGGCGTGGATATCGTCAAGCAGCAACTCCTGATTGCCAGCGGCGAACCGCTGTCGCTGAAGCAGTCAGATATTGTCATCAAAGGTCACTCGTTTGAATGCCGCATCAATGCCGAAGATCCTGTCACTTTCCTGCCATGCCCCGGCAAGATCAATCTGTTTCACGCACCTGGCGGCAACGGCATACGTGTGGATTCGCATATCTACAGCGGCTATACCGTACCTCCATACTACGACTCTCTCATCTGCAAACTGATTACACATGGTGAGAACCGGGCACACGCGTTGGCGCGCATGCACAATGCGCTGGATGAATTGCTGATAGATGGTATTCGTACCAACACTGCTATGCAGAAAGATATCGTAAGAGACTCTCAGTTCCAGAAGGGCGGCGTTAATATTCACTACCTTGAGCATAAGCTTGCTTCCTCCAACAAACCAGCTAACAAGTAACAGCCTGGTAAGCGCTGCGGGAGTTAAAACGATATGCCCTGGCATCAGGTAAAAGTGCAGGTTCCCGAAGAGCAGGCCGCATTTATAGAGACGACTCTGCAGGAATTGGGCGCTGTATCTGTGACTATGCAGGATGCCGAGGATGAGGCGGTATTTCAATTGGAGCCCGGCGCCACCCCTCTATGGGCGAACACGGAAGTGACTGGCCTGTTCGATGGCGGTATTGATATACAGGGCATGGCAATTGCCCTGCAGGCTAAAACCGGTTTGCCGCTGCAGGACTCCCTACGCACCGAGACACTGGAAGACATCGATTGGGAACGCGCATGGATGGAGGATTTTAAACCCATGTGCTTCGGCCGCCGCTTATGGGTTTGCCCCAGTTGGTCTACTCCACCCGAACCAGACGCTGCTAATATCATGTTGGACCCCGGCCTGGCCTTCGGCACCGGTACGCACCCCACCACGGCCTTGTGTCTGGAATGGGTGGATCAGCAGGATATGCAGGACAAAATGGTCATCGATTATGGCTGCGGGTCGGGCATATTGGCGATTGGCGCAATTCTTTGTGGCGCGAAACAGGTAATCGCCATCGATAATGATCCGCAGGCTATTATCGCCTGTAAAAATAACCGCGAAATGAACGGTATTGCCCCTGAACGTCTGCAGGTTTATTTGCCGGACACACAGGAGCATGCTGCCGCGGATTTCATGCTGGCCAATATTCTGTCCGGCCCACTGCAGGAACTGACACCAGTTCTGGCCAGGCTGACCAAACCGGGTGGCCGGATTGTGTTGAGTGGCGTTCTCTCGGAGCAGACCTCAGAATTGCTGGACAGTTACAATGAATTTTTTCAGATGAATGCACCGGTCACCAAAGATGAGTGGGTAAGGATTGATGGAGTCCGACGCAGCTGACATGAACTCTCTGATCACACAATGCCCGAATTGTCAGACGGCTTTCCGCATGAATGCCACACAATTGAGCGCTGCAGATGGTAATGTGCGATGTGGCGCCTGTCTGCAGGTATTCATGGCTGAGGAGAATTTGCTGGATGTCGCTGCGGGAGACGCCGCGTTCTTTGATGAAGTGGAGCCTGACGAGGTAGCAGATTCTGATACTGAAATTGAGCACGAAAATGAAGACGCAACTGTAGTTGAATACGAGGAGCAAGAGCAGGAACTTGAAGCAGAGCAATCTACTGGTTCTTTATTGGGCTGGGAGTTGATAGACGAGCCTACGGACTCCGATCTTGAACCTGAGCCTGAGCCTGAGCCTGAACCTGAACTTGAACCTGACTTTGAGCCCGATACTGATCCACCCGACCAGCAACAGATGCTTCTGGATGACGATTTCGACAGCGACTCGAACGGCAGAGCCGAACCCTCACTATTTGCCGCTCGCCGCGCAGCCCTGGAAGCGGATTTGCGCGATGAAGACGACCCTGTACATTTCAGTGATGACAACCGGGCAGCTCTGCGCAGTGTAGACTCGCCCGTTGAGCTGAACTCGAATTTTCGCTTGCAAGTCAGTACTGTTCGGTTGGCTGGGCAGGTAGCCCTGTTTCTGGTTTTGTTCGCCAGCATCGCCTTACAACTTTTATGGTTCAATCGCGACACTTTGAGCATGCAGGCAGAATGGCGACCGCGTCTGGGCATGCTTTGCGCAGTATTCGGCTGCACAGTGCCCCCGCAGCGCGATCTCACTGCAATTAGCAGCGATAGTCTTGAAGTTCGCAGTCACCCGGGTGAACGCGGCGCACTGTTGGTCAACCTGAGCTTCAGCAATCAGGCTGCGTTCGCGCAACCGTTCCCTGCGCTAACGCTGCGGTTTACCGATATCGAGCAAAATTTGGTTGCCAGCCGCCGTTTCTTACCCGGCGAATACCTGCAGGAAGAATTACGCTCAATGAACCTGATGCCTCCCGGCACATCCGTGCAGGCCCAGCTCGATATCGTTGACCCCGGCACAGACGCCGTTAACTACGAAGTCTTTCTGGGAAATCTGGACTAGTCAGCATGATTCAACTTGGCCCATACAGCATTCCCAACCGATTGATTCTGGCGCCCATGGCTGGCATCAGCGATCAGCCCTTTCGTGAGCTCTGCTTGGAGCACGGCGCAGGACTTGCTGTGGCGGAGATGCTCACATCTGATAGCGGTCGCTGGTACACGCGCAAGAATCGCAACCGCATGCGCAAATCACAGAACCATGGTCCCAATGTGGTGCAGATTGCGGGGTCGTGTCCCCAGATGATGGCAGAGGCTGCGCGCTTGAATGTGGACATGGGCGCTGATGTGATCGACATCAATATGGGCTGCCCGGCAAAAAAAGTTTTACAGAAAGCGGCAGGCTCAGCGTTGCTGAAAGATCGTGAACTGGTGCAACAGATTCTGGAGGCAGTCGTCGCCGCGGTAGTGGTTCCGGTGACTTTGAAAATTCGTACCGGTTGGAGTCGCGAGTCGCGCAATGGCGTGGATATTGCCTTGATTGCACAGGAAGCCGGCATCAAGATGCTGTCCGTGCACGGGCGCACACGCGAGTGTCGCTTCATGGGAGATGCTGAGTACGATACCATTGCGGCCATCAAGCAAGCGGTAGAGATTCCCGTCATCGCCAATGGCGATATTGTTGATGCAGAAAAAGCAGCAAAAGTTTTGCACCACACGGGTGCAGATGGCCTGATGATAGGGCGTGCTGCGCAGGGGCGCCCATGGATTTTTCGTGAGATCAATTATTTTTTGCGAACAGGTAAGCATTTGCCGGAAAAAAGTTTTCCAGAAATAGCTGACATACTTTTTAAACATACGCGGCATCTCCATGAGTTTTATGGCGAATCTACCGGCGTGTTGTTTGCTCGTAAACATTTATCCTGGTACAGCAAAACTTTGCCTGATGGTAAGTGTTTCAAATCACGTTTCAATCAACTAGAATCGCCAATCCAACAGTTAGAATCTATACAGGATTTTTTTGAGACTTTGCCAGTCGATAAGGAAGCAGCCGCATGACGATGACGGACGATTTGATGCCAACACAATCCCCGCCTGCCGGTGAGCAAGAGACTTCCGTTTACACCGAGTCACAGGAAAGCAGTTTGCGGAAAGCGGTTGAGCGTTGCCTGCACAGCTATTTCGAGCAACTGGATAGGGAAACTATAACTGGTCTGTACGAACTGGTTCTTGCAGAAGTGGAAGCACCATTGTTGGAGGCCGTGCTGCGACACACCGGCAGCAACCAAAGCAAGGCTTCCGTTATGCTTGGCTTGAACCGTGGTACTCTGCGCAAGAAACTGAAGCAGCACGACCTGCTTTAACTTATTGAAACATAAAATATTCAAGGGGTAGTGCTCGAACTTCCCTCATCATTAACCAACACCTTTAATCAAAAGCCTTTCCTACTATGTCTACAGAAAAAACCGCTGTGGTCCGCCGCGCTCTTATCAGTGTTTCGGACAAATCCGGTATCGTCTCTTTTGCCAGATCCCTGCACCTGGCTGGTATCGAAATTCTCTCAACGGGTGGCACATTCAAAATGCTGCAGACGGAAAAAATCCCTGCCGTCGAGATTGCTGACTACACCGGTTTTCCTGAGATGATGGATGGTCGCGTGAAAACCCTGCACCCTAAAGTGCACGGCGGCATTCTGGCCAGGCGCGATATTGACGGGGATGTGATGGAGCAACATCAGATACCTCCTATCGATCTGGTCGTAGTAAACCTTTACCCATTTGAAGCAACCATCGCCAAACCTGATTGCGATCTGCCTACGGCCATTGAAAATATCGACATCGGTGGTCCAACCATGCTGCGCGCTGCGGCAAAAAATAATGCCTGGGTTGGCGTGGTGGTGAATCCCGCAGACTATGATGCCATTATTGCAGAGTTAAATGAGAACGACGGCGTGTTGAGCCAGGCCACGCGCTTCGACCTCGCGGTCAAAACCTACGAACACACCGCGGCCTATGATGCAGCCATTGCTAATTATCTGGGCAAGGTCATAGCTGCCGACGGAACCGACACTGCCTCCACTTTCCCGCGCACTTATTCCAGTCAGTTTGTGAAAAGTCAGGACATGCGCTACGGTGAGAACCCGCATCAGAACGCAGCGTTCTATATTGAGCGAAGTCCAAAGGAAGCCAGTATCAGTACTGCCGTTCAACATCAGGGTAAAGAGCTTTCTTACAATAATATTGCCGACACCGATGCTGCGCTTGAGTGCGTGAAATCATTTCCGGAACCGGCCTGTGTGATCGTCAAACATGCCAACCCTTGTGGCGTCGCGATAAGCAGCTCTATTCAGAACGCCTATGAACTGGCCTTCCAGACTGACCCAACTTCGGCGTTCGGCGGCATCATTGCCTTCAATCGCGAACTTGATGGAGCGACCGCGCAGCAGATTATCGATAAACAGTTCAGCGAAGTGATCATTGCTCCCTCCGTATCGGCGCAGGCCCTGCAGGTGCTCAGTGCCAAACAGAATATACGCGTACTCAGTTGCGGTACTTGGTCGAGAGACCGCCTGCCTGCCTACGACTTCAAACGCGTCAACGGCGGGCTGCTCATTCAGGACAGAGATATACACCAGATCACTGCGGCTGATCTGAAAGTGGTCAGCAAGCGCCAACCTACCGCGCAGGAGACCGATGATCTGTTGTTTGCGTGGCAGGTGGCGATGTTCGTCAAATCCAATGCCATTGTTTATTGCAGGAACAACCAGACTATCGGCATAGGCGCTGGCCAGATGAGCCGCGTTTACAGCGCGAAAATCGCTGGTATCAAGGCCGCAGACGAGGGTTTGGAAGTACGTGGCTCTGTGATGGCCTCAGATGCCTTCTTCCCGTTCCGAGATGGCATTGACGCCGCAGCTGCGGCCGGAATCGCTGCGGTCATCCAACCCGGAGGTTCAATGCGCGACGATGAAGTGATTGCTGCCGCAGATGAAGCAGGTATGGCGATGGTATTTACAGGTGTGCGGCATTTCCGTCATTGATAAACGCCCACAGTGAGCGATGCCGATTCAGGCAAGGGTAAAATATGAACGTTTTGATATTAGGCAATGGCGGTCGTGAACATGCTCTGGCGTGGAAAGTTGCTCAGTCCCCATCTGTTGAAAAGGTATACGTGGCACCTGGTAATGCAGGCACGGCTTTGGAAGCAGGCGTTGAGAATGTTGCCATCGATGCGATGGATTTCCCGGCACTGGTACAGTTCGCAAAAAGCAATGCTGTTGGATTGACTATTGTTGGCCCGGAAGCGCCATTGGTAGCCGGTGTTGTTGACTATTTTCAAGCACAGGGCCTGCGCTGTTTCGGGCCCAGTAAGCATGCGGCGCAACTGGAAGGCTCCAAAGCGTTCAGTAAGGATTTTCTAAGGCGCCACGACATCCCCACAGCGGCTTACGGCAACTTTACCGGTGCCGACGAAGCCATTGCTTATGTGCGGAAACAGGGAACTCCTATCGTCATCAAAGCTGATGGTCTGGCCGCAGGCAAAGGCGTCATCATTGCGCAGAGCCAGCAGGAAGCCGAGACTACTATTTACGATATGCTCTCCGGCAACCGCTTCGGCACCGCTGGCAGTCGCGTTGTTATCGAACAGTTTCTGCATGGCGAGGAAGCCAGTTTTATTGTCATGGCAGACGGCGAACACGTGCTGCCTATGGCAACCTCACAGGATCACAAGGCCCGCGATGATGGTGACAAGGGACCAAACACCGGTGGCATGGGCGCCTATTCTCCCGCACCAGTAGTCACAGATGCCATTCATGCCAGAATCATGGAGCAGGTGATCATGCCAACCGTGCGCGGCATGAGCAGCGATGGTAACCCTTATACTGGATTTCTTTATGCCGGCTTGATGATTTCACCAACGGGCGAAATCAACGTGATCGAATTCAATTGCCGCTTCGGTGACCCAGAGACTCAACCCATCATGATGCGTCTGCAATCGGATATGGTTACCTTGTGCGAAGCAGCGCTGGATAAACGTCTGCATGAAGTCAGTGCAAAATGGGACACTCGCCCCGCTGTAGGTGTGGTGCTTGCCAGTGGCGGGTATCCGGATGCTTATGCTAAAGGTGCAATAATTTCCGGGCTGGACAAAGCCGCATCGACTGGCGACATTTCCGGCAAAGTTTTTCATGCAGGAACCGTGTTGCAGGAAGGCAAAGTTGTTACTCAGGGTGGTCGCGTGCTGTGCGCCACTGCGTTGGGGAGCAGCGTGACGGAAGCACAGGCAGCTGCTTATAAACTGGTTGCGCAGATCAGTTGGGATAATGTCTATTATCGCAGGGATATCGCCTACCGGGCTATTGCGCGGGAGTAACTTCAGCTTCGGCGTTTACTTTGGAATAATAGCCATCGAAGGCGGTTTGCCAGGAATCACCATTGTCGCTGGTTGTCTCCCAGTGCTGGCGTACTCGACCATCTTCAAGCGGTGTCCAGGTAATGCGTTGTGACGAGTCAGACAACACCATTGCACTGTTTTCCGTTCCGTTATTTACCAGGCCACCATCCAGCAATAGCAATGTGCCTCCCACATCTACCCAGGTCTGATGCCAGACTTCACGCTGGGTATCCCAGGTATTGAAGCTTTGCCCGCGAAAGCCAGCTGTTGCTAGCCATTGCTCATGAAGCACACAACCACCGTAGATCTTTTCTATTTTATTGCGACCCACTTCCTGTCCGTCAGGATTGTGTACAACCCAGTCGCCTACCCAGAAATCAAATTGCTGATATTGCGGAGCATCACAGGGTACGGGTCGTTGTGGCGCACTAGTCTGAGCTTGTGTAGAGGTAGACAGGGCAGCGAGTAATACGACGGACATTAGAGCAATATTTTTCATAGGTATTTCCTCGCGCTAATATGGGTACTGTTCTGAGGCGAGGTCTGAGCATAAACCCCTGCTTAATTGCATACAATACCCGCTTATATATCATTCGCAACCAGACACTCAACCTTGCCAGTCTGGCCAAAAAAGCATAACTTATGCGCCTCGATACGCTTCCCCTGCTTCACCCCTGGCTGAAAGCGCAGCTTATTTCAAAACAGGAATAACAATGAAAATAAAAATGGCTCTGGCCACCCTCTTGTTTCTTAATGCATGCACCAGCGCAGCGCCGGACCGTGCCAACAGTGTTACTGACCAAACAGTAGCCCTGCAAACACCCTTGCAAACCGCGGCCAATGCGCAAACTGCAGGCAGTACACAGTTAACATTAAAGCAGATCATGGCGGACCAGGACTGGGTGGCGCGCTCACCAGAGTCTGCATACTGGATGGTAGATGGCTCCGGCGTTCTTTATACACAGAAACGTGCAGGAAGCGATCTGCGCGATTTGTATCATCTGCCTTTCGCGACAGACCAGGAATCAGAACAGGAAGCTCACAGAGTGCCATTGGATCGTTTGCATATTTACGCTTACAACGGTGGTGTGTATTCTGCAGATCGCAGCTTGCTGGCATACACCTTCGAAGGGAATGTTTTCGTGCGCGAGATTGCAACGGGCAATGTGAGACAGTTGACCCGTAACACGGTAAGACAATCTCAATTGAAATTCCTTAATGATGGCCACTTGTCTTATCGTCAGGCGGATGATTTCTTTACTGTCAATCCGCTCACCGGCCTAACCAGGCAGATCGTCGCTCTGACAACACAGGACGAACCCGAAGTGCCTGGTGAGCTAAAGGATTTCATCGCCCGTGAACAGGCAGATCTGATTCAGTTCGTGCAGAGAGAACGCGAAGCACGTGTAGAACGTGACGCGCAACAACAGGAGCTGCAGCAGTTAAACAGTTCTGTCGCACCGAAGCCATTTTACCTGGGCAAGGATAAACGCATTGTAGCGGCAAGCCTGTCGCCAGCCGCAGACAGGATGCTTGTTGCGACTACTGCACAGGTAGAGTCCCGCACTGCCGGCGATATCATGGGTAATTATGTTGCGGAAGACGGTCGCGTTGTTGCAGAAGAAGTTCGCGGCCGGGTAGCGGACGCCAAGCCGGTGGCTCATGAGTTGTTTGTATTGAATATCACTACAGGCGAACAAACCGCAATCACCTTTGAATCTCTGTCAGGCTGGGATGAAGATGTGTTGGCCGCAGTGCGCAAAGAGAATCATGAGGCGGAGGGTGAAACTTATGTTTCGGAGAACACACCACGCGCCATTACGCTGATGTTCGGTTCCGGGTGGAACGAGGGCGCCTTCCGCTGGACAGACGACGGCGCTGCAGCCGCAGTGATGCTGGAAGCATGGGACAACAAAGACCGCTGGATCGCCACACTGGACTTCGAAAACAATGCGTTGCTTGAACAGCATCGCCTGCACAATGACGCATGGATAAACAATACGCACAACGAGTTCGGCTTTCTGCCAACGTCTTCCACGTTGTGGTATCAATCCGATGAGGATGGTTACGCGCACTTATACTTGCAGCCGGTTCCCGGCAATGCCACTCAGCTTACCTTTGGCAACTACATAACAGAGAGTCCGCACATCAGCATCGATGGAGCATATATTTACTTCAGTGGCAACGAACCGCATCCGGGCATCTATGAAATTTTCCGCGTAAGCACTGCAGCAGGGCAAGTGGAACAGCTCACAGAACTGGGCGGTATCAATAACTACCAGCTCAGTCCTTCTGAAGACGCGTTGTTAATCACGCACAGTGCAGCGTTGCAGCCCCCGGAATTATATGTGCTGGATATTGGCGCCACCTCAGCTCATCGACTTACCCACACAGCGACAGAAGAGTTCTTGTCTGTTGCATGGAGTGCGCCACAGATTGTTCCCATTGCCTCCAGCCATGTTGCTGAACCAATTTATACACGCGTCTATTATCCCGCTGACTATGACGCGCAGCGCGCAGAGAAATATCCTGCCGTCATATTCACACATGGTGCCGGGTATCTTCAGAATGCACACAGCGGTTGGTCAAGCTATCAACGCGAGTTCATGTTTCACTCATTCCTGAATCAGAATGGCTATGTAGTGCTCGACCTGGATTATCGAGGCTCAAAAGGTTATGGCCGCGATTGGCGTACGGCTGTGTATCGCCAGATGGGCACACCTGAAGTTGAAGACCTGATCGATGTGGTCAACTGGGCCGGTGCCAATGCCAATGTGGATACCGCTCGCATGGGTACGTATGGCGGCTCTTACGGTGGCTTCCTGACCTTCATGTCCCTGTTCAAGGAGCCGGGGCTGTTCAAAGCAGGAGCTGCACTGCGCCCTGTGTCTGACTGGGCACACTACAATACCGGTTACACATCAAACATTCTTAATCTGCCGGATGATGATCCCATCGCGTATCGCCGCAGCTCGCCAATTTATTTCACGGAAGGCTTACAGGATGCACTGCTTCTCAACTCCCCGATGGTGGATGACAACGTTTTCTTCCAGGACAGCGTTCGCATTGTGCAGCGCTTGATCGAACACGAGAAAGAAAATTTCGAAATCTCCATATATCCGGTTGAATCTCATGGGTTCCGCCAACCATCCAGTTGGCTGGATGAGTATCGAAGAATCTTCAATCTGTTCGAACGGAATTTGAAGTCGCAGTAACACACAGGAACATAAGTGCGGTATCGCACCGCATCCACGGTGTGATTGTATGACAATGCTCTCCAATGTGCCCGAAGGGCATTGTGGCTAACGACATCTTGTTTCGGTGCTCCTGGTGGAGCATCTAGACGGGTGTCGCAGTCGAATTTCATCCTGGAGAGAGTTATGCGTCAAATTTCTAGCAATTTTTATACACTGATTTTCGCAGCGCTGTTCCTGACATTGGCAGGCTGCGCAGGTTCCGATACTCGTTCCTCAACCGGCGAGTACATTGACGATACGGTTCTGACCACCAAGGTCAAGGCTGCTATTTTCGGCGATGAGACACTGGCCAGTTCAGAAATAAACGTGGAAACATTCCGCAGCGTTGTGCAGTTGAGCGGCTTTGTCAGCACGCAAGCGCAGATTGATCAGGCTGTTGTCGTAGCGCGCGACGTGGAAGGCGTTGAATCGGTTCGCAATGATATGCGACTGCGGTAAATCTACCATTGTGTTGCGATTGGCAGGCAACTGCATCTCGCGCTGCCTGTATTGCCTTACTGGCTGTTGTGTCATTGAACGGTCAATAGTTACTTCATCGTTACTGGTATCCGGGCGGAACTTCTAGCCCGGATCACTTATTCGCTTTCCCGTCGACCCCTCCTTCCGTGATATTTAGTTCCCAGGCACGCTGCCATTACTTCTGACAAGTGAGTCTGCACTTTGCGCGCGCTGTTATCCGTTATAGACTTTGTCCTGCCAATGGAAGGCGACTAAGCTCACTCTAATAACAGGTAACCGCTCATGAGTTCTACAGAACACCTGCTCATCACTGTAAACGAGCGCATCGCAACCCTGACGCTCAACAGACCAGAGAGACTCAACGCTCTTTCCCGCGAGATGATAGATTCCGCCATATCCAGCCTGGAACGTCTGGCTGTTGATCCGGAAATTGCCTGTATTGTTATCACAGGCGCAGAGCGCGGGTTCTGCGCAGGTGGCGATGTCACCGCGATGGACTCCGGCCAGGGCAGAGATTTGCCTTTCGAACAACGCGTGGACAGGCAGCAAGCCGGACATCGACTCTCAGGACTTTTATACAGCATCCCGAAACTGACTATAGCTTCAGTCAATGGTGCAGCGGCCGGCGCGGGACTGGGTATAGCACTGGCCTGCGATTTGCGCATTGCCTCTGACAAAGCAAAATTTACCACCTCGTTTGCGAAAGTAGGTTTCAGTGGAGACTTTGGCATAACCTGGCCGCTAACTCGCTTGCTGGGCGAAGCCAAGGCCAAGGAGTTGCTCTTCTTCTCCGATGTAATTACTGCTGACGAGGCATTAGCGTTGGGATTGGTAAATCGTGTGGTGCCTCACGACGAACTTGCAGCTGCTACGGCCGAGTTAGCGAGTCGCGTTGCGCAAGGACCGCAACTGGCTTACCGCTACATGAAAGAGAATGTTCGTCTGGCTTCGCAACAGGATTATCAGACTTTATTGGACAGAGAGGCATGGACACAACTGCGTACCGGAGACACAGAGGATCACCATGAAGGCGCCCGCGCTTTTGTTGAAAAACGTGCGCCGCGGTTTACCGGTAAGTGAATCGTCTATTATTTGGGGGCTTCCCATGAGTATTTCCATTCGTCAAATCGTGCTCGTCAATAAATGGGGTCAGAGTAAAAATACAGTACTGTATATTTACTCTGACCCCATTTATTGAGAAGGATTCCCTATGGGTATTGCCATACGTCAAATAGTTCTGGTTGCTCACCATTTACAACCTGTTGTCGATCAACTGTCGCAGGTATTGGGCGCCAGGTTCTGTTACCAGGATCCGGGCGTTGGAGAGTTTGGTTTGGAGAATGCGCTGCTGGTTATTGGCAACGAAACCCATTCGCAATTTCTGGAAGTGGTGGCTCCTACGCGGGAAGGTACCGCAGCTGGGCGACACCTGGCACGTCACGGTGAGTCCGGCTATATGTTGTTGCTACAGACGGATGACATCAGTCGTGATCGTAATCGGTTCGAGAAACTTGGTGTTCGCCGCATCTGGCAGGCATCATATCCGGATATTACTGCCATGCATCTGCATCCTAAGGATATCGGTGGGGCTATTGTTTCGATTGATCAACCGTTGCCTGCAGATTCATGGCGCTGGGCTGGCCCGGATTGGCGTACGTTTATAAATAGCAAAGGCATACAGCGGGTTTTGAATATACAGATAGCGGCGCCTGATCCTGAAAGTTTGGCGCAGCGTTGGGCTATGGTATTGGGCGTTGAGGCGTCTGTGCAGCATCAGGATAAGTACCACCTCACACTCAAAGATGGCACTGTTATTTTTTCGCCGGGTGATACAGAGACTGTCATTGGGTTTGAAGTAAGCATACCAGATGTAGATTCGGCCTTAGACAGGGCGCACGAACTCGGGTTAACGGTGCGTGGCAACAAGGTAGTGATTGGTGGCGTGAAGTTTTCACTAACACAAACCCCACAATAAATGGGGTCAGAGTAAAAATACAGTACTGTATATTTACTCTGACCCTATTTATTAATTACGGCAACGCGTACGCAATCAGCCGCGCAGCATCACTCCTGCCGCCCACAAATAGTGCCAGGTATTGTTTGCCATTGTGCTCGTAGGTAAATGGCAAGCCAATCTGATTGTCTGGCAATTCCATGACGGCAACCAACTCACCGGTTTCCTTGTTGAAGGCGCGTATTTTTGGCTGGGCATCTGGCGATCCGTTGCCCTCAGCAACAAACAGCAACGACTTGGTCAGCAGTATCCCTGAACGCGTGGGGATGCCTGTTGCGGGAAGATCAACTCCTTGCAGACGTGGATGATTGGCAATGCGATCTGGCGTATCGGCATTGGGAATCCACCACAGATGGTCGCCGGAATTCATATCGATGGCGGTTACGCGACCATAAGGTGGTTTAACAATATCAAGCCCTTCAATGCGTGGAACGCGGATGCCGGTTGCCATGCTGAAGTCGATATCCGATGCAGGATTGTTTGCCAATGCCAGTAGCTGCAGTTGTGTTCTGGAAGGAACATAGAGCACACCTGTTTCCGGATCAAGCGCAGAGCCTTCCCAATTCGCGCCGCCAGTGGATGAAGGCAAGCTCAGCAAGCCACGCGTACCATCTGGCGCATCAGCCAGAGAAGGCGGTGAGTATAAACTGGGGCTGAGCCTGAAACCGGAAACAGCTTCCAGCGCCAACGCGCGCAACTCCGGCGTAAAGTCGATCAGATCGTCCTCGGTAAAGCCCTGCCTGTCAAAGGGGGCAGGTCGCGTAGGAAACGGTTGTGTAAGAGAATACCACTCGCCCGGAACATCACCCGCTGGTACCGGTAATTCTTCAATGGGCCAGATTGGCTCGCCTGTCGCTCTGTCGAAGGTGTAGACAAAGGCCTGCTTGGTGACTGACATGATGACCTTTCTGCCGTTGGGCAGATCAGCAAGCACCGGAGCAGCCGGTACGTCCCAGTCCCAGATGTCATGATGGATAAGCTGGTAATGCCAGCGGCGTTCGCCGGTTCTGGAATCCAAAGCGACAATGCTGCTGGAAAACAGGTTCGCACCTGGTCGGTCGGCACCGTAATAGTCGCCAGTGGGATCTTCCACCGGCAAATAAACCAGACCCAGCTCTGGGTCTCCGGAGATGGGTGCCCAGACGCCAGTATTGCCGGTGTATTCCGCACTGTTCTCAAGCCAGGATTCATGACCGAGCTCACCCGGCTCGGGAATGGTATGGAACGTCCACAGCAATTCACCTGTGCGCACATCGTAACCACGCACATCTCCCTTAACGTTGGACTTTGATCGCGGCCGACCACCCACTGCGTGCGCTGACCCAACAATAATCACATCGTTCATCACAAAGGGTGGTGCTGACATACCGATATCGACATTGGGAAACCTGTCGTCCTCGGCATTTCGCAAACCGATCATCAGGTCAACAATACCGTTACTACCAAAATTCGGGTCGGGAATTCCGGTTTTAGCGTCCAGTGAAACCAGATGGTAACCCGGGGTCACGTCCAGAATTCGTGAATTGCTTCCATCGCGCCAGTAAGCCACGCCTCGCCCGGCACCCTTACGTGGTGCGCGGTCAAAGCGCTCACCTTCCTGCGGTCTCCACATCCATAAAACCTGCCCCGAGGTGGCGTCCAGGGCAACGACATTGCGCGTAGCGCCAATATTCGCATACAGAATGCCTTCTATCTCCAGCGGCGTTGATGGATTAGTGAAATCGGTACCGGGACCAAAATTCGCCGTGGAAAAAGTCCAGGCAATCTGCAGAGAACCGACGTTAGACGCATTGATCTGATCCAGCGGCGAATAACGCTGCGAGAACTCATCACCATGATAAACCGGCCAGTCTCCTGCCTGAACGCTGGTGCCAGTCTGACCAAAAGTCATTGAGGCAAATGCGAGCGCACCAGCGGTGACGACGATTCGTGAAACTATCTGTTTAGCTGTTTTCATGCAGGAAACTCCCGACTATGTTTGATTTTTATTATTAGCCACACGTGCGACAGACTAACGCTTTGAGGAGCAGAATTCAAAATAGTATTTCACTAATATCAGCCTTGAGTGGGCTATGGTGATTCAGCGCGTGTACGCTACAATCAACGGGCTTTCTGCCCGGCCCTCATTCGAAACACATAAATCACAAATGAGCCAATAGCGACATGCCTGAGCGTCCCGGTTATTATCCATCTATACAAACGCTCCGACGTGCAGCGCTGCACCATCAGGGCCTGTCGAAATCCGCTCATTTCGGCGCAGGTATGCAGGCAACACTCAAAGCCCTGGAACACCTCGGTTACGTTCAGATTGACACTCTGGCCGTTGTGGAGCGCGCACACCATCACACGCTATGGACACGAATTCCTTCTTATAAGCCCGCGCACCTGGAGCAGTTGATCAAGGAGCGCAAGGTGTTCGAGTACTGGTCCCATGCGGCAGCGTTCCTGCCAATGCGGGACTATCGTTTTGCACTGCCGCGCATGAATTCGGTAAAGCGGGGTGAGTCGAACTGGTTCGCCAGCGTGACCCGCAAGGATGAGAAACAGGTGCTGGAGCGTATCCGCAGCGATGGCCCGCTGATGGCGCGCGACTTCAATTCACCGAAAGAGCAGGCAGGCAGCTGGTGGAACTGGAAACCAGCGAAGAAGACATTGGAGAAATTATTCTTTCAGGGTGATCTGATGATAAGCAGCCGCGCTGGCATGCAAAAAGTTTATGACCTGCGCGAACGTGTGCTACCCGACGCTGTTGATACGAGCGAACCGAGTTTACGGGAATTCGCGGACTACCTGATTAATTCCGCTCTGCGAGCGCATGGGTTTACAACGGTGAAACAGATAACGCATCTGCGCAGTGGTACGCCTCTTCGCAAGATGATTCAGACGTTGTTGCAGCAGCGCATTGAGAATGGCGAGTTGGTGGCATTCACAACTGAAGAATTGCCAACTGTCTATGCACGCACGGATTTTCTCGAACAAAAACTTCCCAAAGCCAGAGCTGTTGTTCAGTTTTTATCACCGTTCGACAATGCCATCATTCACCGCGACAGGGTGAAACAACTATTCGATTTCGACTACACGTTGGAATGTTATACGGCACCACTCAAACGCCGTTATGGCTACTTTTGTCTACCGATACTTTATGCGAATGCGCTTGTTGGTCGCGCTGACTGTAAAGCTAATCGCGCAACGAGGCATTTGGAAGTGTTGCGTTTGTATGTGGAAAAATCCGATAGGAGATTTAACCTTGACGCATTCAATGTGGCATTAGAGAAAGCCGTTCAGCTTTTCGCTGGTTTTAATGATTGTGATTCTTTCAGCATTAGTAAATCTATAGTTTTGCCAAAAGTTTGAACTGGGGATTGACAAAATTCCCAATAAAAATTGTCAATCTCTCGCCACTTTACTCCTGCTCAATTGCCCCGGGACAAAATTCGCAGTTTCATTTCGAATGCATCTTCAGCAATTTCCACGATACTGAGTATGCTAATAAGATCAAGGTTCTCTTCAGGATTTTTGGTCCAGTTGCCCCCGCCCGTTATGCTGCCATTCCATGCGGAATCCTGAATCCATCCCTGTTCGCTGAGTTGTTCTGCGAAAAAATCGTACAGTTCGTTGATAGACCAGTCGATGTTCAGGTTACTCCTCATTTCAAAATCGTTTGACGAGCCACCACTACCACCAGTAATAAATCCTGATCTTGGAATACCTGTACTCGGTCCGCCCGTTGGATTCGGCATTTGCAGTGTCGGCATGAATTCCGCAACACCCCTGGGCATATTGCCTCGCATGCCGAAGCTCTGACCTCTTTGTTGTTCCTGCTGTGCGCAGGTGAGTCTGCCGCCCATCATGCGGTTGTTGTTGCGAATCAGGCTCACAATATTGCCGTTGACACCGTCCGCCATCATCAGTGTCATATTGCCTAAATCGTCATGGCAAAGCATCAGTGGTATGGCATTGGGCTGCTGTCCACCCGCAGGCACAAAACCCCGGGGCTGTGACACTGCCATTTCCGGCGGCTGCAGTTCCTGCCAACCTTCCGCTGTCAGGGCTTCTAACAACAAAATGTTTGCTTCTTCCCGCGCGTAGTTCGTTTGCAACACAACGCGCTGCATCACTCCCTGGTCCAGACTGCCAAGGATGTTAAAGCCAGCAGGAATTTCAATCTCGGGGAAATTCTCCAGGATGTCGCTGTAAATACCCACATCTGCTGCATTACCGAAGTTCAGGAAAACTTTCGCCAGATCCAGTGGTATCGTGTTTTCAAACTCGGTGGCAGCCTGCGCGTAATTTGCCAACATGCACATGACTGTCAGTAACAGTTTCCTTTTCATTCTCCTCTCCTTAGTGTTAACTTTTTTTTCGAATTATTGTCGCTTGTATGAAAGCCGGAAACGTAGATGGTAGTTGTCATCTTCGACATGGATGATGTCGAGCAATCCGGCCAGTTCGGTATCATCGTCGATAAGCTTGCTCCACGTGCTGCCAGCAGTACTCTCTCCTGTCCAGGACACATCATGCTCCCAGTCCTGATTATTCAGTTGATCGGCAAACCAGCGGTTTATTTCAGCCATGTCCCAGTCCAACAGCAGAGGTGAGCGAGTGGTATAGGCGTCGCCGGAACCGGAAATGCCGCTTCCGAAAGGAGGTCTAAATCGCGAACCCCGGTCTTCTTCGGGCAGCTCCAGTATGGGCATGTGTTCATTAATTCCTGCCAGGAAACGGACAGGGGCGTCCTGGCGCTGTTCACTCTGTTGTGCGCAGGTTATGCGCGGATTGCTGGCGTTGTAGTTCCAATCCATTCCGACACGATTATAAATTCCCTGCCGACTTCTGGGGCCAATGGAAATCATGCCGTAGCGGTCATGGCACAGCTGGCTGCGTAATAGCCGGGCCTGCATAGGGGTAACATTGCCGACAAAACCGCCCCGCGGTTGACTAGTACGGGTTTCAAGCTCCGTCCAGCCCGAGCGTGTCAGTTCGGCCCGGATAGTTTCTTCCATGACGTCCGTGGACAGTTCGGATTTCAGCACAACGGTTAAAGAAGAACCCCTGTCCAAACCGCCCTCGACCTCAATGTCCTCGGGCATGGTAAATTCGGGAAATCCTTCGGGAAACTCGAGATAGATCTGACCACTCGCCAGATCTTCCGCCAACTGGCGGGGAATGGTGTCGCGTACAGCCGGCTCCTGTACTGCGCAAGCTGTCAGCACTAGTGTCGACAGCGCTAGTATGAGGTTGCGTGCTTGCATGTTTAGCCTCCTTGTAAACAACGATACTTCAATCTCTATCTCGTACTCCTTGCTCCGGCATCGTAACACTAACCGCTATACGCGAAAATTACCTCGCAAGGCTTGCCAATGCTGTTTTAGCTGTCTTTTATGTTCGTCATTCATCGGCAGGGCGTTCAATGCCTGTGGCCATTGGGCTCTCGCCTTATCCATCACGTCATCCAAGTGCGGCTTTATCGCTCGCCACGGTATCCCTGCTCTTTTTGCCCATACTTCAAAGTGAGATAAATCTACGCTATACCACTCCTTAGTGTTGCCCAGATTGAGGGCGTACTCATGCTCATTCTGCATATACACTTTTGTTGTAACAATATCGTATGCAGGTGAAAGACGGGGGGTAGTTTTGTCGTGATAAGCCAAGCTCCAGTTTTTCAGGTGCGCATCGCCATTGGCAAGCAGGATATTAACCAGCAAGCGCCTTGCAAACTGCTGGGTATCTTCTAGTGCATCACCAGAGAACTGATACAGTATGCGACCAATTTGCTCATAGTTTGCCGAGTTATATTTTTCACGCGGATATTTCACCAGCACCTGGGCAAAGTCTTCCATATGAATGCGGTTGTTGTTGTTCCTGTCAAACCGCTTGATTGCAAAAGCAAACGCTTCATCGGGCAATTTTATTGATGGCAGGTTATCCAGTCTGTCCATCTCTACCAGTTTAATCTCTGGTATGTCTACTCCGACCATCGCAGCCAAACTCATCGCCGTGAATTCGTTAAGCGGCACATCTTTATGATTTGTAGAGGGTGTTTTTATAATCCAGTCACCCAATTCACCATTACCCTGTGCAAGGTTGTAGCGACCATCACGCTCTTTCATGGAGAACTTCATTTGCACGCCAGCGAGTGAGAACTTATATGTCTGTTGATTGGTTATTATATTTGTCGGATGACCGAGCCTGCCATTGGCAGTCAGCACTCGTTCGGGAATTTCATCTGGCTCCATGGGTGTGGCAATCAAGGCGCCAGGTAGATCTTCTGCAAGGTGAGAAAAAATCGGGAACTCGATTTCAGTGTGTACTTTCAAGCCTTGCGCTATCAATTCTCTCAAGGAGCCTTCTGGCAGCAGATTTGATAACACAGGGTGAAGGCGCTGATTTGTTGTCCATGGTTCGGACAGCAATCTATCAGCCCTTGGGAAGACAGGATGCGTGACCAGGCTGAATGTAAAGCGGGTTGGGTCGTTCTTGAAGCTGTCTGCGAATGTAAGGACGTTTCGCCCTCCTTGAAAGCCCGCAAGATACCCAACCAACTGTCCATGCAAAGTTAGCTTCAGAACGCCAACCTGCTCTACACCCCTTTGCCCATTCATGCATCATCCTCCAGCATGTTTTGCCAGGGGTCATCCGCCAGGTTTTTCTTTGCAGGTTTTGCTGCGGCACTGCTTGAGTCTTGCAAAATAACCTTAACAGCCAACAGTTTTTCTGCAGGGACAAGCAGCAGTTCACTATTCAGACCCTTGGCAATAAGCTCCAACGTATCCAGGCGAGGATTCCCCCTGGATTCCACCTGCTGGTACTGCTGGCGAGATATACCGACACGCAACAGCATGTCAGCCTGTTTGAGCCCCAGCTGTTTGCGTCGCTTTTTTAACTGCCCCAGTAATTCACTCATCTAGAAACCTAGCTATTTATTTTAAATTGTAAGCAACATATTAGTTTCTATTTTTCTGCTAAGCAACAAATAAGTAGCTCTACGATTATTTTCAAACGAACCCCAGGAAAAGCAACTTATGCGTTTCTTTAATTCTTCTGGTACTGGAACACCTCCTCAAGCGGCAGTTTGAATACCGTGGCGATACGAAACGCCACTTCCAGTGAGGGAGAATATTTCCCCAGTTCTATCGCGTTTACCGTCTGTCGGGTGACACCAATCATATTTGCCAGAGCCAACTGGGACATGTCGCCTTTGGCTGCGCGCAGTTCGCGTATGCGGTTGGTAATGGGCAGGTCAGGCATGCTCAACCCCTCCGATACTGAACAATTAACATCGTCGCGCGCACAATCTCTGAGAGGATAATGGCCAACAGATACGCCATACCCCATCCCCAATTTCCACCATCTGCATGAATGTTGAAGAAAGTCACCAGAATGACCAGTGCAATCAGTGTTATATAGGCGGCGCGAGCGGAGCGAAATGCAAACAACTGTTCGCGTTCATCCAGCGGAGTACTGGCGTCTTCCGGTGACATTCGGCGAGCGATGAAAACCAGCAATAGTTCCAGCACGACAAAAATTACCAGCGCGGCCAGCGCCAGATGTATCAGGGAATAAAAGTCAGGATCGGGTTGATGATAGGTGCGCGCCATCAGGAAGTAGAAGGGCAAAAACACGACAAACAGCGCTAAAATTGTTGCCCAGGCCTTTTTTTCTCTAAATGGCATGACGAACTCCAGTATCACGTTAGCTACGGGTGACGGTTTGCTGTGGATTCAACTTACTCAGGCCGGGCCCACGGCAGCAACACTGAAGTTCGCGCAGTTATCCAGTACCGCGGGATCTTCCTGGATAATCACAACGAATTGGCCGGGAATATCCTTGACGTGTTCTACCCAATCTTCCGCCTGCGCGGGAGTGAAGTCCGGCCAGGAGCGCATGAAAGCAAAAGTTTTATCTTGCAGCAATTCGACCGTGACGTTCTCAATACCAATGGTGTAAACATCTTTCATCATGTCGTATACGCCGAGCCAAAAAGGATCGTTGCAGAGATAAAAGTCGTCATTCTGCGCAAAGCTGACAGTCAACGGCCCTTCGCTTCCAGCCGTCTCGGCATTAGCCGCTCCGTGCATTGCAAAGCCATGGGCAGCGGGAGAACTCCCAGGGGCGTGAAGATGGACCGCTAACAGTGCCAAAACAGACAGGCCGACGACGGCGCCGACGATATAAAAAGCGGAATTTTTCATGGGGATTGCCTCTTCAGAGATATGTCAAAAATATTTGACATATCCTAATCGCGGCAAAGCTTGGTGTCAATAATTTTTGACACCAACACAAGTTTCATACCTGAGTCTTTATGCCACTCATCCCAGACCCAATTAAGCTCACAAGGATTTGAATCCCGCGACACAGTCAGGGCGGCGCTGTGAGGGAGGTGGTACTCGATCGGCAATAAAAGTGAAGCACCGACCGACCGAGGAAGACCGCTTTACAGGGCTTCCGACCGAGAGAGGGAACCCCGGAGGGGTGCAAGCCGCCGAGCGAGTACCACCTCCCTCACAGCGCCGACCGGCCTACGAAGTGCATACCTAAACTTTAATCCTCTAAATAAGCGATGAAAAAAAAGGACCCTAACGAGTCCTTTTTTTTATCGCAACTCAGCAATCACTAAAGCGGTTCCATCCTGACAACAGCAGTTGGCTCGCCCTGGCGGTGTTCGAGAGCGACATAGATGTACCCATCCGGACCCTGACGGACATCACGGACGCGGCCCATACCATAAATCAGCGGCTCCTCGCGGATGACGCTGCGGAAGTCTTCGTCCATTTCAAGCCTGGCTACCAACGCGCCGGCCAAACCGCCGACAAATATGTCACCTTGCCATTCCGGGAACTTGTCGCCGTCGTAGATCATGAGACCTGATGTGGCAATCGACGGCACCCAGAATCGTACAGGAGACTCCATACCTGTGAGTGTCTGACGCTCGTGAATGGGTGAGCTTGAACCATAGTTAACGCCGTACCCGACAACAGGCCAACCATAATTCGCCTTCGGTATGATCAGGTTGAGTTCATCGCCACCTTGTGGGCCATGCTCTGTCATCCACAGATCACCCGTTTCCGGATGGAACGCCAGTCCTTGCGGGCTGCGGTGCCCATAGCTCCAGATCTCCGGCTTGGCGCCCTGCTCGCCGATAAATGGATTGTCACCAGGCACAGTGCCGTCTTCGTTCAGGCGCACGATGACACCTGCGTGATTGCTCAGGTCCTGCGCAGGATGGGCGGTCAGATCGCCGGTAGAAGGCGCCTGGCGGTCGCCAAGAGTCAGGAACAGATAACCGTCCTCATCGAACGCCAGCTTGCCGCCATAATGGCTGCGACCGCTCGCATCGGCAGCGAAGATCTCCGTCATATTGGTAAGACGGTCATTTTCCAAACGCGCGCGGACGATTGCCGTGGTTGAACCTTCGCCGACAGGCTTGGCAAAGCTCAGATAAAGGATTTGATTATTCGCAAAGTCCGGATGCGGCAGTACTTCGAACAGGCCACCCTGGCCCTGGTAGTAAACGTCGGGGACACCGGGAATGGCCTCGGGCAGGAGTCTGCCGTCACGGACAAGGCGCAGGCGGCCCGGTTTCTCAGTTACCAGCATATCGCCATTCGGCAACCACGCCATTGACCAGGGCTGCACCAGCCCCTCAGCCACCGGAACAACCCGATAGTCGTGCTGGGCTGCGGTATAAGTGCCTTCCTGCGCGCTGCTGACAGTCGCAAAAGTCAGCACCAAACCAGCGCTGGCAAGCTTTATTACATTACGAAGCATCATTTCTCTTCTCTCCTGTGTATAGTCCAAAACAAGCGACTCGTAGTATTGCCGAAAAAACAATAAAATGCAGCCCATCAGCAATAACTGCACCAAAATCAACCTTGAAACTGGAGTTACTCTACCATGCGAAGACTGTTTTCACGCACTGGACTGTCGTCTTTTGCCGTATTCATCTGCGTCTCAGCGCAGGCTGCCGTCTGGACACTCGCGCCCAGCGAGTCCCGCGTCATATTTTACTACTCTTATGAAGGTGAGGCTTTTCAAGGCGAATTCAAGAATGTAGACGCCTCTTTCGACATCAATCCCGCCAACCCCGGCGCCTGCAACATCAATGTCACGATCCCGATTGCCGACATCAGTGTCGACAGCCCTGAAATTCTCGAATATCTGCTGGATGAAGACATGTTCAATGTTGAGCAGTTCCCGACGGCCAGCTTCCAGGCAAGCCAGTGCCAACTGCAGTCAGTGAACTCCTTTGTGGCCGAGGGTCAGTTGACCATTCGCGACAAAACCCATCCGCTCAGCTTCCCCTTCATCTTTGCCGTGGAAATGTACGACGGCCAGCCACGTTTTCACCTCACCAGCGAAGTGACGGTCAAGCGTCTGGACTATGACGTCGGCACGGGTTGGTGGGAAGATACGGAGGCGCTGCCGAATGAGATTCGTATTGAGGTGGATGTTTACTCCGGGCAGTAAGAGTGCATTAGGTGTAAATCCAGAGCAATTGACAGAATACTTTCTATTAAGTTGAATTGCCGTCAAAAAGTAGTTTGCACCAACAGCGTCAGCCGCCGATAACGGCTACTGCACGAGTCCTCAATCAAACGCAAACTTCCGTCAATGGTAGTGCCGTCATAACGGCGACGCTCCCGGCAGCGAGACTCACCCAGAGTATTGTCGGACTCCAGACGAAAAGTGATGTCGTCAAAGAACACCTTGGATACAAAAAGATTCAGGGATGACTGATCATCATTGCGGGTTATCGTGGTGATGTCGACGTCATACTCGCCACCATGAAATGGATGGCGGTAGTCGATACCATAACTAAGCGAAAGAGAGGTCACATCATGACGGAAACCCAGATCAGCTTCACCACGGCGAGTGATTCGACGCTCTGAACCCAGAAAGGGGTCAGTTAGCTTTGAATCGAAAACATTCACACCCGCTGACACTATCGCGTCCGGAAGCCCCAGAAAACCGAGCCGAACACTGGCATTGTTGAACATACCCCAACGTGCCGCTTGACCCACATTACCGACAGCAGAGATAGGTTGAGCGGGATTGACTGTGGCATTGATATTGCCAATATAATCGTCAATATCTGTATAAAAAACTCGCGAACTCAACACACCATTGTCGTCGGCGAGCCGGTACTCCAGACCCAATTCGTAACGCATTTCCTTCTCTGGCACTAATTCCGGATTGCCTGCATCCGCATCCAACTCGCGATCATCATCGTTGGCAGTTGCTGCAAAATTGGCAAAGCTGAGTTGCGATACCGAGCGGGTAACTGTCGCTCGCAGTCGCAGTGCTTCGGTAAGATTGAATCGAAAGTCGACCGAGGGTTTGATGAAATCGAACTGGCGACTGTTACGCACGACACCACTTTGGGATATTTCAGAAGTTTCATAAACCACGCTGCTCTCCAGCGTCATGCGGTCGTTGATTGTCCAATTGTGGAAAGCAAAACCTTCATAGCGGATTTCCTGCACTTCGGTACCTGCATTGGACAGATCAGGACGAGGGGGTAACCCACCGTATTGATCCGAAGGCGGCAAATTGCCGCCGAGATTACCAATAAACAAACTGGAATCCAGTCGGGTATCCGCTCGCTCCACACCAATACGTAAATCCTGGCTGGCACTCAGTGGAAAGCTGTATTGACTCTGCACAATCTTTTCGCGCGTGCGCTGATTGGATTCAATGTAAAGCGTCTTGTTTCGTAGTGCCCGAACCTGTGATTCATCGATATTGAATCGTTCACGGACATCATCGCTGGTCTGGTCATTGGTAATGAACAGAAATTGAAATCGGTGACCGTTTGCGAAACTGTATTCATAGTCACCGCCGATTTCCCAATTCAAATAGTCGCCATCGATGTCCTCTTCTTCGGCGGTGAGAATTGACTGACCACCGATAAAGTCGACGAAATCCCTGCGCACATAGCGTGGATGACTGGAGTCGTTATACAGCATGTTCAGTTGCATACGATGCGAATCAATGCTGTAACTCATATTGCTGCTGAGTTGCAAAACATCCTGATCGCGGATGGTGGTTGCAAACAAAGTGCCCAGTGTCTCCATTCCCGGAGAAAAGCGGGTTTCCCGATGGTCCCGATTCTCGTAATTGGGACGCGCCTGCACGCTGATCATAGATTGAAAATTGCCGGTCTGACGATTGTGAGAAAGTGTAGCTCCCCCTTCAGCTGTTTCGTCGTGATTCAAGCGAGCGATCAACTCTACCGAGGTATTGGAGCGGCTTTCCGCTTCAAACAGGACAACATTCACGACTTGTCCGGCTCCTCTAACTGCCAGATCCCCTGCAGTACCACGAATAATCTCTATACGCTCGACCTCTCCGGCGGAGATACGATCCAATTGTGCTCTGGGGGAGTTGTCCTTGCCAGCCAGACGCTGACCATTGATCAGCAGGTCACCACCTGTGCCCAAGCCGCGCCCGCCTCCTCTGCCGCCTCTGCCATCGAGTGATACACCCGGTATGCGGTCCAGCATGTCGCTGACGGAGTTGGGGTTGTAAGGCGCAAAGAACGCGGCGGGATAGA
The DNA here is from genome assembly GCA_041751425.1 of Pseudohongiellaceae bacterium. Classification (GTDB taxonomy): domain Bacteria; phylum Pseudomonadota; class Gammaproteobacteria; order Pseudomonadales; family Pseudohongiellaceae; genus JAVVEG01. The sequence goes on along the minus strand of JBGSXL010000011.1, from coordinate 198,216 downwards.
CTATCGTAGAATTCTCGGTTGCAGTAGCGTCATCAATGTCGCTCTGCACAGGGGTTGCTGCCGAGTCCTGAGCATGCCCTGCCGGAAGGCCCAACCCCCAAAGCAACACAGCAAAACCTGCAATTTTGCTTTTGTTATCCATGATGACTCCCGTTCTTTCCACATCAGACCCGGATAGTACCAATTTTCAGTCAAACCACTCTACAGTGGTTTAGCCCGGAACCAGCCCGTAATGGAGAAGCGGGGATCTACGGCAAATGGCGTCACAAACGTCACCGCGTGCACATGAGCGACATCGAACAGCACGAGATTATTGAAAATTGGCGTCCAGGCATCGCGCGGCGTGCCATCCTGTTGATAGAACTGCAGCAGTCCACCCCAGTCCGGATGCCAGCCAGGTGTAAAGCCCATCACATAAGCTACCCGGCGCCCTTCCTCGGCATGAAAATCGTTATGTCGGGTCAGGAAATTGCCGGGCAGGTAGCGTGTCGCCTGCGCTGAGGCTGCGCAAATATCCTGATGACCACTGATCTCCCGTACAGCGGACAATACGACTTCACTGTTGATAAGGTCGGTAAACTCTCGCAGCAGTGGCGGCGGGTTGTCGCTGTTTTTGCCATTGATATTATTGCGGCCGTAGAGGAACCCTGCCCCTCGGCCGGCATTCTCATGTATCTTCTGCTGCAGGCTCTGCACATCGGTTGGCGTCAACTGCCGCATTTGTGCATCACTCAGCACGCCATTGCTGCCATCCACATTGAACGCGCTGGAGAATTCGGTTTCCTGGGCCAGACACTGCAATAACCGCACAGCGTCTTCCTGCACCAGAAAATCCGGCACACGCACGCGCTTGTCTACCGCATACTGTTGCTTGTATGACAATGGGTTTGAATCGGGGTTAAGGCGTACTGTCAAAATAATTCTCCTGTTTAAAGCAATGGGCGTAGCTTAATGATTCACAGAAGAAGTAACAACTAATGCAGGAACTGACACCTCCCCCGAAAGTAGTTTGTTTACTGTGGATGCCTTTCGATATTGGTGTTTTAATAACCGCGCTCAGCTCATTATCCGAGTCTGACTACAATATCTGACTATACAAACGAGGGGGAAGAAACATGATTTCAGTTCGTTCAGGCTGGTATGCCACGCTGATAGCCCTGACGCTGGCTTTTTCATCAGTCACGCATGCTCAAATAGACCAGCGCCGACTTGATGCCATCGCAGCCGATATGCAGGCAAGGGTGGATGCGGGCAGATTGTCAGGCGTAGTCACCATGGTCGCCAAGGATGGTGAAGTAGTGATGAACCAGGCCTTTGGTTATCAGAATGTGGAAGACCAGGTACCGATGAGTACCGATACTGTCTTTCGCATCTTCTCCATGACCAAACCCGTCGCCGGCACTGCATTGATGATGATGTACGACGAAGGCAAATTTCAACTGGATGATCCTGTTGAAAAGTATCTGCCAGAGCTGGTTGGCGCTGAAGTTTATGTGTCCCAGAATGCAGACGGTAGCTTTGTTACTGAGCCAGCAGTGCATCCCATGACTATTCGCGAACTAATGAGTCACACTGGTGGCCTGGTGTACACACCCGGCCTGTCACAGGGACCAATCGCAGCGGCATACGCGCAAGCAGGCATTCTGAACCGGGACATTCCCCTGGCAAACATGATGGCTGCGCTGGGTGAAATTCCACTGAATCATCAGCCTGGCTCACAGTGGGTATACAGCATCTCCGTGGACGTACAGGGCTACCTGGTAGAAGTGTTGTCCGGGCAGACCTTTGATGAGTTCCTGCAGGAGCGCATCTTCGCGCCACTGGGTATGGTCGATACTGCCTTCCATGTGGCGCCTGAAAAAGCTGCACGTTTTGCCCGTCAGTATGCGCCACAACCAGGTGGTGGTTTGCGTCGCACAGATAACGGTGATTTCCTGAAAGAGCCAGCCTTCTTCTCCGGCGGCGGTGGATTGACGTCAACTGCCGCAGACTACATGAAGTTTGCGCAAATGCATTTGAACAAGGGCGAGCTGAATGGCGAGCGTATCCTTTCAGAAGAAGCTGTGGAGATCATGCGCAGCAATCAATTGCCTGACCACATCACCGATATTGGCAGACTCTATCCGGGCAATGTGTTCGGCGTGGATTTCGCCATTGTGAATGACCCGGCTCTTTTCAATGGCGCGTCAGAAGGCACACATTGGTGGTGGGGAATTGCCGGTAGCTGGTTCTGGATTGATCCAGTCGAAAATATTGTGTTTGTAGGTATGATACAAAACGACGATATTTTTTACTCATTGCAGGTGCATAGCGCAGCGCGATCTTTGCTGTATCAGCCGCTGCCTTAAATAATACACCTGTACTTTGTCCTGCTTAGGGATTAATCCCATTCCCTGAGCAGGGTTCGCATATCGCGCGTATTTGGAAGGACGTAGTCATGCGAAGCGATTATCACGCTGTCGATGGCACGAATCAATTTCGCCGTCACGAAAACATTACTGCTACCCACAGCATAAGTTCCCACCAACACTAGCTGCGCATTGTGCTCTGCGCTGATCGCGCTGACTTCACGTGAAAGCAGAAACTCACCCTGGACCTGACTGACGTAAACATTGTTGCGCAGCAGCATATCCACTACTGAGTAGCCGGAAGCCGTGAACTGCGAAACCAATTGCTGCGATGTAACCCGACCAAAGGAAGAGGATTGCGTCAGATTGTTAATATTCGAAAAACTCGCGGCAATGATATTTATGCTTTGATTGATATTTGGGCCCGCCATCAGGATAAGATTGTTCGCAGCTGCGCGATTGGCGTTAATGATCACATCACTTTCGGTGGCATAAGGATCACTCTTGCAACCTGAGTTCAGAAGCGCAGCAAACACAAAGACTATTGCAGAAAAAAGTTTCAACATCTCAATTACCTCCCGTGCTGACAACACGTCGCTTCTGCTGCTTGGCACCAGGGAACATAGTTGCCCGCAGGTAGGGCAGATTATTGTTAGCGCAGGCTGCGAGTGCAATACTTACCGTGGCAAGTAGCAGGCTTCGGACTATGCTCATTGTGGGGTCCTCTTGGTACATCCGGTTTGTATTATTTACCTGCAGTGTACTACTTGTCATCATGCAGAGGAATTCCACACTGACAAAAAACGGGAATGTATGGGGAAAGTTTCGCCCCGAATAGGAAAATCAGCTCTCCAAGCCTTATTACAGCGTGAAAACTGCATTTGAAGATTATTTTTTACCTTCAGTGAACCTGGCCCCTGGTTCAGACGACCTAAATAGTGATGAAAAGAAACAGTGAACAGATTCTGGTGGAATGGCTGGTCATCGAAGCTCAGCTAGGTGAAGCATCCGCCATGACACAACTGGTGCACCTCTTTTACCCCAAAATGCTGCGCTTTGCCACCCGCCAGTTGCAGGATCAGGAGGCCGCCAAAGACGTTGTGCAAAACACATTGGAAGTGTTGAGTCGGGATATTGGCCGGGTCAGTGACCCATCTGCATTCACCGGATGGCTTTATCAGGTGTTGCATCGCAAAGGCGTCAACTTTATACGCCAAGCTATGCGTACCCGACAAATCAACCAGGTTCTGGAAACTGACTTGGAAGCATCGACGCAGGGCGGGGATGAACCCGCAGAATCCCTGCAACTGGAGAAGCTGCTTGTCGAATTGGAAAGCGATACCTATCAGATTATTCATCTTCATTACCTGGAAGGTCTGAGTATCCGAGCTATCGCTGAAGTACTGGTTCTGGCAGAGGGCACCGTGAAATCGCGTCTTTTCAATGCGCGCAGACAACTACATAAACTTACAGGAGACAACGATGAATGATCTGAACAAGAAAATACTGGATGCCATGCGGTACAGCAAAGATGATTACGCAGCGGCGGACGATGACACGGGCATCTTCAGACTGGTTGCACTAAGTTTCAAAGGCCAGTTTCGATATACCGTGATATTCGTGTTTTTGCTGATACTTGTTTTTCTCGGTCTTTCTATTTATTGCGCCTATCAGATGGTCAATGAACCGGACATCGCCACCAGGATCTCATGGCTGGGGGGATTGATTGTCTCGTTCATTGTCGTTGGTCTGTTGCGACTCTGGTATTTCCTGGAGCTGCATAGACTTTCCATTGTGCGAGAAATCAAACGATTGGAGTTGCAGGTGGCGCTATTGGCGGAGAAGCTGGCTCATTTATGATGCTAGATTCACAATTGTCGATGGGCCGCATTGCCAGAACGGTGGATATCCGGCAACGGTTCTCGCGAAAAATATCTGCCCATTACTGGGCAGATATTTTCTTGACAAGAATTTCTTCCAGGCCTCGCGAACTGCTGTTATTTGCGATCCTTCAATTCAGAAACCGCAGCATCTCCGCGTTCAACAAATCCGGCGCTTCCAGATGCGGGTTGTGGCCAACTCCCGGGAACAGAATCAGCGACCCGTTTGGCAGCAAATCCACAGCTCTGCGGGTAACTTCCCGATAATTGGGACCATCGTCGGCACCACCCACCAACAGAGTTGGCGTGCTAATTTTTGGCCAGAAGGCATCAACAGGTAATGCCGTCAGGCTGCTGTTCATGGAGCGCACCAGATTCAAGCGATGGTAATCGCCGCTTAACGCATGACCGTAACGTATGCGCACATGCTCCATGTATTCAGGTTTCCAGTTCACAATCCGGTTCTGTTCCTGACGCAGATTCGCCGCATAATGCGCCTGCAGATCTGGTTCGGGTGCGCCCGCATTGGGAGCGTTCCATGAGCGACCGCGGTCAGCATCGTTCAAAGCTATCGGGTTCACCATAATGACGTGCGATACACGATCAGGATAAATATGCGCGTAGCTGCTGGCCAACCGCCCACCCAGGGAGTGACCGGCAATTGCCGCCTGATTGATACCGAGATGATCAAGAATCGCGATTACATTTGAGCCATGCAGATTCACATCGAAGGGAATAATGGGTTTGGAGGAGCGTCCCCAACCCAGCCGGTCAATAGCAACCACCCTGAAACCAGCCGCAGTCAAGGCCTTCATCGTGTCTTCCCAATACCAGCTGTAATAGCTGCTGCCATGTAACAACACCACGGAACGACCGTTAGCAGCGCCTGTTGGCGGCGCATCCATATAAGCTACGCGTACATCCTGCCCATAGAGATTGCGATGCAAAAAGTGCACTGGGTAAGGATACGGAATTTCTTCCAGATTGATGGATACCGGCCCCCAGTCAGCTGGAGGTGCGGCTGGCGGCGTTTGTGCCAGCGTAATAACAGGCAGTACACAAAAAAAGATGGCAGCAAAAGCAGCTGCAATTCCCCTGATCCCGAGCAAATCAATCAGTCCGCGCATATAAGTATCCCTCTTTTCCGTTCTATCTATTGTTTATGTGTTATTGGGTAATACGTAACTGGCCTTCGTTTCAATGGCTATAGTCTTATTGAAAAGTACCGTATTCAAACACGATCACCGCCGTCTGACAAACCCCGGCACCTCCCACATCCCAGGATGTTAATGTGGATTTTCCTGCTTTCGGCAGCTAATCTTGGCGCTAATTCCACGGAGGACTATATATGCCTGCTGCCCAGAACAAAACCATAGCCACAGGAGCCAGTGTTAAATCTTTCCTGGATGCTATAGAGAATGAGACACGCCGCAAGGACAGTTTAGTACTATTGGAGCTTATGACCCGCATCACCAGCAATGCAGCTAAAATGTGGGGGCCTGCGATAATAGGGTTCGGGAGCTATCACTACCGCTACGAAAGTGGGCGGGAAGGTGATATGTTGCGGGTAGGTTTCAGCCCGCGAAAATCCAATCTGGCAATCTATCTGACTGCTACCGACGGTAAATATGATGCAATGCTGGCAAAGTTGGGTAAGCACAAAACCGGCGTTTCCTGTTTGTATGTCAGTACATTGTCGGACATCAACATGGATGTTCTCGCCACAATGATTGAAAACTCCTGGCGTGAGTCTCACAAAAAATATGGCGTGGAAAACTAATACGCATTATCGTATGCACAATATTTTGCACCACATTCAATCAAGTTAAATAAACACTCATATGATCGAATATACAGAATACACAAAAATGCTTATTGGCCTGATTGCGGTTATCAACCCAATCGGTGCCGTGCCTATTTTTCTTTCGTTGACTACCGGCATGAAAGACGCGGAGCGCAAAAAAATCTCCAGAACAACAACCTATGCTGTGTTTTTGATCCTGATTGCGTCACTGTTGTTGGGCGAAGCCATTCTGGATTTTTTCGGTATCACGATCAGTTCATTCAGAGTAGCAGGTGGTATTCTGATTCTGTTGATGGCTATCTCCATGATGCACGCGAAAACGGATGGCATTAAGCGCACCGATGAGGAAGCACAGGAAAGTGAGCATTTAAAATCGATTGCCGTAGTGCCACTGGCCATTCCATTATTGGCTGGTCCGGGGGCAATCAGTACAGTCATTCTCTATGCGCACAGAGATACCACTATCCTGCATTATGTAATGATTGCTTTGGTTATTTTTATCGTATGCTTTCTGCTGTTTCTGGCTTTCCGGGCAGTGAAATATATCTCCCGATATTTGACACAAACAGCGGTGAATGTTTTCGCGCGACTGATGGGTCTGGTATTGGCAGCTATTGCGATTGAGATTCTCGCCAATGGCTTGCGCGGACTGTTTCCTGATCTCGCCTGATCAATATATTTTTCAAAATTCGGAATGTGCAAATGTCAAACCAGAAATCTTTTTTCAACAGCCTTGATCAGTTGATTGTGCAATTCGATCAAGCACTGCGTACCATCAATGCCGGCAGCAGCACAGCGCAACGGCCATCGCCTGCTGCAACCCTTCCGGAACCTGATAGCGATATTTTCAATACTGTTGCAAGACAACAGGCAGCGGCTCTGATGCGCATCAATCACACCGGTGAAGTGTGCGCGCAGGCTTTGTATCAAGGGCAGGCACTCACCGCTAAATTACCAGATGTTCGCAGCGGCATGGAACATGCCGCCGCCGAGGAAGTGGATCACCTGTCCTGGTGTGAAACCCGGTTGCAGGAACTGGACAGCCGCCCCAGTTATCTGAACCCTGTCTGGTATGCCATGTCATTCGGATTAGGCGCCATTGCCGGCCTGGCGGGTGATAAATGGAGCCTGGGATTTGTTGCGGAAACTGAAGAGCAGGTCTGCGAGCATTTGCAGGATCATCTGCACAAACTTCCTGCTGAGGACAACAAGAGTCGCGCAATCATTGCGCAAATGCTGATTGATGAAAAACAACATGGCGAAGCTGCGCGTCAAGCTGGCGGTGAAGATCTGCCTTTGCCTGTTAAAGTTGGCATGAAGTTGATGTCTGTGGTGATGAAGCAGGTTTCCAGCCGCATTTGAAACTTGGAAATTCATGCGCCAATTTTTCGTTCCGTTACTAATTTGTATATACGCTCAAGGATCGCCGCGCGATTGAAGGGCTTGCTCAATACTCCTGCTATATCCAATGCTGCTACTCTATCCAGCTGCTCTATCGTCAGATAACCTGAAACCAATAACACGGGTAGCTCCGGATTAGACTCACGCAGTTTTTCCACCACTTCAAGTCCTGTCATGCCGGGCATGGCGAAATCGGTAATCAATATATCCGCGGATTCCGGAGACTCTTTTATCTGTCTCAAAGCAAAACTGGGATTCCCCGTGTCCGTCACATTGAAACCTTCCCGCACCAGGACACTTCTTAGTGTGCTACGTACCATTTCCTCATCATCCAGAATCAGAATACTGATGCTTCGCGGCAATTTTTTCTGCTGCTGCGTATCAGCTACCAGTTGCACATCCGGTACATGATCTTTCACTTTTTTTACTTCCGGAAACTCCAGAGTAAAGCAGGTTCCTTTGCCAGGCTCTGATACCAATGAAATTTTTCCAGAAAAAGTTGTTACGAGTTTATGCACAATTGACAAACCTAAACCGGTTCCTTTCCCAGGCTCTCGTGTTGTAAAGAACGGGTCGAAAATCTGATCGCGAATTGAGTCGGGGATGCCACTGCCTGAATCCTTAACCTCCAATACGATACTGGCCTCGTTTGCAGACCGATACAGTTTGAACTCCAAGATGCCTCCCGCCGCGCCCATCGCTGAGCAGGCATTTGTCCCCAGATTCATGACAATCTGCATCAGACTGTCAGGATCAGCTAAAATACAGGCGTCTTCCGCGAGAACCTGACAACTCATTTCTATGTTAGCAGATGTTGAACTGCGCAATAGTGCAACCCCTTCGCGCAACACTGGCGCCACCTCCAGGGCATACGGGTCAGTGCTCACATTGTGACTAAAGCTGAGAATACGGCGCACCAGATTGCGCGCCCTTTCTGCTGATTGAATAATGGTATCGATTTGTTTGTGTTCTACGCTGTCTGTTGGCAAAAGTTCACGCATTTCTTCGCTGGATATCAATATTGGCGATAAAAGATTATTGAAATCATGCGCAATGCCGCTGCTTAACGTACCCAGCGCGCTGAGTTTTTGCGAGTGAGATAGTTGTTCCTGTAGTTGCTTCTGTTCAGTCAAAGCCTTTGCGAGTTGACGCCTGGATGCTTCCAGATCAACAAGCGATTCCTCCGTACCCTTAAGTAGCTGCGCTATAGCTAAAGAACTCAGCATCGACAAAAACAACAATGAACCGGATACTCCAAACCAGGACAGTACATCGTAGGGTTCGAATGGAAATAGAGATGTTTCCGGAGTATGAAACTGCAGCAGTATCCCGTAGAAAACTAATATCAACAGCATGGCTATGGATGAAAAAACAGCACCTCGATACCCAAAAAACAGAGCTGACATTACCGGGGTAACCATTAACCAGGCGACACCTGCTCCTATAGGCCCAACCAGCCAAAGAAGAAAAAAGGAAAACAACGTCCAGTTACTAATAAACGCGACCGCCTTGATCTTGAACGGCAATGTCTTCCACAATGCAAGAATCAAGACTGCGATCCATGCCAGTGTATCGACCAGAATCAGCATCCACAGCTGCAGTTGTATTGCAATAGCTACACTTGGCACATACGCAATGCTCGCTAACACTGCAGTTGCCCACAGTGTATAACGCAGAATCTTCTCGCGTTGGCGCATGATGCTTTTGCTGGCGATATTGGATGACATTAGTGAATCTGATTGTCGAGCACGATGTGTGGTTCCATCTCTATATGTTCCAGTTTTACGCCTGCCAGTATGATGGAGCCCTTGTAGCGATCTGTACCTGTAGAGGAGAACTCGAACTCATAGGTGCGGCGCAATTGTAAGGATCCGCTGGCGCCTCGTTGTACGTTAATCTTCTTCATGACAACACTTTGATCCAACAATTGCACGTCCAGATTGCTGCAGCGTTGTGCAGCGAGTTGCAAAGCCAATGATTTGAACCCTCTGGCCCGCCACCAGTAACTGCCTGCACCTATGATCAGCGCGAGCCAGACCAGATCATCGAGTGTCAACATTCGTGTCTATAACCTCTGTATCTTCAGTTTGCAGTCATTATACAGTCACCGCAGAAAGCGACACCAAGTTTAGTTGCCAGGCACATTTTCATACTTTTTATCTGCTTACTGGTTTGCTCCCATTAAACCCTATAATATCCTCGCTGAAAAAGGAGATGAATCATGCTTAAGTTGTTGCCGTCATTGCAAAAATCACCATTCGCCCCGCTACTTGCGCCTGTCGCTGTTCTGGCGTTTCTTGCCAGTGGTTTCACCTTCGCGCAAACCTCAACCACAGAAACCCCGCAGTCCTGGTACCAATCAGGGCAAGCAGAACTACAGCGGATACTGAGTCAGCCAGCGAATACTGGTCGCGCCAGGAATATTATTCTTTTTGTGGGGGATGGCATGGGCGTTACCACGGTAACGGCAGCGCGCATCCACGATGGGCAGATGCGGGGCAATCCGGGCGAAGAAAATTTTCTCTCCTTCGAGCAGTTTCCTGCAATAGCTCTGGCAAAAACCTATAACACCAATCAGCAGACTTCTGATTCAGCAGGCACCATGACGGCGATGATAGGTGGAGTAAAAACCCGGGCCGGGCTTATATCAGTAGATCAAACTTCGTTGCGCGCCGACTGCGCGTCATCCCTTGGCAAATCCATTCCCAGCTTTCTGCAACAGGCTGAAGAACTTGGTTTGGCTACAGGAATAGTCACCACTACCCGCATTACCCATGCCACCCCCGCTGCGACTTACTCACACACACCGGAGCGCGACTGGGAAGCCGATATACATTTGACTGCCGAAGCTGTTCAAAATGGTTGTAAGGATATCGCCAGCCAACTCATTGACTTCAATTACGGCGATGGCCTTGAGGTGGCGATGGGAGGTGGTCGCGAATTCTTTATACCGGCAAACGGCAGCGATCCTCAGGACGGGAATCCTGGTACGCGCAGAGATGGTCGTGATCTGACCATGGAGTGGCAACAGAAGTATGCTGACAGCGCTTTCGTGTGGAACCAGGAACAACTGCGCAATATCGATACCAGCTCAACCAGACACTTGCTCGGATTGTTCAACCGTTCGCACATGAATTATCGTGTTGACCGTGCGGCTGATGATGCTTCCGAACCTTCATTACCCTTGATGACTGAAACCGCAATCAGCATTTTGCAGAACAACCCGGATGGGTTCTTCCTGATGGTTGAGGCAGGCCGCATTGATCACGGTCATCATGCTGGCAATGCACTGCGGGCGCTGGAAGATGCTCGCGAGTTGTCGGACGCGGTCACAACTGCGCTGGCGATGACCGATCCTGAAGAAACCTTGATCATTGTAACTGCAGATCATAGTCATACTTTTACTATCTCTGGGTATCCTACTCGTGGCAATCCTATTCTGGGCAAGGTAGTCAATAATGATGGCTCGGGTGAGCCTGCTGATGAAGTTGCACTGGCGGCTGATGCCATGCCCTACACAACGCTTGGCTATCGCAACGGGCGCGGCTTTGCAGAGAATGTCGGCGGCGATGTACGTTATCGGGTACCGGTAGATGCAGGTCGCAAGGATCTGACGAGTGTGGACACCGAGCACAGTGGTTATCACCAGGAAGTGCTCGTGCCATTGGCCATGGGCTCACATGCGGGCGAGGACGTTGCGATCTACGCAAATGGTCCCTGGTCTCACTTGTTCAGCAGCACGCATGAGCAACACTACATCTATCATGTAATGCGCCATGCCGCAGGCTTCGACAACGGCCGCTAATAAATAGGGTTAATAAATGGGGTCAGAGTAAAAATACAGTACTGTATTTTTACTCTGACCCCATTTATTCAACTTCGGTGTAGAAGCCTGCTACGGTCAAGACCACTACGATATCCTGCGCGCTGGTATTGTTCAGATACCAGCCGTGGATGCCATCGAACGGCGCTGTCAATGTACCGCTCTCCTCGCCATCGCTATGTATCGTGTAGAACATGACCGTTCCAGGCGCCTCACCTACACGTTCCGTGTGACCATGAAACTCCACCTTGAGCAAGTCGGGATCATCCATCTCTACATTCCAGCGATAGACTATTGAATCGCCCTCGCGTAAATCCAGCTTGAATTCCAGCGCGTTGTAGGCAGCCACGTAAACATCGTAGGTAGCGCTGCGCCATGGCACAGTGTTGCTGTTATAGGTACTATCGCTTAGCGGTACCTCTATCCAGTTTTGTACAGGGACTGGTTGCCCAACGTCATCGGTGAGCGTTGGATCTTCGTTGTTACAGGCCCCAAATAACATCACTGTTAATGCAATAGGCAGAGAACGGGAATAAGGCACAGAAAACTCCTGGGTCGCGGTCTTGAACTATGAAATAGCGACAATGCACAGCATGATAGCGACCTCAAATCCACAGTACCACCACCAACAGGTTAAGATTCCCACCTGTTCACGTTAACAGAGACCACGATTCGCGGTAAAGTAGGCACATAAAGCGGCAACGGGAATGCGTTATAACCGAATACCTATTCAGGAATTATCATGAACAGCAAACTCTCAGACTATCAACACTGGCGCGTCAACCGTGATTCAGATGACATATTGTGGCTGTATCTGGATCGTCAGGGTGAAAGCGTCAACTCTCTTTCCAGTGCGGTACTGGAAGAATTTGAACAGTTGCTTGCATACGCCGAGACCAGCACACCACGAGGCATCGCGATACTCTCGGGCAAAACTACCGGATTTGTTTTCGGCGCGGATGTGCGTGAATTCGGTAATTTCTCCGATGTCAGCGAAGTCACTGAAGCTATCCAGCGTGTGCATACCATGTTCACCCGTCTGGAAAATCTCTCCTGTACCACCGTTGTTGCTATTGAAGGCTATTGTCTGGGTGGAGGCTTGGAGCTGGCCTTGTCCTGTAATTACCGGATTGCCAAAGATACACCATCAACCAAACTGGGATTTCCGGAAGTGCAGCTGGGCATTTTTCCGGGTTTCGGTGGTTCAGCGCGGTCGGTAGCAACTATCGGTGGATTGAAAGCCATGGAGTTGATGTTGACTGCACGTCAGATAAGCGCAAGAGCGGCCAAAGCTATTGGCCTGATTGATGAAGTCATCGGGCGCCATGAAGAGCTGCTCTGGGCTGCGCGTCGCGCGATTCTCGCCAAAAAACGGAGCCGTCGCCCGGGTTTACTCGCACGTTTGAGCAATCTTTCCCCAGCCCGCAAATTCCTTTCGGGGCAAATGCGCAAGAAGACCGCGGCGCGTGCACGTAAAGAGCATTACCCGGCACCTTATAGTTTGATAGATACCTGGGAGAAATTTGGCGGCAACCGTAATCAGATGATGCATGCGGAAGCCATCGCTGTAGGAAAACTGATGCAGACAGAAAGTGCTGCAGGATTACGCCGGGTGTTTGCGTTAATGGAGCGCTTGAAAGCGCAAGGTAAACAATCAAATTTCAAGGCGCGTCGGGTGCATGTGATTGGTGCCGGCGTGATGGGTGGTGATATCGCTGCCTGGTGCGTCTTACGCGGATTGGAAGTCAGTTTGCAGGATAGAGAACAGAAATACATTGACCCGGCACTGGCACGCGCCAACACACTTTTCAAAAAGAAATTGCGTGACCCTGCAAGAGTGAAAGCGGCCATGGACAGATTACGACCAGATGTGAGCGGTGACGGTGTTGCGCTGGCTGATGTCGTGATTGAGGCAATTTTCGAGAACCTGGAAGCCAAACAGAATCTGTTTAAAGAGCTCGAACCCAAAATGAAAGCGGGTGCAATTCTTGCCACCAATACTTCGGCTATTCCGCTGGAACAACTGGCAACAGTATTGCAGAATCCCGCTCGTTTGATTGGACTCCATTTCTTTAATCCGGTGGCGAGCATGCCACTGGTGGAGATAGTTCACAGCGCGGTCACTGATCCGCAACAGGTCCAGAACGCCGCCGCATTCTGCGGACAGATCAGCCGCTTCCCGTTGATTGTGAAAAGCAGCCCGGGCTTCCTGGTCAACCGTGTGCTTGCCCCTTATATGATGGAAGCGCTAACTCTGCATCTGGAAGGAGTTCCGTTGGAAGCTATCGACGAAGCCGCTGAAGCTTTCGGCATGCCGATGGGTCCCGTGGAGTTGGCAGATACAGTCGGTTTGGATGTTTGTTTGATGGTCACAGGAGTATTGGCGGACGATACTGCTGCGTCAGTCGCAAATGCCAGAGGTGCTGCTGAAAAGCAATTTATCAAAAAATATGTGGATGCCGGTAAGCTCGGCAAAAAATCCGATGAAGGTTTTTACCGATGGAAGAATGGCAAGCCGCAGAAGAATGCCGATCTCATTCAGGGTCACAATCTGGGTATGATCACAGAGCGATTATTGAAAGCTTACATCGATGAGTGTCAGTCAGCGTTGGAGGACGGGATTGTAGACGACAAGGATCTGCTGGATGCAGGCATGATTTTTGGAACAGGTTTCGCGCCATTTCGAGGTGGCCCGTTGTATTACTTGCAGAAGCAGGAAGGCGCCTTGCAGAAACAGAATATAAATGAAAAGGTGCATGACAGTTCAAATCATCCAGGTTCGAAGGGAGATTCCGCATGAGCAATTCATCACTACGGCGAGTAGCTATTGTTGGAGGCGCACGGATTCCCTTCTGTCGGTCTAACACCGCCTACGCTGAACTCACCAATCTCGACATGCTGGCGGATACCTTGCAGTTTCTCGTGGACAAGTATGGTCTGGCAGGCAAGAAGATAGATGAGGTTGTGGCAGGCGCCGTAACAACTCACGCTAAAGACTGGAATCTGGCACGCGAAGCCCTGCTCAGTACAACCCTTTCTCCAGCGACACCGGGGATCACGCTGCAGATAGCCTGTGGCACATCTTTGGAGGCTGCGTTGATGTCGGCGGGTAAGATCGCCAGCGGCCAGATCGATTGCGCAATCGCCGCGGGGTCCGACACTACCAGCGATGCACCGATTGTGTTCAAGCGCAAATTCGCCCGCCGCCTGATTCGCCTGGGGCAGGCTCGCACTTTTTCGCAAAGGCTGAAAGTACTGAAAGGTTTCGGATTGGGCGAACTGGCTCCTCAAGCTCCTGCTAACGGAGAACCGCGCACCAGGCTTTCCATGGGACAGCACTGCGAGTTGATGGCGAAGGAATGGGAAATCACTCGCGAGGCACAGGATGAATTGACTCTTGCCAGTCATTTGAATGCCGCAGCAGCATTCGATACTGGTTTTTTCGATGATCTGGTCATGCCTTATCAAGGTGTTGCTCGTGACAATAATATGCGTGCAGATAGCAGTCTTGAGAAGCTGGCGAAGTTGAAGCCTGCCTTCGATCGCGATGGCGGCACCTTGACCGCTGGAAACAGCACACCACTCACGGATGGGGCCTCGGCAGTTCTATTGTGCAGCGAAGAATATGCACAGACCAACAATCTGCCAATACAAGCTTTTCTCACACATGGCCGCACCGCCGCAGTTGATTTCGTAAATGGTGCAGGTCTTTTGATGGCGCCGACGGTGGCGGTAAGCGAGATGCTGCAACGCGCAGAACTTACACTGCAGGATTTCGATTTCTATGAACTGCATGAAGCGTTCGCAGCGCAGGTGTTGTGCACATTAAAGGCATGGGAAGATGAAAACTTTTGTCGCGAAAAACTATTGCAGCCCAGAGCGATGGGCAGCATCGATCGCAGCAAACTTAACGTCAAAGGCAGCTCACTGGCGTTCGGACATCCGTTTGCCGCAACCGGTACGCGTATCGTTGCGAACCTGGCGAAACTGCTGGAAGAGAAAGGCAGCGGCCGCGGATTGATATCAGTCTGCACTGCCGGCGGCATGGGCGTGACGGCAATACTGGAGCGCTAGCAATAATTGGGGTCAGAGTAAAAATACAGTAGTTTTAAAGAACTGTTACTAGATATCCAATATTCCTTGAATCGCGAAGTCAGGGTTGGAACTGAGATAATTGCAGCAGAAGAGTTGCAGATCTGCGTTTTTTAGACGCACTTGGACGCTTTAGGAAAACTACTGTATTTTTACTCCGACCCCATTTATTGTTACTCCGACCCCATTTATTGAAAAACTACTGTATTTTTACTCTGACCCCAATTATTGGTACAGCTTCGTGATGTATTGTTTTACGGCTGCATCCCATAGAAAGCGCGTGCCTAGGGCCGCTTTGCGAATGGCAGCCCATTGTTTTGGTTTCTGCATGGTTGCGCGCGCGTTCTTCACAGCCTGAATCATTGCCCGCGATTGCTCCTCAGGTGTAGAACCGCTGAACGCGAAACCATTCACCCCATGTTGAACGGTATCACGTAGCCCACCGACATGATGAACGATGCAGGGCGTTCCGGCACGCATGGCCAGCATCTGACTGATGCCGCATGGTTCGAAACTGCTCGGCATCAAAAACAGATCTCCGTACCCATACAAGGCATCTGCGAGTTGTTCGGAGAAACCGCGTAGAAATAGAAAGTTGTCGTGTTTGCGCATCGCCTGAGTGAAGAATTTTTCATACCCAGGATCGCCACTGCCAATCATGATGAATACACCGTCCGCGAGATCATCGAGCAGACAGTCGAGCGCACTTTGTCGAGTTCCATCTGCTTTGAGCAGCATTTCCATCAATAGACGCGCTTTCTGGTTAGTGAGTCGCCCGATGGAAGTCAATGTAACCGGAATCGCCTTGCGACGTTTGCGCCATAATTGAATTCTGCTGAACGCGAAGAAGTTCGCACTGGGTACAAACTCGCTGTTCACCGTCCATGTGTGCAGATTTTCTTCAATCAGATTCAATAGCTGATTGCGGCTACTCACTTTATGCGCCTGATAGTCGTAGTCGCAACCATTCAGTATACCGATGATCCTGCCCTCAGCATCAAGCCTCTGTAAATCAAGCTCCAGGCCCTCACCACCCACGAAACCATGCTGCGGATCTGATGGCTGCAAAATTTCCTTCGCATAACTCGGCGACACAGCGTGCACTTTATCCGCGAGATTGATGCCTGCGCGCATCAGATTGATACAGTCCGGATAGCGCGGGTCCTGAATCAGATCCAAGGCGAATGCGGTATGTGGAAACCAGGACTGCAACGACGATTCGTTGTTCGCCAGTGGTCTTATCCCCTGCAGGGAAAGATTGTGAATAGAATACACCAGCGGAATCCTGTTCAGCTTCTTGTATGCCGGTTCAAAGTGACGCAGAAGCGCAACCATGGCAGCGTGCCAGTCGTGCAGATGCAATACATCGGCATTGACAAGCATGTCACTCTCGAGCAACTCACAGACGGCAGCACAGAACAGAGAAAACTTGTGAGCATCGGTGGCAAAAGGACCGCGCTTGTCATCGCAATAGATACTGCCGGCACCGCAGGAGGCAAACAATGAGTGTTCCAGTAAATAATGTGATACCGAACCGTTTTTGCGTTTGCGCGCCTTAGGCGCAACTGCGGATCTGAAAGTGCTTTTGTTCTCGCCGGCGACAAAAAACTGAACCTCCTGCAATTGCCCACAGAATTCTACTGTAAACGTGGTCAGAAGTTCCGATGGATTTTGTTTGGACAGCGACTGATAGCCAGGCGTAATGACAGAAACCTGGTGTCCCAATTTGGCCAGTGCAATCGGCACATCACGAATGACATCGCCAATTCCCCCAACCTTGCCTCCTGCAAGCGCGCCGTTCTCGGCAGCGATCATTACTATATGCATATACTTTTCACGTTAGTTGAGCGCGAGCACGTTTGTTGAACGACTGTAATTGGTCAAAGGCCTCCCACTGACTGCCCCAACATCTCGCGAGTGACCAGTGTGACGCCATTATCGGTAACACGAAATCCTCTCTTTGCGTCCGCTTTATGGTCGAAACCTATCACCGTCCCCTCCGGTACAGTGCAACCCCTGTCAACGATGACCTTGCGTAATTTGCAATGTCGCTTGATTACGACATCAGGCAGTATCACGGCCTGTTCAATTTCGGAGTAGGAATGCATACGGACATTGGAAAACAGCAGGGATTTTCGCACTGTTGAGCCGGAAATAATACACCCGCTTGAAACCATTGAGTCAGTGGCCATACCGCGCCTGTCATCATCATCAAAAACGAATTTAGCGGGCGGCAACTGTTCCTGGAAAGTCCAGATAGGCCAGCGTGGATCATACAGATTCAGGGGTGGCACCGGTTCCACCAATTCCATATTTGCCAGCCAGTATGAATCCAGATTTCCCACATCGCGCCAGTAAGCTTTGCGATCGCCGTCAGGATCAACAAACCGGTAAGCAAACACTTTGTGGTCAGCAATAATTGACGGAATGATATTCTTGCCAAAATCATGATCAGAGCCGTCTTTCTCAGCGTCTTTACGCAGTTGATCAAACAGGAATTCAGTCTTAAAAACATAATTACCCATGGAAGCAAGACACATATCCGGGTTATCGGGCGTGCACTGCGGGTTCGTCGGCTTCTCGTTGAAGGCAAGAATGCGGTGATCACGATCAACGCTCATCACGCCGAAATTGCCAGCGGCCTCGCTCAATGGTACCTCCATGCAGGAAACGGTCATGTCTGCATTGTGCTCTGCATGATAGGCCAACATGTCACCGTAGTCCTGACGGTAAATATGATCACCGGAAAGTACCATGACGTACTCGGGAATCTCGCCGCGAATAATATCTATATTCTGAAACACGGCGTCTGCAGTTCCCATATACCAGCTGTCAGAATGCCGTTGCGAGGCGGGCAGAATCTCAACGCCTTCACCAAGCTCTTTTTTGAAATGCCCCCAGCCGCGCACCAGATGTTTTATCAGAGAGTGCGCTTTGTACTGCGTCACTACACCAACTCGGCGTACGCCGGAGTTGATGCAATTTGATAAAGGGAAATCTATGATGCGGAACTTGCCGCCGAAAAAAAGTGCCGGTTTAGCACGCCAATTGGTCAGCTCATGCAAGCGGGAACCGCGGCCTCCTGCCAGTATCAGAGCATAGGTATTGCGAGTCAATTTACTGACATAACGCGGACCGGTATCCATCATTATCACCTCACTGTTTGTTGACTTGCGGGTCGTTAGCTTGCGGGACTTCTATCTGCCATATTTCCTCAGCGTAACTCTTGATGGTTCTATCGCTGGAGAAAAATCCGCTGGCAGCGGTGTTCAATATACTCATGCGAGTCCATTCCTGATGATCGCGGAAAACTGCAGCCGCTTTCTCTTGTGCATCCACATAACTGCGAAAATCTGCAGCGGTCAACCATTGATCTGACGGGTCGCGAATGCTGTTGATTATCGGTGCAAACATTCCCGATTCGTATCGATTGAAATATCCAGATTCCAGCATCTCCATGACGGCCCGTAGATCCGGATCATCGGCAATGATTGCAGCTGGATTATACGTTTGGCGCACAGCCTGCACTTCCTGTGCCTGACAACCGAACAGAAAAAAGTTTTCCGCACCTACTGCATCACGAATTTCGATATTGGCACCATCCAGTGTACCGATGGTAAGCGCGCCGTTCATCATGAACTTCATGTTTCCGGTACCAGAAGCTTCCTTGCCGGCTGTGGAGATCTGTTCAGACAAATCCGCACCAGCACAGATAACCTCCATGCTTGTGACATTGTAGTTAGGGATAAACGCTACCCGTAGCAAATCTTTTGCCTTGGGTTCGCTATTGATCACCTGCGCCACGTTGTTGATCAGTTTTATAATCAACTTGGCCATGAAATATCCCGGCGCCGCTTTGCCGCCAATCAACACACAACGGGGTGTAAAATCTGCAGTATCATCCTGCAAAATTCTTGCGAAGAGATGTATCACATGTAACACATTCAGCAATTGCCGCTTGTACTCATGAATGCGCTTCACCTGCACATCGAACAACATATCGGTAGCGAATGATACCTGGCATTTCTGTTCCACCAGATTCGCCAGCACTTGCTTGTTGTGCATTTTGACCTTCGCCCAATCCTTCCTGAAATCCGTTTTATCCGCGAAAGGGCGTAGTTCAGACAGCTTACTGAGCTCTGTCATCCAACCCTCTCCGATCTTGTCGGTGATCAGAGTTGCCAATTTTGGATTGCAGAATCCCAACCAGCGACGAGGGGTCACACCATTTGTCTTGTTGTTGAACTTCTCCGGCCACATGGCGAAGAAATCTCGGAACAGTCCCTCCTTCAGAAGGTCGGTGTGCAATTGCGCAACGCCGTTTACAGAAAAACTTCCTGTGATCGCCAGATGTGCCATCCGCACATGCGGGTCTGCACCTTCTTCGATGATCGACATGCTCATCAGCTTGCGACTGTCCCCTGGCCAGCGCAGGGAAACCTCAACCAGAAAGCGCGCGTTAATCTCCTGAATGATCTCCAGTATACGGGGCAGCATTTCGCGAAATAATCGCACGGGCCAGCGTTCCAGCGCTTCGGGCAGCAGAGTATGGTTGGTATAGGCCATGGTTGCTGTGGTTATTTGCCAGGCCTGATCCCACTGCAGTTCATGTTCATCAATCAATAGCCGCATCAATTCAGCAACGGCGATAGAGGGATGCGTATCATTGAGCTGAAAGCAATTGTAGTCGGGAAAATCCGTGAACGATTCGCCACTTTGGATCAGCCACCTTGCCAACACATCCTGCAAACTCGCGGAAGAAAGAAAATACTGTTGGCGCAGACGCAGAATCTTGCCGTTCTCACTGACATCGTTGGGATACAGCACCATGGAGATCTGTTCGGCCTGAGTTTTTGCAGCGACCGCTTCCGCATAGCCTCCCGCATTGAACTCGTGCAGATTGAATTCCTCAGTCGGCATTGCTTTCCACAACCTTAATGTGTTCACAGTGTTATTGCGATAACCTGGCACCGGCATATCATAAGGCACCGCAAGCACATCATGCGTATCTACCCAGTCGATATGGGTGCGACCAGAAGAATCGGTTCGCGGCCGGGTGCAACCAGCGAACTTTATTGTGCGAGTGTCCTGGGGTGCCTCGAACTCCCATGGATTGCCCCATTCCAGCCAATGATCCGGTGATTCGACCTGATGACCATTTTCAATACGCTGGTGAAACATCCCATAATCATAGCGAATGCCGTATCCGGTCACAGGCAGAGCAAGGGTTGCGCAACTGTCAAGAAAGCAGGCTGCTAAACGGCCCAGACCACCATTGCCCAATCCGGCGTCGCGTTCTTCATCGGCAATTTCTTCCAACGTTACGCCGTAGCGAAACAGTGCATTGCGCAAGGGTTCCTCAATATCAAGATTCAGAACGGCATTGCACAGCGAGCGTCCCATCAGAAACTCCAACGATATATAGGAGACGCGTTTCGGTCTTTCGTTGGTGTAACGTACACGTGTCTGGCGCCAGCGCTCCACCAGTCTGTCACGCACCGTCAACGCAGCAGCGTTGAACATGTACAGATGTGAATCACTGGTTTGGTCGCGGCCCAGAGTCAGATGGAAGTGACGCGCAAGATCCTCAGCGAATGCTGCGCTCTCCATCCCTAACCAGGGATAACCATTTTGCTCCTTACTCATACAATCAGTGTCTGACTGTGCCAGCTTTTCCTGCGCTTCCTTCTGCAAAGAATTTTTCTTATGGCTCATACCAACTTCCTCTTATCACTGTTCAGATCTTGCGCTTCTGATACAGACTCTTCATGCGCCAACAACATCACTGTTGAACAGGAAAATAAATTAATTCGGGTTATAACCATACAATTATCAACATCAGGAACACCGTTGTGAGTAGCCGTATCCAGTACTATCTCCCATCGAACAACTCCTGGCACAACAGGCAGTTTGAAAGCCAGCGCGGATCGGTCTGCGTGGAACACGATGAGAGCACGTCTGGTGATCCCAGTCTCAGGATCGATACCTCTGAGCTTACAGCCCAGCGTGCGAGCCTGATGCTCCTGCCAATGGGCAGCCTGCATCAGGCCACCGCTGCTATTGAACCATTGCACGGCAGAATCTTTCGGACTCTGTGGCTCATGCACATATCTGTTCGGAAACAAAAATCCAAACCGTTTGCGCAGATGTATCAGCAGTGTTGTAAATTCTATCTGTACATGACCTGTGCGTGAGATCGCCGGCCAATTCATCCAACTTAATTCGTTGTCCTGACAATAGGCATTATTATTACCATGCAGTGAACGACAGAACTCATCGCCGCCCAGCATCATTGGCGTACCCTGTGACAAAAACAGCGTTGCCAAAAAGTTTCGTTGCTGGCGCAATCTCAATACGTTGACTGAAGCATCCTCCACAGGGCCTTCGATACCGAAATTGTCGCTGTAGTTCTCGCGATGCCCATCCTGACCACCCTCGCCATTACCTTCGTTGTGGCGTTCCTTATAGCTGACCAGATCATGCAGCGTGAAACCATCATGACTGGTCACGAAGTTGATACTCGCGGAAGGACGACGTCCCGCATGTTCGAAGATATCGCTGGAACCATGCACACGCCTGGCGAACTCGGGCAGCACTCCCGAATCACCGCGCCAGAATCGCCGCACAGTGTCCCGATAGCGATCGTTCCATTCGCTCCATCCCGGTGGGAAACGACCTAACTGATAACCCCCGGGGCCGATATCCCAAGGTTCAGCAATCAACTTCACGCTCGCCAGCACGGGGTCTTGTTGTACCGCATCGAAAAAACCACTTCCCTGATCGAATCCATAGGATTCACGACCTAACACAGGTGCCAGGTCAAACCTGAAACCATCCACCTGCATATTGCTTGCCCAGTAACGCAGACAATCCATTATCAACTGCACAACACGCGGATGCATCAGGTTCAGCGTGTTGCCACAACCGGTATCATTGATGTAATAACGCTTGTCTTCAGGCTGCAAGCGGTAGTAAGAAAGATTGTCGATGCCACGCAAGGAGAGCGTTGGTCCCAGGCGTCCGCCTTCTGCGGTATGGTTGAAGACAATATCCAATATCACTTCTATGCCTGCATCGTGATAGGTATCCACCATGTGCCGAAATTCAAGAATATTGTTATCGCTCAGATACTCGTGATGCGGTGCAAAGAAGCAAAGTGAGTTGTAACCCCAGTAGTTGCTGAGCTTCCTGTCGTGCAAAAACTCCTCGCTGATGAAACTCTGAATGGGCAGCAGCTCGATACTTGTTATACCCAGCGCCTTCAGGTAAGTGATGATTTCTTTGTGTGCCATGCCAGCAAAACGACCTCTCAGTTGCGGAGGTATGCCCGGGTGCATGATTGTAAAACCCTTCAGGTGGGTTTCATACAACACCGTTTTTGCCATAGGTACACGATGATACTTTTGTGCGCTACCCGGTACATCTTTAACAACGATGCATTTGGGCATGAAAGCCTTGTTGTCGCGTTTGTCGAACTTTGCTTCCTTGTCCGGAAAATCCAGATCGAAACCATAATGCGTGTCAGACCACACAAACTTGCCGCATAGCTGACGCGCATAGGGGTCAAGAAGCAGTTTATGAGGATTGAAGCGATGCCCCAGGTGTGTCTGATAGGGACCATGGACGCGATAGGCATAAACAGTTCCCGGGCCTGCATTGGACAGATAACCATGCCAGACCTGATTAGTCAGTGATGGCAAAGCCAACCGCTGCAACTCACGGGAGCCATCCGGAGAAAACAGACAGAGTTCTACTTTCTCCGCATGTGCGGAGAATATTGCAAAGTTGATCCCTTCGCCATCCCAGTTCGCACCAAGCGGGTTGGGAAGTCCTGCTGTCAATGATACTGCTTGCTTCATTGAGTGGTTCGCCTCCAGATTCTATAACTATTGTTCATCGTTATGCCGATTCGTGTACGAAATAAATGCTGGCCAATGGCGGCAGCGTCACGACTATAGAGTCGGACCTGCCATGACAACCTTGCGCCTGACTTATCACCGCGCCCAGGTTACCTGCGCCGCTGCCACCATAGAAATGGCTGTCAGTATTCATGGCTTCTCTGTAAACGCCCCCCGCAGGAACGCCTATCCTGAAATTGTGATGCACGCTTGGTGTCATGTTGCAGACTGCTATTAACAACTGCCCCGTCAGCCTTGAACGACGCAGAAAAATAAACACACACAGACCGCTGCCGTCAGCATCTATCCACTCAAACCCATAATTGTCGTCATCGAGTTCATGCAACGCGGGCAGGTCCTTGCACAATGTATTGAGATCGCCGACCAGACGACTGACGCCCTGGTGCGATGCATGTTCCAGCAAGTGCCAATCAAGACTATTGTCGTGGTTCCATTCGTTGCGCTGTGCAAACTCATCACCCATGAACAGAAGTTTCTTGCCGGGGTGCGCCCACATGAACCCAAAATAAGCACGAAGGTTAGCAAACTTCTGCCAATCGTCACCGGGCATTTTCTCCAGCAATGAGCGTTTACCATGCACCACTTCATCGTGACTAAGAGCCAGCACAAAACTTTCGGAGAACGCGTAAAGCAAACCGAAAGTCATCTCCTTGTGATGATACTTTCGATGTATGGGATCACGTGACATATAGCTTAGCGTGTCATTCATCCAGCCAAGATTCCATTTAAAACCAAAACCCAGGCCACCACGCGAAGTAAAGTCTGTAACGCCCGGCCATGCCGTTGACTCCTCCGCAATCATGAGTACACCGGGGAAATGCAGATGCACTCGTTCATTGACATTGCGCAGTAACTGAATCGCTTCCAGATTCTCAAACCCGCCGTGCTGGTTCGGCAGCCATTCGCCTTCCTTGCGGCTGTAATTCAGGTAGAGCATCGAGGCTACTGCATCGAAGCGCAGACCATCCAGATGGAACTCTTGCAACCAATAAATAGCGTTGCTCAGAAGATAACTGACAACTTCTGCGCGTCCGTAGTTGAATATCAGAGTGTTCCAATCCGGATGAAAGCCCTTGCGCGGATCAGCATGTTCATAAAGACTTGTGCCATCGAAATTTCCCAGGCCGTGATCATCGGAAGGGAAGTGAGCTGGCACCCAATCCAACAAAACTCCAATACCCTGTCTGTGTGCGTGGTCTACGAAAAATCGAAATTCATCCGGAGAGCCGAAGCGGCGTGTTGGCGCAAACAGGCCTATGGGTTGATAGCCCCACGATCCATCAAACGGATACTCACTCACCGGCATCAACTGTATATGTGTGAAACCAAGCTCTTTGACATAAGCAACCAGTTGTTTAGCCAGTTCTTGATAGTTCAAAAATCTATTGTCATTGTTCCGACGCCACGACCCGAGGTGTACTTCATAAATAAGTAAAGATGATTCATGACCTGCAGAGCTTTTGCGTGCCTTCATCCACTTACTGTCTTTCCATTTAAATTTTGTGGCATAAGGCACCATCGATGCATTATCAGGCCGCAGTTGCATTTCCTGTGCATAAGGGTCGGCCTTCAGAGGCAATGTGTTGCCACGGCTGTCTACTATGCAGTACTTATAATGCATACCTGCCACTATTCCGGGCACAAACGTTTCCCAGACGCCGCTATCACCAAGGCAATGCAATGGATGCGACGATTGGTTCCAACCGTTGAAATCACCAGTTACTGAAACCGCCGAAGCCGCTGGCGCCCACACCACGAAATGCACACCGTCTATACCATCAATCTGGCGATGATGCGCTCCCATGAACTGATAAGCACGCTCCTGCTCGCCTCGGCTGAACAGATACAGATCCTGGTCCGTTACGAACATTTGGGAAGAGTAAGATGATTCGTTCACATGCCGTTCCTGCAGCAGATTTTTGTTATTAACATAGTTTTGTCTCCTTAATCTGCCCGCATGGACGCGATTTCCGTCATGATCTGAACGCTTGATTCCGAGCTTAGAAGCTCATGCAGGTCAATTGGCAATTGTCTTTGCCAGTTAGGGTATTGCTTGCTGGTGCCCGGTATATTTATCGGCACTTCCAGCAAAATAAAATCTTCCAGCTGAATCGCCAGTAACTGCGATTCGCTGCATGCGCAGCATTTCAGCAATGCCAGGCAAAGTTCCTGATCAAACGTTTTACTCATGACATCACCGCGCCAACTTTCTGGCAGTAACCATTGTTCCTCCAGCAACCTCAACACCTGGTCTTTCTCTATCAAGCGCATACTTTGCTGCTCATCCAACTCACTTTCACTATCTATAAGGCCAAGTTCGAAACGCAGCTGTAAATCGGAGATATTCCACCATGCTGCCAATGTGGGAACATCATGATTCGCAACCATCGCCAGTGCTTTTTGTGTGTAATGTTGCGGGCGTTTGAAATGATACCCATCATACTTTTCGAAATAGAACAACACATTGGAAAACACCGCTGATGAGTGCAGGTAAGCGCGGACTTCGGGGGGCACTACACCCAGGTCTTCACCTATTACGACGCAACTGTTGCGCTGACTCTCCAGTCGCAATAAGGCAAACAGATCATCGACAGGATAGTGCACATAAGCACCTTCACCACGATGATTACCACGCGGACACCACCACAAACGCATCAACGCCATCACATGATCTATGCGCAGTGCGCCGCAATGAGACATGTTCGACCGTAGCAGGTCGACGAAATGTTGAAATGCGTTTTGCCGCAGTCGCAACGGATCCAGAGGGGGGAAACCCCAGTTCTGACCTTGCGGCGCCAAAGGATCTGGTGGTGCACCTATGCTGGTGAGGTCGCAGAACAAACCCTGGCTTAAAGAAACTTCTGCTCCTTCGCCGGAACTTCCTACTGCCAGATCGCGAACCAAACCTATACGCATACCGAGTTGCACTGCGAGGGCCTGGCAGGCAACCAACTGCTGTTCGGCCAACCACTGGGTATAAAGATAAAAACGTGGCTCTTTGGCGCAGGGGTTGGAGCTATGACCAGCTCGGTTTGCCTCAAACTCGGCGAACTCAAGCAAATCTTTACCATGGTCCAGAACAAACTTCTCGAAAGCCTGCCCTCTGTCTGTTGCTGCCTGCAGGTGTTGTGCAACAAAATAATTGTACATATCGGCAAGAACACCCAGCTTCAGTTGCATGACTGCCGTGTAGTCAATCAGTGTGCTCTGCGGAATTGCATCAGAATATTTTTTTGAAGTTGCATTCGCTTGCACGAAATTCTTGAATTTTCTCTGTGAAATTTCGTTCTGCTGAAACTCCGGTTCAATCTCAGGATCGATATAAATTACATTCAAGCGCTTTCGATCCACCGGGCTGTAGGGACTGCAGTTCTGCGGATTCTCCGTATCCAGTGCATGCAATGGATTCAAAGCCAGAAAACTGACGCCTTGCTCAGCTGACATTTTTATCAACTGCTGCAGATCGCTGAAATCCCCCACACCCCAGTTGCGCGCGGACTGCAAACTATACAACTGAACCGTCAGCCCCCATAAACGTTTACCCTCTGCGGCCCACGCCGGTTCGTAACAACGCGCTGGAGCAATTATCAGAGCCATTGCGAAATTTTCGTCGGAATCTTGCGCTTCCACCGGATTCAGAGAGAGGCGATGATAACCAGAAGGGAGTGCTTCATTCACAAGCATGCGTGTCGAAAGTGACCTGGCGCTATACGAATTGTCACCAATTTGTGTGCGATCTGTTTCAGGTAAATTTTCCGGCAGAAATGTCCCCGAAAATACCTTCTCATTCGCACTGCCCCCTTCTAACTCTATTTGCCAATGCCAACGTGAATGCAGTTGCATTGCAGGAATACTTAACCGGATAGCATCTGCACCCCCAGCACTCAGTATTGCAACGGGTGGTAGTACGCTCATCCATTCAGCATTCCACAAAGCTGCCAACGCATCTGCCACTTTGCGAATGTCCATCCGTGAGTGAGTGAAAATATTTTCACCTTTCAATAGCAGAATATGCACACGATCGCGCAGAGGTATCTGAACGGTGCCTCCCGAGTACTCGATATACTCGGCTGCAATTCCATGTGCCAGTAGCAATTGTTCCAGCATGTCTCTTTCAGTATCACTGAGAGCCAGACATGCTGTTTCTATATGCTCCATTTCAATAATTTCCTGGTATAAGCCGCGCACCCGCGCAACCCCGGATAATCTGCTGTAATCCGTGCCACAGGAATGTCGGCGCACCAATTACGGAATGCGCCCTTGTCACGGAAGCGTGATATGAATAAATCCAGATCGAATAAAACATCCATTTTTCCCAGCATGTCACCTGACAGATAGAATCCACCCAGACTACCAGTCATCAATGCAAAGTCTCCGCACACAGAACCCAGGATGCCAGTAAAATCACGCATGGTTGCCAATGCAAGAGGCTCGCCAGTTTTTGCTGCTGCTACGATTTGCGGAGCGCTGAGTTCACTTTCTGCAAAGCCTTGCAGCGTTGCGTTAGCCCAATACAAGTTGGCGAGACCCGGGCCAGAGAGCAGATGCTCTACCGAGATGCGGTCAAAACGTTGCCACAGTATCTTTAATAGCTCGGTCTCATGTTCTGTCACGGGTGCGAACGACAGATGTCCGGGCTCAGACTCCAGCACCTCGCCTCTTGCCGTCAGGGCTGTGCCACCGAAGCCTGTCCCGGGGCCTACCACCGCACAGGTTGTGCCTGGTCTGTCCGAGTAGTTACGAAAAGACGCCGGCCTTTGAATCCACACTACATCGGTTTCATTCAATTCAGTGAGCAAATAAGCCTGAGCAGAGAAATCATTCAGAACATGAATGGTGAGCGCGAATTGCGCTGCCAGATCCTTGCGGCTGAACTCCCAGCTGTAATTGGTCAGTTTAATGCGATCTTTATGCACCGCAGCGGCGACTGCTATGCATAGACTGGCCATTTTTGGGGCAACTTCAGCGTCGAGGCTCTTGATATAGGCTTCCAGAGCATCTTCAAAACGCCTGTATTCAGAGCATGGCACGGCTTCTATGCACTGTAATTGTGCATGGTCGTTACTTGAGATGGCAAACCGCGTATTCGTGCCGCCGATATCCGCCAGGATATGGCTTTCTGACACCCTGCCTGTCCCCTTGCCTGACCCCTTGCCTGACCCCTTGCCTGATACCCCACCAGATGACGGCATCAGCTTCCTCCTCATATGTTCTTATGCAGCGCTTAAACGCACTGTTTCGCCAACCGCTCTATTTCGCTCCATTGGCGCTGCCTGATCAACTCAGGAGCAACCATCCAGGAGCCACCCACACAGAGTACATTAGGTAGCGCTAGATATTCCTTGAAATTTTGTGGACCAATGCCCCCGGTGGGACAAAATCCGATATCGGCGAACGGCGACGCCAGAGCTTTCAGCAGAGCCATACCGCCAACCGCCTCGGCAGGGAACAGCTTGAAGCAACGGTGACCACATTCGGTTCCCGCGATGATTTCCGATGGTGTTGCGACTCCGGGTAAAAAATCCAAACCTGTGTTGGCAGCACATGCCGACAGTCTGACCGTGAAACCAGGGCTCACAGCAAATGCAGCGCCGGCCTTTGCTACGGCTTCCATATCGGCAGCGGTTCTAACCGTACCTGCCGCAACTGTCATAGCTGGATGGTTTTCTCTCACAGCACGAATGGCCGCCAGTGCCGCAGAAGTGCGCAGTGTTATCTCAACGGCCCGCAGACCACCGGCATATAAGGCGCCAGCTACAGCAACTGCCTCTTCTTCTGTATTGACGACCAACACCGGCAACACACGCAAAGCTTTTAGTCGATCATTCAGCTCTGTCATCGGAACCCTCCTGCGGAAAAACTGTAGCGCCACTTCTGGCCGGACTGCTGATTTGCCGGAACGCATCGAATAGATGACGACCCAAGGTACTGTCACGAAGATGCGCTTCCGGCGTCGCTGTATTTTGCCGAGCTGCGAATACTTCCGGAGTCAATTGCACGGACAATTCGCCCGCGTCGGAATCCAAACACACGATATCGCCGGTTTGCAATCGGGCCAATGGACCACCATCCAGCGCTTCGGGGCTCATATGGATGGCAGCTGGCACTTTTCCAGATGCACCGGACATCCGTCCATCGGTAACTAAAGCAACCCGGAACCCTTTGTCCTGCAATGCACCCAGACTCGGCGTCAATTGATGCAATTCTGGCATGCCATTAGCGCGCGGCCCCTGAAAGCGCACTATGGCAACAAAATCATGTTCCAGTTCACCACGTTTGTACGCTGAGATAAATGCGTCCTGCGAACCGAACACAACGCAGGGTGCAGTGACTTTACGATGCTCAGGCTTAACAGCCGAGGTTTTGATAATTCCCTCACCCAGATTACCGTGTAGCACTCGCATGCCGCCCTCCTGAGAGAACGGCTCGGCTGCAGGTCGCAACACATCCGGCAACCGGGAAGATTTCGGCGCATTCGTCCACATCAGCTTGCCGGCATCGTCGAGAGATGGCGCAAGCTCAGATGCAGCAAGTCCGCTGCCCATCAGTCCCGTAACATTCTCATTCAACAGCCCGGCTGCGCGCAGCTCCCTGACCAGAAATGCCATGCCGCCGCTTCTCTGAAACGCGTTAACATCTGCGCTGCCGTTCGGATAGATTCGCGCAAGCAACGGAGTTACCAAAGACACTTTGTCGAAATCCTGCCAGTTGAGTTTGATGCCAGCCGCTTCCGCAATCGCTATCAGATGTAATGTGTGATTCGTGGAACCTCCTGTTGCCAGCAACGCTACCAAAGCATTGACTAATGCTTCCTCATTGACCATCTTTGCCATCGTTAGATGAGCACCCTGCGTATCGGATGCGGCGATAACACGTCGTACAGTCTCTTCAATCAAGGCCGGCCGCAGAGGATCTTCCGGATTAATGAAAGATGACCCCGGCAATTGCACTCCCAGCATCTCTACGATGACCTGATTGCTGTTCGCCGTGCCATAAAAAGTACATGTGCCCGGACTGTGATAGGACGCGGATTCTGCAGCCAATAATTCTTCACGACTCGCCAGACCCTCTGCAAAACGCTGCCTGACTTCTGCCTTTTCTTTATTAGGAATCCCACTCGGCATTGGCCCCGCCGGTATGAAACCCACAGGTAAATGACCAAACTGCAACGCACCAATCAGCATGCCGGGAACGATCTTGTCGCAAACACCCAGGCACAGAACACCATCGAACACGTTGTGACTCAAACTCATGGCTGTTGCCATGGCGATCAGGTCGCGGCTGAACAGACTCAACTCCATGCCGGGTTGCCCCTGCGTCACACCATCGCACATCGCGGGAACGCCGCCAGCCATTTGTGCGGAAGAACCCACGCTACGCGCAAAATTACGAATGATTTCCGGGTAATGCTGCAAGGGCTGATGAGCGGAAAGCATATCGTTATAGGAATTGATAATGCCAAGATTGGCGCTTTGCATCATGCGTATGGCCTGTTTATCTGCAGGCGTGCAGGCAGCGAAGGCATGGGCCAGGTTGCCACAGGAAAGTTTTCTGCGCGGCGGAAAGTGCTCGCGGGTCAGTTGCATTCTTTCCAGATAAATTTTGCGTGACGCTTTACTGCGTTCTTTAATCGCAGCTGTCACTGCCTCTATAATCGGATTCACACTCTGTTCTCCGCTTCGGCGTAATAAATGTCAATGTGATGTTCGGGTTGATGAAGCACTGCGCGAACCGGCAGCTCTGCAACCGGGCCTGGTTGCATCGCTTTCTCCAGAATCGGTAACTTGTTCCTGCCAATCAGGTAAAGAATTCGTTTCTCTGCCGCGAGCACTGCAGGCAGTGTAAGTGTCAATCTGGGCCATGGTGCCTGCGGTGGTGTGATACCACAACAGACCTGGCTCCCATCAAGCGCAAGTGCATCTGCAAGTTCACTCGCACCGGGGAAAAACGACGCGGTATGGCCATCGTCTCCCATGCCCAACAGCGCAATATCCAGAGGTAGAACTTTTTGCCGTAAACGCATTTCGGTTTCTGCGCTACCGGAAAAAGGATCAGCAGCGGCATTTTTAAAACTAACAAACCCAGCGGTGGAGGCCAGGTTTTGTAAAAGAGTTTGCCTGACAAGCAAAGCATTGGAAGCGCTATCCGTCTCGGCAACCCAGCGCTCGTCAACCAATGTGATGGTAATTTTTTCCCAGAGCAATTGCTGCTGTGACAACGCCATAAACAGCGCTTTGGGTGTGCTGCCTCCGGAAACTGCCATACTCGCCTTGCCGCGCCGCTTGATTGCGGTTTGCAAAAGGGTGCTTATCTCAGTCACTAATTGTGTGACAAGCGCTTGATTGTCAGTAAACTGTTTTAAGGTCCACGCCATACTCGTTCCAATTTCGCGATCATCCCGGCTCCGCGCACAAACTTCGTCAATCATTCCTGCCAACTGCGCCCGTCGCGAGCTATTAACGCAATACTTTCCGACGGTCCCATGGTGCCGGCCACATACGGAACCAAACGTTGCTTTGCAGATTTCCAACCTGCAGCGATACCATCCACCCATTGCCAGGCAGCCTCTACCTGATCTGCACGCATGAATAATGTCGAGTTGGAACGCATCACATCATAAAGTAGCCGTTCGTAAGCATCTGGCACCCGGCGGTTGGTAAACACATCAGACAACGACAGGTTCAATGACACCATTTCTAAAGGTTGCGTGTCGTCAAGCCCTGGCACTTTGTTGAACAGGTGCAGGCGAATCCCTTCATCGGGCTGCAAGCGAATCACCAATCGGTTGGCGTTGTTCAATGCCGAGCTTTCATGAAAAATCGAATGTGGCACATGATTGAACTGCACAACTATTTCCGAGAAACGGGAATGCAAGCGCTTGCCTGTGCGCAGATAAAAAGGGACACCAGCCCAACGCCAATTATTGATCTCGGCCTTCAACGCAACGAAAGTTTCTGTATTCGAAACGCCAGCGTCCTGTTCAGCACAATAAGCAGCGACCGCGTTTCCATCTACGGTGCCAACACCATACTGTCCGCGCACGGAGTTTTCCTGAACACTGCGCTTGGTCATTGGCGCCAGACAGCGCAGTACTTTCAGTTTTTCATCATGTACAGCGCGCGGCTCCAGCGATGCGGGTGACTCCATCGCGACCAGACACAGCAATTGCAGCAAATGGTTCTGCACCATGTCACGCAACGCGCCTGCCTCGTCATAGAACGACCAGCGACCACCAACACCTACGGTCTCAGCGGCGGTTATCTGCACATGATCTATGTAGTTCCCATTCCACAACGGTTCGAACAACGCATTGGCGAAGCGCAGAGTCAGCAGATTCTGCACTGTCTCTTTACCCAGATAATGATCAATACGGTAGACCTGATCCTCTTCGAATATGGCTGCAAGACTGTTATTAATCTGGAGGAATGATTCGCGGTCGCTGCCTAAGGGTTTCTCGATAACGATGCGCATGTTCTTGCGCACCAGCCCTACCGCCCACAAGGATTGGCACACAGGTGCAAAGATGGTTGGCGGGGTCGCCAGATAAACGACAAGATCACGGCTGGCATCGGTAAAGACGCTTTTGGCGAGCACAGCCAGCTCAGCCTCACTGGTCGCGTTCAACGCGTAGTGGTGTATGCGTTTACTCAGCCTGTCCCAGACTTTGGCATCCCATCCTTCTGCGCCTAAAAAGTGCTTTAACTTGGCGCAGACAGTTTCATTGAAGACTTTATCGTCCCCGGTGCGCGATACGCTGACAATCCGGAAGCAAGGCGGCAGACGACCGTCCATATCCAGATGGTAAAGCGCCGGATACAGCTTGCGGTAGGCCAGATCGCCATCACCGCCAATTATCAGTATGTCGCAAATCATCTCAGTCTCCAGCTGGACCGGACTCAGGCGAATCACCTGTAAGCTGCATCCGGTCGTTCATATGCAATGCATAGCCAAAGACAAGCAACTCCCTTGCCAGTTCAGAGACTTCTTTTATGAATCCTGGTTGCGGCGATAAATATCCGCCACAGCCAAGGCGGTCAGGTTCAAAATACCGCGACCCGACACGGAAGGAATCAGAATATGCGCCGACTTCTCCAGACCCACCAGGAATGGCCCAATCAACCGCGCATTGGTCAACGAACGCATCAGACCCAGCGTAATACTGGCCGCGTCCATATTAGGCATAATCAGCACATTGGCGCGGCCTTTGATATTGGCTCCTTCGTACACCGTGGCACGCAATTCGGGGTTCATGGCCGACAGGGAATGCATCTCTCCCTCTATCTGTACCCCGGGAAGATCAGTTCGCAAACGCTGAGCTGCGTTTTTCATCTTCAGCGCCTGTGCGTCTTCATAAGTGCCGAAATTGGAATGTGACAATAGCGCCACTACGGGTTCGATGTCGAAAGACTGCTGTACGAACCGAATCGTATCTTTGGCGATACCCACAATTTCATCTTCAGTGGGATTCACGTTCACAAAAGGGTCAGCCAGGAACAACAGACCATCTTCCATTAATAGAACACAAACAGATGACAAGCGCCCATCGGTCCGCGAAGAATTTATCAGCGGCTGAATCTCACGCAAGTGTTGATCGAACCGGCCAACCTTGCCACAGATCATCCCGTCCGCTTCGCCCATTGCCACCATGAGCCCGGCCAGCACTGTGTTATTGGTATGTACAACGTTCTTCGCTGCCTCAACGGACACTCCACTACGGCCCACGTGCTTGTGATAGTACTGCCAGTAGCGCTTGTGCACGTCTGCTTCTTCAAGATTGAATATTTCAATCTCTTTGCCTGCTTCAAGGCGCAAACCCATTTTCCTGATCTTGGCATTGATCACAGACGGGCGACCTACCAGAATTGGTTTGGCAATACCTTCATCCACCACTGCCTGCATGGCGAGCAATACGTCATCGTTCTCACCTTCTGCATAAACGATTCTTGCCGGGTGCCGTCGCGCCAGATCGATGTTCGGTTGCATCACCAGACGACTGGTGCTGACGTAAGAACTCAATTTATTACGGTAGGCAACCATATCGTCGATAGGTCGCGTGGCTACTCCACTGGCCATGGCTGCCTTTACTACGGCAAGTGGCACCTCTTCTATCAGGCGCGGATCGAAGGGCTTGGGAATCAGATACTCACGGCCGAACTTCAGCTCTTCGCCTACATACGCTTTCGCTACCGCTTCCGAAACTTCGCGATGCGCGAGATCGGCGATGGCTTTAACGCAAGCTTTCTTCATCTCTTCGTTGATATGGGTTGCGCCGCAATCCAGTGCGCCACGGAAAATAAAGGGGAAACATAAAACATTGTTCACCTGGTTCGGATAATCCGACCGCCCCGTAGCCAGAATCGCATCGGGACGCGCCGCTAACGCCTCCTCCGGCATGATTTCCGGAATCGGATTGGACATCGCCAGAATTAAAGGGTCACGTGCCATCTTTTTAACCAGATCACCATTCAACACACCTGGCCCGGACAATCCCAGAAAAACGTCCGCATCCTGTATTGCATCTGCAATATCCCGGTCAGTAGTTTCGACAGCAAATTTTTCCTTCCAGAGATTCATACCTTCTTTGCGACCGGCGTAAATAACGCCGCTGCGATCAAGCATGCGCACGTTCTCAATTTTCAAGCCCATGCTGAGCAACAATTCAACGCATGCGATACTCGCAGCGCCGGCGCCAGATGCCACCAGTTTGATATCTTCAAATTTCTTGCCAACTATACGCAGTCCGTTATACACCGCTGCACCTGCCACAATGGCGGTGCCATGCTGGTCGTCATGAAAGACCGGGATCTTCATGATCTCGCGCAGTTTGCGCTCAACCAGGAAACACTCCGGTGCCTTGATATCTTCCAGATTGATGCCGCCAAAGGTAGGTTCCAACGAGGCGATGATGGCAACCAGTTTGTCCACATCAGTTTCATTTATCTCGATATCGAACACATCGATATCCGCAAATTTTTTGAACAGCACTGCCTTGCCTTCCATTACTGGCTTGGCGGCCAGGGGGCCAATATCGCCTAAACCAAGTACTGCCGTGCCATTGGTAATAACGGCAACCAGATTGCCGCGCGCAGTCATACGCGCTGCCTCAGCAGGGTTTTCAACAATCAATTCACAGGCAAACGCCACACCCGGTGAATAGGCACGCGCCAGATCACGGCTGTTTGCGAGGGGTTTGGTGGGCCGTATGGCCAGTTTGCCGGGGGTGGGTTCAGCGTGATAGCGCAGAGCACTTTCTTTGAATGTATCGTCTTTCATGTAGATATTTTCCTGATTGGCATGGGAAAAGCCTGCCACAATGTGCTGTGGCAGCAATTCAGGTCCATTCTATCGCCTAAGCAGGGAATATTGCCAATCAGTGGAACGGATTCCTCTGTTTCCAGCTGCGGAATCAACCGGTTATCCTTGAACTGTGGTCCCGGTGTCAGCGAGTCGTGATGTCGGTCTCAGCACCCACTTGTTGTCATACTCTCGCAACATGAAAAGTGCAAAGCAGGCTGCCAGCATGGGCCACGCCGCAAAAAACAGTAAATTGTCCCGCTGGTGACAGCGGCGTTGATAATTGGGTCAGTGCAAATAACTTTGATTCCTTCCTGAGGAGATTTCTGGCTTGGTTCTTTACCACGGTGTAGAGCCATGTTTGAAAGGTAGAACGCCCCTCAAAACTATCGATAGCCCGATAAACCGAAACCCACGCATCCTGAACAACTTCCTCCGCCCACAATTCCCCGACCATCAGTCGCGCGAACAATAAAAGTTTGTTGTGGTACCTGGTTACCAAAGCAGCGAAAGCAGCTTCGTCTCCCGTGCGCGCAGCATGCAGCAACGTAACATCGTCTTCTTCAGTTGCTCCGCTGCTCATAGAAAATCCGGTAGCTGATTTATTAGTGCACCTATGATAGAGCAATTGCTTGTAACAATTAAGCCATGTAAATTCACTTACAATTTGCATGGTTTTTCCCGCAGAGGATCGTAAATGCAGAACCGGGGATAAAATTAAAATTCGCTTACCCATAAGGAAAAAATGTCTCATGAATGTTACCCGTCGAGCGTTACTACTGATTACGATATTTTTTTCGGCCCAGACCCTTGCGGACAATGTGTGGACTGCCTGCACAGCCCTGGTGATCGATTACGCCCATCACCGTGACAACTTTAACGCGAACGCGTTCGCCGATTTGTTTACCGAGGATGGGGTGCTGATTATTGGTGAAAGTCGCTGGGTTGGTCGTGACGCCATTCGTGCTCGAATCGAGGCCCTCGACAACCGCACGACCATTCGTCACTACATGAGCAGTATTCGAATTAACCCGATTGATGTCGATCACGCCACCGGCGTGAGTTATGCGGTGATCTACAGTGCGCCGTCTGGAAGCACTGAGATAACCGGACCAGCTTTAATCGGTGACTATATCGATCGCTATGTGCGAACCGAGGATGGGTGGAAGATTGCCCATCGGGAATTGAAGACAACCTTTAGTCAGCCTTAGCATGCAGAGGCAGCAGCACCAGATCAAACGCTTTCATAATGATGCTGCCGTCCCGCGCGCTTCCATGAGATAGTTCCTGTTTATGGCGCTGTCCTGGGCTGGGTTTATGCGTACTATTAATTCAGCGAAATGCCGTTCTCGCCATCGTGCCGTGTAGTTCTCTAGCCTCCTGCAGGTGCGTAGTGATCGTCCTACGCGTTTCAATGAGATAGTTCCTGACCTGCTCGTTGTTGGTCATCGCCAGGCGTTCGTCAATCAGTTGCTGAGAGTTGGCGAGCGCCTCAACCTCCATATCCAGGTACGCACGACTGAACTCTTCGCTGTCAAGCAACACGATTTGGGCGAGTGTGGTGGCGTGTTTTTCTTTCAGCGCGCTGACGTTATTGGTCATCACCGGCTGCACATTGTGGTTCAAGCCCAGGTCGGCAGCGGCTTTGGCGTGCCTGCCATATGATTCGTGCATCATGCGTGCATACTCCAGGATGGGTGCGGCAATCTGCTTATCCTTGGCAATCATGGCAGCATGCGCCTTGCCAATATCAGTGGCAATCAACAGGGCCAGCGTCTCGGCGTCCGGACCCACTGATTGGCCAGAAGCATTCGCTGGCATAGGTGCACCCGGTATCGAGACGGAGTCAGTGTCAGCAGCCACCATGTACGTTGGCGGCTGGAACTGCAGCTCCTCAGTTATGGCAGCACTCTGCGCGCTGGTGCGGGCAATCACTGCTTCGCCGAACGCTTTGCGGGCTTGCTCCACACTCATATTGTTTTGCACAATCTGGTGCACAAGGTTGAGCGTCAGAACGTTGTTGCTTTCAAGATCACAACGCGCGGACAACTCACCGCCAACGCGATAGATCGTAATGCTGCCGTCGAATGCGAGCACATCGTCCGCCTTGTCGGGCGGCACGTCATAGCTGATAGTGTGCTCAAGATAATCCATGTGAACGATCGGAAAATGGTGTGGCAGCTCCTCGCGTACCAGCAGGATGCGCTTGAAGGGACCAGCGTCGTGCCAAATCATGCGTTCGTCGGTGATTTCATTGGGCGCGCCGTACTTTGCTATCGTTTCGGTACCCGCGAGGCGGGGTCCCGCGGGCCACGCGCTAAGTTTTTGCACCGCGTCGCTTTCAGGTATCTGTTGCCTGTAAGTCGGCACTGAGTCCGGTGCCGGGGCTGCGAGCACTGGCCCACTAATGAGCGTTGTAGTGGCTGCTGTGAGCATAAGTGCGCGAATGGTTCGTTGTAACTTCGTCATGGTTTTTTCTCCAGAGTTGTTGCGATGAATTACAGGCCGTGCGTGTAGCAGTTCAGCAGATGACTAGTCCCAACTACCATCCGCCCGTCGACAGGCCGTACCGTTAATGGTTTCATTACGCCCATCTATCACTGCCTGCATAGTGTAGTCGCGGCAGGGCTGTCCTGCTGCTGATTGGTAGGTGTTGGTGGGCAGAACCTCATAGCGATAACCCGTGTCCGGATTTACCCATTGAGTGCTTCTTCCGGTTTCCGCATTTTCCAATGCGAAACCTGTCTGCCGCCGGTCATCGTCATCCATGCGTCCACCGATAGCCCCGCCAACTGCGGCTCCGATAATGGCACCACCAATAGTGGCAATCGTGCGACCTGACCCGCCGCCTACCTGAGTACCAGCTGCAGCGCCTGCTACACCACCGATTACCTGGCCCGTCTGTTCACGGGTAGCGCAGCCGTTCATCAGCACAGTGGCGGACGACAGCAATACAATACTGGTCATAAGTTTAAAGGAAGTCATAGCACACCTTCATTGCCTTGCGGCCTGTTGATAAAATAAGAAGTCCATTGGAACGCGCGAAGGGTTGTGGTGTCGGTGGGTTTTCGTACTTAGCGCCGGGCATACGTCAAACC
Source organism: Pseudohongiellaceae bacterium (assembly GCA_041751425.1). GTDB lineage: Bacteria > Pseudomonadota > Gammaproteobacteria > Pseudomonadales > Pseudohongiellaceae > JAVVEG01. The sequence continues at coordinate 159,557 of JBGSXL010000011.1, read as the reverse complement.
GTGATAGGAATGGGGGTTATCCTTCACTGCCCTACTGACGAGTTAAGATTTGGTCCGGGCATACGGGCTGATGTCACCAGTGTTTCAGCCACATGAAAATCGAGCATCCCCGCCGGTGCTGATGTCAAGATTGCCGAATCCGCAATGTGCAAATTATTTTGATTGATCAGATCGCATAGTATCTTTCGATAAGCTTTTACATCGAGTTCTGCATAAGCTGAGAGATGTGTAACCAGACTGCAGGCATCAAGGGGTTTGTCCAGCAGCCTCATTTCCATACGCACCGTTCTGAATTCCAAATAATGGTGATTGGTATTGAGCGCCAGCATATAAGAGAGGGTAGAGCGCAGCAGTGATGAATGACTTTGTACTCCGTAATCTCCCAAAGCAACATTGCGTTGCTCTGGCTCCATGCCACCCCCCCATACCCATTGACCGTACAGAGCATTGCCCTCCGCCGCAAATCTCGACGTACCCCAACCGCTCTCCAGAATGGCCTGGGAAATAGCCAACGCCGGGGGAATAATATCCACCCGTTTTAGTACTTTCAGGGGATCGGCATCCGCGGGAAGCTGGTAACTGCTTACAATCATCCTGTAGCGCTCTGAACTGCGTAATTCCTCGCCATGACCGGACGCCAACGCGTCCAGGATGTAAGTGCGGTCCGCATTGATCTGTTCATTAGCTATCAGAATCAGTGGCGCTACCAGTCTGATAAATATACTTTTTCTGGCTGCCATATCCACGCCTCGCTCCCAGTTCCTTGGCAGATCCTGGGTCACGATTCGAGGAACGATGAGTGTAGAACCGTCACCCAATGACCATTCAAAGTGAAGGTTACCGAGAAAAGCCATCACCTCTTCGGCAGAATTTACTTCGATACTGCCCGGCACCAGAGCCTCGAGGAAATTATCCGATTGGTCCGATTGAGCCCATCCTCCGGCGCACCAGGTCAGCGCCAGTAGTAAGCAGCAAATTCGTCGCTCAATGTTGCGTTGTTGTTTCATACCTGTGATCCCGCCGTAGTTAACTAACGTACCTATGTAACTGGTTTGTGCTATGGAAACCTGTTACAGGAGGAAGCCCGCAGAATTGATATCCTGCCAAATCAGTGATCGATGAGGTATCAGGCTAAACCCCAAAGGAGAGGAGTAAAACTCTCTAAAAGAAAGCGTTTTTTTCGGAGGGCATTGGAACAGCGGTTCAACTGTTCTTCTTCGCCCTTGATCTATAGCGAAATCTGTTTGCCGCCTTTTGATTAAATCGATTTATTTGTGCTAGTCTCAGTTTGTTTGTTCGTTTTCCTCAAATTCAAAAATAACGGAACCTAAAAGTTTCAGGGGACTAATCCTATGATCAAGAAGCCTACTGTTTTTGCTCGCTCGTCTCTTTCTGTTATGGTGGGAGCGCTGCTTGCTCTACCGTCAGTTCCAAATGTTTACGCTCAACCCGCTGCCACTGAGATCGAAGAGGTACTGGTAACCGGTTCGCGTCGCCCCGGCCGAACTGCTACCGAATCCTCAGTGCCTGTTGATGTGCTGGATGGCTCAGACTTCCTGGCCCAAGGCACCTCCGATATGGACGACCTGCTCAGGAACCTGGTGCCTTCCTATAATGTGCAGCGCCTGCCCATCAGTGATGCTGCCAGTATTACCCGCCCGGCCAACCTGCGCGGTTTGCCACCGGACAATACGCTGGTTCTGGTCAACGGTAAGCGCTGGCATCGTGGTGCGGTTATTGCCGAACTAGGCGGTTCCCTTGCTGCCGGTTCGCAAGGACCGGATCTGGCTTCCATTCCGGCCATCGCTCTGAAACGCGTCGAAGTATTGCGTGACGGCGCAGCCGCCCAGTATGGTTCTGACGCCATCGCAGGTGTGCTCAACTTTCAATTAAAAGACACCAGCGATGGCATGAGTTTCGAAGCCAAGTGGGGTGAAACCCGCGAAGGTGACGGTGGCGTTATGCAATTTGCCGGCAATGTCGGGTTGCCACTGGGCCCGAATGGCTTTGCCAATCTGTCGTTGCAATGGAAAGACTCAGAGGCCACCAGCCGCACAGTGCAGCGTAACGACGCCGCCGGTCTGATCGCAACGGGAAATAGTGCTGTTGCTAACCCGACGCAGATCTGGGGTTCGCCGGAAATGAAAGATGATTGGATCTTCTTTGTGAACTCTGGCATTGACCTGACCCCTAACCAAACTCTGTATGCCTTCGGTCATTATGCAACCCGTGAACAGAGCAATGGCTTTTTCTACCGCAACCCAAACAACCGCTCCACGGTATTCACCGGTGGTGGACTGTTGCGTGCAATTATGGACACCAATCTGGTGGGTCAAACCGGCCAGACGTCCAACTGCCCGGCTATCACATCTCCTGGCGGCAGCGTAAACGGCACGTTCAACCCGTCTTCGTTGCCCGGGAACTGCTTCGCCTTTAACAGCTGGTTCCCGGGTGGGTTCACACCCACTTTTGGTGCTGAGCTGGTAGACATCAGTGGTGCTGTCGGTTTGCGAGGCGAGTTCGCCAACGGCATGCAATACGATTTCAGTGCCAAACTGGCCCAAAACGATGTCGGTTTCTTCCTGGAAAACACCATTAACCCATCCCTGGGGCCACGCAGCCCCACGTCGTTCGAACTCGGCAAATATCTTCAGACCGAGCAAAATTACAACGCGGAGTTCAGCTATCCCATGGCTGTCGCATCATTTGCTTCGCCACTGAACGTGGCCTTCGGCTTGGAGTATCGTGTCGAAACCTTCGAAATCCGGCAGGGTGAGGAGGCTTCATGGATTGATGGCCCCTATGCGTACCAAGGGGCCAACTTTTACTCGAACGGAACCACACGAATGGTTCCCATGGGTACCGGTGCGAACGGATTTGCCGGTTTCGGACCGACACAGGTTGGTGTGTTTGACCGTGCCAACTATGCGGCCTATATCGATCTGGAAGCCGATATCGTTGACGACTGGACACTGGGGGTCGCTCTGCGTTTTGAGGACTTCGACGATTTCGGCAGCACCAGCAATGGCAAGATCGCATCGCGCTATCAGTTCAATGATGCTTTCGCCATCCGCGGTTCTTTCAGCACTGGTTTCCGTGCGCCCACCCCCGGGCAGGCGAATGTGACCAAAATATCCACGCGTACCGTGGACGGTGTGTTGCAGCAGGCAGGGCAGATTCCTCCAACCAACCCCATCGCCGTGTCTTTGGGTGGCCAGGCACTTGGGCCTGAGGACTCTACCGGATTTACTCTGGGCTTTGTCTGGAACGCAGCGGCAGGTCTGACTGTTACCGCTGACTACTTCAATATTGAAGTAAAAGACCGGATTTCCAACACCGGTCTGATTGCTATATCGCCTGCTTTGCGCGCACAACTGGTTGCGCAGGGAGTTGCTGGCGCCCAGGATCTGGAAAGCGTGGACTTCTATGTCAATGACTTTGATACGACCACCAAAGGCATTGATATCGTCGCCACCTATGCCTATGACTGGGGCAATCTTGGCAGGTCAAATTTTTCACTGGCTTACAACATGACCGAAACTGAACTGGACAAAGCCAGTGCGATTATTTCGCGAAATCGCCGTATAGATCTGGAGAACTTCAACCCCAAGAATCGGTTCGTGGCATCCGTCAATCACTCGGTAGGGAATTTAGGTTTTATGTTGCGGGCCAACCACTACGATGACTGGGTGACTGCCAACCTGAACGCCAACCCATTGCGCGTGATTTGCAGTGACGCTCCGGCTAATGGGGATCGTTGCTACGATGGCGCGCTGATTATCGATGCGGAAGTGTCGTACACCGTGAATGATACTTATATATTCACGCTCGGTGCACAAAACCTGTTCGATAAGTTTCCAGACAAGGATCCGAATCGATTGGCTCCCGGTAACGGAGGTAATCTCTATACCACCACATCACCGTGGGGGATGGACGGCGGCTTCTGGTATCTGCGTCTGAACGCCAACTTCTAATTCAGGGGCTGGCGCAAGGCATAAAAACCTTTGCCTGTTCGTCTGCAAAAGACGAGCAGGCAAAGGAGATGCCGGAAGGCATTAAAGAGGGGTTTTGACCTGCGAGCTACAACCCCATGTCCCACCTATCAAGATCTGCCTGCACTTCCCTGAATACATCCGGTTGCACGCTGTAATCCCCGCGCAGCGGACACAATGGCATTGAGTATATCCAGAGCATGGTTTCTCCTTGGCGCCGGGTGGGCCATATTTTTTATTAGATTTCAGTTCAGTAATTTTTTCTGTCAAAACTCAGTTCTAAGTTCCACAGGGAGTTGAACAAAACTCTTATCTTGTCGCCTGATTACTTCTCTCCAGCAAATCGTCAATCGCACTTGTCAGTTGCCGGTCGGAACCTGCAAAACTACGCGCACGTTGCGCAAAACCGGCTACATCAGTGTAGCGCTCCTGCTGAAAGCGGATGTCTGCCAGCCGGTACCAGAGATAACCGTCGCGGGGGCTGATGCGCAGTGCGCGCTCGGTAAGTGCAGCAGCGCGTTCGAGGTCTCCTTGCGCTATCGCCGTGTCTACGGAAACCAGCAGAGCTGCAGCTGCCGACCCCGTTTCGTATTCGGGAACTGCCGGGCGACCTTCGCCGCGCACCGACCCAGCGGACTCTTGTGCTGGCCCCTGCGAAGAGCGAGACTCAGGCATCATTGGCCCAGTGAACGGAGGAGCTTGGCCATCCACAATTGTTCCTTCACTGGATTCAACTGGGGCACTGGATTCAACGGGGGCAGGTATACCACGGTCCGAATAAGTGGCGCAGGCATTCAGCGTGAGCAAAAAAAATACAAGCAAAAATCGTTGCATGATCACCTCCGGTCCCGAAAACGGTCAAACAGACGCTCGATCAACGAGCCATTGTCTTCGCAGCTAACGCTGACATCTGGCGTGGCGTTCGTGCGGAATGGCACCGACTGCACGTTCGTGCAATTGCGGGACGACGGCGAGCGAGTGGCCTGAAGGGCTATACGGCTCCATTCCACCTCTTCCGGCGGCAGGTTGCGACGTGGCTGGATATCCAGCTCAATCATGATGTCGGTCCAGACCCTTAAGGCGCCGGTTGCACCAGTTAAACCGGTATCTCTATTGTCGTCATAACCCAACCACACCACACCAACCAGATCGTCACCGTATCCGGCAAACCAACTATCACGCATGTCGTTTGTTGTGCCTGTCTTGCCGGCTAATGGCAGATTGCGGACCAGGCGGCCAGCGGCAGTGCGGGCGGTGCCGCGCTCGAATACGCCGTGCATGGCATATTCCAACAGAAAGATGGACGTAGCGTCGGCTACCTGGGAAATCGCGATGCCATAGCGTTCGAGTGGGGCTCCATCGCCGGAGGTGACAGCCTCCACCGCACGCAGCGGCGAGCGGAAGCCATTGCTCGCCAGTGTCTGATACATCTGCGCCACTTCAATGGGCGCCATGTCGACTGACCCCAGCAGCATGGACGGATACTCCGGCACGCTGCGGCTGTGCCCCAGCCGGGTCAGCATGTTCACTACATTATCAAGGCCAACCTGCATGCCGAGGTCAACAGTCGCCAGATTCAGCGAACGCTCCAGCGCATCGAACAGGTACACATCACCAAAATGCTTATTTTCATAGTTGCGTGGCGCCCATGTCTGGCCTCCCTGAATGGCCAGTTCGACAGGGCTGTCAGCCAACACCGATGCTAAGTTGAATTGTTCGGACTCCAGTGCCGCCAGATAAACAGCTGGCTTCACCAGCGAGCCAATTGGCCGCACCGCATTCAGCGCCCGGTTGAAACCGGCGAAATCACCCCGGCGGCCGCCGGATAATGCACGCACTTCACCAGTGCTGGTGTCAGTGATGACAACGGCTGCCTCAAGTGGAGAACTTCCGTCTGGTGATTCGTGCTCAACGGCAGTGACAGCGTTGGCAAGAATGGTTTCCATCCGATTCTGCATTCCCACATCGAGTGTAGTGAAGATGCGCAGCCCCTCTGTGCGCAGAGCGTTGGCATCATAGTCCCGCGATAAATCGCGGTAGACCAGTTCCATGAAGGCGGGATAGCCACGAGTGCTGCGCTGTTGTGTCGCGCGCGTGTTTACCACTTCCAGAGGTGCTTTGCTGGCGACGTCATGCACTGCAGTTGTGATGTAATCCTGGTCCAGCATGCGGGCCAGCACTACATTGCGGCGGGCGGTGGCGCGCTCGGGATTGCGCTGCGGGTTGTAGTAAGAGGCGCCACGTGGCAAGCCAGCCAAAAGCGCCAGTTCTTCCAGCTTCAGCTCACCCAGCGGCCGACCAAAGTAGAACTCGGAGGCCAGCGCGAATCCGTGAATGGCGCGACTGCCCTGTTGGCCCAGGAAGACCTCATTGATATAGGCAGTGAGTATCTCTTCCTTGCTGAAGTGAAGGTCCAGCGAGATAGCCATCAAAGCTTCTTCAATCTTGCGACGCAGCGTCTGGTCGCGGTTCAGGTAGAGATTCTTGACAAGCTGCTGAGTCAGCGTGCTGCCACCCTGCACAATTTCGCCGGCGCGCAGATTCGAAATTAACGCCCGACCGATACCGATGGGGTCCACACCAAAATGCTTGTAGAAACGCTGATCTTCCACGGCGATAACCGCGTCGATCAGTTGCTGGGGGATCTCCTCAAGAGGTACGGGTACGCGATCCTCTCCGGTCTCAGGGTTAATCTGACCGATCTCTATCGGGTCCATGCGCATGATGGCGAGGTCGCTGTTCGTCTGGCCACCACGCAACGCACGAACCCTGTCGCCATTGAATTCCACCTCGACATACAGCGCCGGCTCTTCACCGTCCCAGAAGTCAAACCCGCGTGTGCGCATTTTGATGCGCGAGCCCTCCACGAGGTATTCGCCGGGGTTGGCTACCTGGGCCGAGCGGGCATAACCCAACTGCTGCAGGTATTCGGTTAATTGGACTACGCTCTGTTCGGCACCGACATAAAGCTCTACCGGACGGGCATACACACGCGCTGGCAGCTCCCACTGCAGCGCTTTGAAGTCGGTGCGTACCTGATAGTCTATCCAGACGCACCAAACGGCCACGACAACGGTCCCTATAAGAAGACTGCGCCGTAACACTGTTGGCCATCGTCGGGTTTTTATTGCTGTCTGCTTGCTCTTCATTCCTGCAGTTTGCCACTCTTCTTAGCGAAATTCTCACAGTTTAGAGCAGAACGGCCAAAAAAATTTTCCTGCAAGGTGTGAGCGGGTTCACGGCGTCATCGCGCTGATCTATAGCACACTGACTATTACGGCGCCTCGTGTCTCACGGCTCGCATCGTTCGCCGTTCACGTGCTAAGGAGTTCACAACATGTATCGCATCAAATCACTGCTTACAGTCATGTTAGGCCTGGTCCTGGTTGTCGGCTCTCAAGTCGGAACCGCCCAGGGTAATAGCCAGGGAAACGGTAATGGGAAAGCCAACGCGCACGCGAGCGCTAACGTCAAGGCCAGCGCCAAGGCGAAGGGATTTGGCAAGTCTCAGAATATCGGCGTGGGCAATGCTTCCGACGGCATCATGGGACGAATTCTCACCGATCGCAGCATTTTTTACACAGGTGATCCGTTATCGATTAGAGTCAAATTTCCACGCGGAGCCGAATTGATTACGTCGGGCGATGCAGATGCTTATGTTGTCATCTTCGCCCCGATACCGGCAGCAACAGACGACAGTAGCGAGGAGTCTTCCGACGAGAGCTCAGCTGGCACCGGGGATGTTCTGTCCGATGCGATCGTGCTCCAGGTTAGTAGCGAAGCGAGCCCGAACGAAACGACTTTGTTTTCAGTTGATGCCGTCGATGTAAGTGAGTTGCCGGCCGGAACCTATCAGCTCGGCTTGATTCTGACCAATCCTGGTGGCGACCCGCTGACTATCAACGACTGGTATGGAGGCCTGTTAGGCCTGGAACATGTACGTGGTCTCACTGTGGCCTCTGCAGCCGTGGACTTCGATGCGGACGGCGACGGAGAGGTTGACGACGACACGAATGGTGACGGTTTCAGCGATGACGACAGCTCGGACTAAGAAAATTCCGTCGATGATGACCTTGGTTAAAATAGTCGTTGTCTACTACCCTTTCGCTTGATCCGAATGCCCATCTGGCAATCATTCCCGGAGAGACACATTTTTTCCCGGGAAGTGATCCTGAAGGATTCAGTATGCTGGTTAGAGAATTTTTAGATGCAGAATTCAGCAGGCCTACAACAGAGTCTTTCTTCAGGTAGAATTGGCGATATAGCTCCTGCCCGTTAAAAGTCGAGGAATTAAGACTGATGGTCCTTAGCGCGCCATTAGTCTTTCCAGCAAAGGCAGGATTACGGCGGCCAGGATGATGGCTTGAGTCCAGATAAATACACGATGGTTACTGTCGACTTTAGATTCCAGTTGGGAAAATCGTTTTTCTGCGCCGGTGTCAACATAGGCTTTCAGCTCTATGAAACGCTTCTCCCAGCACGCATCCTGCTCCGCGAAGCGAGCGGCCAGAAAGTCCTTGGTAACCAACGAATCCAGATTCACGTTAAATGCCTCAGTGAGCACTTCCGCCTGAACTTCTGCCAACTTAAGTGGCATCCCCGCATCTTCCAGGCGGCGAACAAACTTATGCGTATCAAACGTCGTGATGGCCATTCTACATTCCCTGTATCGAGTCCAGGTTCCTGAAGTGTAGTTGAGAATGGCACAATAGCAAAATCTAATTTACCCTTATCTCACCACCAACCCCGACTTGACCTCCTCTTCCCGCCCAAACAACAACGCCAAAAAATCATCCAATATCAAATACAACGAAGGAATCATAATCAACGTCAGCACCGTACCAAACAAAATGCCCCAGCCCAATGACAGCGTCATCGGAATAACCAACTGCGCCTGCATACTGGTCTCAAACATGATCGGCAACAGCCCCAGGAAAGTCGTTAACGTAGTCAACAAAATAGCCCGGAATCGACTGGTCCCAGCCGCCACTACCGCATCATGCAAATTCATCCCTTCCCGCCGTCCGCGATTAACAAAGTCCACCATGATCAGACTATCGTTGACTATCACGCCAGACAGCGCGACCAGGCCAAATAGTGACATCATGCTGATCGTGGTATCGAACAATATATGCCCGACTAACGCACCCACCATACCAAACGGAATCACGGCCATCACAATCAACGGCTGTATATAAGAGCGCAACGGAACCGCCAGCAGTGCATAAATCAGAAACATCGCAGCACCAAAAAAGATAGCGATGCGTTGAATCAGTTCTGCCTGTTCCTGGCTGGCGCCACCCAGCCCAAAATTGACGCTGGGGTATTTGGCCAGAATTTCCGGAATCGCGTTGCGCATTACATCCTGAATAACAGTGCTGGATTGCGCAATCTCCGCATTCACGTCAGCGGTAATGGTGACAGTTCTCTGCCGTTCGATACGATTGATCGCAGCAAAGCCTTCACCAATTGATGCTTCAGCGACTTGCGCGAAGGGGATCTCGTCTCCGCTTGCGGTACGAATGCGCATGTTCTCCAGGTTCGCAATGGAAACACGTTCCGCTTCCGGATAGCGCACCATCACTTTGAGCTCATCGCGTCCGCGCAAAATGCGTTGTGCTTCTTCACCATAGAAAGCTTGACGCACCTGGCTGCCCAACGCGTTGGAACTGAGACCTAATTGTTCAGCTTCGGGCTTTATCTGTAATGTTATCTCTTCGCTGCCAGAATTGTATGAATTGGTGACATCGAAAACGCCAGCATAGTCGCTCAATCGCAATTGCAATTCGCCAGCGGCTTTTTCCAGTTCGTCATAACGCGCACCGGTCAGCTGCAGGTTGATCTTGGCGCCTCCACCTGCATTAGTGCTGGAGAAGAAACGCAGCTCCTTGGTATTGGCGATGAAGCCGGTTTTGTCGCGCCAGTGCTGTTCAATTTCTATAGCGCTCAACTGCCGTGCAACGCCTGCTTTGGTCAATTCAACTGTGACTGATCCTGCATTGTCTCCCGAAGTGAAAACCATCACGTGATCGATAGGCATCTCATCCGGGAAATCATCATTCAATGAAAGTACTGCCTGTTCAATGCGCGCCAGCGCGGCATTGCGTTCCGCGTAGGAGACTCCGTCGTTCATTTCCAACTGCGCATTAATGAAGTCGCTGGGGATATTCGGGAAGAACTCGAACTTGACAACATTGCCGGCAACCAGGCCAATACTGAGAATAAGCGCGGCAAGAAAAACAGACACAGTGGTGTAACGATTAATCAACGCCTTCTCAAGAAACGGTCGGTATATTTCTTGAATGAAATACTCGAGTCGCCGTGCAACTTCATCCTGAAAGCGAATCAGTAAGCCCGGCTTCTTGTTGACCACATTCAATCGCGCATGTGCCAAATGCGCCGGCAGGATCAGTTTCGATTCAACCAGGGAGAACAACAGGCACAGAATCACAACCATGCCTATGGCTTCGAAAAAGGGTGCGGCCTGCCCCCCTACCAATAGCATAGGCGCGAATGCGGCAATGGTGGTGAGTACGCCGAAGGTGGCCGGCACCGCCACTCTGTGCGTCCCCTTGATTACGTTATCAAGGCTGTGGCCATTGCGCGTGACCTCGGAGTGCACACTTTCTGCCGTTATGATGGCATCGTCCACTACGATACCCAACACCAGGATCAATCCGAACAGACTGATCATATTAATGTCTACCGGGAAAGGTCCGATAGGCATCAACCAGATTGCGCCGAGGAAACTGATGGGAATTCCCAGCATCACCCACAATGCAATATTCAGGCGCAGGAACGTGGTGAGCACCAGGAAAACCAACACGGCGCCCATCGCGAGATTGCCCAGCATCATGTTCAACTGGCTCGCCAGATAATAGGCTTGACTTCCCCAACTATCCACGCTGACACCGGCAGGCAGAGTTGGTTGCCGGGCATCGATATACGCAGTAACCTCTTCTTCAATCTCCAGCACATTTTGTTCGCGGGTTGCCAGAACCTGAATGCTCAGTGAGCGATTGCCATCAAAACGCGAAAAGTTTTCGGTCTCTACAAACCCGTCTATAACAGTAGCAACATCACGCACCAGCAAACGGGTGCCATCAGGATTACTGCGCAGCACTATGTTGCCAAAGTCGGTGCCGGTGTATGCCTGCGCTTTGGTGCGCAGTTGAATACGACCCGTTTCCGTTCGAATAGCGCCACCTGGCATATCTATGGAAGCAACACGAATTGCATTGGCCACCTGGTCGAGTGTCAGGCCATATTCGCGCAAGGTGTTCTCTGAAACTTCAATGGCGATCTCGTAGTCACGGTCACCAAGAATTGTCGCCTGGCTGACCATCGGTAGTGCCAAAATTTCCTCCCGGATTTCATGGGCAAACGTTTTCAACGCCTTGTCGTCCAGATCGCCGTAGATGGACACGTTCATTACCGATTGCGTTATTTCAAATTCACGCACCGTGGGTCGTTCCACGCCAGCAGGGAATGTGGAGATGCTGTTTATTCTGCTATTGATTTCATCCAGCACTTCATTTATTTCATAGTCCTGCGCTATCTCCAAAATGACGGATCCCATGCTTTCACGCGCAGTGGCTCGCATGCGACTGATGCCACTCAATCCCTGCAGAGCCTCTTCAATCCGGATTACAATGGCCTCTTCCACTTCCTCCGGTGCGGCACCGGGGTAAGCCATGGAGACTTGTATTGTGCGCGTTTCGAAGTCAGGAAATATCTGCACCTTGATAGTAAAAGCGGATGCAAGTCCTGCGGCAAGAATAAACATCATCAGCAGATTGGCGGCTACACCATTGCCACTGAACCAGGCAATGATCCCTTTATGTTCAGTTGTCTCAATGGGTTTCATTGCGCAACCCCAACGGCTGACAGGACGCTGGACGCAGGAACTACACGCATGCCTTCAATAGGAATGGGAACAGGAGACACAATTACCTGATCCCCGGGTAGCAGCCCGCTTCCGATGTAAGTAAATTCACTGTCGGTGCGCAAAATTTCAACATTGCGTTGACGTAAGCGCTGCTCGCCATCCATCAGCATCACAACGTTACTGTCTCGCACTGCCGTATGCGGCAAGCGCACTACGCCTCTGCTGGTTGTACCTTCCAGAGTTGCATTGACAAAACTGCCGATTGCCAGCGGTGTAGAAAAATCCGTCTTATACAAACCATAGGGGTCCGGAATTTGTGCTACCGCGTAAGTGACACGCGTGCTGCTATCGATAACTCCTTCCGAGCGCACTATTTTGCCCTGCCATTTGTGACGTCGGCCTGCGACTGTCGCCTCCAGGGTGACTGCCGGTCCGTTTCCTGCTATTACGTTCCCGCCTTCCCGTATTGTTCCAGCCTGACTAAAACTTTGACCGGGGCGTGGTAACTCAAGATATGCAAGATCGCCATCGGTCAATGGCAATCTGATCTCTGCAAAGTCAACGGCAAATGTCAGCGCGATCTGCGCGCCTGTACCAACGAACTGACCAATATCGACATACTTTTCTCTGACCAGACCATCGTACGGAGCACGAATTCGTGTTCGCTCCAATTGACGCTCCGCGCGCGCAAGATCCGCCTCGGCAAACAATACCCGCGATTTTGCTTCTGCTAAAAATGGTGTGCGCAAAGCCAGAGGCGGCGCGTCTGCTAGCGCGCGTCCGGATTGCTGCCACTGTCGCACTAGTTGTTCTGCCTGCGCTGTTTCCTGCACCAACTGCGCTTCTGCCGTTAACAGATTCGCCTGCGCCTGCTGCACGTTCACTGCATAATCCGCATCATCCAGACTGATCAGAACTTCTCCGCGTTGGAAAAAACCACCCACAACGAATTTATCTGCAACACTGACGACTTTGCCAGACACTTCCGCCACCAATGTCGTTTGTGTTCGTGGTTCAACTGTTCCCTGCGAACTGATCCTGAAGGTAATATCCTCCGGACTGACGCGCATGGTTGCAACCTGCAGTGTGCGCTCTTCGGGAGCCTGCACCGCTGGCTGCGGACTGTTCATAATGAGAAATGCAGCCGCACCAACCGCAACAGCTACAATCGTGAATGGAATGACTATTCTTTTCATATACTTCCCAACTTCATGTCAATTCCTTGAGCAATTGCTCATTGCTTTTGACGGCGACTTCATAGAAGTGATTCATTTGTGCCAACCGTGCCCGGGTGGCGGTCATCGTTTCTGGAATATTCTCGTTAGCTTGTCCCAGGATGTTCTGCATGCGTCGCATTCTGCCAAGATAGCCTTCAATCATGCGCAAATAGGGAGACGCGGCCAGCTGATAATAATCCTGCCTGTCTCCGGGTTTGGTGACACGTTCAATAAAGCCAATCGCAGACAATATGCGCGCGTTGGTACTGACGCTGCCCCTGCTTACCTTCAGCTCCCTGGCTAATTGCGCGAAACTAACCGGCCCACCGTGGAGGATAAAGTAACCGAATATCCGCCCGGCAATACGCGGCACGCCGTCCGCCTGCGCAGACATACCCATTTGCTCGATAAACTGCTCAATGCCATCAACTGGCGCGGCCCCCTTCTCAGCGTAGGGCTGACTTTCAGCGCTGGCTGTGCCGCTGAAGCTATCGGCGTCATTTTGAAACTCGTGACTCATATATTGCTGCTCGGTTCAACTGAATGCCTGTCACAGGCAGGGTAGCTTAAGATTCAATTCGTTCAATTTGAGCTAAACAAAGTAAACGATCGCGAAGTGTAGTTTGAAATGGGTAGAAAGGAAACAACATTAAGTAGCGACCCGACAGAACTGCCGGTTTAAGCGATCAATGGATTTTCGCCACAGCTCGCTGCTGTCGGAGTGCTGTGGACAAACCAAGAACCCCGCGCAGCGGTGGGTTGCCGGAAGTGCAACCAGCACTCCCGGCGGTTGTATGTTACCAGCCCGTCCGTGCAGGCTCGTCTGGGTCAGAACGCAGGAACGTGATCAGATCCGCGTGATACTGCTCCGGGTATTCGAAATGCGGGTTGTGCCCTATGCCGGGATAAAGAATCAGTTCGGCATTCTGCAATGCTTCCGCCACGCCCCGCGCCTGGCCAGCAAAATTCGTTGTCAGACGATCATCTGCACCGCCGATAACCAGAGCCTTGGAAGAGATATGCTGCCAGTCGTAAACGACAGGATCAAAGTACAGAATTGCCTGTTGCCACGCACGAATACGCGCCAGCAATGGCCATTCCGACGTCAGTGTCTGACCATACTGATAACGCACGAACTCCAGGTACTCGGGTTTAATTTCCGAGTTGTAGTAGCGCATATGATTGGCAAGGATGGACTGATACGACGTGTTGTTCAGAACCCCCTGATAAGCAGTCTCTATATCCCCCCAGGGCCGGCCTTGGCGCTGATCGCTCATGCCAATCTGGTTAACCATCACCACATGGGTTGTCACATCAGAGAAGGTCATCGCAAAACGGCTGGCGACCATGCCACCCATGGAGTGTCCAAGGATTGCTGTTTTCTCGATACCCAGATGATCCAGTATTTGCTTGGCGTGCAAGGCAAAGATATTCAGATTGTAGGGAATATCCATTTTTGACGAGCGACCATAGCCGATACGGTCCACCACGATCACGCGAAAACCTGCGTTGGTAAGTGCAACGATGGTTGGCGTAAACCCTATGCCAGCGAAATTCATCCCATGGAACAGCATGACGGTTTGCCCGTTTGCATTACCGCTGGGAGGAACGTCCATATAAGCCTGCCGACCATCCTGACCAAACAACCTGACGTCCAGGTAATGAACCGGATAGGGATACGGAATCTCCTCCATGCTTGAGGATATCGGTCCCCAGTCAGCCGGTGGTTCGCTGGGTGGTGTGCCTTGTGCGAACGCCTGCTGTGTGCCGCTGATCATTGCCAGGAATAGTGCCACAAGCACCGCGATGCTTACGAAAATACTGGAACATGAAAACCTGTTTGTTATGGGCATGCCCTGCCTCCTGCTGTTTTGATTTATTTTGCTTGAGCCAACGTGGCTTGAGTTTAGCACTAATATCTACGTGAGTTTCATCGGGCCAGCTTGAGTCCTATCCGGCTCACCTTGCCATGCTCCATGGCCGCCACGCTCCAGATAAAACCCTGCCACTCCATCTGGTCACCTACTACCGGTTTACCGCCCATCTTGCGCGTGAAGAAGGTACCGATACTTTGTTGCGGATCCTCCTCCTGCACTACGAATCCATATACCGGCGCCAGATCAACCAGTCGCGCGGCGGCATCCAGAATGAAATCTCCGAAGAACCACTGATCATTCTGCGACAACGGCGCTTCACTGAACAGTTTACCCAGCGCGTTGAGATCTTCTTCATGTCCGACAATGCACAGAATATCGTCTGCCAATAAGCGCGTACTACCCGATGGATGTAAAAGTTCTTTGCCGCGGAATAATGCGGCGATACGTGTTCCCTCCGGCATTTTCAAACGCCGCAATTCAGTGTTGATACACCATTTCTCCGCGCCCAGGCGATAGACAAACAATTCCCACTGGCTGGTGGGATGAATCTCCAATCCGGATCTGGAGATAGGTTTGGGCTGCGGGGGCACTTCTACTTTCGCCAGACGGGTTGCAAACGGCAGAGAACTGCCCTGCACCAAAAGAGAAACCAGCACCACGAAGAAAGCCAGATTGAAAAAAGTCTGGGCGTTTGGCAACCCGGCCATGATCGGATAAACCGCCAGAATAATCGGTACCGCACCGCGCAAGCCTACCCACGAAATGAACCAGCGTTCCCGCATCTTGAAACGACTGAATGGTGCCAGACTGATAAATACCGCCAAAGGCCGCGCGATAAAAATCATCCATAAAGCCAATGCGAAGCCTGGCACTGCAATTGGCAATAAATCACTGGGCGTCAGCAGCAGACCCAACACAAGGAACATGCCGATCTGACTGAGCCACGCCAGACCATCCAGTACACTGAGAATGGAGGTGCGGCTGCGAATAGGTTTGTGTCCCAGCAACAGGCCGCAGATATAAATGGCCAAAATGCCGCTGCCCCCGGCGATGTTGGTCAGTGCATAAATCATCAACCCGCCGCTGACCGCCAGCAGAGGATACAAGCCATTCGCCAGCGTACTGCGGTTGATCACGTAATGGAGAAACCAGCCGCCTGCCAAGCCAAGCATAACGCCCAAACTGAATTGCTGCAGCAGGTTGACCGCGAAGAACCAGCCGAAACTTTGCTGACCGCTGGCGAGCATGTCGATAAGCGCCACAGTCAGGAATATCGCCATCGGGTCGTTGCTGCCGGATTCGATCTCCAGCGTGGCACCTACCCGTTCGTTCAAACTGCGCGGGCCTAACAGGGAAAATACCGCCGCTGCGTCGGTAGAGCCGACGATAGCGCCGATCAGCATACCTTGCAGAAGATTGAAATCGAATAACCAGGCCGCCATCATGCCGGTCATTGCGGCAGTGAGTATCACGCCAACACTGGCCAATGATAAAGCAGGACCCAATGCCACTTTGAATGTAGCAACCCGGGTTCGCATACCACCGTCCAACAGGATAATTGCCAGCGCCAGGTTGGTGACTAAATAGGCTATTGAGTAATCATTGAACTGGATGCCACCTATCCCATCCTCCCCAGCCAGCATGCCCACGCCCAGAAATATGACGAGAATGGGAACACCGAGACGGGATGACACAGCACTGACCAGCACGCTGCTGGCTACCAGCAGCGCACCGATCAGAAAAAAGCTGTTGATGGTTGCGATATCCATCAGCGACCCCAGGATGCATCAAACGCTCATTTTGCCTGAGGCATAACCGCTTACCAAGTCTATTTTATGCAGCGAAACCCGAATCAGGGTCTGCGCGCTTCTAACTCATCCTCCTCCTGATTTACCTGGTGCAGTTGCGATAGTCCCAGGCGTTCGCGACGCTTGCCAAGAAATAACACGATAGGCGCGGCGATGAAGATTGAGGAACTGGTGCTTATAATAATTCCAAACAACATGGGCAGTGCAAAACTCGAAACCGCCGCACCTCCGGCAATCGCCATAGGCAACACAGCCACCATCGTGCTCAAGGAAGTGAACAGCGTTCGTGTCAGTGTGGCGGTAATGCTTTGATTGAGCAGTTCGACCAATGGTTTGTCAGGCATAAGCCGCAGGTTCTCCCGTATACGGTCGAACACGACTACCTTGTCATTGACCGAGTAACCAATCAGTGCCAATAGCGCAGCGACTGCTGTCAGATTGAACTCCACCCCAGTCAATGCAAAAAATCCGATTGTCTTGGTGAGATCCAGCGCTATTGTGATAACTGCTGCTATTGCAAAATGATTCTCGAAACGAAACCACAGATACGCAAGCATTCCCAATCCGGCCAGCAGTACCGCAAGAATACTCATATCAGCGAAATCACCACTCACTCTGGGGCCTACCAGTTCAGCGCGAGGAAAATCTGCAGCGGGAGCTACTGTCAGAACTGCAGCTTTCAACTGATCGATCAGACTGCTATTGGTTCCGGACTCCGCTTGCTGCATAGGCACTCGCACAAGATACCCGGCGCCAGAGTCAGTCTGATCACCGTATTCCTGCACGGACACCTCTCCCGCATCTACCACGATCAACGCATTGCGCAACTCTTCAATTGAAGTGCCAGATGTCTTTACCTCAAGTAAAGCACCGCCACTGAAATCAATGCCGTACTCAAGACCCGGCTTGAATAACAGGCCTACCGATATCGTGGAAAGCAAAGCGGATACGACCAGACCGGCAACGCTGGCGCGCATGAAGTTGATGGCATTACCGCTCGACCCGTAACGTTCACCAATGCGATCGAGCGCAGGTATACCAGCCATCTTAAAGGTGTCTTTGCCGGATGCACGCACACGCCATTCCATCAGCAAACGGGTAACTGAGATCGCAGTAAACAACGATGTCAGCAATCCAATGCCCATCGTGACGGCGAACCCACGCACAGGGCCAGAACCCATCATGAACAAAAAGCTGATGGCAATAAGTGTGGTTATGTTGGAGTCAATAATGGTGGCATAGGCTTTGCGAAAACCATTATCTAAAGATAACCATGCAGTTTTGCCTTGCCGCAGTTCCTCCCTGATCCTTTCGTTGATAAGGATATTGGCATCCACCGCCATACCCATCACCAGAATCAATCCGGCTATACCTGGTAAGGTCAATGTTGCGCCCAGCAAACTGAGAACACCGAAGATGAGTGCCACGTTCACGCTCAGGCCCACCCAGGCGATAAACCCCCAGCCGCCATAAACGGCAACCATGAAAGCCAGAACCAGCAGCGCACCGAATATACCGGTTATTAATCCCATGCGAATAGAATCACTGCCCAGATTGGGCCCTACCGTACGTTCCTCTATAACTTCCAGGGCGGCAGGCAGAGCACCTGAACGCAATAGCATCGCCAGATCTGTCGCCTGTACTGCTGTGAAGTTGCCACTTATCTCACCACTGCCTGTAGTTATTGCAGAGCGTATGACGGGAGCAGTAACCACTTCTCCATCCAGCACGACCGCCAGAGGGCGACCAATGTTTTCCTGTGTCATATCCCCGAACAGACGTCCCCCTTCTCTGTCCAGGCGGAAGTTGACCACCGGTTGTCCAGTCTGTGCCTGCAAAACCATGGTGGCACCGCGTACATGGCGACCTTCCATAGCAACGCGGCGTTCCAGACGATACTGCTCGTCCGTAACCTGGTCCGGCAACACAATCACATCGGCACTTCCCGGAGCCGCCTGCCAGTGAAAAGTCATCCTTGCTGTTGTACCCAGTAACTCCCTGATGCGTTGCGGATCTGTCACACCGGGTAACTGCACAACAATACTGTCGCTGCCCTGGCGAGCTATCGTGGGTTCCACCATGCCGGTCTCATCCAGACGACGGCGCACCACATCCAGACTTTGTGTGAGAGCATCCTGCAGCAGGCTTTCGCGAAAAGGGTCGCTCACCGTTAACGTGATCTGACTCGATTGTGTATCAGTGGTGTAAGCCGGAAGAGTGCTTTGCTGTTCCGCAATCAGCGCGCGCGCTATGCGGGATATTTCCGGCATATCAGCAATATCTCTTGCACTGATTCGAATTATTTCGGTGGTGACCTGCGGACGGTTATAGCGAATCTCAGCTTCCCGCAATCGCTCAAGCAGCTCATCGGCAAACTGCTGATTCTGATTGTTCATCAGATCGTCTGTATCTATTGCCAGCAGAAGGTGCGAACCACCTCGTAGATCAAGGCCCAGACTGAGTTGATTACTGGCATACCAGTTCGGCAATGTTTGCAGAACATTGGGGGGCAGAACGTTGGGCAATGCACTCAGAATGCCCAGCAGAATAACCAGACCAAAACCCAATGCGCGTTTCAATAGTGTGCGTTTAAAGGACGCACCTCTTGCAGGAGAGCTCATGATAAACCTCGAAAACCGAAAATTGTGCCATCAGGAATGACAGCTAAAACAATGGTGTTTTATTGCGTTTTCAGAGGGTGTTTGGCGGGGAGCGGGGTGCGTATGGCCGGCTGAACAGAGAAGGTGCAACGAAGTGAAATTCAGCAGTATAACTATTGAACAGAACTGCCTGACTGACCGCATAAGCAGCGGGTACCAACCAGTCAAGCGCATTGGAAACACCGGGGTAATCCAGTGGTCCGTTCGCTGAACGCGGTTGTAACTGCGAATTTGATTGAACGGACTGTAGCGAGTCACGCGGCAGTATTGCATCCGCATTGCCCGGCTGGGTTTCCAACAGCGGGTTGGAACCGTTTGCAATTTCCAGCACAGCACTATTTACCAACGCTGTGCGCGGCAACTCACGCAGGTGCTCACTGGCACTGGAGAATCCGACAACACATAGCAACAGCGCAGCAAGCATCCAACTGGCTGTATTCTGCTGCTTTTCTGGCATAACCATCGTTGCCGTTTTTATAATCTTTACCCTGTGCTTAGAGAGGAGCACAACATAGCTGAAAGCTGACATGCAAGTCCAGCGCCTGCATTAAATATTGGGATACTTCCAGAAGGTTTCAATGGGAAGATGAAAACATACCTGCTGGCGGTTCGTTACAACTCGCGCTGCTGTGTTGAATGCAAGTTTACTCCGCGCTGAAGGGGTGCCGCAGAATGATCGTTTCTTCGCGGTCCGGACCGGTGGAAATAATATCAACCGGAGCTTCAATTACTTGTTCTATATAGCGTATGTAGGCTCTTGCGTTTTCAGGCAGCTCATCCAGACTCTTGGCGCCTACGGTTGACTGCTTCCAGCCCGGCAGTTCCACGTACTCGGGCTCCAGGTTTTGATAACTGTCCATATTCATCAAGCTTGATGAAGTGTCCGCACCTACGCCTTTGTAACCGGTACAGACTTTAATCGTTTCCAAACCATCCAATACATCCAGTTTTGTCAGGCAGATACCGGAAACACTGTTGATGCGAATGGCCAGCCGCACGGCCGCAGCATCGAACCAGCCACAACGTCTGTCCCGCCCTGTGGTGGCACCTTTTTCCTTACCCACGGCTGCCAGATGTGCCCCTGTTGCATCGAACAACTCCGTCGGGAATGGACCAGACCCTACGCGTGTTGTATAGGCCTTGGTTATACCCAGAATGTAATCCAGGTACAACGGACCGTAGCCACTGCCAGTGGCGGTGCCGCCTGCGGTTGTATTAGAAGATGTGACGAATGGGTAAGTGCCGTGATCGATATCCAACAGGGAACCCTGCGCACCTTCGAACAAAATATTGTTTCCCGCTTTACGATGAGAGTGCAGTATCTCGATGGTATCCGCAACCATGGAGCGAACCTGCTCCGCATAGCGCAGGCTGTCGGCCAGTGCCTGCTGATAATTCACTTCCTCTACTTCGTAATAATTCTTCAGCATGAAATTATGATATTCCAGCAACTCGCGCAGCCTTTCCGCGAAATGATCCGCATGCAGTACTTCGCCAAGCCGTATACCACGACGTGCAACTTTGTCCTCATAGGCCGGACCAATGCCGCGCCCCGTTGTACCGATTTTTCCGATGCCAAGTCGCTTCTCCCGCGCCTGGTCAAGTGCCACATGCGAAGGCAGAATCAAAGGGCAGGACGCGCTGATGCGCAAACGTTCGCGCACAGGAATGCCACGCTCTTCCAGACGCCCCATTTCCGACAGCAATGCTTCCATGCTGATCACCACACCATTGCCAATCACACAGGAAACACCATCGCGTAGTATGCCAGAGGGCAACAGGTGCAGTACTGTTTTCTCGCCACGGATAACCAGGGTGTGCCCAGCGTTGTGACCGCCTTGAAAGCGGGCAACCACTGACGCCTGATCAGTAAGCAGATCAACGATCTTGCCCTTGCCTTCATCACCCCATTGTGTACCCAGTACGACGACGCTCTTACCCATTTTTTCTCATCTCAAGTTCAGAATTTTGCTGTAAATTCGCGAGTGCTTACAAAGAAGCAACAATCTATAAATCGACCACTTGCCACGTATCATTTTTCCTGATGATCTTGCGGCCTGCGAGTTTCCCGGTTTCTTTTTTGGCGTCTGGCCCGGCTGCATCCAGATTTACTACAACGCGTTCACCCTGCCCACGCAATTTATTGATCAATGTCAACAATTCCGCATCCGCATCATCGGGTGCAATGATTGCTGCACGAAAAGAAATAGACCTGGCGCTAAGCCGGGCAATCGTTTTCAGATCGGAATCGAAACCGGATGCCGGCCTTGCTCTGCCATATACCTGG
This sequence comes from Pseudohongiellaceae bacterium, assembly GCA_041751425.1. Taxonomy (GTDB): domain Bacteria; phylum Pseudomonadota; class Gammaproteobacteria; order Pseudomonadales; family Pseudohongiellaceae; genus JAVVEG01. The sequence goes on along the minus strand of JBGSXL010000011.1, from coordinate 137,828 downwards.
CCAATGGAGTCATAGCGACCACCTTTGGCCAAAGCGCGACCGTACTCCGGGCAATAGGCTGCAAACACTGTGCCTGTATGGTACTCATACCCACGCAATTCGCATAAATCAAATCCCAGACTGATATCAGGTCGCCTTTGTTTAACGCCACTGGCTATAGCTGCCAATTCCGCGAGCTCCTTACGCACTGAATCAGGTGCCTGCTTGAACTTTTCCTGCGCGGTTTGCAGTACGATCTCATCACCACTAAGTCGCGATAGATCGTGCAGCATTTTTCGCAATTGCGGATCTGCTACTTTGCTTTCCAGCAAACTATCGATGTCTTCGTAGGCTTTGCGCTGCAGCGCATCGAACAACTCTTTCTCTACTTCTTCGGTGAGTTGTGCCGCTGCTACCAGGTTGCGGAAAATTCCAACATGGCCAAGAACTATGTGAACATCTTTTATTTCAGCAACAGCAAGCATCTCACACATCAGACAAATCAATTCGATGTCGGCAGCGGGTCCGGAGCAGCCGAACAGTTCTGCACCTATGCGGATGGGTACCCGTGAAGTCAGCAAACCGCGCGGTTTGGTATGCAGAACGCTGTCGGCATAGCACAAGCGTACTGCACCGGATTTTTTGAGAGAGTGAGCATCAATGCGGGCAACTTGTGGCGTGATATCAGCACGAATTCCCATCATACGGCCACTGAGTTGATCAGTAATCTTAAAAGTATGCAGATCCAGATCATGCGATGAACCGACCAGCAGTGAATCCAGGAATTCAATCAGAGGTGTGATCACCAGATCGTAACCCCAGCTTGCATAGAGATCCAGAATCTGACGTCGCAGAGTCTCCAGCTTTATCGCTTCCGCCGGCAGAATTTCCTCAACACCATCTGGCAATAACCAACGTTCCACTGCCACCATATCCATTTCCTGCAATTTATTTCATACACTTAAACAGCGCGGGGTGAAGGCCGGCAATCCAGAGATCACCGGCATTCACCCCATTGTTCTGTTTCAGTAAGTCAAAATCTTACTGCTGGTCCCCGCTGTGCAAATACTTGAAGTATTCGCTCGATGGATCCAACAACATGATATCGCCCTTGGACGCGAAGGTATCGCGATAGGAATTCAGGCTGCGAGTAAACGCATAAAACTCTGAATCTTTCGAGAATGCTGAAGCGTATGTCGCGGCTGCCAACGCATCACCGTCACCCCGAATCCGTTCCGAATCGCGATAGGCTTCAACCAGAAGTACAGCCTCCTGACGATCCGCATCGGCTTCAATACCGATGGCCAACTCGTTACCACGTGAACGCAGTTGTTGCGCTTCGCGTTGACGCTCGGACGTCATACGCTCGTACACTGATGAACGCACATCGTCGGGCAAGTCGATACGCTTGACACGCACATCAATGACTTCGATGCCGTATTCTTCGGCAGTGCTTTCGTTCAGTTCCGCAGTCAATTGTGTCATGAGTTGGTCGCGCTGACCTGACACCACTTCCTGCAGGTCCCGCTCACCGAATTTGTTGCGCAAACCGTCATTGATACGTTGTGCCAACAGTGTAGCTGTGCGGCTTTCATCGCCCGAGGTGGATGTGTAGTAACGCTGTACATCCACAATACGCCACATGGCATAGGAATCTACCAACAGCGCCTTTTGCTCCAGCGTCAGAAAACGCTGTGGACTGGAGTCGACTGTCAGAATACGTGCGTCAAATTTTCTGACCGTATTAATCCAAGGCAATTTAAAGTGCAAGCCAGACGGGATATCAGCTTCAACGACATCGCCGAACTGCAGCATGATGGCGCGCTCGGTTTCCTTGACAACAAAAATTGCATTCGACGCTACAGCATAGATCAGGAATATTAGTCCACCTATTACAAAATTTTTCATCTTAGTGGCGCTCCTCTACCTGAAGTATTTGGTTGCAGACGTGCACGATCCGGTGACAAGGACATTTCCCTGCTTACCTGATCTGCCAGATCTCGCAATTGCTGTGGCGTTAATTGAAGCCCGCGGCCAGGTGTGCTGGTTGCGCCTTGCTCCATGATTTTATCGAGCGGCAAGTACATCATATTGTTGCCACCTTCTATGTCAACCAGAATCTTGCTGCTGTTGCTCAGCATTTCCTGCATCGCATCAATATATAAACGTTCGCGGGTGACAATTGGCGCCTTCTGATATTCGGTCAGCAGTTGCTCAAAGCGGTAGGCTTCACCGTCTGCTCTTGCAATCACCTGGTCACGATAGGCATTTGCCTGTTCGATAATTCGTTGTGCTTCACCACGCGCCTCAGGAACCACGCGGTTGGCATAGGCAAGCGCCTGGTTCTGTGCGCGCTGTTCATCCTCACGGGCCCTGATCACATCATCGAATGCTGCCTGCACGGCAACCGGTGGTTGCGCGTTCTCAACGTTAACCTGTGACACCAGGATACCTGTACCGTAGTTGTCCATATATGTTTGTAAACGCTCGCGCACTTCCGCCGCAACAACAGCTCGGCCTTGAGTCAGCACTCTGTCCATCGTAGTGCCACCGGCCACATGGCGGATAGCGGATTCAGCAGCCTGGTCCAGACCGCGTTGCGGGTCACGCACCTGGATGGCGAACTTCACCGGATCCTGCACAATAAACTGTACGGATATCGAGACATTGACGATATTCTCGTCAGTAGTCAGCATGTCATTGGTATAGGAGCGCGTATTAACCCGGGAAATATTGATGACTTCTACAACGTCTATCAAAGGAGGATTCCAGCGCAAACCAGGAGTGACTATTTCTTCGCGGATCTCACCAAAGCGGAACACAACACCACGCTCGGATTCATCGATAGTATAGAAGCCCATCGCCGCCCAGAGCACCACCACAAGCACAAGAGCGCCTGCTATCAAACCACCGGATATTCCGCTTCCGGAGGAACCCGAACTACCGCCAGAGCCCTTTTTACCAAACAGGCCATTGAATTTGTTGGTGAGGTTCTTGATAACCTCATCCAGATCTGGAGGACCCTGATCGCCGTTACCACGGCCACCCCCTCCACCCCCACTTCCCCAGGGGTCGTTGTTATTACCTTTATTACCAGGTTCATTCCAAGCCATTGGCTTCTCCATACCGCTATAAATTATTACGCGGGTGATTTTAACGAATTATTGTGCATTAACACAGGTTTTTTACCGGACCGGTTTGTCTCTTTCGAAACTTATCCAGTCATTTAGCTGCAAGGATTACAGGCTTGATGGTTGCAAACCTTCCTCGCCTAGAAGTCGATCGAAATCGAATCGGGGCAACCGCACTTGCAAATGGACCATGCCATCAACGTCTACAGACTCGCTTTGCACGGCACCTTTGGCGTACAGCCGGGCGCGCAGGCGACTATGCCGGGGTTCCAACGTCAGAACCTGCTGAACAAAATCATCGCCTAATAATTCACTGACCGCTGCCAGCAACAAATCAATTCCGGCACCTGTCTTGGCTGACACCCACACTCGCCACGGACGGCCCGCAGCATCGCGATCAACACGCGCTGGGTGGTCATGATTCAAATCGATCTTGTTGTACACCTGCAGGCATGGAATATCGTCAGCGCCTATTTCCGTGAGCACGTCATTTACTTGCTCAATATAGTAGTCATGCTGCTCGTTGGCGCAGTCGATTACGTGCAAAAGCAGAGTGGCCTGGCTGGTTTCTTCAAGCGTCGCTCTGAATGCTTCGACCAGCTTATGCGGTAGATGGCTGATAAAACCTACGGTATCGGCAATGATCGCCTCACCATAGTTTGGCAGGTTAATTTTCCGCAGGGTGGAGTCCAGCGTGGCGAACAACTGATCTGCCGCATAAATATCGGAATTCGTCAGCCTGTTGAACAAAGAGGACTTTCCAGCGTTGGTATAGCCAACCAGAGAAATTGTCGAGATCTCTCCACGTTGTCTGGAGCGGCGTCCCTGCTCACGTTGAGCACGAACTTTCAGCAGGCTTTTATTGAGGCTTTTGATACGTTGGCGAATCATCCGCTGGTCAAGCTCAAGCTGGGTCTCACCCGCGCCGCGCAGGCCGATACCGCCTTTCTGCCTGTCAAGGTGAGTCCACCCACGTTTGAGGCGTGTAACCATGTGTTGCAGTTGGGCCAGTTCGACCTGGAGCTTACCTTCGTAAGTGCGGGCCCGCTGCCCAAAGATGTCCAGTATCAGGCCGGTACGATCCAGCACCCGGCACTGTAGCGCCTTCTCCAGATTGCGTTCCTGACTGGGGCTGAGGGAATGGTTGAACAGAACCAGCTGCGCTTCGTTATCCTTTACTGCTGCAGCGATTTCTTCGAGTTTGCCGGAACCAACGAAGTGACCGGCATCCGGAGCCTTTCGGGAGCCTGTGATAAAGCAAGCTGCAACGGCACCTGCCGAAAGAACCAGCTCCTCAAATTCAATGGGGTCCTCCTGTTCTCGTTCCGACTCCAGAGTAATATGGACAAGAACGGCGGTTTCTCCGGTTTCGGGCCTTTCAAAAAACAATCAAAACCTCACAGTCCTATCTGAGCAGACCCGTCGTAAAAGCATTGCTTAATCGGCGTTTCCTGGCGCGGCATCATCATCGTCGTCAGATGATTGCTCGCCTGAACCTTGTGCCGGAATCTTCACCGAGCGGGCAGGTACGACAGTAGAAATAGCGTGTTTATAGACCATCTGATTGACAGCGTTTTTCAACAGAATGACAAATTGGTCAAATGATTCAATCTGACCCTGCAATTTGATTCCGCTCACCAGATAGATGGACACCGGAATACGTTCCTTTCGCAGCACATTCAAGAAAGGGTCTTGTAACGAATGCCCCTTTGACATTTACTTTCTCCTTAAAAAAAAGATCACGCCGGCAAACCCGGCAGTTAGCGTCCACACAGTCCCTATATAGAGTTCGATTCGAGCAATTTCAAGACTTCACTCAACAAATCCGGGTTCTCGCTTTCAAAACCCTGCAAATTGTCCCAGCCACGCAGCCAAGTGACCTGGCGCTTGGCCAGTTGACGAGTGGCAATGATACTCTTTTCCACCATGTCGTCATAGCGCAATTCACCGCTCAGATACTGCCAAACCTGACGATAACCTACGCAGCGCATGGACGGCATGTCCAAACTCAAGTCTCCGCGCTGATAAAGCTGCTCGACTTCAGCGACCAGCCCAGCAGCGAGCATAGACATGAATCGACGCTCTATTCTGTCATGCAATACGCTGCGAAGACCGGGCTGGATTGCCAAAAAGTGCAGGTGGAAAGGAAAATCTCTGTCAACCACATCCTCGTCTGCCGCTGTTCCATGCAATTCCGTCAAAGTCTTGCCTGACAGCCGGTAAACCTCCAGCGCACGCTGCAGTCTTTGCGGGTCATTAGGATGGATGCGTGCGGCGGATACGGGATCGACCTCTGCCAACTGCGCATGCACCGCCGCCCAGCCACTGTTGGCCGCCAACTGCTCTATTTCCTGTCGTACCAGCGGATCAGCAGCTGGCATGTCAGCTAGACCATCTCGCAGAGCCTTGAAATACAGCATCGTGCCACCCACAAGCAGGGGAATCTTGCCCTTCTCATGAATGGCTTTCATTTCACGCCGGGCATCCTGACAGAACTGTGATGCCGAATAACTCAATGCTGGGTCAAGGAAGTCCAATAGTCTGTGCGGTGCAAGACATAAGGTCTCTGCGTCGGGCTTGCCGGTGCCGATGTCCATACCTTTGTATATCTGCGCCGAATCGACATTGATGATTTCAAATGGCAGCCGTTGTGCCAACTCCACCGCAAGATCCGTTTTACCGGATGCAGTAGGTCCCATCAAACAGACGGCCGGGTACAACTTTTTCTCTCTACTGCTCACTGCACCCATTTAACTGCACCCAATCCTTGACGCCTGCTTTGTATTTTCTATCATTCTGTTTTTTTGACCACTGCTATTGGTGAACTGTGAGCAGTGTAGTCGATTTTCAATATTTTTTTATTTCCAGACTTGAAAAATAAATTACCACCCATAGATAGTTCAACAGGACGGAGGCTCATGCGAGGTTCGTCCCTTACTGCCCGATCATTGTGATGGGCGCTTGTTTAACATATTGCTCTACGAGGATATGACTATGAGAACTTTTGATTTTGCTCCACTGTATCGTTCCACAATTGGTTTCGATCACCTGACTTCCATGCTGGATTCGATTTCCCAGCGTGACCAGAGTCAACCCAGTTACCCCCCATACAATATCGAGCTGATCGACAAGGATCAGTATCGCATCACCATGGCTGTCGCCGGCTTTGTGCAGGAAGAACTGGAAATCCAGTCTGAGCGTCAAACCTTGACTGTGCGCGGCAAAAAGCCCGCTACGGATGAAGCAAAAAATTATCTGCATCAGGGCATCGCCGGCAGAGATTTCGAGCGCGCTTTCCAGTTGGCAGATCATGTAAAAGTAACGGCTGCACAACTCGAGAATGGTTTACTGCACATTGAACTCAAGCGCGAAATTCCTGAAGCCATGAAACCGCGTCAGATTCCAATCGGTCACAGCACCAACAAGCTGATCGATGTGAAATCCAACGCGGCGTAAGCAACTAACAGCAATGCTGTAACGTGTAACTCCTGAAGGTGGTTGCTCCGCCAGAAAGAGGTTCGACTTGATTGAACTTCCAATTGCGGAGCGGCTTTCTTTTTACCGCGAGTCTGTCTTTACTCCGAGCCGGTTTCTTTTCGAGCCGGTTTTTTTTGGGTTTTTTTTGGAACCTCATCTCCCAACCTTTACCGACCACGCAGAAAAAGTTTGTCAAGCTCTTCCATGCTCTGATACACCCAAGTGGGCCTGCCGTGATTACATTGACCACTACGCTCAGTTCGCTCCATATCTCTTAGCAACGCATTCATTTCAGCAATACTCAATTGGCGGTTCGCCCGCACCGAACCATGGCAGGCCATCGTAGAAAGCAACTCATCCTGATAGCTTTGAATTCTTTCGCTGCGTCCATGCTCCAATACATCTGACAAAACATCACGCACCAATTGTTCTATATTCGCATTGGCCAGGATGGTCGGCACTTGTCGCACTAACACAGATTCCGTTGCAACCCTTTCTATTTCCACGCCCAGTGCGCGTAATGCTTGTGCCTGCTCCTCAGCGCAGTCTGCTTCTGCTTGGCTTACCGCGATAGACAGGGGAACCAGCAACGGTTGTGCTTTTACCCCATCGTTGGCGTTTGCGGTTTTCATGTGCTCGTAAGTAATGCGTTCGTGTGCGGCGTGCATATCTACTATGATCAAACCATGACGATTCTGCGCGAGAATATATACACCATGCAATTGCGCGATAGCGTAACCCAACGGTGGAATTTCAGCGTCTGATTGCAACTCGGTATAGGTTGCCATCTGCTCAGCGATTCTGCGTGAATCTGCCGGATTACTGCGCGTGGAACCGAACCCGCTGGCGCCGGACCAGTTGGTACTAAAGCCATTTGATTGAACTCCAGATTGAAGAATTTCCCCGGTGTTTTCATCAACTGCCAATCGCATGCTGTTCTGCTCGAACATATTCGAGTGCCTAAAATCCGCGTTCGCTTCCGGCGAGGCGCCAGTTCCAGTGGCATCCGTAAAGCGATCTTCCGGTCGTAAATCAGCAAGTGCTTTGTGCAAAGCCTTGAACAGAAAATCATGCACCAATCGGCTATCGCGAAACCTGACTTCATGCTTGGTAGGATGAACATTGACGTCCACCAGCGCAGGTTGCAGTTCCAGATACAACACATAAGCGGGGTGCCTACCGTGAAACAGCACATCGCGATACGCCTGCTTGACCGCATGAGTGACAAGCTTGTCACGGATGATGCGGCCATTGACATAAAAATACTGCAAGTCTGCCTGACTGCGCGAGAAAGTGGGCAAACTGACCCATCCCCACAAGCGCAGCCCGGATGCTTCCATATCAATATAGACAGAGTTTTCAACAAAGGCTGGGCCACACACCAGGCTGACTCTGCGTTGTTTCTCCTGCTCTGACTTTGCGCTGAGCAATTGATGGATCATGCGTTGGTTGTGGCGCAGGATGAAGGAAAGTTCGAAGCGACTTAACGCCATGCGCTTAAGTATTTCATCAATGCGTGCGAATTCGGTATTCTCAGTGCGCAGAAATTTTTTGCGCGCGGGCGTATTAAAAAAAAGATCTCTTACTTCAACGGTTGTCCCTTGTGGGTGTGAAGCCGGCGTCAGAGAAGCGGCCATTTCCTGACCCGCAGCTTCCACCGTCCAGGCATTTTCATCGACAGCATCCCGTGCTCTGGAGACCAATGAAAAACGCGAGACAGAACTGATGCTGGCGAGAGCTTCACCCCGGAAACCCAGGCTGCGGATATTCTCAAGATCATCCAGATCAGCAATTTTACTGGTGGCATGTCTGCTTAGTGCCAGCGCCAGATCTTCCTTTTCAATACCCGCACCATTATCGCGAATCCTGATCAGTTTGCTGCCACCCTGTTCTATATCCACTTCAATCCGGCTGGCTCCAGCGTCTACACTGTTTTCCAGCAATTCCTTGACTACAGAGGCAGGACGCTCAACTACCTCTCCGGCAGCGATTTGATTGGCGAGGCGTTGGCTGAGCAGAGCAATACGGGGCATACGGTTCCTGTGTTGGAGCTATGGGATTTGTACAACTATGAAGCGGGGATGATCAACACCTGACCAACCCGGATGGTGTCGTTGCGCAGTTGATTGGCTTCACGCAAGCGCGACAAACTGATGCGATATTTTTGCGCAATTTCTGACAATGTCTCGCCACGGCTGATCGTATGTTCGGAATCCGCGGGCACAAATGCTTCGAAAGAATTCATAGCCTGACCACTGCCGGGTATGGTCAGTCGCTGGCCAATTCGGATTGTGTCACTTCGCAAACCATTGTCAGCGCGCAAAACAGAAGTGCTGACGCCAAACCTTTGGGCTATTTCAGACAGACTGTCACCCCGTTGCACCGTGTATTCCGATTCAGGTCTGATATTGTTCTGTTTCTGCCAGGCAACAAGCGTTCCTTCCGGCGGTCTGTCCTGGAAGTAATTCATCACGCCCCGAACAATGCCGTCCGCAAGCTGTCTCTGATAGTTGCTGGTGACCAACTTGCGCGCTTCGCCAGGGTTGGACAAATAGCCTGTTTCTATCAACAGCGAGGGAATGTCCGGCGAGCGCAGCACCCATAGATTTCCCTGCTGAGCTTTATCTCGTCGCAATGTGGCAACTGACCCTAAAGTGTTCAGTATGTAAGAACCAGCGGTAATGCTTTGCTCGATGCTCCATGCCATGGAGAGATCCAGCAGCGTAAACGCAAGGTCGTCCTCGAAGTTGCGCAAACTGGTATCACCGGACACGCCGCCAAGCAGGTCTGCGCCGTTTTCTTTTTCCTGCACGCGGCGAATGTTTTCATCTTCGGCAATACTTTGCGACAGAGCATAAATAGTTACACCCTCCGCGCGTGCGGTGCTGAATGAATCCGCGTGAATGGAAAGGAAGATATCGGCACGGTTCTGTCTGGCAATTTCCGGACGCCGTTGCAGTTGCACATAATAATCTCCCTGCCTGATCATGACCGGGTGGTATCCCGGCAATGCGTTCAACCGATCGTAGATTGCGCGCGCAATTGCCAACGCCACATCTTTCTCCTTGATGCGGCCATCGAAGCCAATAGCTCCCGGGTCTTCACCGCCATGCCCTGCATCTATAGCGACAACGATATCGCGACGCTGGTCCAATTGCGGTCTTGTTGGCGGTTGAATAGTCGCAATTACTGGTTCGCGGCCTACATCGTACAGATCAACCACCAACCGATGTCCGAACTCACCATTCGGGGGAAGTGTAAAACTGCTTGGGTTCACGACATTGGCTACATCCAGAACCACGCGCAGATCTCTCTCATTGCGCGCTGCACTGCGAATACCCGTAACCGGACTATCCTTGAAATCCAATGCGGAAAGTGTGCCCCGGACTTGTGAGTTGGCAATATCAATGACGATGCGGTCAGGTCCCTCCAGCGTGAATATGCTGTACTCGACTTTCTCGTCTACATCAAAAACGATGCGTGTGTACTCGGGAGAGCGCCAAAGACGCACATCATTTATTTCGGCGGCAAAAGTGACTGTACCGGGAAGTATATGGAGGAGCGACAGGAATGCCATAAACCTGAACAGGCTGATGCACGTTGAACTGGTTTTCCTGGATCGCAACATGTTACAGCTTCTCTCGGACTTGTAGCAGGCAGCTTTTTAAAGGACTTGATCGCAAGACTTAACTGCTAAGCTGCTGGAATTTCCTGCCCGGCGTGAGCCGGATCTGCCAGCAATTCTATAAGCCTTTGACCCATTTTCATACCCGCTTCTGTCATTGGTTGCCAGGTAACAGTTCGGCCAGCTTTGTCCAATTCCAGATGCAACCGTAAATCTGCTTTGGGTAGAAAACCCTGTCCTTTCTCAGGCCATTCAATCAGACAAATGTTGCTGGCGTTGAAATAGTCTCCCACACCGAGAAATTCAACCTCTTCGGGATCTGAAAGCCGATATAAATCAAAATGATAGATATTCAAGTCAGGAAACTCGTAGGGCTCGACCAGCGTATAGGTAGGGCTCTTGACGGCGCCATTATGACCGTATGCCCGCATGAAACCGCGCACCAATGTGGTTTTACCAGCGCCCAGCTCACCAGATAAAAATACTCTGCCGCCTGATGTCGTCAGTTTCGTATTGTCGTTGCTTGCAGAGTGTTGCTGTGTAGCTTTTGCCAGCAAAGCACCAAAAGCCTCAGTTGCCGCTTCATCAGCAAGGAACACGGAGTTTTTCACAATCTAATCCTGTCTGTTGATAAGTTCACGCAGGCGCGGCAGCAAATCGGTTGCCAGCAGTCCGCGCTCACCATTTTCTGCTGCAAGATCCGCGCTTTCACCATGCACACACACGCCTGCCCGCAGGCTGTCGCTCAAACCAAATTCCTGCGCCACGAAGGCTGCAATGATACCGCTTAGCACATCACCCATACCACCACTCGCCATGCCCGGGTTACCTTCTGTACACAGGTCAATCTGTTGTTCGCCCCGGACTTGATAACACAGCAAACTTCCTGCCCCTTTGAGAAGACAGACTCCGCCGTACAAGGTTTGCAACTTTTTTACTGCGGCAAAACGATCTGCCTGCACTTCTTCTGTGCTGCATCCCAGCATGCGGGCAGCCTCGCCGGGATGAGGGGTCAGAATCCAGCGCTCCCGTCGCTTGCTGCCTCCCTTGAGTTTTTCGCCTTCTGCTCTGGCCTCATTTTCAGAGAGCAGATTCAGCGCATCTGCATCCACCACCAAGGGTGTGCCAGCGTTATTCTCCTGCAACACTCGTTGCAGAAGTTGGCGCGACCATAATGTGCGACCCAACCCAGGGCCTATGGCAATGACACTTGCGCGCTGTAGTAAACCATCTAATGCGGGCTCATCCTGCAAAGTGTTAACTGCATCGTTTACGCCCAACACCATCAGCTCCGGTCGTCTGGCCAATGCAGCACCTACATGAGCGCCGCGCGTGACAAGACTGACTGTACCGGCGCCACAGCGAGTTGCTGACTCTGCACACATGATAGCCGCGCCGCCATAGCCCAGCTCTCCACCTACCACCACGACGTGCCCACAGTTTCCCTTGTGCGTATCTGCTTTACGTTTTGTGAACAATCTGGCTATAGACTGTATATCGATGCGACGCGATGCTGGCGTCATTTCAGCGCTGGCAGAGCTGCCTATATCAAGATCATGGAACAAGATTCGGCCAACATGAAGTGGGCCTTTGCCAGTGAGCAGTCCTTGTTTGAGAGCGATAAAACTGACCGTCAGATGCGCACGCACTGCATCGTGAACAACGTGCCCGGTTGTTGCACACAAACCCGAGGGCACATCCAGAGCCAGCACAGGAAAACCAGAATTATTCACGCAGTTGACAGCCGCCGCGAAGGGCTCACGCAGAGCGCCATGGGCACCAGTGCCAAGCAGTGCATCAACCAGCACGGTTTCCTGAGCGTTGCTGTGGTTTGTTTCATTCTGAAATGTTTCGGTAGAAAAAACTGCGGCCTGCACGCTGTGTTTTTGTGCTAGCTGCAGCGCAAGCAGAGCTTCACCTTTCAATCCGGCAGCGTCTCCGCACTGCAGTACGATAACGCGCATTCCCTGTTGCCTGGCAATCGCGGCCAGCACGTTGCCATCGCCACCGTTATTGCCGGTGCCCGCAAGAATTATCAGTGACCGGCACGCTGGCCATTGGTCCAGCAATGCGCCGAAACTCACTTGCGCTGCTCGCGTCATCAGCTCGAAACCACTGACTCCGCTGGCAATTGCCCGCTTGTCCAGTTCGCGCACCTGTTCCGCCGTATACAGCGCAGTGGGCAGTGCCATCGCAGAGCCTCCCAGTTTTCCATTTAATGAAGCAATTCTATCTAAAGGAGCTACTCCATTTGGTGAATCAGACGCCGCACAACCTGCAACGAGGTTTCCAGATCGTCAATTGCAAGCTCGTTCGTGTTCTCGATAGCCCAGGGATCCTGCACCGTGCGCAATGCATTGTAGACAACCTGACCATGATCGGTAAGCACGACAAGCGCTGAACGTTTGTGCCGGGGATTCTCCTGATAGACGAGCAAGCCATCTTCTTCCATGACATTGGTAATTCTTTGCACGGCCTGTCGTGACTGACCAAGCGCGCGCGCAATAGCTGGCACCGTTACCCCACTATTGGACAGCGCTATGACCCCGATGACTTTCCAACGGGCGCTGGTCAACCCAACGCTCTCAGCCATCTTGTCCCCCGCCGCCAGCAATAATCCATTTAACCTGAATACTGATAGCACGAGATCCAGAAACAATTTCCTTTTGGGAGAGTGAACCATTGTTATTGCGTCCCTGCCTGGTAAAGATTAATAGGTGAAGGACCATAAGAAAGCCAGGTTTCGTTGTTCGTTTGGTGGAGTCCTGGTTTGCTCCAGTCGCAGACACCCTCCAGGAAAATACGCTGCAAACGTGCCCGTTCATCATCCGTAAAATCTACGCGGTAATCTTCATATTCGACAGGCTTCAGTTCACATTTCAATATGTCATTGCTTAATGGGCCACCCGCTACCAATCTTAACCCGGCGTGAGGCGGATACAGAGAGTTGCACTGCCCGGTAGAGTTGTCGAACAGAGAGTTCAAATCAAACTCGGCTTTCTCAACAATGCGCTCGCCACTTTCGGTAAAGCAATCATCCTGAAGGTCAGCGGGTTTCGCCCGCACTATCTTGTCAAGCATGTTCATGCTGGAACGGTCGGCGCGGATGTTTGCCAGCCACTGATCCATCAACGCCAGATTTTCGTCTGCCAAAGAAACATCTGCGCTGTGGCGACGGATTATATAATTATCAGCATGACCGTTGTCGCGCTCCAATCGTGCGCGTGTGGTAAATGAATAGACGCTTGCGTGGAAATTTCCCTGATGATCCAGATAGAGCCGGTCATCGATAATGGGAACACGTGCCAAACCAGCGGCACCATTCGTTACTCGTCCGGTTTCGTATGCGATACGGATGGCATCGTCATCACCCACAGTGCGCTGCGGCGTTGGCTTGAAATCGATATCCCAACCACCAATACGCTCGTTCATATCCAGAAACAGCTCTTTGCTTATCAGTCCTGCATTCAACGCTGCCAGACCATACTGGACACCGACATTATCATGCGGGCTCTTGGCGAAGGCACGCTGGGCGTTGATCTCGGGATAAAGTTTCTCACCAAAAATATTCTTCATACCATCATAAATGGAGCATCTGACTCCATCAGGATTGGTAATGGCATCATAGCGAGCCGCCACCGGAATCTCCGCAGAACATCCATGGGGTGCTACCCGGTCAGGACGACTACCCAGAGACTCATCGCAAAGGTACCAATTTGGCCAGCCACCGATACTTGCTTTGGTTTCATCGTTCAGCCCGCGCGATGCTTCATTAACGTAGTTGTGTAAGTAGTTGCGCAACAGAAGACTGCACTCCTGCGAGTCTGTCATATAAGACACGGCATCGGAAAATGTCATGCTGGGGATAATGCCATCGAGTATCCCCGGGTAGGCACCAGCAATGAGCAATTGTTGCATCGCACCACCGGACCCGCCATTGCCGATGGTATAGCGAGGTTCACCATAACTCTCGATGAAATGTTCCTTCACCATCATGGCCGTTTCTGCGGAAATTACATCGTTACAGCCACCCTGTGCGTTAACATTCAACGTAGACGACGCCACTGCGTAACCAAGCGCCAATACGCTCTCTCTCAGCACACCGGCCGTTGATGCCCCCTGAAAATAGCCTGGGTCGCAGCCGCCGCCGAAATTGTAAAGCAGCCGTTCATTCCATGCAGTCGACAAGCTCATTGGTGAGGCGACCTCCCGGGGATCGTGCAGCACCGCTATCTGATAGATAGCCCTGTTGATGGTGCCGGTTTCCAGACGCACGATAAAAGGTACTTCAACCCCCTCACTGGTTGTGGTCAGCGCAAGATCCTGTGGTTGACTGTTTATATCTGCCAGCGCCCTGAACCCTTGTCCCTCAGTATTGCTGCGATACACATAGTCCACTCTGGTGGGCAGGCTGCAGAATTCATCCAGACTGGTAGCGTCCAGAAATTCGCCATTACCAATCGCGAAGCGGCGAGCGCTGCCGTCATTGGCCGGGCTTAACTCTGCCAGACAGAAATAAGGCTGCTGATGCGGCCCTGAGAATACGGGACCTGTTAATGGGTAATTGACAATAACCAATTGCGCAGACAAATCGCCACTGCTTATCTGTACCGTGTTATTTCCCAGTTGCAGGCCATCAAGCAAGGCGCGGTACTGATACAGTCCCGTATCGTCCGTTGCTACCGCATGAAATTCAACATCAGCACTTTGACCATCCAGCGTGACCTCTAAAGCCTGTTTGTCTGCCACTGAGCTTACTACTTCTATCAATGCATCTCCGCCTGTGATCAGATGCGGCTGTCCCGAGATTACCTCAACGCTCAGATGCGCCGGCGCGCGATCGCTGCATGCAGCGAGGATCAGGGGCACGAATATAAAATACATCAGGGCTGGTCTGCTCATAATAGTTCTCGTTTTTATTGCTATTTTAATGATTGGAGCATTGAATTCTGTGGTTCAGAGGAGTCATTGCTTGTTTTGCTCGCCAACATTGCTCTGACCGCCAAGAATGTAGCGCGATTCCGGCTTTGCGCGCAAGGTTCCACGCAAGTAAGCGGCAGATTTGCCCAATCAGCTTGTTGAGTTATACTCGCGCTAAACAGCACGCGCTCGACCGGCCTGGTAATCAGGTTGCCGCATCATGAACATCAGGACCAAAATTGTTATGGCACATCGACCCACACTGAGCGAATGGCAGTTTTGTCTGTTTGCGCTTACTCTGCTGATAAGCAGCGCTTTGCAGACTCAGGAAGTCAGTGCTGACCCGGATCTCGAAGACTGGGGCGGCGAGTTCGCCTTTGTCAGAGTGCAATACGATACCTATTTCAGTGGCGGCTTTCGCGGAGGCTGGGGCGGCGGTTTTGGCGGCGGCACCTGGCGAACCGACTTCCCGGATGCTGACAATAATTTTCTGCGTGGTGTTGCCCGGCTCACCAATGTGCGCGTTATGCCAGAGCCGATAATTTTAAGACTGGATGACGATCAGATTTTCGAGTACCCCTTCCTTTACGCATTGGAGAT
This sequence comes from Pseudohongiellaceae bacterium, assembly GCA_041751425.1. Taxonomy (GTDB): domain Bacteria; phylum Pseudomonadota; class Gammaproteobacteria; order Pseudomonadales; family Pseudohongiellaceae; genus JAVVEG01. The sequence continues at coordinate 122,096 of JBGSXL010000011.1, read as the reverse complement.
GGGCCGCAATGGCGGGCCTTCGTTCAATGATAAGGAGATGGACAATCTGCGGCAGTATCTGTTGCGCGGCGGCTTCATGTTTATTGACGATTTCTGGGGCACGCGGCAATGGGATGCTTTTTACAGCTCTTTCTCACAGGTATTTCCAGACAGAGAGATTATAGAGCTGTCTGCCGATCACGAAATTTTTCGCAGCTATTACGATATTGACGGGCCGCAGATGATTCCCGCGATGGGCAACCCCGACAACTACCCCGAGCAGGATGTGGACCGTGCCAGCAATCACGCAATTCTGGATGACTTTGGTCGCGTGATGGTGCTGATTAATTGGAATTCAGATATCGGGGACGGCTGGGAGCATACGTATCACCCCGGCTATCCAACGCGTTATGCCAATCAGGCGTATCAACTGGGTATCAACTATCTGATTTATTCGCTGACGCATTGAGCAGTCAAAACCAACCGCGCTATCTATTCGTCAGCGCGCATACTGGCGCAATAATCTTCCAGCGAGAAAGCTGGTGTGAACCAGACGTAGTCAAACGCGTCGGCAGCGTACAACATTTCAGCATACTGTTGCGGGTCAGATAATTCTTCGTTTACTTCCAGAAACGCCAAGGCAAGCACTCGCGATTCGCTTGCGTTATCTGTTTGCGGTAAATAATTCGCAACTCCTAAATCCTTGCGTATATGGTAATTACCCGCCAGTAAAACCCTTAAACCAGAAGAGTCTGTAAGCAGGCTTTGCGCCATTTTAAAATCGCGCGCCTGCTGCACACGCACCATCGATGCAAATTGACTCTCAGGCAACATGCCACAATGACTTTCATCGATACCTTGCGTCAGCTGTCGCAATTTTTCTTCATCCAACGCTGCAATGATTTGCTCGTCAATTTCGCCCTGGTATACCGCCATCATTTCGGCAAGGGAAATATTAGCAGCACGCACCTGCACACCCGCCCGCAATAGGTCTTCGAGCACGGGTCCGTAAAAATCCCAGTCCCAACCCTGTTCATCCCAATTCAGCGCAGCCCGCAACTGGGCTCCGGAATGCAGATTATTCTCGACAGCAGCATCCAACAATTGCTGTTGATCGCTATTCAACATCTCCATGCCCAGCACGGAAAATTTTTGCGCGAGCAATAGATTATTTATTAGTTGTCGACGAAGTCTGTGATGATCCGGATTGTCATGCTTTTCTCCCAAAAGCAAATAATGGCTGCGGGATATTGCTGCCTCCAACTCAATCGGCTCCACGAACGCCGAATCACGATAACTCCAGATTTTTCCAACTAAAGGATGTTGCTGGAAATACGCCGACTCCCATGATGAGTCGCCAGGATATGTTGAAACGCTACATTGAGTCAGTGACAAAAAGGCAGATAAGAAAATAAAGGATGCGATTTGGCGCTTCAAAATACTTCTCACAGATTATTGTCAACCGGGGGATGAAGCATCAGGTGCTTGATTGTTCCGAGAAAGCTTCTTCATCTTTGGGAAATTCGAAACTCAGAAGCTGCGCTTCACCAAAATCAGCTTGATTCCAGTTCTCTATAGGCAGTTGCAGAGTCACCAGTCCACAGGTAGGAATGTTGTCGATGGAGGAGCCGCTCATGGCATTGACGAAATCAGTCAGCGCGGGGTTGTGGCCCACCAGCATCGCGGCACTTGTCTCAGGGCTGAAACGCCTGACCAACTGTATAAGCCGACCTGTGCCTGCTAAATATATCTGCGGCTCGAATTGCAGTTGGTCTTGTGTCAGTGAGAGAGATTTAGCAAAGAAACTGGCAGTCGTTTGCGTTCGTAGTGCAGGGCTGCTGAGAATTGCGGTTAACTTGACGCCTTGTTCCTGAGTTTTTTTCAGTAGCCTTGCAGCCATAACTGGCGCATCTCGCAAACCGCGCTCATTGAGCGGGCGGTCGTAGTCGCGCAGATGCGGATCTTCCCAACTGGATTTAGCATGGCGCAGAACGTACAACGTTTTCATCTGATCAAAAGCCTGCTACTGACGTAATGCTCGCTAGTCTACACCATTATCAGACCTGTACGAGGGAAGTCGCTCACATCTAAACCTTAAGCGCGGGCTTCTTCCTCACGAACACGCTTGTCCATTTCCCGCATGGAGAAATGAGCAGACTGCAGTGCAGCTTCCATCCAGGCAGCATGGCGACTGATTTGATCACCAATAAAATAATGTCTGCCGTGTAACGGGTTCTGCAACAAGCTGTAAAAGTTCTCCGCCTCTGGTGTCATCTGACCCCAACGCGCAGAGCATCCGAGCATATGGTCCATGCGATGCCAGGCGATGGTTATGCCCTTCTCCACCATGCTGCGATATTGCGGATGCACTTTTTCACCTTGTGCGATCATGGCTTCCAGTCGCTCAGCCTGCGTCATGCGGGTGAAACCCATACCGTTGCCGTAATCGTAGGCCGCCAGCAGAACTCCCTTGGCTTTATGGATACCGTGTGAGGGATACCAGATCTGTCGTATTGGCTGGTTGGTCCAGGTTATACCACCGTAAATATTCTCTTTCTCCCAGAATCTCTCTTTCGCCTGGAAAGCACCTTTAAAGGCCACTCCGCGACGAATGTGTTTCATCGCCTGTACGTATTCTGCGGGGAAGTTATTCTTGATGCCCACCATCAGGTGAGTTGGAATACAGTTGAAGCAATAATCTGCCTCGATGAGGATTTCCTGTCCATCCTGCGCGTAGACCACATCAACACCGGCATCTTTAACTGTTACTGAGCGAACCGGGGCGCGGAACTTCACTTTCTCTCCCAACTCACGCACAAACGCATACGGGATCTTGTCCATGCCACCAACGGGCGTCATCAACATTGGGCCTGTTTCACCTTCATTGTCTGTCAGCACCTGGCGCATGGCATTGGTTTTCAGAAGATCTCTGATATTGAGCATCTCCTCCTGTTCAGGATGCCCCAGATAGTCCAATTGCGCGCTGCCGTTATATGTCGCACGACCACTGCCGGAGAAGCGGCGGTTCTGATCAAGATCGCCAAAGGCACCGATCATGTTGAGGATGCTTTGCGCCTCCGCATCGGTGAAAGGTTCATCCATTTGCGTAGCTTCAAAGCCTTTAGCCATCAGCTCCGCCATGAAACCGCGGGCGTTTGTGGTCAGGTCGGCATTGCGGATAGGCTTGCCACCGTACAGATTGTCATCCTGAATATAGGAAGTTTTGTTTTCATTGATGAAGACCTGCAACTCCACACCCAGCTCTTTGCAATAGTTCAGAGTCGTGCTGTGGGTGCTGGGAATGCGCGCCGCGCCGGCGTTGAAATACAAATGCGGCTCATCATCGAACTCGCAATACTGCGGATTACCAATTTCGTCAATGAGTGTGCCGGCACGAACTGTGAATATGCGCCCGCCTGGCCTATGAGAAGCCTCCAGAACAGTGCAGTCGTAGCCAGCTTTATCCAATTCATAAGCGACCGTGAGCCCGGACAGACCAGCTCCCAGAATCACCACCTTGCGCCGGTTGCCATTCTGTTGCAACAGTTCAGGTGTGGCCGCTGCAACGGCCGCCGGCATTATTCCCAGGGCCGCACCTACCCGCATGACGGTTGCCGTGCCGCTGGTGGCGGCTATCAGGTTCAGGAACTCTCTGCGAGTAACCGGGCTGCGAGTAACCGGGGTGCGAGTAACCGGGGTGCGGGTGGGATTTTCGTTAACCAGTTTTGACACTTGCGTGACTCCTGTACTGCATGTTGAATTCGACGACTCAGGCTAATCTCAGGCGCCTTGAAAGTCCTCCCAAAATCCTTCTGAAAACCTACTAATTGCCGTCCCAGCCAACCGTACCGCCCGTTTCCGAGCTACGGTCTTGCTTGACCCAAACACAAATCTACGCTCTACTTGGCACAGTCAAAACAACACGCACTCGAACGCGAAAGAGTGGTTTTTGCGACATCCAGCTGGAGACCCAGTTGACTTTTAAGTGGCAGATCCTGTGACCAACGACCGTACCAGTAAAATCAGAATAGGCGAATGGGAAGTTTCGCTCACAACCTGCACCTTAAGCAAGAATGGGTCGGACGTTAAGATAACGCCCCGCAGCATGGATGTACTCAATTATCTGGCTGAACACGCGGGTTTTGTTATAAGCCCTGATGAATTGCTGGGTCGTTTCTGGCCGGGTTCAATTCCATCCGATCATGCCGTGCACAAAGCGATTGCTGAATTACGCAGCGCGTTGGGCGATAACGCGCATCGCCCCACTTATATTAAGACATTTCCAAAGCGCGGCTATGCCCTCATTGCCGATACCAGCGTTGATAACCCGGATAGCAGTAATCTCAAGCCCTATTTATCAGTACCTGCGCCGAAGCCCGGTTCCGCTCGTATGCGGGATCTGCGCACTGGTCTGATTTTGTTTGCTGCGCTTATCGCAGTGATTCTCTACGCTTTCACTCGCCCGACACCAATCCCGGCCAATCCGCAAATTGTCAGATTGGCGGTTATGCCATTCGTAAACCGTGAGCTGAATACTGATAATCAGTTTCTTGCCGACGGTCTGCGCGAGTCTCTGGTTCACGGCCTTTCCAAGCTCAGTAATCTGCAAGTTCAATCGCCGGGTGAAGACATCAGTTTCCCGCGCAACCGACGCCCGACTGACACAGCGACAGATACCCCTGATCATATCCTGCAAGGCAGTGTCCAAACCGCTGATGGGCGTTTGCGGGTCACCGTACAACTGGTGCGGGTGCAGGATGGTGTGCATCAGTATTCTGATCAGTTCGACCTGCCCTTGAGCAACTTGTTCGGCGTGCAGGACGAGATCGTTTCCAACGTTGTACGCGCATTGAGCATCCATTTGGATGAACGGGAACGTTCGCAGATGCTGGACTGGGGAACCACCAATGCCATCGCCTATGAGAATTTTCTGCGCGGTGAGTTCTATAACAATCAGTTCAGCCCGCGCGACTGGCAGCGCGCCATCGACTATCATCTTTCCGCCGTTGATCAGGATCCGAATTTTCTGAACGCCTGGCACGGGGCTGCAACAGCGGCCAATAATCTGGCCGTATATAGCAGCGCTGCCAGAATTGGGGAACTTAGTGAACTGGTGCGTTCCATTCATGACCAGGTTGCGCGACTGGAGGAACCAGACAGCGATATATTGAGCTCTTTGCGCGAGATCCGCCTGCGCATGAGTGGCAATAATCATGCTCAACAGGAAAAGCAATTGCGTGAGCATATACTTTCAGGTTCGCCTCCTGATTTCGCCATGGCTCATTATGCATTGCTGTTAATCGGCGCGCGCATGTATGACGAAGCCGCCCAACTACTGGATCTCGCCACAGAGGTGGGCCCTTTCCAGATATCGCCGGACGAAGTCTGGAGCTACAAGAGCTCTATTGAGCCGCCCGCTCAGATTGTAGTTTCCCGCAAGATTCAATTGCTGCAACGCCCTTATCACGTTTCCTTTCTGGGCACCGTGGCCAGCAATCTGGCTTTCCTGGGTGAATTTGATGAAGCCAATATTTACCGCGAACACCAGCGCACCGTCGATCTGGAGGAAATACTGGTGCACTGGACCGATATAACTGTGGATTTCATGAGTGGTAAGTTACGCCCCGGCAACCCTGCAGTAGAGACCGCTTATCGCGAAGGCCATGACTTCAACTTCAACAATGGCGTTCTCAGTTTCATGCTGGGCGACATCGACAAAGGTGTCTACTATTGGAGTAAGCTCAAGCCGGTACAAATGCGCCGGCTGTTCAATGTCGTGCATTCTTCAGAGAAGTTCTTCGCCAGCAATGTGCTGGAGAACCCGCGCTACGAAGCTCTGTTGGAAAGTCTGGGGGCTGGCAAGACCTGGCAGCGCCAGTTGATGGAAGGACTTATTGCCATGGAGCCAATTACTGGTATCGGCCTCAGTGAGAAATCTCTGCGCGCTTATCAGAGCGACACCTTTATGGCGCGCAACAATCTCTGGCCGGAGAGCGTCTGGAGCGACGTTGAGCGTAAGCGCCTGACTATAAATACCGACGAGTAATTGTTCTCAGCAACATCTTTTCCCCATATCTACCACCCCCTTTCCCGGACTACCTTCTTAAAGCCTACCCCATGTATGACAGGGGTGTCACAGAGTTTGAGGAGGTATTCAGAATGTTTTTAGGAGGACTTTGGAGGAACCGGCACTGATAATCAAATCGTTATCGTGGCCATTGATATGGCAAGCGGAAGCTTTGCCTTGAAACCGTGTCACGCTGATGCTTTTAGTCGACTGACAAATAGTCTACTTTCAGCTAGTCCACTTTCAGCAACGAAAAACACGAAAACCAAGGGAAACACAAATATGATAAAAAAACATACTCTATTCACGCGATCCTCGCTTGCCGCCTTGTTAGGTGCAATCGCTATGGTCCCGGCAGCACCAGTTGTGTTTGCCCAGCCTGCAGCTACTGAGATCGAAGAAGTGGTAGTTACCGGTTCACGCCGGGCACCTCGAACTGCACTTGACTCAGCTGCTCCCGTCGATGTTTTCACCGCGAGCGACTTCCAGGATCAAGGCACGGCAGATATGAACGACCTGCTGCGTAACCTGATTCCCACTTTTAACGTTGACGTCCAGGACATCAGCGACTCGAACAGTCTGGTAAGACCTGCCACTTTGCGCGGCCTGCCTGCTGATGACACATTGGTACTGGTAAACGGCAAACGTCGTCACCGCTCCGCTGCCATTCAGTTTGGTCGCAGTGGAACTCACTTCCCCGACGTGGCACAGATTCCACCTATCGCTCTGCGTCAGGTAGAAGTTCTGCGTGATGGCGCGTCTGCACAGTACGGTTCAGATGCCATTGCTGGTGTAATCAACTTTATCCTGAAAGAAAATCGTGAAGGCTTTACGCTGGAGACTAAACACGGGCGCCTGACTGAGACTGATGACGGCATGTTGAACTACATTGCCGGTAACCTGGGACTGCCTCTTGGCGATACTGGCTTCGCCAGCCTGAGCTTCGACATGACCGACCAGCGCCGCAGCGACCGCAGCGTGCAGCGTGGTGACGCGCAGGGCTTGATCGACAGAGGCAACAATGCCGTACGTGTTAATGCTCAGCACCAGGGCTTGCCAGATAGCGAGATCGTCAACTTATTTGCCAACGTCGGTTTCGATATAGGTGGCGGCCAAAGTATCTACTCTTTTTCTGGATATAGTGAAAAAGAAGTACAAGTCGGCTTCTTCTTTCGTAACCCGGAAAACCGCGGTGGTGTATTTACCCGCGGCGCAAACCAGCTATTCATAGATTTGACAAATGATGGCAGCGGCAATTGCCCGGTTATTCCCCGCGGCCTGAACCCTGCTACCGGCACGACCAGCTCTCTGGCTGCTCGTGATGCCAGCCTGGCAGACCCTGATTGTTTCTCCTTCGGAGAGCGTTTCCCGGGTGGCTACACGCCAATGTTTGGCGGCCAGAATACCGATTTTTCCAATGTCACTGGCATGAAGGGTGAGCTGGACGATGGCACCACCTATGACGTAAGCATTGGTAATGGTTATTCAGAGATGACTTATCAACTGTGGAATACCACCAACCCATCAATGGGTCCGGATTCCCCAACCAGCTTTGAGCCCGGCATCTATACCACGATAGAAAACAACTTCAACGTCGACTTGTCCAAAGGCTTCGACGTGGGTCTTTTCTCAGACCTGAACGTTGCCTATGGTATTGAGTGGCGCCGTGAGATATTCAAAGTCCGTTCTGAGGATCAGGATTCTTATCGTATTGGCGCATATGCTGATCAAGGTACGGGTGTTGGTTCCGACGGCTTCCAGGGCTTCGGTCCTGACCAACAGGGCACCTGGGACAGAAAGAACTGGGGCTTCTATGTGGATACCGAAGTAGACGTTACTGACCGCCTGTTGTTGGGTGCGGCACTGCGCTACGAAGATTTCTACAATACTTTTGGCGATACCACCAATGGCAAGCTGACTGCCCGCTACCGGATAACTGACTCGACTAACCTGCGCAGCACCATCAGCACCGGTTTCCGTGCTCCGTCTCCCGGTCAGGCGAACATCTCCAACATCAGTACGGGTGTTGTGGATTCAATCCCGGTTACTCAGGGACAGATCCCTCCAACCAATCCGATCTCTGTTCGCTTCGGTGGCGCTGAGTTGACACCAGAAAAGGCGCGCAACTTCAGCATCGGTGTGACTACGGAAATTGGCGCTCTGGACCTGTCAATCGACTACTACCATATTGAACTGCGTGATCGAATCCTGAACTCGGCGACGTTTGCGATTACACCAGCTATTGCTCAGGAACTGGAAGATTCAGGTATTTCCGGTGCACGCAGCATTGTTTCGTTCAACTACTACACCAATGACATGGAAACCACCAACAGGGGTATTGAGATTGTTGGGTCCTGGACCATGAATTGGGACACCATGGGCAGCACCGATTTCGGCGCTTCATGGGCGTGGACCGACCAAAAACTGGACAGATTCACACCAGGCTTGCTGACCCGTGCCAATGCTGCTGACTTGGAAGACGGAATTCCGTCCAACCGTGGCAACTTCCGCGCAAATCACACGTATAACGATTGGCGCTTCACGCTGCAGGCCAACTACTACGATGAGTACCTGCGAGTACCATCCAGTGGCGATCCCAGCAGAGATTACTACCCGGATCCTGTAGTTATTCTGGGTGGCGAAGTGTCATATACGTATAGAGATCGCTATACGCTAATCCTCGGCGCAGACAACTTGCTCAACAAGAGGCCTGAGAAGGTAAGAGCGGTTGATTTCAGCGCGACTTCGAGCAACGAGTATCTGACTGACGGTGCTTTCAGCCCCAACGGCAGATTCGCGTATGCACGATTCAAAGTGGAAATCTAAGTAACCGATGTAGTAAGGGAACTAGAAACGGGGGAGCCGCGCAAGCGGTTCCCCTTGTTCCTTCAGGAGATCAACAAGCATGAAATCACTCAAGACCATGACTGTTATGGTTGCATTGACAGCAGCTGCAGCAGGCTCAAACGCCCATGCCGCCGTCGAACGAGTAGAAATGGATGACCGTTTTTGCATGACCTGTCATGGCGTTGACGGCATAGGCAATGAAGGTATTCAGGCCCCCCGCTTAGCGGGTATGGAACCCTGGTATTTGAAGAGACAACTGGAACTATTTCGCGATGGCATTCGCGGGAAGCATCCTGAAGATTTAGAAGGGTTGGAAATGCAGCCAATGGCTGAGATTCTCAGCGATGAAAGCCTTGCGGATATCGTCGAATGGGTAGGCACCTGGGAATATGTTCCCGCCGAACCTACCATAAGCGGTGATGTAGCAAAGGGTCGCACGCTGTACAACACCTGCGTTGCCTGTCATGGTGATCAGGGGCAAGGTAATCAGGCCATGAATGCTCCCGCTTTGCAGGGGCAGAACGACTGGTATATGGTTACGCAACTTAAAAACTTCAAAGCCGGATATCGCGGCGCCGACCCACGGGATCAATTCGGTATGCAGATGCGGGCAATGACACAGATGCTACCCGATGAGCAATCTATCATTGATGTGGTTAGCTATATCAACACCCTGGGGAAGTAAACAACCCGTGTACACAACCTGTTTTTTAATACTTGTATTTTAAATAACCAAGGATCTAAAACCATGAACAAGTTTACCAAATTTTTCTCTGTATCTGCGGCCGTTTTCACGTTGGGATTTGCAACAATTGCTACGGCTGATGGCATTGTCCGTCAGGGCGAAGGCAGGCTGTTCTTCACCACGATAACCATTCCTGCCGGCGCGGAGACTCTGTATCTTAGCGGCAGCGGCGCATCACAACTGCCGGATGGCACCTGGGGTGACACTGAGCAGCAGGCGACTGATACCTTCAACAAGTTCAAAGCCACGCTGGAAGAAGCTGGCTGGTCGATGTCGGATATCGTACAGGTGCGCGTTTTTGGCGTAGCAGGTCCTTTTGATTTTGCTGCATTCAATCGCGCCTACCTGAATTTCTTCGGCACCGAGGAAAACCCCCAGAAGCCAGTGCGTTCCGTGGTTGAAGTTGCCGGTATGGTAGTTGATGGCTGGGTGCTGGAAATTGAAGTCCGCGCAGCACGCGTACCCAAATAAGATTGCTTCAGGCATTGTTGTAATGCACTGATCTACCCTCTTAACACACCATGAAGTGCGCCCCCATCGTACTTCAGCGTATCGGGTTCAACCTGATACGCAGGTGTGTTATTTATTTCCTGTGTTATAAACTCCACTGTAACAATCGCAATCGCTGCCTCAGTTTTTCGGCGGAGTATTGGTCATTTGTTCCTTCTGCTTGTAAAATGTCGCGCATCTGAAAACTTACAATCTAAAAGCAGGTGCTATCTATGCCTATTAAAGCCCGCAGTGCTCTATTCACACTCATCTTTTTCCTGCTCGGCAACTTTCTGATCGGTAACTCTTTGCTTAACAACCGAACCGCTTACGCGCAAGGCAGTTTCGACTATTCTACAGAGATCGAACTGGGTGCCATATTCACGTCAGGTAACACCGAAGATGAGAACGTCAAGTTCCGCGGCAGCGTTTCGGCATTACGGGATGCCTGGGAGCATGAGCTGACGATTGATGCCTTCCGCTCATCCAAAGATGAAGTGCTGGCAGCACAGCGTGTTTACACAGTAGCCAGCTCAACGTACTCTTTTCGCGAAGACAATTTTATTCTGACACGCGCCGCGCATGACGATGACCGGTTCAGTGGTTATGACAGCCAGTCGGATTTCTCGGTGAGCTATGGGCAAATGCTTTTGCGTCAAAGAGAAAACATGACCTTAAACTACACAATCGGTGCCGGTGTTCGCGCTTCCCGTTCCGAGGCTGAAGATTTTGAGGAGGCCATTATTCGACTGGGTACCAACTACACCTGGAATGTCTCCGACAATGCCATGTTCGCACAGACATTCAGCGTTGAGGCGGGTGAATCAACCAGCATCTACCGTTCAGAAACTTCCGTTCAGTCCGATATAATGGAAAACCTCTCTATGAAATTTACCGTGAAAGTAAAACATCAAACTGAGGTGCCTATTGGTCGTGAGAAAACCGATACAGAAACTTCCGTCACACTGTTGCTACGTCTCTGAGTAAACAATTTAATGAGACAGGACACTGAATCATGACACCAGCCGTTCGTTTCTTCTGGCTGGTAGTCGCGCTGGGTTCGCCGCTCAGCTTTTTATGGCTGCTAAGCGCGTCTGGTTGGCCCTCATCGGTTTTCATTTTCCTTGAACATCCATTGCCATTATTAGTCTGCTTGTTGTTAGTGCTGTTTACCGCGGTTGGTCTATTCGATCTTTTCTACAGTGATAGCAACTTGCGCAGAAACTACCCGGTTTTCGCTAATATTCGCTATATCCTGGAAAGTATTCGCCCAGAAATCCGTCAGTACTTTATCGCCAGCAATCTGGAAGAAGCACCATTTAATCGGGAAGCGCGTGACTTGATTTATCGTCGCGCGAAGAATTTGAATGACACCATTCCCTTTGGTACTGAACACGATATAACGGCGGAGGGTTATCTGTGCATTTTTCATTCGATAAATGCCACCGTCGTCTCGCCTGAGAAAGCCAGAGTGCTGATCGGTGGGCCGCAATGCAGTAAACCTTATAGTGCTTCGTTGTTGAATGTTTCCGGCATGAGTTTCGGTGCCCTTAGTGGCAATGCCATCAGCGCGTTGAACAAGGCAGCCGCGGCAGGTAATTTTGCGCACAATACCGGCGAAGGCAGCATCAGCCCTTATCATGTGACATATGGGGGCGACCTGATCTGGCAGATAGGTACAGGTTACTTCGGTTGTCGTTTTGCTGATGGCTCTTTCAACGATGATGCATTTGCCAAAACTGCGCTCGGCGCGCAGGTGAAGATGATTGAGTTAAAACTTTCTCAAGGAGCAAAACCTTCCCATGGCGGCATGTTACCCGGCGTCAAAGTGACACCTGAAATCGCCGCGATCCGTTTGGTTGAAGTGGGCAAAACTGTTTACTCACCAGCGAATCATCCAGCTTTCAGCACGCCGATCGGTCTAATGCAGTTTGTAGAGCGCCTGCGCAAACTAAGCGGCGGCAAACCGGTGGGATTTAAGCTATGCGTTGGCAAGAAAACAGAGTTTATGGCAATAGTGAAAGCGATGCTGGAAACCGGAATCCTGCCAGACTTTATTACAATCGATGGTGCGGAAGGGGGAACTGGTGCGGCGCCGGTAGAGTTTTCCAATCGCCTGGGTATGCCTTGTCTGGAAGCAACGTATTTTGTGCATCAAGTATTGCAGGGCGCCGGGTTGCGCGATTCAATTCGCTTGATCAGCGCTGGCAAAACCGCCAGTGGTTTCGATATGTTGACCAAGCTCGCCCTGGGAGCCGACACAGTTAACGCTGCGCGATCCATGATGCTGGCGCTGGGCTGTATTCAATCGAAGTCCTGTAACACCAACAAGTGCCCAACCGGAGTCGCAACACAGGACGCCGTGCGCGCAAAGGCAGTGAATATTGACCGTCGTGCTATCCGCGTTGCCAATTATCAACATGGCACTGTGGAAGCGTTTCTGGAGTTGTGTGGCGCGTTGGGATACGACGATCCGGGAAAACTCAAACCTTCGGATTTGTATCAACGTTTCGACAAAGGCTTACGACACTTCGACCAGATTTATACCCCGTTGAGCAATGGTCAACTGCTGACCAACAGCATTCCAGACACCTATGCGGAAGATTGGGCTGCTGCTGTAGCTGACCGATACTAAAAATAGGGTTAGTATGTCAGCAGAATAATGAGGAATTTCACACGATGATTTATCAGGCACCTGGCAATATTGCGGAAGCAATTCGATTGCTGAGCAGTAACAATCAACAGATCAGAATTCTGGCCGGGGGCACTGACTTGATTCCGCAGATGCACACCCGCCGTGTCAATCCGCAACTTGTCATCGATATCAAGAAAATACCAGAAACTCGCAGCATACAATTTATAGATGGCTCATACGTCATCGGTTCCGCAGTAACGGGTGCAGAACTGAGTGAACACTTACCTTTGCAGCGGGACTGGCCCGGAATTGTAGAAGCCTTCGACTTGATTGGCTCAACCCAGATTCAAAGCAGAGCGACACTGGGTGGTAACCTTTGCAATGCTTCGCCCGCAGCAGACTCGGTACCGGCGCTGATTGCGGCGCAAGCTACATGCAGAATTGCCGGGCCAAAAGGTGAGCGAATCATTCGCGTTGAAGATGTAGTTATATCTCCCGGACGCACCTCTCTGCAACCGGGTGAATTTGTCGTCAGCTTTACGCTGCCGACGAAACACGCTCGCAGCGCTGATGCTTATCTGCGTCTTATTCCCCGCACGGAAATGGATATTGCAATTGTGGGCGCCGCAGCCTGTCTCAGCCTGAATGAAGAAGGCGCTTGTCAGGAACTCAGGATAGCGCTTGGAGCAGTTGCACCCTGCGTGGTTGTGGCGGAGAAAGCAGCGCAGATTCTGGTGGGCACTCGTCTTGATGAGAAATCTCTCAAACAGTTCAGCGCCGCAATCAGTGCAGCCTGCCGCCCGATAAATGATAAACGTGGCACTATTGAGTATCGCTCACAGGTTGCCGGTGTGCTGGCATGCAGAAGCGCGAAAATCGCTTTTGAGCGAGCCAGTCGCAACAGAGAAGGGTCACTTGCATGAAGAATCACGTTAAGGCTGTAGTCAATGGTGAACCAGTGGAGTTTCTTTGTGAAGGTACGGATACATTACTGGATGTACTGCGTAATGAGTTGCACCTGACTGGAACCAAGGAGGGTTGTGGTTCCGGCGACTGTGGCGCGTGCAGCGTTATGCTGAACAACAGGCTGGTTTGTTCCTGTCTGGTTTTTGGTAGTGAAGTGTCTGGTGCTGATATAGAGACTATTGAAGGCATGAGCAAAGATGGCGAGTTGCATCCACTACAACAAAAATTTCTGGACAATGCAGCACTGCAATGCGGCATATGTACACCCGGCTTTCTTGTGGCGGCGAAAGCATTACTCGACAGGCAACCCAACCCCAGTGAATCTGAAGTGCGTTACTGGTTGGCGGGCAATCTGTGCCGCTGCACCGGATATGACAAAATTGTGCAATCAGTTTTGGATGTGGCAGCTGACATGACAACGGGTGAGCGCCGATGAGTGAAGTAAAAGATTACAAATGGGTGGGCAAGCGGCCGGTAAGACCCGATGGTATCGACAAAGTGACAGGTCGCGCTAATTTCTCCGCAGACTTCTCTCTGCCGGGCATGTTGCATGGTCTGATCCTACGCAGCTCTTATGCCCATGCCCGAATTCTCAGTATGGACTTCAGCAAGGCGCTGGCTATCCCCGGCGTCAAGGCCATAATCAGCGGTACGGATATGCCACTGGTAGCCATGGAAGATGCGGTAATTGGCGGTCAGCCGCCCAATTTCCGCGATCTGTCTGCCAATTTGTTGGCGCGTGACAAAGTGCTATATGAAGGACATGCGATAGCAGCCGTAGCCGCTACGTCTTTGCAAATTGCCCGGCAAGCGCTGGACGCTATTGATATTGAGTTTGAAGTGCTGCCACATGTTATCGATGTGCAGAAAGCCATGGAGCCAGATGCACCGTTATTGCATGAGAATCAGTTCACGCAGGGTATAGAGCCGCGCCCAAAAATTCCTTCCAATATCGCCAGCCGTTATGAGCAGGTACTGGGTGATACCGCAGCGGGTTTTGCCGCAGCCGAAGTGACCGTCAGCGAAGAATTCACCACGCAGCCGGTACACCAGGGCTATATAGAATTGCACTCGTGTACCGCTCAAGTAAGTGCTGACGGTCAGGCGCAGATATGGTGCAGCAGTCAGGGGCAGTTTATGATTCGCGCCTTCTGCGCGCATCTGTTGGGCATGAATATCTCCCAAATTCGCGTCACGCCCATGGAAATCGGTGGGGGTTTTGGTGGCAAAACCACCGTGTATCTGGAACCCCTGGCTTTATTACTGGCAAAGAAAAGTGGCAAGCCGGTAAAAATGCAGATGAGTCGCGAGGAAGTTTTCACCAGTACCGGCCCTGCTTCGGGATCTTTTATTTCCATGAAAATTGGCGCGCGCAAAGACGGCACCATTACAGCGGCTGAAGGCATTCTTTGTTATCAGGCCGGCGCATTTGCCGGGTCGCCGGTACGTCTGGGTTGCATGACGGCCTTCGCGCCCTACGCAATTCAGAATGTAAAACTGATTGGCTATGATGTCGTTGTCAACAGACCAAAAAGTGCAGCATATCGAGCTCCGGGCGCACCCATGGCCGCATTCGCTGCAGAAAGCCTGCTTGATATGCTGGCCATCAAACTGAACATGGATCCGCTTGAGCTGCGCCTGAAGAATGCGGCACAAATGGGAACCCAGGCACCTTATGGTCCGAAATTTCGGGAGATTGGTTATATCGAGACGCTGCGGGCGGCGCAGCAACATCCTCATTATTCCGCGCCGCTTGGGCCGAATCAGGGTCGCGGTGTGGCCTCAGGTTTTTGGTTCAACATAGGTGGTCAGTCCAGCGCTGCCATCAATATCAATGAAGACGGAACTGCAATCGTCACCACCGGTAATCCGGACATTGGCGGCTCACGCGCTTCGATGGCTATCATGGCGGCAGAAGTACTGGGCATCGATTTTGACAAGGTGCAGCCGGTCATTGCTGACACCAGTTCCACTGCTTATTCCGATCTGACCGGCGGAAGTCGCGTGACTTTTGCTGTGGGTATGGCGGTGGTAGAAGCGGCGCGCAGCGTTGTGGCCGTACTAAAACAACGCGCAGCACTGTTGTGGGAGATTCCGGAGACGGAAGTCAGTTGGTCAGACGGCCAGGCCAGCGCGGTCATTAAAGGACATACCTCCATATTGAGTCTGGCAGATATTGCTGCGCAATCTGCTAATACTGGCGGTCCCATCGCAGCCCAGGCCAATATCAATGCGCAGGGAGCCGGGCCGGGTTTCGGCACGCACATCTGTGACGTGGAGGTTGATCCCGAAACAGGTCGCGTAACTGTGTTGCGGTATACGGCTATTCAGGACGTTGGCAAGGCCATCCATCCCGCCTATGTGGAAGGGCAGTTGCAGGGTGGCGCTGTCCAAGGCATCGGCTGGGCGTTGAACGAGGAATACCTGTATGACGAATCTGGAAAGATGATGAATACAGGGTTTCTGGACTACCGCATGCCCGTTGCGTCGGATCTGCCCATGATTGACACCGTTCTCGTTGAAGTCGCGAATCCCCGCCACCCATTCGGCGTTCGCGGTGTAGGCGAAGTACCAATCATTCCGCCATTGGGCGCGGTTGCCAACGCCGTTGCACGTGCCACGGGTACTCGTGTTTTTAACCTTCCCATTTCACCTCCACGCTTGTTGGCGGCGCTGAATAAAAAGCGGGGGCGTTAATGGCGCGTGTGTATCTCAGTGGCGAACTCAGCGCTCTGGCTGGTATTCAGGAAATTGAAATTGCCGCCAACGATATACGTTCTTTATTGCGCGCACTTGAAAATGATTTCCCAGCGTTAAAAGGACATTTGAGTAAAGGACTGGCGATAGCTGTTGACGGAGAAATAGTCAATGCGCCGCTACTGGAAACTCTGAGCCCAGCTAGCGAAGTGCATTTTATTCCGGCGATTGAGGCGGGATAACATAGTTACAATCAAGTGCGCCTCTCGCAGCGAGTTGAGGGCTGCAAGAAGCTACTCGATATCTTTCCAGTTGCAAACTAATGTCGAACTGCTGACGCATTAATTCCGAACTTATTCCGTGCGACGAACTGCGCGTGCAGGAATTGCACCGAAGTCGGTGTCGAAATTGCCATTGAAACCGTCCTCACCCAGGAAGCCATTGAATACCAGTGTCAGTATCTGACCCTGAGCATCAATAGTTGTGTCAAAGCTGACTGCGTTGTCTACTAATGTAAGATTGGCAAGTGGCGCAGAACCCAGATCATCAGAAGTCATCTCACCTGTTAAATCTTCATTGATATTGAGATTCACGGCCATCTCACCTACCGGTGAAGAAATCGTCATCAGCCATGCACCTATTAATGGATTTGGCGGAGCTGAAGCTGCGCACGCACCCAACACTAAAACCAGTGCTACGAGCAGCGAGCTGAATGTCATTTTTTTCATAGTAATTCCCTTCCTGTTTTTTGATGGCAAAACGTGTACATTGGTAACGCCGGTCTATCTTTATCGGTTATAGACAGCGAGTCAATCATAATTTTCATTCCGTAGTGAATTTACTTATGCACTCCTGACGAATTCATCAAATTTCAGAATCAACCAGTGCCACCAGTTGACCAGAACAGATCACGGGCGATCGTAATTTGCTCCAAGCTATAAACAGATCATTGATAAATTGAAGCTGTTTCTGAACTGCTATATGCTCTTAGCAATCGGAATTCAGCAGGGGGAAATCGTATGGTACAGATTACAGTGAATGGCGTAGTACAGGATCTGGACGTTGAACCGGATATGCCTCTTTTGTGGGCATTGCGCAACGAGTTGGGATTGACTGGTACAAAATTCGGTTGTGGAGTGGCAGCGTGCGGCGCGTGTACGGTACATGTTAACGGTAATCCGGTGCGCAGTTGTGTGACACCTGTCAGTGCGGTTGACGGCGCTTCTATTACCACTATTGAAGGATTGGCCTATGCCGCGGGCGGTGGTGCGTTGACCGCTGTGCAACAAGCCTGGATAGAACATCAGGTGCCCCAGTGTGGTTACTGTCAGTCAGGCATGGTCATGGCGGTTTCCGCGTTAATGGCAAGTAATCCGGCTCCCAGTGATGCTGACATCGACAGCGCCATCAGCAATGTTTGCCGTTGCGGCACATATCCCAGGGTGCGTAATGCCATCCGCTCACTGCGAACAGCCTGAGGAGAACTCCCATGAAACTTAATCGTAGACGTTTCCTTCTTGGCACTACCGCATTCGGCGGAGGGTTGTTGATCGCATATGCTACAACCCGCCCAAGCAAACATGAACTGGCTAATCGTAGTTCCGCGCCGGACCAGCATTTCCTGACCACTTGGTTGCGAATTGATCCGGACAATACTGTGACTGTTATAGTCCCTCATTCGGAAATGGGTCAGGGCGTACTAACCTCATTGCCTATGATGGCAGCAGACGAAATGGATGCCGACTGGAACCTGGTAAAAGTTGAACAGGCACCGGCTACCACTCTGTTTGCCAATGGCGTTCTGGTGAAAGGCTTTGCTGCGACCATGGTTGGTATTCCGAAATTTCTGGATGGCGTTGCTGATTTTGCCACCATGAAACTGGCAGAAATCATGAACATGCAGATTACCGGTGGCAGCAGCTCTGTGCGCTTCACCGGCGAACACGGCATGCGCGTTGCCGGAGCTGCCGCGAAAGAACTCTTGCGGACTACGGCTGCAGGTCGTTGGAACGTGCCTGTCAATGAAGTCACTGCGCGTCTCAGCCATGTTTATCACGTTGCCAGCGGGCGCTCTGCTACTTTTGGCGAACTGGCTGCCGATGCGGCGCAACTGCAACCCGGCAAGAATCCCGTTCTGAAACAACCCGGCGAATTCACGTTGATGGGACGAAATATCCCACGCGTGGATATTCCTGCCAAAGTAGATGGCAGCGCGATGTTCGGTATTGATGCGCGCCCTGCGGGAATGCTGTATGCGGCAGTGAAGACCTCACCTGTGTTCGGCAGCAAACTGGTTTCTGTAGATCATGCTCCGGCCCTGCAGATGCGTGGCGTACAAAAAGTGGTTGAACTGGAGGATGCCGTTGCAGTTGTTGCGGATAATTACTGGCGCGCACAAAAAGCATTGGATGCGTTGAATCCTTTGTTTGCAGAGACTGACAATGACGGCGAATCCAGCGCCAGTATTTTTGCCAGCCACGATGCAGCTATTACCGATGGCGATACAAACAAGGACATAGAGGAGGGTGACGCTGCGGCAGCACTGCAGAGCGCCACGACAACGGTCGACGCCACTTATCGTGTTCCTTTTCTTGCGCATGCCGCCATGGAGCCAATGAATTGCACCGTGCACTTTCACGATGACCTGTGTGATGTCTGGACCGGTACTCAAGATAATCTTGGTATTCGCGGGCGTGTTGCCAGTGTTGCTGACATGGACGATGATGACGTGACGGTTCATGCATTCTATCTTGGCGGTGGTTTTGGCAGACGTCTACCGCAATCAACTAATACCATAGACCAGGCTACTTTGATTGCACGCGAATTCGATGTGCCCGTGCAAACCATCTGGAGCAGAGAAGAAGATACCCGACAGGATTATTACCGTCCCGCCGTGTCCAGTCAGTTCCGCGCAGCTCTTGATGAGAGCAATAAAGTGGTGGCTTGGGAGAATATCTATACCGGGCAGAATGAGCCTGCGGAAGCGGCGCATACTCCCTACTCCATAGCGAATAAATCCATCAAATGGGTCGACAGCCCCACGCATGTGCCATTTGGCGCTTGGCGCAGCGTGGCGCATTCACAACATACATTCTTCATGGAATCGTTTGTGGACGAACTGGCGCATCAGGCCGGCAAGAGTCCTTACGAGTTCCGTCTGGAAATGCTCACCGATAAGCCACGGCATGCGCGTGTGTTACGAGCCGTTGCTGAACGCGCCAACTTGCAGCGTGTGCTGCCCGCTGGTCATGCACTCGGTATCGCGTTGCAGGAAAGTTTCGGCAGTATTGCCGCACAAGTGGCCGAAGTATCAATCGGCAGTCACGGTGAAGTGAGAGTGCACCGGGTCAGTTGTGCGTTGGATTGCGGCAGAGTTGTGCATCCGGATACAGCGACATCACAGGTCGAGAGTGGCATAATCTACGGACTGACTGCAGCACTTTATGGACAGATCTCCATTGCCAACGGGCGCGTTGTTGAAGGTAATTTCACCGACTATCAAATGTTGAGTCTGGCGGAATCACCCGACATTGATGTGGTACTGTTAGAATCTGAAGGCGTCGCGTTGGGTGGGCTTGGGGAACCGGCGACACCTCCGGTCGCGGCGGCCGTTGCTAACGCTGTTTATGTTTTGACGGGACAGCGCATCAGGGAATTGCCATTGAAGAACTATCGTTTTACAGCCAACCCTGTTGAAAGCGTGGCCAATTTACTCTGAATTAATAAACTGCAAATAAAAAACGGGAGCATAAGCTCCCGTTTTTTATTTAACCAAGGCTGAACTTCTATTGCTTCAGCACTTTTCAATCGGGAGGTCCAAAGCCACCCGTCTGCGTCATCAGCGTACGGAACTCCGCAAAATCCAGCCCGCCTTTCTTGCCTTTATCCAGCATCAGGAAAGCCATGGCCAACTGTTGACGCGCCTGTTCCGGCATCTCATTAAGCTCAACCAGACCGTTCATGTTCTTGTCCATAAAGCCCATGGCCACACTGGTCATCGCATTCGAAGGATCGATATAACTGTCATTCTCACCCGGCTCAGCAAAGCGAAATGAGATACCACCGTAAAGCATCTCTTCCCAGGTTTGCTCGCCAAAACGCACCATAACTTCCGGGTCCGGATTGCTTGGGTTCGCCGTCGAGTTATCGTATGTAGTGCGATGAATAACCATGGTGCCAGCTGGCACATCTATTGGATGCTCTAACTGGAAATAACGCTGCCAATTGAAATCATAGTTCGGTACCGACAACACCAGCTCTTCGTTACCATCAGGATAGCGCAGGAAGAACTTGGAGCTCTTGCCCCGGTAGTGAGCGTGCGGGAACAAACTATAAATAACTGAATCGCGCTGGAACTGATAGTACGCAGCTTCTTCGTGCTCAGCCGCGCCAGCAGGAATCCGTATATCTAAATTCACAATGGAATGGTGCTGCAGGATATGTTCCGGAGCCTCATCAGTGAAGTACAGGCCAATCCTGGTCTGATCCACTGTCTCCCTGCCGTAAGTGGTGTAATGCATCTGGGTAAAGAATGATGAACCTGCTGGAATTCGCAGGCCTGAGTTCTCAGGATAGATGTAGGTTTCGTTACCAGGTACAAAGGTCATCAGTTGCGATTGAAACAATGCTTCGCCGCTATCAACCCGACGCCCGGTAGCAGCATCTGAACCCGGACCGAACGTGGCTATTGCATGGTGAACCACCTGTCTGTCACCCGGCGTGATTTCTACCGCGCGAACCCACACATCATGATCAAGCGGATTTGGCACTTCAAAGAACTGATAGTCCAGAGTTCCTGTGGCGGGCACTTCGAATGCCGGCAAGTCAACAATCAAATCCGGTGTGCCCATTTCCCATTCACTAGCAACCGGGCCTATTGCGGACAATGGATCATCGCCATCGCCACGCGTCGCACCGGCATCGATCCAGTGTACTAATTGTCGCGCTTCTTCAATGCTCAAACTCATATCGTGTTTAAAGCTGTTGATCTGCGGGTCGGCGTGCCATGGCGGCATACGCTTAGTCAGAATGGTTTCCTTGATCATGGGCGAGAAACCTTGCACGATTCGGTGATCTGTCATTGCCCATGGTCCTATTCCGCCCGGACGGTGACAACTGGCACACTTTTCCTGCAACAATGGAGCAATCGTCTTGCTGTACGAGATGTTGGCATGCGAATCGACTTCCGCCAATCCAGGTAAAACGAACTGCTCACCTTCCCAGTTAGCAGGCATTGGCTTGGAAACCGCTGCAACAGCAGTCCCATTTACCAACCCGGCCACAGCTGCGCTGAGCTCGCTGGCTACAGTGTCTGTAACCCCTTCAACTGCAGGACCACGGTAGACTATTTCCCAACGTCGCGTATCAATCACAAACGCTTCACCGCTGTAGCTCAGCTGCAAATCCTCAGAAAGCAGTTGTGCTTCATCGTTCAGAATCGAGAACTGAATACCATGTGCGCGACTATCCGCTAGAATGCTGCTGCGATCTTCGTCAGCCAGGGGGTTAAGCATGAACACCCGCACATTCTGTTCAGCGTAATCGGATTGCAGCGCGGCTAACGCGGCCGCCGACTGTTGCACAACTGCTGAGCCATTGCTATGCGTTAACAGCACTATCGCCTTGGCCTCATTGTGATAGTAAAGTTCGACCGCCTTTCCGTGCTGATCCAGCAGGGTGAAGTTGCTTATGCGCTCTGCGGCTGACACTGATACCGCTGCGGCTGTAAAAGTCAGCACCAGCATCAGTTTGCGTAGCGGCAACCATGCACGAACCGCGCTCTGTAAAGAATTACTCATTTTGGGCTCCGAATACTCAATTCCAGACGCATCGTTAAGTTACAGGATAAAAGATAGGTTCTATTGGTCAATTTGTTACGAATCTACACCAATTGAGAACTGAACGTCGTTTATAGCACTAAGGCTTATACGATGCAAACAAGCAATCCGATTAGTTACTACTATCGGTTACTGGCCAACTCTGGCAAGGGACGCTGCTGACGATTGATCAGTGAGTTCCTGATTTGTAATGCTCCTGAATGAAGCTGCCAAGCAAGCGGAACTCATCGTGTCTTGTACTGGCCTTTCGCCACACCAGGCCAATTTCCCGAAAGCTGTTCTTGTCCAGAGCCGTAGTCTTTATCCGCGTGTTCTTCAGCAGCGGCGTGCCAATTGCCATCTCTGGCAGATAGGTCACGCCCAAATCAGCATCCACCATCTGCACCAGAGTGAGCAGGCTGGTAGCGGTAATATTGCTCACTTTGTCCGCATTCTTGATGCTACAGGCGGAAAGAGCGTGGTCTCGCATGCAGTGCCCATCTTCCAAAAGCAGAATACTGTCACTGGGGAGATCACTGACCTTGTAGTGTGCGGCATCGACAAAGCGGCTTTTCAGTTGATGGGCAAGATAGAAGTGATCATTGAATAATCGCATTTCTGTGACATTACGCAGTTCGTAAGGAAGTGCGATCAGGATCAGATCCAACTCGCCATCCATCAGCTTGCCATACACCCGGTCAGTCATGTCTTCTTTGAGCTGCAATTTCAGTTCAGGATAGGACTTGCGCAAAGCGGGTAGTAAACGGGGCAGCATGAACGGCGCAATGGTTGGAATAACGCCAAGCTTCAATTGTCCGGTCAGTGGTTGCTGATTCCCCTGTGCAAGCTCAACCAGATCCTCCAGATCGCGCAAAACCTGTCGCGCCTGAATTGCTATTTCCCTGCCCAGACTGGTGATAGTGACATTCTTGTTGGTACGATCCACCAGTTGGATGTTCAGGGTACTTTCGAGCTCGCGTATTGCCACACTAAAGGCTGGTTGCGACACAAAACAGGTCGCTGCCGCTTTGCCGAAGTGACCAATTTGCTCAAGCGCCACAAAGTAGCGTAATTGCTTGGTAGTAGGTAGATGGTTCATTCGATGTCTCCTTCAATGCGGAATTGCTCTAGCTGCACTACAAATTGCTCTAATAGCAGATTACTGGCTTGATGAAACTAATACAGTTTTGTTATCACCGTAATATATTTAATCCATTTTAACTATTCCATCTATTTCTCTAACATGCCGCTGTATTGAAATGTGATGCTGTTGCTTCACGCTGAATTGCTCGGAAGGTGATTCTCATAGCTCCCTTTATGGTCGGAGATGGTCCTCGCGGATTGCTCTGACCTTTTTTTTGGCTGTGCGCTACGTACAGGTTTCATTTGGTTAAACCGCGCAATTGTCAGTGCGTTGCAGGTTGAACGCTGTAGTTCGAGTAGAAGCCGGGAGGTATTGCGAATCGGGACACGCCTACAAGTACATCCGTGTAAGGCTCGTCTCGCGCCATCCCTGGCGCTCCACGGTCCCGCTCCGCAATACCTCCCGACTCCTACTCTGGCAGCAGTGCTTCGCTTCACCATAGGTCTCGAGCACCTCCCGTTTACGTTACTGACTACAACGCTGCGTTCGAAAGTGCTAGGCAGCGGCCTCAGCCACAACAAAAGCTCGCAAAGCGGTTCCGAACCTCCGCACAGTGTCAGGTCGGTGGTGTGGGTAGCTGCGCGCAGGACCGTCGACCGCCAGGGATGGCGGGCGATCGAGCCCTACATGGATGTACTTGTAGGCGTGTCCTGCGCGCGGCTACCCACAGCGCCGAGCGAACTACGGAGTACTACCCTACCGAGTACTACCCCATGGAGTACTACCCTTGCCTTTTGCTAAACGCGCGCGTTGCACACGATGCGATGAACCTTTTTAACGTCCGTTTTGGCTGTTACGATTGCCTGCGTTGTCGGGATTAGTGTTTGTATCAGGATACGGCAGTTTTATATCATTGGCCGCAGCGCGCACGAATGCGCACGGGACAGTCTGAGCCAGCTTGAGACCGGTCTGATCTAAGGAGCTTTACTTGTGTTCAGTCTCAGTATTGGATTCGGACTTGTTTGTCTGGCGTTTTTCAGCACCGAGATGGGCCTCGATTCTCTGGTGGGTAGGAATAACCGACCCCTGACAAGAGCGTTGGTGCGGAGCCTGCTGCTAGCCGTGGGAGTTGTACTGCTGATCGGCAACAGAACTGAGTTTCCCTTTATTCAGGTGTGGGTGCCGCCATGGACATGGCGTGAGGTTAGCTACCCGATGGCGCTGGCGGCTTTTGTGTTGCTGGCAACCGGGTTGTTGCCGCCCTCTCACTTGAGAATGTATGTACCTGAAAGTCCATGGTTCGGCGTTGTTCTTTGGGGCGTTGCGCACTTGCTTACGAATGGTGACCTGGCGTCCATAATATTTTTCGGTGCCATGGTAGGGTTGGCGGGATTGAAGATATTCTTTGCCTGGAAAGGGCGCACGGTAGGCATACCAAGAGTTGACCAAAAAGCGAAAACTGCTGATTTATCAAGTGTTACAGTTCAATCGGATATAGCTGCTATACTTCTTGGCCTAATTGGCTGGGGTGTCATCATCCTTTTTCATGGACAGTTGTTTGGCGTAGGACTTGATCTGTTGGGATATTGATATGCAAAAATTCAAGAAGTCAGCTGCGAACATTCGTTGTCGAGTTTTAATGACGATCGGTTTGCTGAGCTGTGTGTTTTCGCTGCCCGCACTAGCGCAAAATTCTCACGCCCCACTCAAAGATGCCTGGGCTGGCGTATGGAACGCCGAGCACACTCTGTTTACATTGCGCGTAGTGCGCTACGAGGAAGCCTTCGTTGTAGAACCCGTGGAATCTCTGGGTATGGTCTGGGTTACCCGCAATGGCGTTATAAATGGCGACAACGCAACGGTCGAGGTGGAATATCAAGGTGTTGTTGGTCGTGTACTGATTCAATTGATTGACGCGAACACTGCAGTTGCTCGCGCCATGTCCTGCCAACCGGACTATCACGTAATTTGCGCGCTGGTAAAAAATCAGCAGGCGCGCTTCCTGAAGTCTGACTCCATCTCCGAATAGACAGGTTATCTTATTTCCGAATACGATTTGATTTGCTTACCTACTATTCCGTAAGCAATCGCTTCCTCAACTGTCATCCAGTGATCCCTGTCTGTATCTTTAGCAACGCGCTCCAGAGACTGGCCAGTTTCATCGGCAATCAATTGATTGATGCGCGCGCGCATTTTGATAATCTGCTCAGCCTGAATCTTGATATCTGACGCACTGCCACGCGATCCACCTGATGGTTGATGAACCAGAAAGCGCGTGTTGGGCAGGGCGTACCGATTCTCTTTTTTGGCTGCCAGATAAATATTTGTTGCCGCACTGGCAACCCATCCCGTACCAATTACATGAACTTCCGGCTTGATGAATTTGATAATGTCGTAGATCACGTCGCCAGACTCTACATGGCCGCCCGGCGAGCTGATGTACAGCGTAATCGGATCGTCACTTTCCGAAGCCAATGCCAATAATTTTTCAGTCACGCTGCGTGCAAGTTTCTCATTTACTTCACCGAAAACTGTCAGCGCGCGCGACTTGAATAATTTCTCATCCAGGAAGCGACTCGTGGCAGGTTCTGCGGGTTCTTTCTCGGGGGATTTGTTCAGCATGTTTCTCTCCATAATATCTCTGCCCATAATATCTCTACCCATAATGTCTATATCTCTGGCAATGTTCTGAGTAATTAAAGTGCTGCTTGTTGCAACGCTGGTTTATTTTGTGATGTATGTTCCTGTCCCAACGGTTTGAATGCAATCAACAACTGCGGTAACAAAGTGAGGGAACCAGACAATGCAATCAGCATCGCGATACTGGTTAATAATCCAAACACGATTGTCGGAATAAAATTTGAAAGAACCAGTATTGAAAATCCGGCAATAATTGTCATGGAAGTAAAATACATGGCACGAGCAATGCTGTCGTGGCAGTAGTACATGGTCTCGCGATAATTGCCGATACGATGGAACTCGCGTTTGAAGCGATACATATACTGAATGGTATTATCCACGCCGATACCAATCGAGATCGCCGCGATGGTGATGGTCATGATGTCCAGCGGTATGCTTAACCAGCCCATTAAACCAAGCACGAATCCCGCCGCAATTATATTGGGAATAATACAGATGCTCGCCACGGCAAGTGAGCGGAACAGCATCAGGAACATGATCATGATGGCGAACAGAACAACACCCAGAGTCAATATCTGCGACTCATACAGGCTTTGCAGTACGTTGTTGTAGAGCACCAGTATGCCGGTAATGTGAATCTGTTCTGGCGCGAAACCGAAGTTATCCTGCAACCCCTGTCTTACGTCATTGATCAGTTGATTGCGATTGAGATCTTCATCTGATTCGATCACGCGGACATTGAATCGCACCTGATTCTCAGCAACCGATACGAACGGTGTCAACACGGTTGATTTAAGCGCCTCAGGAATCATGCTGTACAGCAACGCCCACATAAAACTGTCAACGGGTTGATTGCCATTCAACTGTTCAGCAAGTTGAATCACAGCACCAAATGAAAGCACTTTGCCGGTATGAGGAACCTGATCGAGATATTCATGGATTGCTTTGATGTCATCCATCTTCGCGCCGGTAAACCAATAGGCTTCGTTGCCGCCGTCATCAAAACCATCATCGAAATCATCAAAACCGTCGTCGGCCTCTTCGGGTAGATCAATAACGACATCAAATGACAATGTGCCGCCAAGTTTCTGATCGAATAATGTCATGCCACGATAAATTTCTGTGTCTTCGCTGAAGTAGCCGATGAAGCTGTTTTCCACCTGCAAGCGACTCAGACCGATGATACTAAGGAGCAGTACTACCGCATATATATAGATCACTTTATTGCCGAGCCGATCAGTGCCGCGCGCCAACGCTCCGGTGAGATTGAGTTTCAGGTCACGACTAGCGTCGACTTTTTCTTTCGGCAACAAACTGACAATGGCAGGAAACAAAGCAAACACTACAAGCAACGCTGTTATCACGCCCATTACCATGATCCAGCCAAAAGAAATAATGGGAGATATGCCACTTACCACCAAAGACCCAAATGCGACGATTGTCGTCAAAGCGGTGTACAAGCATGGCTTGAACATAACCAGCACGGTATGACGCAACACTTTCTCGTGATTGCTGAAGCGCCGTGTCGCACGCAATTCGCGATAACGAACAATCAAATAAACGTTCAGCGAAATAGTAATGATAAGAAGCAGCGACATGAAATTGGACGAGACAACTGTCACCCGCCAATCCATCAGTCCCAATATGCCGACGACAATAATGCCTGCGACCGCGCAGCACACCAGCGGCAGCAGCACCCAGCGCACGCTGCGGAAAATCAAACCCAGCACCAGAACAATAAAAGCAAAAACACCCAGACTGAATTTGGCCAGATCCGCCTGCACGAATGTCACCAGGTCGTCAGCGATCATGGGCGCGCCTCCCAGGTATAGTTCCGCTCTGTCCTGATATCCGGAAAGAATTCCTCTTATGGTGGCGATGTCCTGATGACGCAACTCTGCGGAGTTGCTGGCGTGCTCATCAAACATCCGGCTGACCTCCTGCAACTCGCGAGATTCTTCATCGCTCAGACCTTCACTGTTCTGCTTATTGCGCAACTCCGTGCGACGATTGACCAACGTGTTGTAGCGCTCATCGATCGCAAAACTCACCAGCAGAGACGCCGTCTGGCCATCAGGGCTTATGATGGCATTGCTGAAAACAGGGCTGTTGACCAACTCTTCCCGCGCCGCCTCCATGTCGACCCCTTCATCCAGAATGGTCAAGTAGTCTTCCGAGATTCCGGTGAGGGGTGTATCGCCAAATACAGGCACGTCCAGCAGTGAATTAACAGTTTGCACCCGCTCCATGGCTAGCAGGTCTTCCTGCAACTCACCAAGAGCGCTTAAGGATGCAGGGCTGAACAAATCCGTTGTTGGAGTGAAAGCAACAATGACGGAATCCTGCACCAGATAGCGCTGATTGATTTCCCGGGAATACTCCAGGTCAATGTCGCCTTCCAGCAGCAATGAGTCAGCAGAGACATCGAGCTTGAAGTATTGGGCAAACCAACCGAAAAACAGCAATACCAGCAATACCAGACCGATCACCAGCCAGGGTTTTTGGAAAACCATATGGATATAAAATCGCGAGAGTGCGGATTGCATGGTTTTGCTTGCTCCGGATGCCATTCAGGAAAACTGGGCAACTATACCCGCAATAGGCTGCGCATGCACCACCAACGCTTGTCGGCCAGCTATGTGCAGCTGGCCGACTTCAGGCGTGCGTTAGTTGGTTTGAACTGCAGTACGTTCTTCGTGACGGGCACCGGCCAGAATACCGGGCAATGCATAATTGCCTTCGTGACAGGCGTACTCATACATTTTGTCGCCATCCGGCCTGCGTTGCATGGAGACTTCACCAGTCCACGGTGAGTCGAACGCTGCGGGATCTTCCACAGTGAAGCGATAGTTGATGCGGTCGTGCTCTGCGCGGGTAAAGTACTCAGTCACTTTCATTTGAGGCGTGGAGCCACGGAAGCTCTGCTGAGCATTGAAATTGGTTGTCTCCACGACCAGTGTGTCGCCGTCGTAGTAGCCGACGGAGTCGCCCATCCACTTTTCCATATCCTGCGCATTGTGGCGGTCATGCAGGCGGACAATTCTCGCATCGTTTACCATCTCAACCAGAATCATAACGTAATCCTGAGTCTGGACTATTCGATAATTATTGTTATACATCACTGGCAGCATGGGCGGCCCGCTGCTGGAGCCAAAGGACAACAGACAGCGCTCCCCCAATGGTCGCGCTTCCGGCCCGTCATATGGGCCCAACCGTTCGCCTTCTGCATTGGTGCGTGGCGTGCCAAAACGGTTCACACCTGCTTTGTAAGGAATGCGACCGTCCTCCGGCTCAATCACGATCGAAGTTCGATACTCGCCGTTGATCGTGATGACATTGGTGCCCATATCCACCCAGAAATTGTCGTACCCCAGTGCGGTATTGTCATCCTCGGGCGGCGGGCGGTTAGGGTCACTGGGTGCGGAACGTGCTTCAATATAGTCCAGCCAGACCTGTTCCTGAGCGCGCCGTTGCTCACCTGTGAAGGCACGCTGATTGCCAAGTTCCCGTGGACGCTCCAGCGGGGTTTGCGATGCATTTGTCAAGACACCCTGCAAGTCGGGGTGGCCAAAAGGTGTTTGCGGCACGACATAGGATTCAGCCGCCATTAAGGCCATGGGTAGTAAAGTCAGTAGACCAGCAAAAATTGAGTTGTTGTTAATTTTCATGGCTGTCTCCTTGATCCTGATTTGATCTCGATCCGGTGGCAACGTTCAAGTTACCAAAATGTTGCTTGTGGCAGAGTATATGTTGCAGCATGAGAAGTGACACCTCATTTTGACCATTTTCAGGGTCGTTTAGGCGAGATTTACGTGCAATACCGCAGTTAAATACTTGAACTCTCACAATTAGTCACAAACTAGCGCTTGATATGGATCAATATACTTGTTCTGATTAGCGCTATGCTGAATTTATAAAGTCTGCGAGCATGGTTATGACGGCAGATTGAATTAGCGAAATATTTTAAGAGGAGGATTGACGTGAAAATTGCTGCAAAAATCTGGTTGATTACGCTGTTCTCACTGGCCTCATTTGTCGTGAATGCTGACGACTATCTGAAGACCATGAAGGACTTTGAGCTTGCAGATCATCTGGGGATTACGCACAAACTCAGCGAGTATGAAGATAAGGACTTCATTGTTCTTTATATTCACGGCTCTGGCTGCCCTATTGCGCGTCTTTCTGTGCCTACCTTTCTGGGCATCAAGGACGATTATGCCAATAAGAATGTCGAATTCCTGATGCTGAACTCCTTTATTCAGGACGATATCCCCCGCATCGCGAAAGAGGCAATCGAGTTCAAGATCGGCTTCCCAATTCTGAAAGATACTGACCAATCAGTTGCACGCTCCCTGGGTGTGGAAAGAACTGCCGAGGTTTTCATAGTTGATCCGCGCACCCGTGAAGTCCATTTCCGTGGACCTATCGACGACATGCTCGGATACGAGACTCAGCGTGTGCACGCCAATCACAACTACCTCCGAGACGCGCTGGATACGGTGCTGGCGGGTGGTAAGGTCGATATGGATGATATCCCTGATGCCAAAGGCTGCCTGGTGGGATTCTTCTACAGCTAAAAAAATCGATTAATAAATGGGGTCAGAGTAATAATACAGTGCTGTATTTTTACTCTGACCCCATTTATTTTTTTAGCCGACGAAGGCGCGTTCTATGACATAGTGCGCTTGGATTCCTTGTCTGGATTCATGGAATCTCCAGCCGTCCAGAATCTTGCAGATGTCTTTCAGCATGGCGGTGCTGCCGCACAGCATGAATCTGTCAATGTTCAGACTGGGTTTTTCCAGGCCGATATCAGTAAACAATTTACCGTTTTCCATTAACAGGGTTATCCGGCCTGTGTTTTTGAATGCTTCACGTGTCACTGTTGGGTAGTAGATTAACTGTTTCTGTACCTGCTCACCAAAAAACTCATTCTTGGGCAACTCTCGCGTAATGTAGTCGTGGTACGCCAGATCATTAATGCGCCGCACCCCATGCACAAGAATCACCTTTTCGAAACGCTCATAGATATCAGGGTCGCGGATGATACTGAGGAATGGTGCCAGGCCTGTACCAGTAGCCAACAGATAGAGATTACGCCCAGGCAACAGGTGATCGGCGACCAGAGTGCCCGTCGGTTTGCTGCTGATCAGCAGTTCATCGCCCACCTTGATGTTCTGCAAACGGGAAGTCAGCGGACCGTCCTGCACCTTGATGCTGAAGAACTCCAACTCCTCTTCATAATTAGCGCTGGCTATACTGTAAGCGCGCATCAATGGGCGGCCTTCCACTTCCATGCCCACCATCACAAAATGACCATTCTCAAATCGCAGTGATTTGTCGCGCGTTGTTGTGAAGCTGAACAGCGTATCGTTCCAATGATGCACACTGGTCACACTTTGTCGGGATGAAGCAGCCATTCTTTGTTTCCTGTATGTCGTTCGCAAAGACTCAGTTTGTAGGCAGAGTCTCTGACCATTGATGCAGTCAGTGTACGAGTTACTTAATATATTTGTAAAATTGATAATAAATATATACTTTATCGGTTTTGTAGATAAAGTAAGGATTGCGCCGATGCATTATACACTTAGGCAACTGGAAGTCTTTCTTGCGACAGCGAATCATGAAAATGTCACTATGGCAGCGCAGAGCCTTTCCATGTCGCAGTCTGCGGCCAGCTCCGCGTTGCAGGACCTGGAGCACAACTTCAATCTGCAATTGTTCGATCGTGCAGGAAAGCGACTGCAGCTCAATGAACTTGGCAAGTCTCTCAGACCGCGAGCCGAAGCGCTGCTGGCGCAGGCCCGTGAGTTCGAGCGCAGCCTGCATCGCCACGATGAAGTCGGCGAGTTGAAGGTAGGAGCAACACTGACCATCGGCAATTATCTGGCGGTGCCGATCATGGCCGGCTTCATGAGTCGACATGAAGGCTCCAGAGTGGCACTGACCGTGGAGAATACTGCCAGCATCGTTCAGAAGGTGCGCAATTTCGAACTGGATATCGGCTTAATAGAAGGAGAGCTGCACGACGCCGCGCTGGAGGTTATTCCCTGGCGCGATGATGAGCTCAGTTTGTTCTGCTCGCCAGATCATCCGCAAGCCAGAGCCCCGGTACTGGACGACGCCGCTCTGCTGGCTGCGGAGTGGATTGTTCGTGAAGCCGGCTCTGGTACCAGACAGGCCTTCGATCGTGCCATGCATGGACTGGTTCCTGCCCTGAACCTGCGCCTGGAGCTGCAACATACCGAGGCCATCAAACGGGCTGTTGAAGCAGGACTTGGTGTGGGTTGCCTGTCGCTGATCACCTTGCAGGATGCATTCAAACGCGGCACTCTGGTGCCATTGCAGGCCAAACACAGAGATTGGCAGCGTAAATTCTATTTCATCCTGCACAAGCACAAATATCGCAGCACAGGCGTGCAAAGCTGGCTGGATCTTTGTGTGCAGGAACCCAGCAACAGTAAGCTACCGGGTGCAAAAATTGACAGATAAATTGGCCAGACTGCTTGTCACCAAACGCTACCTGTTGCTGTTCTTCAGTCTGCTTATTGCCATCATTCTAGCAGCGGGAATTGCGCGTGCCGGGTTCGACACATCGCTTGCAGGATTGATGACTCGCAGCGATCCTTACCTGCAGGAACGTGATCGCATGCAAGCCGAGTTTCCGTCTCAACGGGAAATCAGTTTTGCGTTTGCACCACACAATGAGAACGTGTTCAGCATGCCTACGCTGTTGGCCATGGCGGATCTGAGTTTTGAATTTCGACAGATTCCGTTGGCTGAATCCATGGCATCCATACTCGCCTGGCAATCTCCGTTCGGTAATACAACTCTTTTCGAGCGACCATTACGACAACTAAACACTTACAGCGAAGAAGAGTTAATCACACGACGCGAGCGAGCGCTGGCGGATAGTTTCATTACCGGCAGCCTGTTATCTCCACGTGCAGACCTTGCTCTGGTATCTGTGCGTATAGGTACGGCGGAGATTGATAACACACAACGCCGGGCTATCGCTGAGACCAGCATTGCACTGCGCGACAGTCTGCAGGCGCGTCATCCGGAGGTGGATATTTTCCTAAGTGGTGAGGCACTTTTCGAATATTCAACGCGTCAGGCAATGATAAGTGACCTGACCCGCTTGCTACCGCTGGTACTTTTCCTTTGCATCGCTGCGATCTGTTTCAGTTTCAGGTCTGTATTCCTTGGTATCTGCATTCTCGGCGTAGCACTGCTCACAGTCATTATGACCGTGGGCTCTCTGGGATGGCTACTGATAACTTTCAGCACTATTTCTGTGATGGCCCCTATCGTTGTGGTGACCATCGCTGTAGCGGACAGCGTGCATATCATATCCATATATCTGCAGAATATACGCGATGGTATGGCAAGCAATGAGGCCATGCAGAAAAGCCTGCGTTTCAATTTCCGACCAATAACTCTGGCGACGCTGACAACAGCAATCGGTTTCGCGAGTTTGAACCTTGCATCATCACCTGCAATCAGTGACTTTGGCAGCGTTGTCGCGACAGGCGTGGTGTTTGCATATTTTCTAACACTTAGTGTTTTACCTGCGTTGGTGCTGCTTGTCCCCACCGACCGCATCAAACTGATTTTACAGAAAGAAAGCACCAGCATCAGTAGTCATGCTCTTCATGCTTGTCAACGGCTGGTTCGCAACCACAGCGCTTTCCTTTTATGGGGAACGATTGCAATTGGCCTGCTGGCGCTTGCTCTGAGTTTTCTGAATAAAACTGATTTCGATCGCTTGTCATTTATCAACGAAGACTCAGTTGTGCATGATTATTTTTCAGCCGTGAGTGAACGGATGGAGCGCGGGCCACAGCTGGTTTATGGCGTTGATACCGGCACTGAGTATGGCGTTATCAATTCCGCTTTCCTGAAAAATTTAGATAGCTTTTCTGATTGGTTGCGACAGCAGGAAGAAGTTATCTCCGTGGCCAGTCTGGTGGAAGTAGTGAAAACGATCAATCAGGTTTTTTACGATAACCAGGAGTCTGCGTATCTTATTCCCGAGAGCAATGACGAGATCGAGGAGCACCTTTTCAATTATCAACAGGTGCAGGCACGCGATTTTACACTGGAGAATTTTGTAACACAGGAATTTTCACTGTTGCGGTTGTTCATTACCACAAACCCTATGAGAAATCAGCAGATTATTGACCTGAATTCTCGTATCAATACAAAGTTTGCGGAACAGATGCCGGAGGCAACTCTGCTGCACGGCAGTAGTGTGCTTCTATTCGCGCGTATGGATGAAGCAGTGACTATCGAGTTAATGCAGGGTTACGGTTTCAGTCTGCTATTGATTACTATCACGCTGATAATTGGCATGAAGAGTATTCGTTATGGTTTATTAAGTGTTCTACCTAATCTTCTCCCAGCGACACTTGTCTTCGGAGTATGGGGGCTGTTCGTAGGTCAGATTGACCCTTTCATCATGATGCTGTTCAGCATCAGCATTGGCTTGGTGGTGGATGATTCTGTGCATGTCCTCAGTACGTACCAAAGCAGTCGCGCTAGTGGTTGCAACCCGGAAGAAGCCGTTAACCGCGCACTGACCAAAGCCGGACCAGCCCTTATCATCACCACGGCGGTGATGTCGTTGGGTACTTGCGTGTTGATTGTGGCAAGTACGCTGTTCTTTCAACAGGCAGCCACGTTGTTGGTACCGATTGTGGTGCTGGCGCTTGTATTGGATTTGACATTCTTCCCGGCGCTATTGCTGCGCTTTGACAAGGCGGTTGCCGGCGGCCCGGCGGTTGCGTGAGAACCTGGGCGTGCGACTCTGTGACAAATTGTCCGGGTCTTCTGTACCAGCGTTAACTTTTAACACCAGCGTCAGCTTTCTGTAAAAGCGCCAGTAACTGCGGATACAACTGTGGGTTGGCAACAAGAATGTTTTTGTTGTGGAAAACCGGATTGATGCCGGCAGGCACTGGCTGGAAATGTCCGTACGTTGCACCAGCCTCTCGTGCTATCAATTGTGCCGCCGCGAAATCCCAAATACTCAATGATTCGTAGTAGCCATCCAATCGGCCCACGGCCACCCAGCAAATATCCATTGCAGCGGAACCAATCCGTCTGATATCCGCGCATTCCTGCAACACAAAAGCCAGCCGATTGACTATAGGTGCCAGTTCACTTTTGTCGTAAGGGAAACCAGTTGCTATTATGCTTCTGCGCAGATTAGTCTCGCTGCCCACAGTAATTATCTGATCATTCAGTCGAGCGCCCTCGCCGTTCTGTGCCGTGAACATCTCATCAAGAAATGGATTGTAGACAACTGCTGATTGGATATCACCGCGATCAGCGTAGGCGATTGAGATTCCTACCTGATAATGACCATGGGCGAAATTTACTGTGCCATCGATGGGGTCGATAATCCACATTGGCTTGTTCCAGTCACCGATACGTCTGATATCCGGCGCAGACTCTTCCGCGAGGATCATGTGATCGGGGAAGCGTTGCCGAATGGCCTGACAGATCATCGCATCGGCCTGCAGGTCGACACTGGTAACGAGCTCTGAGTCAGCTTTGAAACCAGTCGTGAAGCTGCCGCTATTGCTGCGTTGTTGCACAACCATTGCGCCGGTCTGTCGGGCGATGTTTTTGATGAATTCAAGCATAGGGGAACTGTATTCCTGAAATAACCTGCGGAGCTGGCAGTATACCTGTTGGTCAGGGTATGTGGAAAAAATGAAATTGGTTATACTCGCGTCTCATTATTCATTCGCCTCTCCACACTAGACACACGGAAAGAGTATAAAAATGCTTGCAACCAGGCAGCATGTCAGCGGCTGGGGCCGATATCCCGAGATCGACGCTGAGTCGCTGAAGCCCCGTAACACCGTGCAACTCAGCGAATTTATGCGTACTCACCAGAATGCGACAGGCAATGTATTTCAGGGAATCTGCCGTGGCATGGGGCGCAGTTATGGCGACAGCGCACTGGCGCCACTTTTGATCCATACAGCACACCTGGACAATTTCATCGGCTTTGATGCCGCCAATGGCGTACTGCATTGCAACAGTGGCGTCAGCCTGGGCTGTATTCTGGATAATTTTGCCCATCGTGGCTGGTTTCTGCCCGTTCTTCCCGGGACCAGACATGTCACTGTGGGTGGTGCCATCGCAAGCGACGTTCATGGCAAGAACCATCATCACGATGGGTGTTTCAGCCAGTATGTCCTGTCATTCCGTTTGCTGACGGCGCATGGCAAAGTTCTTCAGTGTTCAGCCACAGAGAACAGCGAAGCATTTTACAGCACCTGTGGCGGCATGGGGCTTACGGGAATCGTTCTGGATGTGCATCTGCAGTTGCGCCAGATTGGAAGCGCATTCATTCAACAGCGAGCAATAAAAACCAGCAATCTTCGTGAATGCTTTGATCAACTCGCTGCTAACGAAGATGTTAGATACTCTGTTGCATGGCTTGATTGTATGGCGCGTGGTGACCAGATGGGTCGCTCTGTGATCTTTCTGGGCGAGCACTGCGACGAAGGAGGGTTCGAATCACACAGAAAGATCAGTCTGAACGTCCCTTTCAACTCGCCTGCCTTTCTTCTCAACCGACATACCATGAAGCTGTTCAATCAGTTCTACTATCAGTTTTCGTCTCGCACTGCTGCTCCAACCACGCAGCATTTCGAGTCATTCTTCTTTCCTCTGGACAGCATATCGAACTGGAACAGGCTTTATGGGCGACGTGGTTTCCTGCAGTACCAGTTTGTCTTGCCCAATGAAACCGCGTATACAGGTATGCACGAGATCCTGAGCAGAATAACGACAGCAGGCAAAGGTTCTTTTCTGTCAGTGCTGAAAAAGCTGGGAGCAGCCAATGAGAATCTGCTTTCTTTCCCTATAGCAGGGTACACACTGGCGCTGGATTTCAAGTTTCAACCAGATCTATTGCCTTTGCTTGACACGCTGGATAGCATCGTTCTGCATCATGGCGGCAGATTGTACCTGAGTAAAGACGCAAGAATGACAGCCACTACTTTCAAGCGCAGTTACCCGCAATGGCAACAGTTCGTGGAAGTACGCAATAAGCTGGGTGCCAGCGGCGTGTTCAGATCACTGCAGTCAGTTCGTCTGGGGCTGGATGACGAAGATAGGGAGATTTAACGAATGCAAAAGGTACTTATCATAGGAGCGCAATCCGGTATAGCGAAGGCTTTGGCGCGGTCTTACGCAGCGCGGCATTGTCAGCTCTATCTGGTTGCGCGCAATGAAAATTTGCTGCAGGAACAGAAAAACGATCTGGAGATACGTGGCGCTAAAAGTGTTGAAGTAGCGCTACTCGATGTCAATAATTTCTCTGATCATGCACAGACCATTAACTCTGCCAAGCAGGTGCTGGGTGATATTGATGTAGCATTGATCTGTTATGGCACGCTGCCTGACCAGAAAAGCAGTGAACATGATTTCAATTCGATACTGCAAGCGATGAATACTAACGCGCTCAGTGTTATCTCACTGTTGGCACTTCTGGCTCCGGTAATGACGGCGCAAAAGAGCGGCAGCATTGCCGTAATCACTTCTGTCGCCGGAGATCGCGGCAGAAAATCCAACTACATCTACGGGACTGCCAAAGGCATGGTGTCCCGTTATCTGCAAGGTTTGCGCGCCAGTCTTTTTTCGCATAATGTACATGTCGTCGATATCAAGCCAGGTTTCGTTGATACACCGATGACCAGTACATTCAAGAAAGGAGCTCTCTGGGCACAACCCGAAGCCGTGGCTAGCAATATAATCAAAGCCATTGATAAGCGGAAAAATGTTGTTTATACACCGTGGTTTTGGCGCTACATCATGTTGATTATAAAAATTATTCCTGAACCCGTTTTCAAACGATTGAACTTTTAATAAAAATACTAATAAAAAATATCCTGATAAACAGAAATTCTAATGAACCGCAAAAACAATAATACATTGTTCGTAGATCTGGACGGCACACTGATATTCAGTGACTTGTTGGTGGAGTCGGCATTGGAGCTGATTAAACGCAACTTGTTGTATATTTTCCTCCTGCCGTTCTGGCTGTTGCGTGGCAGAGCGTGGTTTAAGCATCAGATAGCACAGCGCGTGAGTTTGCGCGTTGATCTGCTGCCTTACAATAAGGCCTTGCTTCTGCATCTGAAGGAGCAGAAGGCACTTGGCAGCAAACTTGTTCTGATCTCCGCGTCGAATCAACAATTGGTTGAACAGGTTGCAGCGCATACTGCTCTGTTCGATGAAGCTATCGGCAGCAGCGCGACGCTCAATTGTTCTGGCCGCAATAAACTGGCGCTTATCAATCGGGTTAACGGTGAACACAGTTTCGACTATGCCGGTAATGCCAATGTTGATCTGCAAATCTGGACTGCTGCTGATAACGCCATACTGGTGAATGCAAACTCAAGATTGACACGCAAGGCAAAGGCGGTGACTAAAGTTACCGCGACGTTTGATAATGGCTTCAATTCACTTGGTGGCAAGCTTGACAGATGCTTAAAAGCAATGCGCCCACATCAATGGTTGAAGAATATCCTGCTCTTTCTACCTTTGATACTATCTCATCAATTAGATAGTCCAACTCTGATAATCCAGGTGCTCACAGGGTTTGTGTGTTTCAGCTTGTGTGCTTCCAGTGTCTATCTGCTTAACGATTTGTTGGATCTTTCCGCAGACCGACAACACCGCAGTAAATGCAATCGCCCACTGGCCAGTGGTGATATGCCAATCCACTTGGGTCTGATACTTAGCCCGGCATTGCTGATTTTGGCTTTCGCTATTGCCACTCAGTTGCCAGTTGAGTTTTTCTTCGTGCTTGCTTTGTATTACTTCCTCACTTGTTTTTACAGTTTTGTTCTGAAGAAGATCGAACTGGTTGACGTCATTACTTTAGCAACTCTGTACACGCTGCGAATAATTGCCGGAGCTGCCGCAGTATCAATTATTCCATCCTTCTGGTTGCTGGCTTTTTCCATGTTCCTATTTATGAGCCTGGCCATGGTGAAGCGTTATGCGGAGTTAAGCCATTTGAATAGCAGCGGCATAACTCATAGCGAAGGGCGTGGCTATCTCTCCAAAGATCTGGATATTCTGGCTGTTTTCGGATGTACCAGTGGTTTGCTATCGGTGATGGTTTTCGCTTTGTATATCAACAGCGATGATATAGTTCTCCTGTATATAACACCGGAGATACTCTGGTTTATCTGTCCCCTTCTTTTGTATCTGGTGAGCCGCATCTGGTTACTCGCTGCGCGTAATCAGATAGAGGAAGACCCGGTAGTTTTTGCCCTGCAGGATGGTATCAGCCAGGCTGTTACATTGGTGTGTGGCATTCTGCTGTGGATGGCTAACTTGAATTGGCAGATCTGACTATTACTGACTTATTGTTACGCATTATGCTTACCGGTTTCTGTCACCCAGAGGCATCTGTGCGGCAACGAATCTGCTTATCATTTCAATGTCAGCTTCCGATAACAGAGCCCGCATACTCGGCATACCCACACCGCCATCATTGATCGCCTGCGTTATTCCGCTCAGATCATATAGCCCTGCCAGCGCCGGGGCACCACCCGGGCTGCTGAGTCCATCAGCTCCATGACAACTTGCACAATGCTGTACAAACAGATCTCTGCCCCGCCGTGTTTCCTGTTCGCTTAACTCCAACACTGGCATGCTGACTATTGCAGCTCTATCGGGCTCTGCAATACTCTTCACTTGCATCGAGCCAGCGCCTGGTAATGCCAACGCCACCAACTCCGCAGGAAACTCAGCACTGGCAATAGCAACCACAATGTATTGTCGATCGCGATGCATGTACGTCATCGGTGCACCAGTCGCTTTCTCCGGGAGTTCAATTTCGGCGACGACATCACCCGTTGCTTTATCGTAGGCGCGAAACATTTTGCCGCCCGGATCACCACTCAAATGCCCGCTCTCTGCCATAAACATCAAAGTCTTTGTTGCCAGTGGCGTGGGGCGCACCATGGGATGCCCCATATTGTCGAAGTCCAAACCCAAGCCCTGTAAGTCCGGATGGTTGCGAATATAATCTGACGCTGGGCCTATACCACGTGACCAGCGATGTTCACCTGCGTTCATATCGGTGCCGGTTATCACACTCCATGGTGGGCGCATGATTGGCAATCCGCGCGGCCCCTGAATGAAGCGACTGTTGTCGCGCAGAAAATTCCAATCCGTACGCTCCGGATCAGGATCACTGACTGATGCAACCATCGGCGCATTGCGTACAGGCACAAACATCATTCCGGTTTCCGGATCAAAGGCGGCACCATTCCAGTTTGAGCCACCCTGGTACCCAGGATTCACCCAGGTGCCAATCAATCCTCCTTCGCGCGCACGAATTACAGGCGTGTACATGGGTCCACGCAAATACTGTTCGGCAATGGCCACCGCTTCGGCGCGCAGCTCCGGAGTGAAATCAATCAGATCATCTTCGTTGTAACCCTGTGTTGTATACGGCGGAGGTTTGCTGGGAAAAGGCTGCGTTGGCGAAAGTCTTTCGCCTGGCACGTCGCCCTGCGGCACAGCCCGCTCTTCAATAGGCCAAATGGGCTCGCCGGTTACACGGTTGAAAACAAATGACATGCTCTGCTTGGTTAGTTGAGTGACAGCTTTGATCGTTTCGCCATTGATCAGAAGATCATGCAGTATGGGTGCAGCAGGCGGATCGAAATCCCAGACATCGTGATGGGTGAGTTGGAAGTGCCAGACTCTTTCACCGGTAGCGGCATCGAGACACACAATGCTCTGCGAAAACAGATTGTCTCCCAACCTGTGTCCGCCGTAGAAATCGTTGGAGGGTGCTTCCACCGGCAGATAAATATAACCGGTTTCCTCGTCGACGCTCATCATCGACCAGACGCCGGTGTTTCCAGTATAGCGCCAGGAGTCATTCTCCCAGGTATCATTGCCGAACTCGCCTTCTTGAGGGATCGTGTGGAAGGTCCAAAGCAACTCACCCGTGCGTACATCGAAGCCACGAATATGTCCCGGCGTAGCTTCCTGATTGGCGGCCGTAATGTCACCCACGACCTGCGCAACGATAACATCGCCAACCACTGCAGCGGGTGATGATGAACTCACATGCGGTACTTCCCGGGTGTCGCCAGGCGGCAGAAGATTGTCTTTCAACATTATCTGTCCGTTATCACCAAACAACGGATCTGCAGTGCCGGTTTCTGTATTGACAGAGATGAGCCGACCATCAAGGGTATTGTGATAGATCCGGCTTTCCAAGCCATCTGTCCAATAAGCGAGTGACCTGCTACCCAGGCCCAGACCTCTACCGCTGATATCCGGCGGGTCAGGCGTAAATACCCACAAAGTTGCGCCGCTGGCGGGATCAATCGCAGCTATTTGATGTTCGCCAGTGGGTGTGTACAGCACGCCATCGATCAGCAGAGGCGTCGCCTTGTAATTTCGATCTGGTCTGTCGCGCAAAGGCAGCGCGCGCCAGCGCCACACGACTTCCAGGTTGGCGACATTGTCCGCATTAATCTGATCGAGCGCTGAGTAGCGGGTGAAACCATGGTCACCACCCCATGTGTGCCACTCGCCGTCGGGGGCACCGTACTGTCCTAGAACCGCTGTACTGCAGAGGATGCATAGCAGACTCAATACATTTTTCTTATTACATATGTTCATTACAAACTCTTGTGCGGATCAGTGCGAAATTAACTCCATGCAGCATGGTGAAAGCGCAAGTGCTCGTCGATAAAACTAGCTATGAAAAAGTAGCTGTGATCATAGCCATCTCGCGCTTGGTACTGCACGGGCCAGTTGCATCGTTTAGCTTCCGCCAGAAACAGTTCCGGCCGCAATTGCTCAGCGAGAAACTGATCGTCTTTTCCCTGATCTATCAAAGTAGGAATTGGAGTCCCGGCGCGGGCGAGCAATGCGGTTGCATCGTAATCCAGCCAATTGCTTCTGTCAGTGCCGAGGTAGGCTGTTAGCGCCTTCTCCCCCCAGGAGCATTGCGAAGGTGCACAAATGGGCGCGAACGCGGAAACAGAGCGATACTTTTGCGGATTGCGTAAGGCGATCACCAAAGCACCATGACCACCCATTGAGTGACCTGCTATGGATTGCCTGTTCATGTCCAGTGGGAAATGTGCAAACAGCAAAGCAGGTAACTCCTCCACAATATAGCTGTACATCTGGTAATGCGCTTGCCAGGGCTTCTGCGTAGCATTGACATAGAAGCCAGCACCCAGACCCAGATCATAGGCAGCATCCGGCGCATCAGCCACACCCTCACCACGAGGACTGGTATCTGGTGCAACGATAGCGCAACCTAACTGCGAGGCCAAACGCTGAGCCCCGGCTTTCTGCACAAAGTTTTCATCGGTGCAGGTTAGCCCGGACAACCAGACAAGGAACGGGATACGTTGCTGCTTATCTGTTGCAGACACGTTTGGTGGTAAATAGATCGAAAACTTCATCTTGCAGTGCAGAACTTCAGAATCATGCTCGTATCGAAGCTGTTCACCACCAAAGCTTTTATTAGACGCGACTTTCTGCATGACAGGGGATGTCCTGAATATTGACTTAATGGACTTCTTTTCAATTCAACGCTTTGGTTTCTACTATATCCTGCAGACGGGCCACAGATTTTTCCAATGCGCGTTTAGCTTCATCGTCATGCGACACTTTGGAGAGTACAAAATAAGCAGTGCGGGCGACCTGACGCCAGCGCGGGTTGGAAGGCAGTTTATCCAAAGAAAGATAGCGATTCATAGAACGGGTTCGCAAGCGACCATTATCTATGCTGACGCTCCAGATACGACTCTTCTCCGCCAGTTCGATGATCGACTCGCCTGTAATCTTCTGCCAATAGTAATGACACTCCTGCATCAACTTGACCAGCGCCTCGCGGTACTGCAGATCATCATCCTTGGGCAGCGAATCTGACATGTGTTGAATTATGGCGTCCACATTGCGCAAATCTTCGAACAAGTGGCTGTGCTGCTGTAACGCTTCGGGAGTAATCTTGTTCAGATAGTCCTGCAGCAGCTGGGTTCTTTCTACGTTCTTGTTTATTTCATCGATAATCTGCGGCAGTGAACTCTCATTCAAATCCTCCAATGCAGGCGCTTCATTGCTGCTCGCCGCATAACTGAAGGTCAGCAGATACAATTCCTGTTCCAGACTCAATGGAAGTATGCAAAAGCTGATTTGCCTCTGCATGGACGAACCCTGCTCGTCGGGTGGCATTGAGTTCAACTGGAAATAAAAATACTTTGTATTACCCGGTTCTGATAGTTTCTCTTCCTCAAATGGGAAGGTAATCGCTGCAGCGAGTTCGCCTGAGTATTGACCAAGATCATTTGCAAGCACATTCAATGACCTCTCGTGGTAGTCAACAGAACTTACATCGAATAATGATTCCGCAGCCTTGTTGACATACACAATCACCCCACTTTCATCAACGCAGATCATGGCATCCGTGGTGACATCAAGCATCTTTGCCAATCTGTTTTCTTTCTCGCGTAAACGCTGCTCGCTCTCCTGATATTTTTCCAGCGTCCAATTCAAACGCTGATTCTCTTCCTTGACATCAATCAGCTGCAACAGTTCAAACTGTTTCTTAACCCTGACCTTCAATTCTTCTTTGCTGAATGGTTTGGTAATGTAATCATTGGCACCGACACTAAGACCGCGTACCAGGTCTTCCACCCGATTTTTTGCGGTCAGGATTATCACCGGCAGCTCATCCAATCTATAGCGCTTGCGTACGTGCTGACATAATTCGAAACCTGTCATTACCGGCATCATCAGATCCATGATAATGACATCGGGCTTATCCTTCTCTAGTAACTCCAGCGCTTCGTGACCACTGAGCGCCGTAGTCAGCGTGTAATCTTCGGACAAATGTTCTTCCACTATGCGCAGATTCAGGTACTCATCATCCACCACCAGAATCTTGCCATCTCTTTTGCTTACGAATTTACTGATCAGTCCTTGAGATTCCACATCCTGCTCCACAGCCCGTCGTTGCTGTATGGCTGGTTTGGAATCCATAATGATTGAGCGCTTCTCTTCCTTCTCCAGAAGCAATGACTCCCGACTGGGTTCTGGTTTGATGATCGGTTTGCCAGTCACCACAGGCAAGTCAAAAAAGAACAATGAACCTTCGCCGGGTTTGCTGCGCAGTATTATTTCAGTGCCATGTAGTTCCACCAGTCTCTGTGAAATTGCCAAACCAAGTCCAGTGCCGCCTTCTTGACGGGATTCCGCTGAGTCCACCTGATAGAAACGATTGAATATTTTCTTCTGGTTTTCCAGTGATATGCCAATACCAGTGTCCTGCACGCTGACTCTGGCGTCTACGTCCAGAATCTCTATCTTCAGCGTCACTGACCCTTGTGAGGTAAACTTGATAGCATTGGAAACAAGATTGAAAAGAACTTGTTGCAACCTGTCTTCATCGCCGTTTACATTGACCGGTCCATGAGGATAATTCTCTTTCAACTGTACTTTCTTGTTACCTATCAATGTAACGCACATCTTCACAACCATTTTGCAGATCTGCTTGAGATCCACAGTTTTGGTTTGCATCTCCAGACGTCCGTTCTTGATAGCTGTAAAGTCGATAATGTCATTTACCAGATTCGAAAGTCGCTGGCCACTGACCTTAATCATGGTTAATGTTT
This sequence comes from Pseudohongiellaceae bacterium, assembly GCA_041751425.1. GTDB lineage: Bacteria > Pseudomonadota > Gammaproteobacteria > Pseudomonadales > Pseudohongiellaceae > JAVVEG01. The sequence continues at coordinate 77,442 of JBGSXL010000011.1, read as the reverse complement.
CGCGATCATTTTCACTTAACGCATCGCCGCGTTTCTCCAACATGATTTCAGAAAGACCGATAATGCCGGTAAGCGGCGTGCGCAATTCATGCGAGACATTTGCGATGAACTCTTCCTTGACATTGTCTGCTTTGTGCAATGCGTCAATCTTTTGCTGATTCGCTTTCAGCATGTCTTCCTGCACAGAATTGTATTCAATCAACATAAGTCGTATGCGATCACCCAATCCCAGTGACAAAACCAGAGCCGCAAGTACTGACCCAATTTGTATGCCGTGATAGCTCAGTTCCGGTGGCACACTAACACCCAGTCGCTGTAACAACTCTGCAGTGATCGCGAACATCAAGGCTATCCACGCAACCAGAAAGTAATTAGCGGTAGTACTGCCATTCTTGACGGAGAGATAAGCGGCTATCGACATTAGCCCAAGCATTGCCATGACGAATGTCGACATAGCTCTGCTTAAGATGCCATACGGCACTATCAAGGAAAGTACACTGTATAAAATAGCGAGACCTATCAGCCAAAACATGGCCTTATCCAATCTATGGTCAAGCGTTGCGACATTGAGAAAGTCGCGAGCAAACTGCAAGCCCGTAGCTCCAGCCAACCCAACAAAGAAAAGATTTGCCCACCCGGGGTTCAGTGGCCACAGGTACTGAAACGCCAGACCTTGAAAAGAAAACGAGTACATGGCGCCAAACAGTATGAAGCCCATGAAGCTTAAATACGCTTTGTCGCGAGTAGCAACAAACATCAATGCGCTGTATACGCCAATCACTATCATCATGCCAAAGTACAGTCCGTAGATCAGCATCTCTGTTTGGCGCGAGTCCTGGAATGTGCTTTCGCTCAGGAGTCGCAATGGCATTTGCACGGAGCCGTTAGTCTGGAAACGGAAATAAAGAGTTTGTTGCGTGCTGGCTAACAACGGGAAACTGAACATGAGCGTGTGGTGGTTAACATCCCTGCTATCGAACGGCAGGGTGTCTCCCGACTTTTTCTGTTGCCAATCACCACTACTATCCTGGTAAAAGAAATCAAACTGATCTATCGAGGAGAATTCCATTCTGGCAAACCAATTGCTGTCTGCTGCCAGATTGTTATCAACGGTAACGCTGGCCCAATAGGCGGAGTAGCTGAACCCCACCACAGGGAAACCGGGACCTTGCCATTGTTGGCCTGCAGCCTGGAGCATGGGTATAGCCTGCTCAAGCGTCCACTCGGTGGAGTTATCTTCTACATAGGTGACAAAGGAAGAAAGATCGTACTCGGTATTCGAGTCATCAAGGGTGAGCACATTGGGTGATTCAGCAGTAAACAGCCGTGTGCTTGTCAGAAGCAATAGCAGCGCCACGGCACAGAGTGTTTGAGTTCGTCGCATGCTTGCCAATATCCTCTTGGGGCCCTGTATTCTGACGGCAGAGCGCCCTCCGTGGAATTTGTTTGCACTGATCATAGCCAGTTTGACCACCACATTCAATGAATGCTGCCCGGCTCTCTGGTAACTCTGAAGCAACCTGAAACTCTCTCTCGACCAACTTTCTATCATGCGTATAATGGGCCTCCAGACGATGGCGCGTGTATCAATGATAATAATAAATTTCACAGGAAATTGGCCTATGAACCACTTCTCGGGAACCGGAAAGATCTGTCTGCTGATACTGACAGGGCTGTTTGTATTAACCGCTTGTATGAGTTCTCCGGATATCGCGGCTGACGATGTGGCGGATGATCCTGTTCCAGTCTCCAGTTTCACCTTGGCACAAGCCAGTGCGGGAGCGGACCTTTACGCCACTCAATGCGCCAGTTGTCATGGAGCTACGCTGGTTGGCAGCCCTACGGCACCAGCTCTGGCAGGCAGTGCCTTTGTAGGACGCTGGGGACAACGCGATGCCGCGGGCTTATTCAGCATTACCCGTTCATCGATGCCACCGGGCGGAAACACCAACCTCAGTGATGCGGACTATGTGAACATGGTTGCTCACATCCTGCAGACAAACGGCATCCCAGCGGGAGAGTCTCCTTTGCTGGCAGACAGCTCTTTGGTCATAGGAACCAGTATTCCACGCGGACCATCTGTCGCCGAATCCATGGCCCGCCAGGCATCAACTGAGCCTCAGGGCTTGACCGTAAGTGGAGTTGTTGAAAATTTCGTACCCCTCACCGACGCCATGATGCGCAACCCGGACCCCGCCAATTGGCTGATGATGCGTGGCAACTACCAGGCACACAGCTTCAGCCCATTGACTCAGATCGACAGCGACAACGTTGGCGATTTGCAACTGGAATGGGTATGGAGCATGCACGACGGCGCATCGGAACCCGCGCCGCTTGTCTACAATGGCATCATGTATCTTATTAACTCGAGCAATATTGTGCAGGCGTTGGATGCACGCACAGGCGAGCTGATCTGGGAGCACTGGTCCGGCCCGGCTACGCGCGAAGATATGCGCAATATAGCCATCTATAACGACAAGATTATTCAAGCAACCACAGATGCCCGCTTATTGGCACTGGATGCTCGCACCGGTGAAAAGGTCTGGGAAACGGTAGTCGCAGACAACAGCAAGGGCTTCGCCAATTCCAGCGGACCAATCGTCGCTGATGGCAAAGTTCTACTGGGGCTGGCAGGCTGCGCTACCTATATTGAGGAAGATTGTTTTATCAGTGCGCACGATGCCAACACCGGCGAATTGCTCTGGCGTTTCAATACCATTGCTAAAGCAGGCGAACCTGGCGGAGACACCTGGGGCGGACTGGATAATATTTTCCGCAAGGGTGGCGAGACATGGATAACCGGCAGCTACGATCCGGATTTGAATCTGACTTACTGGGGCACAGCGCAGGCTAAACCCTGGTCGCCACCAAGCCGTCATATGTCCATTCACGATGCCGGCCTGTTTACCAATGCTACTGTGGCTGTGGATGTAGCTAACGGAAATCTCGCGTGGCACTTTCAGCATGTCCCGGGCGAAGCGCTGGATCTGGATGAAGTTTTTGAGCGCGTGCTGATAGATAAAGACGGCAGAAAGCTGGTGATGTCACTCGGCAAACACGGAATTCTCTGGAAAAATGATCGCGAGACCGGGGAGTTTTTAGGATTCCTGGAAACCATTTATCAGAACACCTTCACCCATATCGACCCAAAGACAGGTGTGGTCACGTATCGCGATGACATCATCAACGCACAACTCAATGAGTGGGTTCAGGCCTGCCCCAGCAGCGCCGGTGGCAAGAATTGGCACTCCATGAGTTATCACGAACCCAGTGGCGTATTGATAGCTCCACTTAGCCAGACCTGTCTTGAGAATATCGCAAGGCCGGTCGAGTTAGTTCCTGGCTCCGGCGGATTGGCATCCAACCGTCGCTTCTCCGAGATGCCGGGCAGCAATGGCAATGTGGGCAAACTGGCTGCTTTCGATGTCAGCACAATGACTGAAGTATGGAGCTATGAGCAGCGCGCTGCATTTATTACCGGTGTATTGTCTACAGCGGGTGGGGTTGTGTTTGCCGGAGATCTGGATCGCCGCTTCCGCGCTTTTGATGTCAGCAACGGTGACATACTTTGGGAAACGCGACTTGGCACCTCTGTTCAAGGTCACCCCATTACGTTCAGCATTGATGGCAAACAATATATTGCCGTGACTACTGCTGTTGGCGGAACCAGTCCACGCACTGTGCCGAGATTGGTTACACCCGATGTTGTCCATCCATCCAATGGCAACGCCGTTTATGTATTCTCACTTGGCAACCCTTGAATGGTGAATAACGCTAACAAAAGCTGGCCTGCATGAACCCGCACACCAAAGCATGGATACAGATACACATTTGCATAATGTTGTGGGGCGTAACAGCTATTCTTGGCAAACTGATAAGCATGCCTGCGCTGGCTCTGGTGATCTGGCGCATGGCAATTGTTGCGGTAGTTTTATTCGCGTTGCCGAAAGTGTGGCGTGGCATGCTGGCCATGCCACCGCGATTGCTGCTGGCTTATTGTGGCATTGGCGTACTGGTAGCGCTGCACTGGCTGACGTTCTACGGCGCTATCAAACTGGCTAACGCCTCTGTCGCTGTCGCTTGCATTGCGACTGTCCCGGTTTTTCTTGCATTTATTGAACCCGCACTCACTGGCAGTCCCTTTCGCAAACGCGAAGTCTTTCTGGGTATTCTGGTGCTGCCTGGCATTCTGTTGGTGGTGGATGGCACGCCCGCAGCAATGGGTATCGGCATAGTAATGGGAATAATGTCTGCTTTTTTCGATGCGCTGTTTACAGCCCTGAACAAACGTCTGGTGTTTCGCGCGGACCCTTTGAGCGTCACTACAGTTGAGATGGCTTCGGGAGGAATTTTCCTGTTGCTGATTTCCGGCGTTCTAATGATGCCCGCGTTCTCGTCATTGAATGCCATGTTTGGCAGTGACATGACAGACATATTCTCGATCCCGCAGGGGACAGATCTAATCTATTTGTTGATACTGGCATTCGCCTGCACATTGCTGCCGTTTGTGCTGTCCTTGTTTGCATTGCGATACATCTCGGCTTATGCCACATCACTGGCTGTAAACATGGAACCTATCTACGCAATCGTTCTGGCTATTGTCATACTCAATGAACATCAGGAGCTAACCGTACAGTTCTATCTGGGTGCTGGCATCATCATGTTGCTGGTGTTTTGCTACCCACTCCTGCAACGGTTCAAATCCGCACCTGCTTGACAAGCGAAGGCTCAACCTTCCTCTTAACCCTGCAAGGGCCAGCCGAGCAACAGTACTGTCAAAGTAGATACTCCTACCAGCAAATTCATCGGCACACCTGCGCGAATAAAGTCCATGAACTTGTAACCACCGGGGCCATAAACCATCAGGTTGGTTTGATAGCCGAGCGGTGTTGCAAAGCTTGCTGATGCCGCCATCATTATTGCCAGCATAAAAGGCTCCGGATTCAACCCCGCCTGTGCGGTGATAGCTAAGACAATTGGCACCATGAGTACGGCTGCAGCGTTGTTGGTTATGGTTTCTGTCAGCACGGATACCATCGTGTAAGTAAGTATCAACAACAACCATGGTCGACCACCACTTAGACTGACCACCGTTTCTCCCAGCACAGCAGCTGCACCAGTTTCCTGTAACGCCACGCCTAAAGAAAAAGATGCGGCAATAGTCAGCAGCACAGTCATGTCCAGACTTTTTTCTGCCTGACTTATCGACAAGCAACCTGTCAACAACATGGCACTGGCACCAATCAGTGCGGCGTTCAGCATGCTGAGTACGCCAAACCCTGCCGCCCCAACTACAACTAATAAAATTGCCCAGGCCAGAAGAGCGCGATCATGACGTGGCGTTTCCTTATCCAGATCATTCACCACCAGAAAGTCTTTGTTGTAACGTTGTCGGGTCACGAAAGCCGGCCTTGCTTCCAATAGCAAAGTATCACCAGGTTTGATGATGATGTTGCCAAGGTTTCCCGCTATACGTTCCCCGTTGCGAGCGGATGCAAGTACAACTGCACCGTACTGATCGCGGAACCTTGAGCCACGCACGGTTTCTCCCACTGCTGCGCAGGATTGCGAAACCACGACTTCTACCAACCGTCGTTCTGCACGATTCTCATTGAGTGCGACCCGGCCACTTTCTTCATTTTCTGAAGCGATAATGCCATTGATGCGCAATAGATCTGATATCGCCTCCGTTTCCCCTGCAAACACCAGGCGGTCGCCACCCACCAGAATTTCCTCTGAGGGAACGGCGGTTACCAGACTGTCGCCCCGGTCGATCTCAACCAGATACAGGCGCGCAAGATCACGCAGCCCAGCCTGCTCCACGGTCAAACCTACCAGTGGGCCATTAGGGTCGATAGCCACCTCAACGGTAAACTCGCGCATATTGTCGAACGGTTTTTTTTCCCTGCGATCAGGCAGCAATCGCGGCATGACGAACAACATATAAAAACCGGCAATAATCGCAACCGGCAAGCCAACAGCGGTGATGGAGAACAGACCAAAACCGTTTTCACCCGTCAGCGCCTGGTACTGACCTGCAACAACCAGATTGGTGCTCGTCCCTATCATGGTCAACGTACCGCCAAGAATGGCTGCATAACTTAACGGAATCATGAGTTTGGAGGGTGCAATATTGATCTTGCGTGCCCAGGCATTAACTGCCGGAATCATAGTTGCCACTACCGGGGTGTTGTTCAGAAACGCGCTGAGCGGGAAGACTGGCACAAACAATCGCAGCATCGCGGAACGCACACTGGACGGCTTACCCAGCATCCTGTTCACCAGCAGGTCAATTCCCCCGGACGCGTTAAGTCCGCCAGCTACCACGAACATCGCGGCTACTGTTATTAACCCGGTATTGGAGAAGCCCGACAAGGCCTGAGCGGCGGTCAGCACGCCGGTAGCGCTGAGAATGGTCAAGGCCCCCATCAATACGAAATGAGGGCCGAGTCTGGTGAATATCAGAACAAGCACTACGCCAAACGTTAATGTCAGAGATAACCACGCCTGCCAATCCATGTCGCTGCCCTGCCTCAAACTGTTCCTGCCTCAATCTGCAGGACGGCGATTATAGGGCATCTCATTTAGACGTAATAAGAATAAATTACAATATGTTTATTCCTATTAGGAATTAAACTAGCGTGCCAGAACACCTTTGCGATAGTCCTGCAACGCCTGCTCGATCTCCGCACTTGTGTTCATGACAAACGGCCCGTAGTGCACGATAGGCTCATTGACGGGCAGACCGGAAAGCAGCAGCACTTTGGCCGCGCCAGCACTTTCAAGAGATACAAGTTCTCCGCTCGATAATCTGGCCATGTGCGACTTGCCAACCCTGGTCTTCTCTTCGCCAACCAACACCTCTCCCTCATACACATAAAGAAGAACTGTGTGCTTCGCAGGCACGGAGAATTGGCGACTCTGCGGCTGTTCCGCGAACACTATATCCAGATATCCCGGTTCAGTTGCCTGATCCTGGACCACGCCGTGCAACGTCATGTTTTCGTCGCGCAGCTTGCCGGCAATGGCTTTTATCTGCACACCGTTGTCCGAGTAAACGGGTATCTCTGCCGCAGCAATATCCCGGTAAGACGGAGCCTGCATTTTGTCGCGAGCAGGCAGGTTCAACCAGACCTGAAACCCGCGCAAACGACCATCAGTCTGCTTCGGCATCTCCGAGTGAATGATTCCTGCGCCAGCCGTCATCCATTGCACATCGCCATTTTGCAGGTCGCCGACGTTGCCCAAATGGTCACGGTGCTCCATATGCCCTTCCAGCATATAAGTGATCGTTTCGAAACCGCGGTGTGGATGCGAAGGAAAACCACCGATATAGTCATTGGGCGAGTCTGAACCGAATTCGTCCATCATCAAAAACGGATCGAAGCGCTTCAGATCGTTGCCACCAAATACGCGCATCAACTTGACACCATCGCCATCGGAGGCGATTTGAGCGCGGAGAATCTCTTCTACCTTACGTATTGTCATGCTACTGCCTCCTCATGTTCGTCTGCTTTCATTGAGTGCGCAAATGATACTGCCCGCTGCCGCAGAAAGGCGTCGAAACCGTGCGCAACAGACTTGATATCCTGCTGTGCCTGCTGCAACCCTTTCTGCCGTTGCTCCGTACCCATATTCAAACCAGCGGCGCTGATGAATTCAATGTCGGTAAGACCCAGCAAACCAAGAGCTGTGCGCAGGTACGGTCGAACGAAGTCTGATACGCCCTCTTCGTGAATGCCCCCGGTCGTTGCCAGAACATACACTTTCTTGGCGCCCAACAAACCAACGGGGCCTTGTTCTGTATATTTGAAAGTGGTGCCCGCCCGCGCGATATGATCAACCCACGCTTTCAACATGGACGGGATCGTGAAATTGTACATCGGCGCTGCAATCATCAGGACATCCGCCTGCTGTATTTCATGTATCAGCTGATCAGAGAAATTTACCATGTTCTGCTGCGCGGTCGTGCGCTTCTCCTTTGCAGTAGTAAGCGCTTGCAACCATGCAGCGTCCAGGTGAGGCAAAGGTTGCTCGGCAAAGTCACGCAACGAAACCTGCAGCCCGGGCTCCATTGCCTGCAGCGCCGCAAGCAGTGTGTCACCCAACTCTGTGGAGACACCTTGCGAGTGCCCACCATCGAATACACTGGTGTTGATTCTCAATAAATTTGTCATGTTCGCTCCTGTCCGGTCACGGTTTGTGATTGATAGCGAGCATGATAGTCCGTATTATCCGATGAATTGTCGCATTTTTCAGCGCTATAACATCTACTTTTTAAATGTATTGCTGATCTTATACAAGCACTGGAGTCATGCATGAAAATCCCGAAGATTTCACTGGAGCAGTGGGCTGCGTTCAAAGCCGTTGTCGATCAAGGCTCTTTCGCCATGGCAGCGGAAGAGCTGAACAAGAGCCAGTCGAGTATCAGTTACGCCATAGCCCGGCTAAACGAAACGCTGCCTTCTCCGGTACTGCAGCTTGAAGGACGCAAGGCAGTCCTGACCGAAGATGGCAAGATACTTTACCGGAGGGCCAGTCAACTGTTGCAGCAGGCAGAAGAGACCGAGGAGACAGCAAGTTTGCTTGCCAAAGGTCTGGAGGCCGAGGTGACTATAGCTGTGGATGTGCTTCTGGAGATTGGTGCGTTACTACCTGCGCTGGCAAAGTTTTCAGATTCCTGTCCTTTTACTCGCATCAAGATTCTGGAAACCTCCCTCTCCGGCACCGAAGAGGCATTGCTGGAGAAGCGTGCCAATATCGTGATAGGCGCCAAGGTTCCGGCAGGATTCATGGGAACGCCACTACTGCGCGTGCAAATGATACCCGTGGCCCGCCCCGACCATCCACTTTTCACACTTGCGCAAAATGCTGCTACCAAAGAGATTGCCGAGTGGGAACTGCGCTCACACAGACAGGTGGTTTTGCGTGACACGGGATATCGTCGGGAACAGGATGCTGGCTGGTTGGGTTCCGGACAGCGCTGGACTGTCAGTCACTTTTCCAGCAGCTTGAAGATACTGGAAGCGGGACTTGCGTTCGCATTCCTGCCCCATGGTTGGGTAAGCCCGTATTTGCAGCAAGGCAAGTTGCAGCAACTACCATTAGAGAAGTGCACTGAGCGCATCATTCAACTGTATTTGATTATCGGCACTATTGATGCAGAGGGTCCGGCCACCAGCGCTCTTCATAAATTATTACTTGCTCAACTTGACGATAGCAGGTAGCCACGGCCGTGACATGAACTTATACTTACGCCTTCGTTATGCGCCAGACATTTTATGATTTCCATACCTTGCAAAACCGCCACTCGCCAATCGGCTCTCGCTACGAAATCAGCATTCACCCCGTTTGCATCGGTCGTTGCATTGGTCGTTGCTTTATTACTGCCATGCAGCGCTTATAGTCAAGACGATGACAGCCGCATGACCAACTGTTTGCAGGAGCAGGTCGTTCTGGCAATTAACAATGACAGAACTGTCGCAGACTTGCGGGAAACCTGCGAGCGGCTTATCACCGCGGCAGCAAATCCAGTGCAGGAAAACCCGACGTTGCAGTCAAGCGCCCACCACAGCGCTGACACTGAAACAGAAAAAGTGATTGAGGAAACTTCAATAGTCGCTTCCACGCCTGACGTTAACGTCCGCTCAAGCGCTGCGCCGCAAGGATTTTTCCGTCCGTACAAGCAGAATTACATCATCGTGGGGGCTATGAGAAACCGGGATGATACTCCCGCGTTCAGTGGCAATAATTTCGATATGAAATTCGAGCTCGGCATGATGTTCAGTCTAATTCCGAGCCCCAACAACAGCTCCGGAGCTTTACCTTTGCATTTTGGCTACTCGCAATTGTCCTGGTGGGACATTGGCGAGGAGTCTGCACCATTCCAGGAGCTCAACTACAACCCGGAAATATTTTACGATTTCGCGGGACCGGAAAGAATCTCCACTCCTGATCTAACCCGCCTGCGCAATCTGCTCTACATTGATCGTATCGGGCTTGAGCACCAATCCAATGGACTGAATGAAGAGCTCTCTCGTAGTTGGGACCGAGCCTATATACAACGCGAGTTTGTCTTCAGCGAAGTACTAAGTTTCGACGTCAAACTTTGGAAAGTACTGAAGCATGACCGTTTTAATGAAGATATAACTGACTATCTTGGCAATCTGCAGATTACAACGCAGATCAATCTCAATAATTTTGCAGAAATTGATCTGAAAACATTGAAAGGCCACAAAACCGGAAAAATCAGTTACCAGCTTGATTTAACACTGCCTATGTCGAATTGGGTGAACAGCAAATTCTTTCTGAGTTACTACGATGGTTATGGCGAAGGGTTGATCAATTACAACATACACAGTAAAAGCCTGCGCGCCGGTTTTCACTTCCCGTTGCACACATTGGGATTGTAATTAATATCGTTATAAAGTTTGCACCTGTCGCAATGTATTCTGATACATCTCTGTAAAACTTCCGCCCAGTTCTACTGCACGCAACGCATGTTGCAATGCAGATACCCTGTTGCCCTGCTGCAGATATGCCTGTGCCAGGTTGTTGTGTGCGATGGCGTAGTCGGGATGCGCTGCTATTAGATTCTGGTAAACGTTTGCCGCTTCTTCCCAGCGTTCAAGCGCATAATAATGATTGCCAAGTCCCATAGACAACACCTGACTTGTCGGCCAGTTACGCAAACCGGCCTGAAAGGATACCTCGATGGAGTCTCCGCTTTGCACCCTGGCGAGCGCCACAACAGATTCAAAGTAGCGCAACTCGTCGGCATTAGTTGGTAGTTCCCCCGGACGCAACACGACGAATGCCCAGTGCTCACTGCGCTGCCAGGTTCTTTCAAACACACGAATTGATGTCCAGTAGTCTTTTATTGTTCCCGAACGCAACAGTAATTCTTCTTTGTCCAGATCGTAGCCAACAACCACCGCGTAATGCCATTGTGGATACCAGCTTAACCCAAGATTCTGCATCACCAGAACGGGTCTGCCTTCACGCACTTCATGAAGGATACTTTCAAGATCAGGAGAGAGCAGATAGGAAAGTCGGTTGAAGGCTCTTGCTGCAACCAGCATTTCGATTTGCAGTGATCCTTGCCGGGCAGGGACGTACACGTGGGATACCAACTCATCAGGTGTCACACTGACTGCACTGGCCTGTAGAACAGTCGCCAGAGCTGCGGGACCGCACTGGTAATCTTCTTGCGGAAAAAAGGGAATATGACCCAAATCGACAGGGGTAGCAAACGGGGAAGTAGAAGTTTGTTGCAGAAGCAGAGCGGACTGGGGTGCCGAAACACACCCAGTCAGCCATAGTCCGAAAAGTAAGGCAGCGGCATTCCTGTAAAGGTTGAACCACTGCCTGACTATCACTGCTTTAGATTCCCGGGAAAATATTTGTAACGCCAGCAAGATCCAGGAGAATGAAGATCAGCAGCACGCCAAGAACAAAACCTACTGCACCTTCACCAGCTGGCAACAACTCCAGTTGGTCATAAGCAGAAGCGAGTTCGCTGTCTGTCATGCCATCTATACGCTGTTGAGCATCAGTGATATCTACACCAAGATTCATTAATTGTTGTTGCACATCTGCACGCTGAAGCAATGAACCCAACTCGGCTCTTTTTGCATCTGCCTGGCTTTCCATGAGTATCTGATCAGTGCTGACAACATCAGCTACTGCAGGTACCTGAAAGCTACCAGCCATGAACATGGCTATTACGGCATACCAGAAAACTCGGTTCTTCATTGCGATTGATTTCATTCTTAATCTCCTTTGAAAGCAGTTAAATCGTTTATGGTCATCCTAAAAGCCATAGCACTCAGAATAAAAACTTTCTGATGCCCGGATACATTAGCCCCATCATCACGATAATGCACGCAATGTTTACAGAGGACATCTGATTATGCGCATTGGATAGCGCCAGTATGTGCGTCAGGTAACACAACCTGTGAAATACGCGAATTATTATTCGGTCTGATATAGATGCACATCGCGCTGCGGAAACGGAATTGATAGTCCGGCCCCCGGAAACTGCCTGTAAACCTGTTCATTCATTTGGAAAAAAACCGCCCAGTAATCGGCTGCGTTCACCCATACACGCACTACTATATTGACTGAGCTATCCGCCAATGCGGAAACCGCCATAAATGGCTCCGGGTCAGTCAGAATTCTGGTGTCGGCTGCTATTAGTGATCGCAATACCTCATAGGCCTTGTCCACATCGTCCCCATAGGCAATACCAAAAGTCCAATCTACGCGACGATTCACCTGCGTCGAATAATTTATCAAAGTGCCGGTAGCCAGAGGGCCGTTGGGTAAGACTATTGTTTTGTTGTCAGGCGTTGTCAGTATTGTGGAGAAAATCTGGATTTCCCTGACCGTCCCCGAGTGGGATTGCGCTTCGATAAAATCGCCCACCTTGAACGTCTTGAAGAACAGAATCATGACGCCGCCAGCAAAATTCTGCAGCGTGCCGGACAACGCCAGACCGATAGCCAGACCCGCAGCACCCAAAATGGCTATAAACGATGTCATTTCAACACCCAATACGCCGAGCGCCGTGATGTACACCATCACTTTCAGCAGTATGGCAACCAGACTGCTGAGGAAACTCTGCAGCGAAGGATCGACTTTGCTCCTGCTCAGCATTCCTTTCAGGATATTGCCCAGGATACTGACTACCCAGAGTCCCAGAACCAACGTGAGAACCGCCGCCAGTACCCGGGGTCCATAAATCAGTACGGAGTTGATAAGAATCTCAGTGTCTATATCCATATTTTCCATAGTTATCGTCTCGCTATTGCAGATAATGCTTGTTTTTGGTTTAGTGCCAATTAACCTATAAACCTCTGTTCAATGTCAAATTCGAGGCTTTCAAAATGCGTTACAAGTTGTCCGTCCGGATGTTGATGGTCGCGGTAGTCCTCTCAGCAGCCAACACGCTGTTTGCCGCTGACAGCCAAATAGCCTTCGTGGGTGCGCGCGTGATTGATGGCACAGGCGCTGATCCCATGGAAGACGCGGTTATTCTAGTAGAAAACGGCCGCATCTCTGCAGTAGGGCCGCGCAGCAGCGTGACAATTCCCGCTTCCGCAATACAATTGCCCATGGATGGCAAAACCATTATTCCCGGGTTGATCAACGCCCACGGTCATGTCAGCGGAGTGCGCGGCCTTGAGTCAGGACATTACAATGACGAGAACCTGCGCAGACAATTAGCACTGTATGCGCGCTACGGTGTGACTACGGTAAACAGTCTCGGCGACGATGGTCCGGAAGGCTTTCGCGTGCGGAATCAGCAGAATTTGTCGGAGCTGAATGAAGCTCGCCTCTTGGTAACCGGCACTGTTCTTTCGCCGCAATCTGTCGCAGATGCGGCAACCGCTGTTGATACGGCTGCAGAACAAGATCCAGCTTTCATCAAGATTCGAGTCGATGACAACCTTGGCAGGACCCGCAAGATGCCTCCGGAAATTTCCAGCGCAATCGCATCAAGAGCAGAACAATTGGGGATTCCACTGGCGGTGCATACGTTCTATTTGCAGGATACCAAGGACTTGCTGAACAGCGGCGCCGCCATGGTGGCGCACAGTGTTCGCGACCAGACAGTCGACCAGGAATTCATTGATCTGATGCGCGCGACGGATGCCTGCTATACGCCGACCTTGACGAGAGAGGTCTCCACATTCGTGTATGAGAATGAGGTGGGTTTCTTCTCGGACCCTTTCTTTTTGGCAGAAGTAGATCCAGCAGATGTGGCCACACTGCGAGACCCTGAGCGACAGCAACGCATGCGCGAGAATTCCGCAGCTCAGCAGTATAAAGCCGCCTTACCCACTGCGATGAGCAATCTGAAACTACTATCAGATGCGGGGATCAGGATTGCTCTGGGCACTGACAGCGGCCCGGTCGCACGGTTTCAGGGCTATTTCGAACATCTGGAAATGTGGATGATGGCAGATGCCGGAATGAGTCCCATGCAGATACTGACCGCAGCCACCTCTGCAGCCGCCGGGTGTTTGAGTTTACCGGATACGGGGTCTTTGCAGGTTGGCAATTGGGCTGATTTGTTAATTCTGGATCAGAATCCGTTGGAGGATATTCGGGCAACCCGCTCGATTCATCAGGTGTGGATAGCGGGCAATAAAGTTCAGCGGCCTGCGCTCTGATAGCTGCTCCCAGCTATCTATGCACTACTTCCAGCACCCTGCGCAATCTACGCTCTGCAAAAATGGTACTTATGCCCTGCCAGGCCTGAGTATTTTCACAGTTATAAGCAAAGCCAGCATGAATCCGATCACTACCAGAACCCAGGCGCCGTTGCGCGCCAATGAGTCTGTCTTGAAATTCTGACTCACACCGGGAACGCTCCAGAGGTCACCCGTGCCTTTACCGACCACAAACTGAGCCTTCATGCCCTTCTCCATGTGCTGGGTAATGTCGCAATGCACCAGATAAGTTGCATCATCAGCTGGAACAATAAATGTCCCTGACACCTGTTCACCGCCAGCGGCCTCCAGATGAAACATGCCCTGCGGATAAAGATAACGCGGCAGACCGTGCAACATCCATTGATGCCGCACTTGATCTTCATTGACAAAATTGACGGTCACTCGCGCACAAGGTGCCACATAGAACTCATGCTCACTGTAAGCGAAAGTTCGTTCGGGATAAATTCTGGCGTACTCGGCACCTGCATAAACGGTGAGCTCAACATCGCCTGATATGGCTGGACAATTCAGCGGCAGCTCCGTGCTGTTCGTATTCATCACCATGCCCGTGGCGTCAAACAGCATATCGTGGCCTGCATGGTCTGAGTGATCTATAGGCGAATCCTGTGTGGTATTCTCCAGCAGCATTACGGCATGATCATGATCGTTATCGTGATCGTCTTGTGCAGCATGAGCACTATGATCAGGCTCCTGAGCATAGGTCACAAAAGAAAGCAAAAAGAGGAAGCTGACCAGGTTGATACTGACTGAAAGTTTCATTTTTTAAGCATCACTCATTGCGCTTCATTCATCAACCCTTGCACTTTTACGCGCAAATCCCATCACCAGTTGCAGCAGACAGGCGAAGACAGCGCCCAATGACAAACCCAACGCTAACAAACGCAGCACAAACGAAAAGCGCAAACTTTGCATGCGCGGTGTCACTGCTTCGCGCCGATAGAAATCCGCGTTGAAAAACATATTCAGGTCTTCACCATAAGTAATCGGCCAACCATTTGGCTGCAGAAATTCTTCGTACACAATAGCACTGACATTACCCCCGGGGGCAATACCATTGTTCATGACACCACGACCTTGGTGATCATGCAGCATCCACACACCACTGCCATAAGAATGGGTGCCATCATTGGTTGTGTTCAGTGTGAGGTCCAGTCGCTGGCCGCTTGCAACCCAGAACACGTCACGTATATAACTGGCTTCCGTGCTTAAGGCCGCACCATCATAGTGGGTGACCCGCGCCTTATGTCCGTGAGTATGCAATGCAACACCCTGACTACCCGCATTTAAAACGCGCAGACGTGTCAATTGATCCGGTCTGGTCAGCACCAGAGATTCGCGAAACGTGTAAGGGAATGACCGCCCGTTTAAGGTGTAATAGTCGCTGTGAGATTCCTGCAGATTGAATCCACCATTTATCCAGCGCTCAATCTCGGTTGGATTATTGCTGCGCTGAATAATACCACTGAGCTCACTGTCCAGATCCGTGTAGTGCAGATCGTACTCACTATGATACGCAGCCTGACTTGCCTGTGAACGAACGCGCACATGTCCGGCACCGATATTCATGGTTTGCAAATGATTGTCGGGGCGGTTCTCCTCAACGATGAACATACCCTGCAAGCCCATTAACACATGGGCTTGCGGTTGCACGTGGCAGTGATAAAACATGGTGCCCGCAGCACGCGGACTGAACTCGTAGGTGCGCGACTCTCCGGGCTGCAGTGGCAACTCACTGGTCATCGGCACACCGTCGTTGCCCTGACCATCTGCTGTCAGGAATGGATGATCAACGCCGTGAAAATGAATGGTGTGGGGCAGGTAGTGCGTGTTCTCCAGCGTCACCTTCACACGATCACCTTGCTCAACACGAATACTGGGGGATGGTAAACGCAACAAATCGATGGCTTGATTGGATTCGAAGTTCTCTGTTGCCATGCCAAAAGATTTGGGAGCAAAAACCCAAAGTCCTGGTGTAATGCCAGGTGCAATGGGGTACTGCGCCACCGGGTCCAGCGAGTCAGGTGACCCACCATTGAGTTCGACAACTTCCAGACGAATATGAATCTCATCGGCATCACCATCGCCATCCAGATCTGCGCCTTTGACAACGGCATCCGGTGCCAGCCCTGCACGCAACAAAGTGTCCTGAGAAACATTATTGGTCCCCTTGACGAACGCGGCGATAGCATAGGGATTATCAGCAACACAATTATTGGAGGCGGGAATGACTACCCCTTCGATTACCTGCGCATCGCGCCAGCCCAGAAAATCCTCCGGGCATGCCTCTTCCGGCATCGCAGTCGATGCTGGCATGGCGGTAGACGTTTCAGTTACAGAATCTGTAGCTGCAGGCGTGCCGAATAGTCTCGCCATTTCAAAACGTAATAGTGGCGGATACCATTGCGGTGGAAACAACAAAGCACTCAAAAGCACTGAACCAAGCAAAAGTAGAATTATTCGCATATCACTTAACCCTGGCGCCTTCTGGCTTGCAACTTTTCCCAGCCACCATTGCTCCACCAGTAGCCTGCCTGCAGTGCAACCAGCAAGACGAGAAACAGAGGCCAGGTTCCGTAGTCGGAGCCAACCTGAAAATAAAAGACTGCATTATAAATTCTGTCATCGCGCGGATGTTGCGCCGTCACTATACCTATATAAGTGCCTTTCTCTGTAAAACGATAGTTGGCCGTCAACTCCCCCTCTGGCTGGATGACTGGCGGTTGATAGAAGACTGTGACGTCATTGAGATTATCAATGGTCTGCACATCCTCCCAGCGGGCGAACTGACCAAATCCCTGTTCGTCCCTGATGATGCGAAAATCTACAGGCATCTGCCTGAGAAAGTCGTGCAGATACTCCATCACAAAGATGGTATCTGTGACGTCAGGCAGGTCTTCGCAATATTCGGCACTACCACTGGTGGGTGGCTGATACACAGTGAAATGGGCGGTAAGGAAATCTATGCGGATAACACAAAGGTCGTCTTCAAACGCGACCCCTCCGTGAGCATTGACGCCCTGCGCGAGCCACAGGGTCAACAGAACGAGACTCAATCTGACGGCTCGGGATACTAATCTTATTTTCATTGGCAAGCGGTTCCACGGCACAGGCAAGGTCGGGATCACGTTATCACAAGTGTGGGGATGTGGCGAACAGCCTCATTCACAAAGATGTCAACAAACTGAAATATTAGTGTCGCACAACTGCAACATTTGCACTCTACCATTGCGCCTGTTCAATGCGATTACAGAATTCGAATCACTAAAACCGGCATTTAGGAGAAAACATGAAACATACCGTCAATAAACTGGCCTCTGCGATAGCACTTGCTACGTTAGGCTTCACATCACTAACTGTTTCTGCTGCTGAGCCAGCACTTACGCCAGCCACTTTGAGTGGCGCTAGCACAACCGCCACATTTTCGGGTGGTGCCACTGCAGATGGCAGTTTGACATTCCTCACTGCTGTTCCATCAACCACGTCTGTGGATGTTGTCGGTACCATGAACGTGGCGTCTGCTGATGTTGGCAAGCAGGGCGGCATGGTTGTTGTAGTCGACGTGCCTGGTCTTGGCACTTACAACATGCTGACGGGCGGTTTCTTCACGCCATGGAATGGACAGCCTTCCACATTAACGCCTTTCTCTAAAGGGTCATTGCCTGCACAGCGCAAAATTACAATATTTGATGATCTGGTAGGCCAGTACTCGAACCTGCAGAATCTGAACTTTAAGATTTATATGGGTTACTACGCAAATACCATAGAGAGCCTGGTATTCACGGACACGCCAATCAATTTCACGATTGGTGCGGCGCCTACACCACAGCCTGATGCAGCATGCCCCAGCACGACAACAACATCTTCTGCGAAATTCGAGAACAAAACCGTATGTGTTCTGAAAGGCACAATCACGCAGAACACGCACCTGACTGCCAATAATATTTATTTGCTTGATGGTGCCGTATTCATTGGTGGCGACAACACTAACTCGGCTACCCTGAGCATCGATGCTGGCACCAAAGTCATCGCAACAGTTGGTCTGAATTTCCTGGTTATCAATCGCGGTTCGAAAATCCAGGCGAATGGCACCTCAGCAGCGCCAATCATCTTTACTTACGATGATGAAGCCAATGCGACAGCCAGCACCACCGGCCGTTGGGGTGGTCTGATCCTGAATGGTAACGCGCCAGTGAATGGTTGCGCTGCGGGCACTACGCTTTGCGAACTGGAAGGTGAAGGTTCTACTGGCAAATACGGCGGCAACAATGCGGCCGATAACAGCGGTGTGCTGAACTACGTTATCGTCAAGTACCCCGGCCAGAACATCACTGAAACTAACGAACTCAATGGTATTTCATTCCAGGGCGTTGGTAATGGCACTGTAGTCACCAACGTGCAGGTTCACGGCAGTTCGGATGATGGCGTGGAATTCTACGGCGGCTCGGTCAATGTGAAGAATCTGATTGTTACCAGCGCAGAAGATGATTCGTTTGACTGGACCTTCGGCTGGAACGGTAAAGTTCAGCACGCGATCATCCACCAGCGCGCCGGATCAGGCGACCGCGGTATTGAGGCGGACAATAATGAGTTTAACCACGACTCATTGCCACGCTCCAAGCCGACCCTTGCCAACTTTACCTTCATCGGTAAAGGTGCCAGCGGTCGCGGTATCGAATTACGTCGCGGCACAGGTGCAAATATCTCCAATTTCGTAGTAACCAATTTTGACACCTACTGTCTGGATATTAATGACAACGCCACATTCCTGAATGGCGGCTCTTCAGCCACCAATCAGACTGGTCAGTTGACCATGCGGAACACAAGGTTGGCCTGTGCTAACAATTTCGCCGAGTCCGCATCAGACCCATGGTCGCTGTCAGCCTGGTTCGCTGCTCAATCCGGGAACTCAACCGGCGCGGCTGACCTGAACGGTTACATCAATGGCCCAATCCTGAATGCACTGCCGGCAGCTACATTCACTGACTCGTTCTTTGATCAAGTGGATCACATTGGTGCAATTAAGAACGCACAGTCAGACTGGGCTTCCAGCTGGATGTTCAAACCCTTGTAAGTGCTTGAATCATTGCAATGCAGGTATGAAAGGGCGCCTCTGGCGCCCTTTTTTTTGTTAAGCAAATATCACCTGATTGTCACATTGTTATGCTTTTGTCATGTAACTGAAATACTACTGTCATTTTTACCTACTACACTACGCCCGTCTTCCCAGTCCCGCATTCAACTTTGGACAACTATTATGATCAGACGAACCCTCCCCGTAGCCATCGCGCTCGCATTGGGCACCTCTGCAATTGCCGCGCAAGAACCAGACGCTGCTCAAATCAATATCGTACGCGCACCCATGCCAGACATCGAGGAAATTGCGGTGATCGGCCGCTATGTGCCCGATGAAAAACGCAACACCTCCGCCTTGTCCAATGTACTTAGTAACGAGGAGTTTTCCCGTTCCGGAGATACCAATATCGCCGAAGGTCTGAAGCGAATTGCCGGACTGAGTCTGGTTGGTGGCAAATACATTTATGTGCGTGGATTGGGTGAGCGTTACTCGTCGGCGTTGCTTAATGGGTCCAGCATGCCAAGCCCTGAACCAATGAACCGTGTCGTTCCTCTGGATTTGTTCCCCAATGCCATCATGGATAGCGTAGTGGTGCAAAAAACCTATTCAGCACAATTCCCCAGCGAGTTTGGTGGCGGTGTTCTACAGATGCGCACCAAGAAATCCAGCGATGAATTTTTCTTCAATCTATCCAGCTCAGTAGGGATGACTGATGGTTCCAGTTTCAGCAAAGGCCTGCAAGCTAACGGCGGTGACAGGGATTGGCTGGGCTTCGACGATGGCACCCGTGAAATACCCTCGCTTTTGCAGAGTGCGACTGCGAACGGCCAACGTCTGCAGCGCGAGAACCCTTTTACGAACACGGGTGGCTATTCGCAGCTTGAGCTACAGGAAATTGGCCGCAGTTTGAACACCAGTTATGATCTGGAAGAGAAGTCGCTGCCTGCCGATTTCGGCGTGACCACATCGCTCGGTAATTATCACGACCTGGGTGAGTACCGCTTCAGTTATATGGCCGCGGTTGATTACAAGAATGGCTGGGAAAGCAACCAGATTGAGCGCAATACCTATAAAGTAGGTGGCGTTGATGAACTGGTTACTGAGAACGAGTTCATCTACGACAGCACTGAAAATAACATCGATATAAGCACCATCCTGACGGCCAGCCTCGATCTTTCCGTTGATCACAACATAAGAGCAACCAGCATTTTACTGCGCCAATCTGACAATATTGCAGCAGAAAGGACTGGATTTTTTGGTGATGAACGCATGGACAGCCGATTCTCTGAGATCGAGTTTATTGAGCGCGAACTGCTGTCGAATCAATTGCAGGGCGATCACTATTTCCCGTCAGTCAACGAGCTGAATATCAACTGGCGCTACAATCAAGCGACAGCCCAGCGTGATGCGCCGGACACTCGCGTGATCCGCTATGACTTGCTTGACGATCAGTATCGCTTCAATCTGCGCTCTGATGGCAACGTGCGCCGTTTTAGTGAGCTCGATGACAGCAGCACTGATTACGCTGTGGATACATCCATGGTCTTCAACGCACCCGCCAATGCACTCGTTACCGTATCGGCTGGATACTCCAATCAAAACAGTGACCGTGATTTCGAAATTCGCCGCTTTACATTTTTCGAGCTGGGTGATGTAGCTAACAGGCCTGGTTTCCTGAATCAGCCGTTGTCGCAAATTCTGGCGCCCGAGAACATAGGCCCCAACGGTTTTGAATTGCGCGAAACTACACGTCCCACGGATACCTACACCGCGAACCGGGAACTGGAATCGTGGTACGCGCAAACCGACATCAATATCTCTGACCGTATCCAACTATTGGCTGGATTACGGCAGGAGAACTATGAGCAGAGCGTGACAACATTCGATCTGTTCCGGCCCGCAACCGCAGTAACTGCCAGGCTGGCAAGCGATGATATTTTGCCTGGCATTACAGCGACTTATATCATGGGCAATCATCAGTTCCGACTTGGGTATAGTGAGACAACATCACGCCCCGATTTCCGAGAGCTTTCACCAGCCACATTCACCAACCCACTGACGGGGCATGAAGTAGTCGGTAACCCGAATTTACAGATTGCCTATATCAAGAACTACGACCTGCGCTGGGAATGGTACTTCGGCGCGTCAGACAGTTTGTCTGTTGGCCTGTTCATGAAAGAGTTTGACTCCCCTATCGAGTCAGTAGTGCAACCTGGCGCTAATAGCGCTCGCAGCTATATCAATGCCGAGTCTGCAGAGAATCAAGGCGTTGAAGTTGAGATTCGCAAGCAACTGGATATGTTCGGTGATCGTTGGTCAAACTTCTATGTTGCAGGTAACGCATCCTTCATCGAATCAGAAGTGGAAATCGGCATAGTGCAACAGAACATTCTGACTAACACTTCGCGGCCCCTGCAGGGACAATCAGACTGGTTGTTCAACGCGCAGTTCGGTTATGACGGCTTTGATGGTCTGACAGCAACTGTGTTGTACAACTATGTTGGCGACAGAATCTACGAAGTCGGTATTCTGGGTGCCCCCGATCTGATTGAAGAAGGCCGCGGCGAACTGGATCTGGTGCTCATCAAGGAGTTCCGCAATAACTGGAAGATGAGTCTCAAGGCTCAAAATCTACTGGACGAGCGCAAGGACATTACACAAGGTGGCTTCATTGCTACTGGCTACCAGGAAGGGCGCTCCATCAATTTCAAGGTGGAATATCGCCTGTAGTAGCTCAGAATCCTGGTGTGACCGTTGGTGGTACCTGCCCCGTCAGGTGCTACCAACACAGCGGTTCTAATCTGCTATGGCTGGCTCCAAACCCAAAATCCAGTTCGCAATGCTTTCTACAAAACCTTCGGCAAACTGCTTTTCCAACTCAGGATATTCGCTTACCTGACCGGTCACTGCGGCCTGGAACAGATGATTAGCCTCCGGAATAACAACAGCCTGGAAGTCGGCCCCTGCTGATTGCAATGCGAATTCCATGGGAGGCCGGTTGAGAGACTCGATAACCTGGGTATCCTTGCCGCCAAAAACATTGAGGACCGGCTTGCCCAATACTTCCAGATCGATCAGCGGATCATGGAACAACAAGGATTGCATGTGCGGGTCACTGTACGCATCCAACAGCTGTGAGGCCTGGTTGGCAGCGAAAGCATCCTTGTCGGGAATCTGTTCCCGCATGCTTGGCGGCAGGGCGTCGAGCACCTGCCGGTAGGCTTTGGCATAGGCAACCAACGTCGCATTCGTATCGCCGCCATCAACCGCGGTGTACATGATCTCTTCCCGCGCACGTATTTCCGCTTCTATCAATGCGGCCGGAAGATCCGCCTGCATGTAAGCATCGGTGACCTGCTGGCGCAATATGCGTCGCAGATTCATTCCTGTGGAAGCCAGCAGCACGACGCGCGACACCCGTGTATCTATAGTCGCCAGTCGGCCGGCAACAATGCCACCCTGACTGTGACCCACAAGAATGATTTCGGAAAATTTCTGTTCGCTGAATACCGTGAAATGATCAACAATCACTCCCACGTCTGCGACCAGACGATCGAGAGTGGCATCAGAAAAGCTGCCTGTGGACAAGCCGGTTTCCCTGTCATCGAATCGAAAACTGGCAATACCCGCCTCACTCAACTGTTCTGCCAACTCTGCCAGAATGGGAAAACCAAAGACGGCTGCGTCGCGCTCTTGAGCACCGCTGCCGGAAATCAGTATTGCCAGAGGGGTTTCCGTGGTGTCCCCGGGTGGCAATGTCAAAGTGCCAGCAATGTGGAGCTCTGCATTGCTGATTAATAGATCGACATCTCTCGGCTCAGCGGCACTGGCCAGATTAACCAGGCAAACCATTATTACTACCGCAACTCTCATCTCATTGCCCCGGGCATAATGCTCATGCTCCATCATACTCCACAGTCTTGACCCTTGGGGTGCAATTATCACAGGACTGCGGCAGAATACGCATATCCTTCGAATAACTGACAGTACACAGGCTAAGGAGCTGGCATGTTAAGGTTCATCAAGTTCGCTGAAGTCCCGGTAACTGACCAGGAGCGCGCTTTGCTTTTTTATACCCATAAGCTCGGGCTGCGCGTGCAACAGAACTCACCCTATAAGGACGGTTGGCGCTGGATAGAACTTACAATTCCTGGCGCTGAGACTGCAATACTGCTTACGGAGCGACATGGCAACGAGGTATCGGATCGCCCCTGTCTGGTGCTTGCCGTGGAAGATGTAGAGAAAACCTACGAAGAATTGCAGGCTAAAGGCGTGCTGTTTACGCAAGGTCCTGCCCAGGCACCATGGAAACGAGATGAGATCTTCGCTCTCTTCCGTGACAGCGAAGGCAATACAATTCTGATTGGTTCACATTACGAAGAAATCTGATTGGCAGTTCTGCCAACCGACATCGTTTTCATTGTGCCCTCATGCTGGCGAATCGACGTGTGTATTGGCGAGATAATACCGCGATCGCGACACCACCAATAACGCCAGGTGCCACCCACAGGAATATTTGCACACTTGCCATCGAGCCGGAAAAAATCTGACTGATCAACTGATTGCCGCCGAACACAAAGAATGCAGTATAGGCGGCTATGCCAGACGCGGTCAGGCCGCCCAAATGCTCAACCCACCATTCTTTGGGTCCCAGCTTCTCTTTGAACGCATAGCGTAGCTGATTTATGCCAACCCATACTTCTAAGGCACCGAAAATCATGAACAGAAACTCGCCGGTATAGAAACCGACGCCGGACAAAACAACACCAGCAACAATCAACGCCGCACACAAACCAATATGCAGGGGTGTACGCAAAACAGAACGATCTTCTCTATTGAGAATCACCAGCCAGCCCTGGCGTGTGGTAGCCAGTACCAGAATACTGAGTGAAAATAGAAAATAAGCGAAGAGACGAATATTCGCTGCCATTGCAGCAAGCCTCTCCGCAGAGGCATCCGCAGCCTGAGGGTGCCCCGATAGTGGCGAGGCCAAATCAATACCGGACATGACCAGGCCTGAGAAAGCCAGCGCATACATGGCGATAGCAAAAAAGCGCCCAAATCGTTTGTGATCCAAAGACCCTTTGCGCGCGAAAACCGGAACCCAGAAAACCAATAGCGCACAGATACCGAAACTGATGTGGATATAAAAAGTGAAGTTATGAATGAGCTGCATTATGTCGTTCTCCAACTAGCTACAAGAATACGACGCCAGCATACGCGCTGCTGCATATCCAAATGTAGTGCCGAAAGTCACGAGTTGCAGTATGACTTTCAGCCTATAGGGCACACAGTTTGACTGTGTCATACTTTAACTCGATTGCTTGTTACGCAAGGGGGCAGGATGAAATTGACAGATTACTGGGACAGCGAACGAGCGCAGAACTGGACTGGCGCATTGGTCCTCTTTATCGTCAGCACGTTAAGTATTTATCTCGAATGGAACGGACCCAGGCAATGGGATCTGCAGTTAACTGCTGTCTCATTTTTTGCCATTGCGGTAGTGCTGAATTTCATTTTATTTATCAGTAACTGGTCAACCAGCCACCGCCCACGCCTGATTTTCCTGCTTTGGTTGCAAGCTGCATTAATTATTCCGCTGTACTTTCTTATCGATACAAGTTTTGTTGCAATTTTCGGCATTGTGTGGATTGTGCAGGCGGCGGAAACCTACTCAATAAAAACCACTTCATGGCTGCTTGCCGGCGCTATTATTGTATTCACCATCAGCCAGTTCTACCACTACTACGGAGACCAGACTTTTATCGCCGTTTTTTCCTCTATCACTCTTGGCATGTTTCATTTGTTTGCTGTCATCACTACACATCGCGCCAATCGCGAACAACTTCTGCGTGAACAAACTGCCGCACTGAATCGTGAACTAATTGCTACAAGGGAATTGCTAAAAGAAAGTTCACGACAGAGTGAGCGGTTGCGTATTGCCCGCGATCTGCATGATCTGCTTGGCCATCACATGACAGCACTTATTCTCAACTTGGAAGTTGCCAAGCATAGTGCGGAAGGGAAGGCGTTGGAGAAAGTAGAACAATCACTGGCGTTGGGCAAACTGCTGCTCAGTGATTTACGCACGGCGGTGTATGAGTTGCGCGAAGACGACACAATAAACTTACGCCAATCTGTTGAATCACTGATAAAGGATATTCCCAATCTGAAAATAGCTGTGGACTTCAGCTCTGCGCCTGCTATTCACAATGTTGATGTTGCAGAAACTTTGTTGCGATGTATTCAGGAAGCGATTACGAATGTATTGCGTCATAGTCGCGCAACGCAGTGCAGGATTGCGCTGGTAGAAGCGTACAACGAATTTTTTCTCACAGTAAAAGACAACGGTCAAACTGGCCAAAACCTTGTTCCCGGCAATGGTTTGAAAGGTATGAGTGAACGAGTCAACAACGCAGGCGGGGAAGTCAGTTGGCAGCAAGAACATGATGGTTTCCTGCTGCAGGTGAGAATTCCTGCAGGAGGTTCGCAATGAAAATCAGAGTCATGTTGGCTGATGATCAGAATCTGGTTCGAGAGGGTATCTGCAGTCTACTGGAACTCAGCGACAATGTAGAAGTGGTTGGGCAGGTTGAAGACGGCTCGGAAGTACTTGATGGAGTAACCAGATTCAAACCCGATATTCTGCTGATTGATATTCGCATGCCAAAAATGACGGGCATTGAAGCGTTGAACGAATTAGCAGCCAACAATGCGATGGTGCCGAGTATAATTCTTACCACTTTCGATGATCATCAACTGGTGCTGGAAGGGTTGCGAGCCGGTGCTAAAGGATTCCTGCTGAAGGACGTATCTCTGCAAAGTCTGGTTAATGCCATCGAACGAGTGCATGCCGGTGAGACACTGGTGCAACCAGCCATCACCGAACGCATACTGAAAGGCCTCACTTCCATGGACTCGCGTTTCGACAACAGTGAAGTTACCGAAACACTGAGCCTGAAGGAGTTGGAGGTCCTGCGACTGATGGCAGGAGGCTACAGCAACAAAGAAATTTCGCTGGCCATTTATAAATCAGAGGGAACGGTCAAGAATCAGGTCTCTGCCATTCTGGAAAAGCTTCACGTCCGCGACAGAACGCAAGCAGTGTTGCGTGCTATCAATATGGGATTGTTATAACTCCCCAAAAGCAATTTGTTTTTTGCATGGAAGCCGCTTAAGCTTGCACAAGCTGCAAAGGCCACAGAACCTATAACAAGAAACTGGTCGGGGAGATAAACATGGGAATACATCAGTCACCCGTACGCAAAATAAGCAAATCGGGAGTCACTTCAGCCGCGCGGCATTTACTGTGCGTAGCAGGTCTGTTTTCTCTCTTAATAAGCTCCCCCGGCCACACAAACGATAGCATCGCTTTGCCGCAGTCTACCGGCCCGGTTCCGGTCACTGCCCAGTCCTATCCCTTTGGTGCTGCCGACCATACGCTGCAACCACAAAACCTGACGGAACTGGGATATATCGAGGAAGAATTTTTTATCAGTGGTCAGGCTAATGTTTACGATTGGCCGGAACGCGGCAGGCTGGAAATTCGTACGCCTGATGTCCCCTATACAACACGTGTGTTGGTTCGACGCCCGATAGATAGCACACGCTTCAGCGGCAATATCGTGGTGGAAATGCTTAATCCCTCCAACCTGTTTGATCTCAATATCGGTTGGGCGATGTCGCATACGCAGATGTTGCGCAAAGGCGATGCATGGGTCGGTATAACGGCCAAGCCGATAGCCGTGAACACATTGAAACAGTTCGATACCGCGCGCTATGCCGCACTTTCCTGGGCCAACCCGCTGGCAGTCTCCGACCCTTTGAATTGCGAAGTAGGCGGTGACACCACACAAGCCACCGAGAATGGTCTGATCTGGGACATTCACACTCAGGTTGCCGCCTGGTTGCGCAGCGCCGACAGCGTTAACCCGTTTCGTTACGATACAGCCGCGAGCATGGCGGAGCAGCTCTATGCGTGGGGCTATTCGCAAACCGGCAGTTTTCTCTACACCTATATCAATGCGATTCATCCGGAGGTTGTCGAAACCATGGGTGAGCCCTTGTTCGACGGCTATCTGGTTGCCGTGTCCAGCGGTCCATCGCCCATCAATCAGTGCGCGCCCAGAATCGCCAGAGATGATCCCCGTCGGCCCATTGAGAATGTTGGTGTTCCTGTCATCCATATCATGAGCCAGTCTGACTATCTGGCGGGTATTGGCAGCAGGCAGCCTGACAGTGATGCCTCGGACAATCAGTTCCGTCGTTATGAGATAGCCGGCTCCGGCCATGCATCACCCGATGAGCTCTACTGGGGCCCGAAACCCGAAGATCTGCTGAAGGCAGGCCGTGCAGTGCCACCTCTGGCCTGCAATGAGGGGCCGCGCAGCCGCTTTCCGAATCGCCTGGCGTTCAATGCCGCGTTGGTCTGGCTTGATCAATGGGCGCGCGATGATATCGCGCCACCGCGGGCTGATTTAATTGAGGTGGTCGATGGGCGGCCGGTACTGGATGAGCACGGTAATGTCATCGGTGGCTTGCGTTCACCCTATGTGGATGTGCCTGTCAGCACCTGGAATGGCAACTCTACCGGCGAGTCCTTTTGCCGCATCGCGGGCCATGAAATTCCATTCACCCGGGAAAAACTCAGCCAACTTTATCCCACGCACGCTGCTTATATGAGCGCGGTCATCGCCAATGTCAGTGAACTGGTGTTTCTGGGTTTTCTGCTGGGTGAAGATGGCGCCGAAATTATTCGGGAAGCGCAACATGCGGATGTGCCCTGAATACTGAAATCTCTCTCGACATTTATATGCATTTTCAGTAGTTTGTTCTGCCGCGCGGGTGTAGTTCAATGGTAGAACGAGAGCTTCCCAAGCTTTAGACGTGGGTTCGATTCCCATCACCCGCTCCATCATTCGTCACTGCGATTCGATTGCAGCAAACATCGTCGACGATTTACTTCGCCTCCGATGTTGACATTTTTTCCGGATTTTTCCAGACAATTTCATAAAGATCATGGCGTCGGTCTTTCGCATTGGTAACTGATCCTTCATGGCGAAGTTGTACCAGTTTATCGATATCCAGGTCGGCTACCAGCGCCATTTCCGTATTCGGTGTACTCTCGGCCATGATGGCATCGTGCGGGAACGCGAAATCCGACGGTGAATAAACTGCCGATTGCGCATACTGTATATCTACGTTATGCACCTGAGGTAAATTGCCAACGCTGCCACCAATCGCAACATAACATTCATTTTCAATTGCTCTGGCCTGAGCGCAGCGTTGTACACGCAGAAAACCATTCTTGGTATCTGTCCAGAACGGCACGAATAAAATATCCATATCATCTCTGGCGAGTAAGCGCGAAAGCTCGGGGAACTCAACGTCGTAACAAATAAGAATGCCAATTCTGCCAGCGTCCGTATCAAACACTTTCAAACTGTCTCCGCCTTCGATTACCCAATCGCGTCGTTCATGCGGCGTAATATGCAACTTCGCCTGCGAGTCTACTGTGCCATCACGTCGACACAAATAGGCTTTGTTATACAACACATCATTTTCCATCACAGGAATACTGCCGGCAATGATGTTTATATTGTATGTGATAGCCAATTGTGAAATCGCTTCGATACTTCTTTCAGCGAACGTGGATAAAAAGCGGATAGCGTCGAACTGATTCTTCTGATCACCCAAACCCATTAAAGGGGCGTTGAAAAATTCCGGAAATAAAACGAAATCAGATTCATAGTCTGCCATGGTATCCACGAAATATTCCACCTGACTCAACCATGCTTCGAAGGAATCTGTCAGACGCATCTGCCATTGCAGAATGCCAACCCTGACGACAGATTTACGATACTTGGTTAGATCCTGCGTTTCTGGTTCGTACAGAATATTGTTCCATTCCAGCAGTGTGGCATAACCCTTCGACTTCTGGTCTTCAGGCATATAGCCTTTCAATAAACGTTTTACTTCGAAATCATTGGCCAACTGAAAGCTCAGAATGGGATCGTGAACCTCCTTGCCATCAACGGCAATAATATACTCGCTGGGTGTGTAATGTTCAGAGTGTTTGTGATAGTTGGTGATGCGCCCACCTGCAAGAATAGCGCGCAGATTAAGCTGCCGACACAGTTCCTTGCGGGCATCATACAAACGGCGTCCGAGGCGTAGATCGCGATACTCAGGATCAACAAACAAATCCATGCCGTACAGCGCGTCACCGACGGCATTGTGATGCATCTGTTCACGACGGCCAATCAAATCTTCATAGGTGTGCTGGCGACTGAAACGATCATAGTCGCAGCGAATAGTCAGTGCAGCTGCGACCAATTTGCCGTTATCTTCAATACAAATCTGACCTTCGGGAAACTGACTGATGAGTTCCTCAATAGAGTTTTCCGGCCATGCACCGCCTAGGTCGGAGTAGACGGCTTCCATCAGACCGGCAAGCTGCGTATAGTCTCCCCTATTGAGATTGCGAAGCTTCAAGTGAACATCTGAGGGAGTTTCGGCTTTCATATCAATTCCTGCATTTTCTGCATAAGCAAGCCTGCTGGCTTGTGTGTTTGGTTGGGACGGATTCCACTATTGGGCTTGTACAGTAACAAAATGCCCGCTTTTAATCCATGTCATCCTGTAAATGACATTACGAACAACTATGATTCGGGAGACCAAATGTCAAAAAAAACGAGTTTATTTCCGTTGCTGTTAGGTGCTTTTCTGGTCTCGGCCTGCTCAGAGAGTGAACTCCAAACCGCAGACATTCATACTCCGGAAGTCCAGAGCGAAGTTGCCGTGGAGAATACAGTAATGACAGAACAGCAAGCGCTGGAGACGGAGATTGCACTGGGCAGCGCGACAAAAAGGCTGTGCTCATCAGTACTGGTTTCCGGCAGAACTTCAGAGCATGTCATGGCCGAAGAACTGAACAACCCTGCGTTAGCTGCGGTCACATTTAGTATTGACGGAGATCTTGTGACATCCTCGCAGGATGGTTTAACCATTCAGGCCTTGTATCGACCATACATAGGTTGCACGTTGATCAAGGACAAGGATGCCGGAACCTTGCGTGCTGAGTTTGATGCCAACCGTTTTGCAGCTCCGCCAGCTTCTCCGGATGAGCACTGGCCTGTTGGCAATCAGGTTGAGCTACCCACTGAATTGGAGGGTGTTGATCTCGCCGCAATCAATCTTGCAGTTGACATTGCGTTTAAAGATTTAGAGCCCGATCAGAACATCAACACACGTGCCGTTATCGTTATTCATAAAGGGCGCATCATTGCCGAAAAGTACGCGGCACCTTTCCATGCGGATATGCCACAGCTGGGTTGGTCAATGACAAAGACTGTAACTGGGGCGCTCACCGGCATGCTGGTTGCTGATGGAGAACTGAATATATCGGCGCCAGCACCCGTACCCGAATGGCAGGGAGACAATGATCCCCGTGCTGAGATTACATTGAATAATCTTTTGCAGATGTCGAGTGGTCTGCAGTTCTCCGAGGTCTATACGGCCGGCTCCATGTCCGATGTCATTCTCATGCTCTACACCATAGGGGACACCGGCGCCTTTACAGCGAATAAACCATTGGCACATCCACCTGGGACGAATTTCTATTACTCCAGTGGCACCACAAATATTATCTCGCGCATACAACATGATCTCTTTTCCGATTGGCATGATTACCTGAACTTTCCACATCAACGCTTGTTTCAAAAATTGAACATGGACTCTGCAGTTATCGAGCCTGATGAGTCAGGCGTCTATGTCGGTTCCTCTTATATGTACGCAACGCCGCGGGACTGGGCAAAACTTGGCCTTTTGTTTTTACAAAAGGGGGAATGGGCGGGCGAGCAAATTCTGTCACCGGAGTGGGTAGAATACAGTCTGACACCTGCTACCGCGCCAGAGCGTGGTAACTACGGAAATCAGATCTGGCTCAATGCAGGGGCGCCAGGTAACCCCGAAAACAGAGCTGTCGCTGCTTTGCCTGCCAGTATGTATTATCTGTCTGGCTTCGAAGGCCAGAACGTTGTCGTGCTGCCAGATCAGGAGCTGATCGTAGTGCGGATGGGTGTGACTACTCGCGGTCAAAGACCTATCTGGAATCTCACAAAAGCGGTGCTGAATGCGCTTTAATCTGCGCCGCTTTTAGACTTGACGAACACAAAGCGTTTGTCCAGTTGATACTTGATCAGATAGCCTGCAGTCAGGCCGAGGACGGCGCCGATGTGTCGGGCGGTGCGGGTTTCAAAGTACCAATCGAAAGCAAGCTCGGTAGCCCAGAACAGTAACGTCGTGGCAATGCCGGTGAGTGTGTACAGAGTGAAAGTGGATAGATTATCGTTCACACTTTTGCTGTGAAAACTGAATATGTACCGCTTGTCCATCATGTACTTGAAAACAAGGCCCGTTATTGTCCCGGTTAGTATCGCCATGTAAAGCGTCAGTGGTCCCTGATATATCAACAGAACCAATTCCTGGCTGCCGATGTTTACCAGTATCGCCATAGCGGCAAACAGGCTGTAAAGAAAAGTTATTCTCATATTGTTGACGGGCGTGCGTGCAGCCGCTCGTCGACACGCGGAGTATCTATCTTTAATGGCTGCCGGTGAGTATCTACGCACTGCCTCTTCTGGCAGCTAACTTTCGCGTTGCTGGTCATGATTTAATGGTTAACCCTTGGATGCCACCTTTTGACATTTCCAGCATATCTCGAAGCTCCCCTCATTTTCTTCACCGCAGTTGCTGCAAACCCATGAAGCTTTAGGCTCCGGATTGTCAATTTCCTTATCGATGATCATCCGCGCCTTATCGTAATCCTGGTCATTCAGAATCCACAGCTCATGGAAAATATTATTGATACCATGATTGGCACTGACCGGAATCGTGTGTTCATTTTTTACGAAGGATTCTATGTCACTTGCTGCAAGTACATTTTTTACGGAGTGAAGTACTACAACATTGTCATGGGTGTAAATATGCTTCATGTGTATTCTCTTATAAGACCATTTGAGCTTTTTGAACCTGCATGCTGCTTTCTGGTAATGCGATACAGGCAATGTTGTTTAAGCATACTATCGTCTGGCAGTTTTGGGTGAGCAAATGTACCAGCCATTTCCATACCAAGCCGTTGCATTACTGCCTGGGATCTGAGGTTACCCATCGTTGTAAACGCAACTATTTCTTCGAGTCCCAATATTTCAAAGCCAATGCCCATGGCTTCTTCAGCAGCTTCGGTGGTGTACCCTTTGCCCCAATGTTCATGAGCCAATCGCCAACCGATCTCAACGCACGGTGAGAATGGTAAGTCATCTGACGCTACATGCAAACCCACAAAGCCGAGAAACTCTCCGGAAGCCTTAAGCTCAGCGACCCAAAAGCCCCAACCACGCTCGGCTATAAGTGCAGCAAAGCGGTCAGCCATCGCGTCGCTTTCCTGCCTGTTCAGTACGGAGGGAAAATACTCCATCACTTTCGGGTCTGCGTTGAGCGCCGCAAAAGGCTCCTTATCGCTGGGTCGCCACTGGCGCAACAGAATCCGGTCTGTTTTGGGCTCTATGATAATCATGGTTGGTTGAGCCCTAATTCTTTTTGTAACTTTTTCGTTAATCCCAAGGATACTATTCGATGGGATTGCTGAAGATAATATTCGAGTTCTTCATTTGAATCGGTTTCGAATTTGTATTGTTGTATCCATTTCATCCCGCGCGCCGCGAGATAAGGAGCAGGCCGGTAACCGGGTTGATCTTTTAGTATTTCGTAATTGAGGTCAGAGGTTTTAAAGGTAAACGCAGGCTGCCCAGATTTTTCCCAGCCACCAATAGCAAATACTTTTCCTCCCACTTTCCACACATGACACCCGCCCCACTGAATAACATGCGTGGTTGCTGGTAGGGATTGACAAAATTTGTTGAATTGATCGTATGTCATATTACCAAAAAATCACGCTAAGGCTTTGTCGATCTCTTCGGCAGGCAGATCACATAACTCTTTGTGCGCAGGTTCGAACTGCTCGTTGTATACTGCTATTTCTGGTTGCATACAGCACCTCGCCTTTATTTGTCACCGATTCCTAAGATTGAGTTCTCGCTTTACCTTTAATAACCCAGATAGAAATACCATCAATTGAACTCTCTATTTCTTGTTCTATTTCAGAACTAATTTTACGCACATACGCTGGAATACCCCCAAATTTGCGATACTTCCTGAAACATCGATAGTGGCCAGAGATCGCTTCATCAAACTCGATGCCAATTTTTCCCGATAGCGATGTTGGTTTTCTATAGTCAGCAATCAGAACTTTATCGGAATAGTTCACCATCATTTCCAGAAGATTACTTGCGTCCTTCTCACCAATCACATGCAGACACAGTGTGCTGGTTGTGATGTTATATTTTGCGGCATTCATTGTAAGAGCATCGACACAATCAAAGCGCAGATGATTCAATCCACTTTCCTGTCGTCTTTTTTCTGCAAAATCTATCATGTCGCAATCAAGATCTATTCCGTATCCGTGGCTGATTTTCGATGCGGCTCGAAATATAAGATCGCCGGTCGCGCACCCAATCTCCAGCAAAGATGCACTTTGATCGATCAACGCTACTAATTCGTCTCGCAAGGGAGCCAGAAACCGATCAGACACTCTGCTTTTTATGAGAACTTTGAGCTTCATGGCATATCTAACTTCGCTCTAAACATCGTCTTTTATCATGTTTGCTACTTGAATTAATACAAGACGGGGAATATGCTGTTATAACAATTGTAATAACCAGGAGCGTCTCATGCTCAAAGTCAAAGTCACTGCCGTTGGTAACTCCATGGGTATTCTGCTACCCAAAGAAGCATTGGGCAAACTTAATGCTGAACGAGGTGATTCGCTTTACTTAATGGAAAGTCCAGAAGGATACACACTGACCGCATACGACCCAGAGTTCGAAGAACAGGTTTCTGCCGCAAAAGGGATTATGAAACGCTATAAAAATGCGTTAAAAGCACTGGCCAAATGAATGAACCCAAGTGGTTAAAGTACTTTGTGGTTGAGTATATTCATCGTTTGCAGTTGTCCGAGCATGGCGGTCCTGACGGCGTTCGTGACGAACTGCTCTTGCAATCAGCATTGGATCGACCCAGAAACAAATTTACTTACAATGCAAATTGCAGTTTGTACGAACTGGCTTCTGCCTATGCGTTCGGTATTGCCCGTAATCATCCGTTTGTAGACGGAAACAAGCGATCCGCTTTTGTTTGCGGCGCAGTTTTTTTGGAAATCAACGGTTTAATTGTAAATGCTGCTGAAGCAGACACCGTTGTCATCATGGAGTCTTTGGCTGCGGGAACAATTGACGAAACTCAACTGGCAGAGTGGTTTCGGCTAAATTCGGTTCCACACTGATTCCTATCCACCAAATACGGTAAAACTGAGACTCACATACACCACGTAGCCAAGCAGAAGCAACCCACCCTCTAGTCGGCTAAGCTTGCGACCTGTATACAAGAACAGCAGCAGTAGCAACGATGTTCCCAACATGACCCATTGATCAAATTGCAGGATACGCGCATGGACAGGGAGTGGTTGGAGCAACGCGGAAATTCCTAGTATCCCCAGGAGATTGAAAATATTACTACCAAGTATATTTCCAATTGCTACATCAGCATGGCGCCTGAACGCTGCGATTACTGAGATGGAAAGCTCCGGCAACGACGTCCCAACTGCTACAAGAGTCAGCCCGATTACAGCCTCGGAAAGCCCGAAGGACTCGGCAATACCTACAGCTCCCGTCAACAACACTTGAGAGCCAACAATTAATAGTGCCAAACCCAACACAACCGCCATGACTATCCACAGCGTAGTTTTTGGCAATGAATTAAGTTCCTGACCTTCGGCTGTGTGCATTTCTGCAGAAGGCGCAACCCCATCGCGTTCAGTCCAGTAAGTCCATATCAGATAGGCCGCTAGAGCCAACAGAAAGATGGCTGCATCAGATCTCTCCAGCGCATCCCCGCCCACAAGAATGAGAAACAGGATACTTGCACCCACAACCGTAACCGCATCACGACGCAGTACAAGTGGTTTGACGGCCAGAGGCGTGATCAGCGCACATATCCCGAGTATCAGTAATATGTTGCCAATATTGCTTCCGACAACATTTCCAATTGCAATATCAGGTCGTTCACTTAGCGCGGCATCCACTGAGACAACCAGCTCTGGAGCGGAGGTACCAAACCCCACAATCAACAGGCCGCTGAGCAAAGGTGAAACTTTCATTTTCCTTGCAGCGGCCAAAGAGCCTCTGATCAGCGCCTCACCGCCGACAGTCAAAAGTAACACCCCTACGGCAACAAATAGCAGATTCAACATGATTTCTTAATCTCACTCTCAATAGCCAGCGGGGTTGGATGTTCAATTCACCGGCACATCTACCCGGTTACAGTAACCGGGCACCAATCAGAATCACCACAAGCATAACCGTCACCCACAACAACATGCTACCCGTTGGCCAGGTACGCGCCAACGGACCATCAGGACCGTGATAGCGGACCCATGCCGCCGGCAAACGCTTGGCTGGCACCACCACTTTGGCGTTTAACAGTTCATTGCTTTTGCGAAGAGTGTCTTCGAACAAATTCCACAGTAATGGGCCGACTCTGCGGTAGAAGAAATCAACATCCAGACTGATCGTCATCGTGCGCTTCATCAAAGGTAAAGTAACAAAGAACGCCAAACCGGCGAACAGCAACAACTGCAATTGCGTCACCAGATGGTCAGCCGTATAAGGTACATACGACACTTCGTAGGGGAGGAAGCGATACAAAAGGCTTGGGAACACACCCAAGAGTACACACGCTACCGCAAAAATGATCATCGCGGCCTGCATATTCCAGGAAGGATCCTTGGGACGCAATCCGGAGTCTTTCTGGAAAAACACAAACCACGGGAATTTGATACCGGCATGCAGGAACACGCCTGCGGATGCAGCAACCAAACCATACCAGACAAATGCCAGCTCACCGTAAGCGGCGCTCTGACTGATCATGGATTTGGAAATAAAACCGGAAGTATAGGGGAACGAGGAGATGGCCAACGCGCCAATGGTGCCACATACCGCAGTAACAGGCATGGTGCGGTAAAGGCCGCCCAGATCAGTACATTTGCGTTTACCTGTCTGCAACATAACAGCGCCGGCACTCATTAGTAACAACGCCTTGTAAATAATATGTGAGAAAGCGTGCGCTGCGACCCCATTCAGAGCGAGCTCGGTTCCGATACCTACACCAACCACCATGAATCCAACCTGGTTGACGATGGAGTAAGCCAGGATTCGCCGCATGTCATTTTCCATCAGCGCATAAATGATGCCGTAGAAAATCATGTACAGACCGATCCATATGAGCACGGTCTGGCCAGGGAACAGCAACAGCAAGGCCAGTACCGCAGTCTTCGTGGTGAACGCGGACAATACAACGGAGCCTGTTGGGCTGGCTTCCGGATATGCATCAGATAGCCAGGCAGAAACCGGCGGGGCTGCTGCATTTATCAATACCCCAATCAGCATCATCCACGTAGCAAAACTGTCCAGATCCAGCGGCTGAATGGCGATGGAACCAGTCTGTACCGCTACACCTTCAATACCGATCTTCAGGATTATTCCGCCAACCAAATGCATGATGCCGTAGCGAATACCTGCGCGGCGAGCCGCTTCTGTACCACCACTCCACACCACAACGGTAGAGAACAACGCCATGAATTCCCAGAACAGGAACAGGGTAATCAAATCACCGGCAAACGATACACCGATGGCACCAGCCGCGTAGGCCATGGAGGCTGACATTTCGACAACGCGGGCATGCTGGAAAGCAAATAGACCTGCCACCATAGCCATCACAGCAAAAATGGTGGCGAACAAACGGCGCACATTATTTGCTTCGACCAACTCTATCTCATAACCCAGAAACCGGGCAGAAAGCAGTACGCCATCATCCAGATTCCAGATCATCAACAGCGTCAGGAACGGGACCAGAATCAATAGTACCGGACGGAAACTTTCGCGCACCACCGGAATCAGCATGGCGCCGATGATCATAATGAACGCGGGTGGGAACATTAAATCAGAGATCGTCATCATAGTACGTATCCGAACGCTTCAGAAACACACCCAGCAACTTGGCAAAAATCACCATGCCGAGGCAACTGACAAAACCAAAGATCGCGTAAAAAGCGAACCAGCCATCAACCGTGAAATAATCGTAAATACTTACAAAAATCTGGGCCAGCACAGTCATGGCCAGAATCATTGAGAAAACCCACCAGAGCAATTTGATGGTTTTGGGCCGGATCAACCAATTTGATTCAGGTGCGACAGCTTCCGGTTCTACCTTCTCGCAGTCCACACCATACTCAGGCGCGTGAAAACCTACCGAGCCAAGGCCCCGGTCTTCATCATCCTTATAAGGTTGCGCACTCATCGCGGCATACCTCCCACAATTTGCACTTCAAGATCCAGTACTGGGCCATTAAAGAAGAAGAACATTAATGTCAGCATCGCGGTAAAGCTCAGCGCAATAACCATGGACGGCGGAGCTTCTGCATGGTTGTAGACTGGCCTCACATCTTCTTCTTTAAAGAACGCGTTAAATATAATTGGCAGGAAATAAGCTGCGTTCAGGGCTGTCGATATAATCAGCACAGCCAGCACAAAATAGTTATCCAACTGGAACGCACCGGCAATGATGAACCATTTGGATACAAACCCGGCGGTAGGCGGCACTCCAATCATCGATAAAGCGCCAATAGCGAATGCTGTCATCGTGTATGGCATCCGCCAACCAATACCATTCAATTGCGTGATTTCCGTCTTTTTGGAGGCCACGTAAATGGCACCTGCAGTAAAGAACAAAGTGATCTTGCCAAAGGCATGTGCCGCAATATGGATGGCAGCCCCTATCTCAGAGAATGGCGCCAGTGCCATGGTGGCCATGACAATATAACTGAGTTGGCTGATAGTGGAATACGCAAGCAGCCGTTTGATATTGGTCTGCCGCAGCGCAATGCAGGATGCAGCCACCACCGTGAAACCGGCCAGGTAAACCGCAATGCTTTCGTAAGGAACGGTTGCCAGGAAATCTGTACCAAAGGTGTATACCACCACCTTGATCAGCGTGAACACACCAGCCTTCACAACCGCAACCGCATGCAGCAATGCTGATACCGGTGTAGGCGCGACCATTGCAGCCGGCAACCATTTGTGCACGGGCATGACGGCCGCCTTACCCACACCGAACAGGAACAGCAACAGCAGGAACGTTGCGGCACCGGCAGCCATATTACCTTCCAGAATTCCACCTGGCACAAAATCCAGCGTACCTGCCACGGCATAGGTCCAGATGATCGCCGGCAACAGGAATACGATCGAGGTGGTCAGCAAGACTGTCAGATATGTACGGGCGCCGGCTTTCGCTTTCGCATCGCCTTTGTGTGCGACCAGGGGATATGTCGACAGGGTCAATACTTCGTAGAAGATAAACAGAGTCAGCAGGTTCGCGGAGAATGCTACGCCTATGGCACCGAAAAGCGCAATCGCGAAACAAACATAAAACCGGGTTTGGTTCACCTCGTGTGTATTACGCATATAACCAATGGCATAAACAGAGGTCACTACCCACAGTCCACTGGCAATCATCGCGAACAAAATCGACAGCGGTTCCGTGTTGAACGCAATTCCCACACCGGACATCACGGT
This sequence comes from Pseudohongiellaceae bacterium, assembly GCA_041751425.1. Taxonomy (GTDB): domain Bacteria; phylum Pseudomonadota; class Gammaproteobacteria; order Pseudomonadales; family Pseudohongiellaceae; genus JAVVEG01. Next base: position 38,383 of record JBGSXL010000011.1, on the reverse strand, counting down.
AACCAATTCAAAGCCAATTTCCTCGCCGGCATTAAGTCCGATCAGCACACGGATTACGGCAGCAAAAAGGGATATCGCCGTGACCATGGTGACCGTTTCACGAAGGTTCGGCCAGCGTCCGGCCAGCGCAATCAACACCGAACCCAGCAATGGGATCAACAGCGCAAAAATTAATGCAGTATTTGCACTCACGGAATAATCCCTCCTGCCATTAACTGCGCGGCAGCCGCTTCAGCGATATCCACAGTCAAACGTGTATCAATACCAAAATAGATGTTGGCAAATATCAGCACCCAGATAGGAATCAGCAAACCAGCGGGCGCTTCTCTTCGGGTAGAGTCATCGGGTTCACCGAAAAATCCAGCTTCTACAACGCGGCCGACGTAAACGACAGCGAGCATGGAGCCAATTAGAATCACTACAACGATTGGCCACCACCCTAACTCAATAGCCGCAAGTATCAGATGCCACTTACTGACAAACCCGACCGTCAGCGGCACACCAATCAAACTAAGACCACCGAACACAAAGGCCCAGAATGTCAGCGGCATCGTCTTCGCCAAACCTTTCATATTCTGAATATCCGTGCCACCCATGCGGTAGGCGACAGCACCGAGCACCATGAACAAGGCACCCTTCATTAATCCGTGATTGAAAACGTGCAACAGGGATGCTGTCAGCCCCATAGCGGTACCCATGGCCAAACCCAAAACGATGTAACCGATTTGTGCAACACTGGAATACGCCAGCATGCGCTTGATGTTGGGTTGCGAAATACTCACTGTTGAAGCGCTAATCAATCCTATAACAGCCAATGGGATCAATACTTCAGCCAGCGGCTCCATTCCGAAACTGAAATCCACACCAAAAATGGTGAAGACAAAACGCATCAAAACATACACCGCTACTTTTGTCGCGGTAGCACCCAGCAACGCAGTGACGGCTGAAGGCGAATAGGTATACGCGTTGGGCAACCACAGGTGCAGAGGGAACAGCGCCAGCTTCAAACAGATACCTGTCACGATGAACGCAAACGCAGTGCGCACCGTGCTGCTTTCATTGATGGCCGGCAAACGCTCTGCCAGATCGATCATGTTCAACGTGCCGGTCATCACATACAGGAAGCCGATACCTATCAAATAGAATGTCGCACCAATGGTGCCCATGATCAGATAGGAGAATGAAGCTGTCAGTGCGCGGCGATCTCGTCCCATCGCGATCAGGGTGTAAGTTGCCAGAGATGAAATTTCCAAAAATACGAATACGTTAAAGGCATCGCCTGTCGCGGCAATACCGCACAGACCCAGCGTCAGCAGCAATAATGCCGCGTAGAACATGGGAGCTCTTTCTTTACCAATTTCCTGCTCTACGCTCAGGCGGGCATAAGGTAATACCACGCTGGCCAGACCGGTGATCAATACCAACAGCAGCGCGTTGGCAAAGTCGATTCTGTACTCAATACCCCAGGGCGCTTCCCAGCCACCCATGGTGTAAATGATCACATCCTGCTCCTGCACCTGCATGAGCAACATCACACTGCAAAATAGCGCAAACCATGAGATCAATGTTGAAAGCAGCCATGGCCACATGGTGCCTCGCAGCAGGGCAACAACAGGCGCACCCAACAAAGGCGCCAGTACAACCAGAACGGGTAGATGCATCAACATTAGAGTGAGGTGTCCATTTTGTGCAGGTCGTCTTCTTCAATTGTTCCGAACGACTCTTTTATACGGATAGACAGGGCAAGACCAACAGCTGTGGTCGCTACACCGACCACAATCGCGGTCAGAATCAACACGTGTGGTAAAGGATTCGAATAAAGAGTGACCCCCTCAGCGAAAACGGGACCTGAGGCTCCTTCGATATAACCAAAGCTGATGTAGAGAAAGAATACCGAGGTCTGAAACACATTCAGGCCAATCAACTTTTTTACCAGATTACTGCTTGAGATGACCATATACAGACCGGCCATCATCAAAAAAATAATAATCAGATAATTCCAGATACCCAAACCACTCACGACGCATCCTCCTCTGGCTCACCCCGGCCGGCAAAAGCGAAAAACATCAGCATGATCACCGAGGCGACAGTAAGCCCAACTCCGAATTCAACCAGAATAATACCGATATGCTGCCCTGCAATTGGGTCGGCAGCTAATACGTCATAGTCCAGATACTCACCGCCGGCAAGCATCGAAACCACCCCCACACCTGCGTACAAAAGTACGCCTCCGGAGGCCACCACTCTGAGGATCCATTCCGGTGCTATTTTTTGAGTGTTTCTGACACCAAACAGCAACGTATGAATAACAAACGCCGACGCAAAAATAACTCCCGCCTGAAAACCACCACCTGGCCCAAAGTCCCCATGGAACTGCACGTATAACCCGAATAACATGATGTAAGGGATAAGGAACTTGCCAACGATACGAAGAATCATATGTTCATTCATGCGGCTGCTCCTCCTCTTTGCGGCGACGGCGGCCAATCAACAACAACACTCCAACACCAGCCGTGAAAATCACCACCACCTCGCCCAGCGTATCGAAACCACGGTAGCTGGCGAGTACAGCCGTTACTAGATTAGGCACATCAATTTCAGACATTGATTCGTGGATATAACGTGGCGCTACATGAACCTGTGAAGGATTATCTGCGGCTCCGAAAGGCGGCAGATCAACAATGCCATACACCAACGTTGCACCTGTAATTGTCACTATAATCAACGGCAGCCAACTGATTTTCTTTTTAACCAGTACCTTTTCTTCACGCCCGGTCAGACCAAGAGTTGCCATCATCAGAATGGTCGCTATGCCTGCACCAACAGCGGCTTCAGTGAACGCTACGTCCGCTGCATCCAACACCATGAACAATGATGCAGACACCAGACTGTAGATACCGAAAAGCATCACGCAGGAAAAAAGATCGCGAATACGCAACATGGCGATAGAAATGATAGCCAGGAACGCCAGCAGAAAAACGTCAATCAGTTGCTCAAGATTCATGACGACGCCCCTTTGTTTCCCTGTGGTTTAACCCATGGTTCAAGACCACCATGGCGGGCAGCTTTTGACAGTGCGTGCGTGGCCGTCGGACATGTGAACAGCATGAAAACAAAAATCAATAGCAACTTTACGCTGGCCAGAGTCATGCCGAACTGAATCATCAACCCACCAATGAACAGGCCGGTGCAAAGCGTATCGGTAATACCTGCAGCGTGCAGGCGAGTATAAAAATCAGGAAAGCGTAAAATGCCAATGGCACCGACAATACCCAAAATTCCACCGGCGCCCAGCATTGTGGCGGACAAAATCTGCAGGAGATCCATGATCAGTCGCCCTCCTTCTCAGCTGGTGAGTCGCCCGTATAACTGCCGGCATGACCCAAACTGCCGTATTCGAAATATTTCATGACGGCAATGATGGCGATGAAATTGATCATGGCATATACAAGAGCGATATCCAGATAATCACCACGCTCGGCCAAAGCGGCAATCAGGGCTATCAACAATACCGTTTTGGTTCCAAACATATTGACCGCCAAAATGCGGTCGTAGATGGTCGGCCCCAGCAGGGCTCTGACAATAGCCAGGGCCATTGTCACCAGAATGGCCAGTGCAGCTGCCGCCAGAATCATGCTTTATCCTCAATTCTGGCCGGCACACGCTGGTCGAAGCTGCCGTCCTCCACACCCTGAGCGCTGGCATCATTCAAGGCGTGTACCACCATGGTATCGCCTTCAATATCCAGCGTCACAGTACCGGGTGTGAGCGTCACGGAGTTCCCGAGCACAACTCTGCCAAGCTCACTATGTTGATTGATCTTGATGGTCAAAATACGGGGGTTGATATCGGGGTTGGGGCTCAGAATTGTCTTCACCATCTTGATGTTGGAGACCACGATCTGCCACAGCAGATAGCTCCAGTAGCGGACAAGTTTCAGGCTGAGGTGAAAAGGATGGCTTTCATCATCAACCACATTCATACGGTGGGCGACAAAAGCAGCAAACAGGACAGAGACCACGCCCAGAGAAATCAGCAGAGGTTTGGTATAGCCGGAAAGTACCCACCAGAGAACGGCCAGGAAGAACAGCAGACCCGTTATATGTTTCATTATTACACGCCTCAGTACCGGTGATATGCCGTGACGACTCACCAGCCTTGACTATTGTTATACCGTGCGGCAGCGAAGGTGAAAACTAGCAAAATGGAGGAATTGTGGCAAGAAAATCCGTATTTGGGCTGTTCGATTGGGTTTGATTGATGGGTTCTTTGGCTTCGGCAAACGTCATAGTTGACTCATATCTGGTATCCGAACACCCGGCAAAATTTGATCTCATTGCTGGCGAGCTATAGCCCCTGCAGTTACTCTTAAGTACCATACTCGCGCTCAACTTTGCTTATTCTTAGCCGAAAATGTGAGTACCATTCATTCCGACCTTTACTCTGAGCCTCCAGATGCTCAGCATTCTTTTTCCAAGCTTTGACCGATTCCAGATCAGCCCAGTAAGAAACTGTGATACCGACCTCTTCTCGTGCGGACTCGATGCCCAGGAAGCCTGGCTGAGCTGCCGCCAGTTCAACCATCCTTGCTGCCATCTGTCCATAGCCGTTATCGCCATCAGTGCGAAGCGATGTGAAAATGACGGCATAGTATGGCGGAGCGGGTGTTTTGGCTATGAGTGACATTTGAATTCCTTTGGGACAAACTGACTTCTTTAAATACATGGCGATACAGTCTATCCAGATTATTTGATCTTAGTCTCTCTCATCGCTGCAACAAGTTCTCCGGAGTCACGCTCCTCCAACCCCGCAATTACACCAAGTCGATCTTGTTGTGATCTATTCTGATTAAGTTTGAACTTGCACTGTATATCGGTAATCGAGATTTCCAATCCAACAATCCCCTTGAGCATTGTCTCACTATATTGCGGCCGCCACGGTTTTTGAAACTGACTCTCATAGCTTTGCGTTAAGCGCTCAACAATAGACTTCAGCTCAGCAGGCAAATGGATGGTCCTGCAAGTACCATAAACATGTGCTACCTGGTAATTCCAGGTAGGAACACCCGGTGATGTATACCAGCTGGGCGATATATAGTCATGAGGCCCTTGGAACGTAATCAGCACTTCCTGACCCTCAATACCATCCCATTGCGGATTTTGACGAGCCATGTGACAGAGCATGGTTGATCCATCACTACTGATCATGAATGGAACATGAGATCCAAATAGTCGTCCATCGACCGACGAAACCAGTTGACCGAAAGCGTTAGCTCTGATGAAAACGATCGCTTTATCTTTATCAGGCTGATCAAAATGTTTAGGTATGTACATGGTGCAACTCTGAATAGCTTTAATTACATTGAAGGACGGAACTTGAACATGTGATACACGTTCCTGACATTGACGGCTCTGCCATCGGACAAACGAGGCTCGTAATTGAAATCCTTTATCGCTTCCAGAGCAGCAACATCAAAAACTCCACGAGGCTCAGAGTCAATAACCTCAGCATCATCCACCGAACCCACTCCAGTAACAGTAAATCTAATGACGACCCATCCGCCTATTCGTTGTTCCAACGCTTGGTCAGGATAAACGGGAACAACTCGGGACAACGGCATGAAACCTTCAGTTGCTACAAGTTCGACGGGCGGCATCCGTTGTGAATTGGTTTCCCGAGACAGCATTTCATCAGGAGCAGATAGAACTACTTCCTCCGAAAGGTCGAAGCGAAACACGTATCCCACATCAGGCACATCGATTGCTTGGCCATTCTGCACTTGCGGTTCGAATCTGAATTGTTGTGCGGCAGCTAGCGCTGCGTCATCGAAAATCTTTGGTGGTTCGGAGTCACTGACTCTCACACTCGCGACGCCTCCGGCTGTTGTCACAGTAAACCGAACCATCACCCAGCCTTCACGACCGTCTCTAATAGCAGTTACAGGATACTCAGGGACTACATCTGTGATGGGAAATAGTTGAACTGGAACATTCTGAGCGAGCACTGTGGTGCTTCCCAGGCACATGCCAAAGATTAGCTTGTAGATATGCTTCAGCATAAACGTCCCGTTTTGATTTTCACTTTTTACTATCCAGAAATCTCAAGTCGACGACAACATTGTTTTTCTTGAAGTACCACAACATAATGGGGATCTCGATAACTAAGTAAGTAAAAAACGTATACCAAAACCAATTCACGTGAAGTACCAGTAAGTTGAACTCGTAACCAGTGCCCCAGAACCGGGTGCCAACAATAATCAATGCAAAACCAGTTAATAAAATGTCATAGAATGCGATTTTTTTGTAATTGCTTCCCGCCAACTTAGGATAAACAGATAAGTACGCAACGAGAACAATAACTAGATTTAGTACGATAACCAATATCTCCGGACTGTCCATATTTTTCTTCTCCCTAAAGATGTGCGCGAAGCCAGTCAAGCAAGCGATTATCGTAGCCCAGCGTGGTGTACGTGGCAGCAGACATTTCTATTCAGTAGAGGGCGTGCGTCGTTTGTTCCGCATGGGCGGAAAGTACCACCAAACCGCAATAACCAGCAAGCCGAAAACGGTGTATGCCAACGCGAACAGCCAGATGGGGGCTTCAAAGAAGATGATTCGTTGCAGCCAATGCTGGATAAAACTGTTCGAGTAGCTGGAGGCACCCGCCTGTGTTCTGAACCATGATTCCAGTATCGTCAGAGGGCACAACCGGCCGAGCCAGGCTTGCGCAGCTACGAACGCGATAGCTACGAGATGGGACACCCGAAACCACCAACCATTTACCCACCGCCACCCACGCCAATTTCCGGCAATGATAAGTACGAATCCGCCAACGATAAACATGACGACAGAAAAGTGCAGGACCAGAACGGCATCAGCTAGTAGTTGGTATGGCACCACGCTGTCTCCTGATAGTCATAACAGGCACTTCACAACCTACCGTCGCACCGGCGCATCCAGGGCGTCCCATGCATAAGCTTGCTTTATTCTACGCGCGATCTCCGCCATCAAGGGACGCCCGCGTGATGAATTAGTCATCACCACATAGCCATAGCCTTTCAATTTATGAGCTTCCATATTCGCAAGGAAACCGAAGTTCGAGCCGCCGTGCCCAAAGTACTAACCCTCGCCTTGCTTTACGATTGAATACCCCACAGCATAAGGTCCTATCCCGACAGGACTCAGCATCTGTTGCACGGACTCTTCCGTCAACACTTTGTTCGATTTCCCTTGTAGTGAAAGTTGAGAATCTATCAGCAGCTTTGCCAGATCAGTGGGTGTTGTCCATAAACCCGCGGCGGCCAGTTCTGGATACACTTTCCATTTGAACAAATCCATAGCAGCAGGGTGTTGATGCGCGCGCGCAGCGTTAATGTCTTGCTCAGCAGACAATGGTTGAGCAAATGTACTGTTCTGCATTCCAAGTGGAACCAATACATTCCTTTCGAGTATTTCGTCATAAGGTTTGTTGTATATATCAATCAATGCGAGTTGCAGGATAGTAATTCCACCGCCAGAGTAATGGTACGCGGTTGAAGGGGTTCTGGCCATGCTAACAGCGCCAGTATTCGAAGGGTTCTCGCCATTCAGGATCTGCACAACAGTGGGAATCCGATCACCAGGCGCGTATCCCGGAAAACCAAAGCCATCGCCGAGACCCGATGTGTGGCTGGCTAACATCCGTGCAGTGACAGCGCGATTGTAGGTGAACTCATTCTGAGGAATCTTCCAAACCTCAAGGTACGTGTTGATATCCTCATCCAGATCGATCAATCCATCCTGCTCAGCCTTTAACAGGGCTATCGCGTTCACAGCCTTGCTGATGGAAGCAGCCTGAAACTTCGTTTCTGTATCGACAGGTTTGCCGGTTTTTATATCTGCTGTGCCATATGCTTTCGCCCAATGAATTGCGAAATCTTTGATTACCGCAATACTGACACCCGGCACCTCTAATTCTACCAATAACTCTTCAATAGAATAATTACTTAAACGCTCATCAGATTGCTGCTGCACACTTTCAATGGTTTTAATGTAATCATCAATGGTGTTTTGAGCAGCAGCGTCATTTTGGAGAAGGTAAAACAGTGCAATTATTGCTGTCGTGACTGGTGAGCCAGTTTTCATTTTTTTATGTCCTTGTTGGTTTCAAAGAGCACCACTCCTTGGTCGGGAAATTTCTGTTAACTATCAATACAAAATCAAGAAATTGCCATCCGGCTTCGCAAGCACTGCGGGTGAACTTCTATCGGTTATTTCCATTTTTTCAAGCCCAGACGAACCTATGTGCACACCTTGATTGTTAAATAGCGCCCATCGTAGTACGCCACCACTGAAAAATCCCGGACCTTCCCCCCATGCTATCAGTTGATCACCTTCCCGGTTGAATGCCATAGCTGGGTGTTTCTCGCGTGTCTGGGATGATTGCTCGGACAAGTATGCAGATACATCGCCATCTGCGAGATTCACTTTCGCAATCCTGCTCTGGTTTTCGAATACAAGCCAATTTTCCCCTTCATAATCCACTACGATATCATTCGTTGTTACCGGGCAAGCCGCCAGATCCCAACTTCTTGCATCATCCACCGGCATGTAGGCGGATTTAACAACATCGGTTGCATCAACATTAGCAGTGAGCACTTGCATATGTCTCCCTGTTCCGTTTATGGCCGACCGGTACGCTACAACAATATCGCCCGCTTGATCATAGTTCGCCGTCAACCCGCAGCACGCGCACGCTCCAAGAGATCTGTCGCCGAGCGCGATTTCATCGCCAAAAGTTTCACCAGAATCGAGTGACTGACGCAAGTACACGTTTCGTTGATCCTCATATCGCAAATCTCCGGCGGCCCACACAATAGCAACCTTATTATCAAATGTTGCTATATCCGCTCCAGCATCGATCCCTTCCATATTGATATCGACAATTTTTCGTTGGGACTCGAACGTCGTTCTATCGATATCTGAACGTGTATAAAAATACGTGGCAGGTCTATCCATTAGCCAAACTACGTGGATGCGACCTCCTGCATCAACAGAAAACCCTGCTCTGTAAATAGGGTCTTTGAAATCGAATGGTTCACTGGACACTTTGATAGCTTCCTTCCAATCTTGAGCGCCCTGGTCAAACTGTCTGTAGTAAAGATTGCCCGAGAAAAAATCCGCATCAGGAGCATCAGCACGAAAGTACAATAGATGAGTAGTTCCGTGAGCATCGGTGATGATTCTGGGATGAACACCATTGTCAGGAACGCGCTGCAATTCTACTTCCGGTTCGACAGTACAACTGGCAGCAGTCAAGGCAAGGTAAATTGATAAAATTGAACGGAATACATATCGGTTGGTCATTGTTGGCATTTACCCATTTCAACGGCAAGCGGAAGCAGCCGGTTACTTTCCTTTCTGACTACACCGTAGCACTCACAAGAGCGTTTTTCTATACCCACCCGAAGACTATCAACCCCCCATACCCATAAGTCGGGGTGCGGTTGCCAGCCACCACGGTGAACCCCAGAGCAACAGGACAATGATTGAAGTTGGCAACCATAACGTAATCCAGATTTTATATGCGCGAGGGATTCGTTTATTCTTTAGAAAGTCATAGACGAACAATGGCAGGATAAGAAGCAATGTATAAAATTCAGAACCGATAGGGCTGGCTGGCATGGTATTTGGTAACCAAAGTATTCGATCCAGCGCCGCTGGTACAGGTATAACAGTCGCCAATATCATCAGCCTTTTGTGGGTGTCAGAATCCGTTTTTCGGTAGTAAAGTGCCAGCCCCACCATAATTGGGAATAGGATACCTACGCGGATTTGCAGCAGCGCAATATTCGAAATGATTACTTTGGTTTCAGCTATGATTTGCGCAGGTACAAGCGTCGGGTCGAGATTCCAGATAATTGCAAAGTTTGCAGGGACCAGCAAAAGGCCGGTGATTACCATAGCGGGCATCAGAATCACCGCAGTCATTCCCAGCCGTTTATGCAGAGGTTTATTATACGTTGCGACGAGGCTCGTCTGTACCAACAGCAGCAAAATCCATGCACCCATCAAGAAAGCATGCACATGCAGCACTGGCATGAATGGGGGTCGTTGACCTGCCTGAACCAAGGAGATTTTTTCCAGAGACGAGGGGATAAACCCGATGAGAACTGTAGCCAATAGCAAGATGGCCATGATGACGAATATCCATCGGTCAAGACCACGCCAGGTTGGTTTTTCTACCTCATACTTTAGTTCATTCGAATCGAGAGTATTTATTGACATTGTTTTACTCCTCGCAGTTATGATTATTGTTGTAATGCCAAAGTCCGCTTACTAATCCAATGACATTCAAGTCTCTTTTTCCATTAAAATCATTTTTTACCAATTAGGAGGAAGCTTCGGGTCATTGCGCCGTCGATACTTGTATTTTTCATCTCTTAGTTTACGTTCAATTTCCCGACGCCGATCTTCGGTTGGCTTCCTCCATCTGGCATCCTCAATTTTTATCAGGAATCGAGAGAACAGGTCATATAGTCCGGTTTTCTCAAGCAAAGGGCGCAGTCCCAATCCCAAGAAAATTAACAGAGGCACATAGTAAATCAGCCATGTTGGTGCCACCCACCCCAACAACATCATGAGGCAGATCATTGCAAGATATGTTCCGCGCGCTAAGGGGCCCCATTCAAACTTAGATTGGTTCATCAAAAACGCACCTCCCGACCCAGCGAAGTTTAAGCGCTTTAAATGCAGGAAATACTGGATTGTAAACCATTTGGGATAATTGAAACTCCGAGAGGAGGTTGATCAAACTCAGCAGTTGCGAAATCAAAATCGCCACCACCACCCAAAGCCAGAGAGCCCTTATCATTATTTACTTCTATGCTACCGATGTATACACCAGATGACATTCCTTCTTCAGACCTCAGAACCACTTCGAAATCCGCCGTTGGCGCAGTAATACGTATGTCGGCGGTATCAACTTGCAATCGATATTTCTCCGGACTAACGGTTCCTGTGACAGTTCTGATGCGCCCTCTGACCAGATGCATGGCAACGAGTTCTACAGCACCAGTTTTATATTGATTGATTTTCAAAGAAGAATTACAACCAAGTGACAAAATGGCTCCGTCCATAAAACGAATTTGCATGAAACCATCCGGGCCTGTTTTCAGGGTGTCTGCCTCCGAGATTTCCGCGCGGCGCAGCGCTGGGCTCCTTTGCCCAGAAGGTTGGACTATTTCCGTACGGCCTTGGGCTGAAACCACAATCCCTACAGCATGTGGAATATCCTGCGCAGAAGCAGGCAGTGCCAACAAGAATACACTTAACAGAATTAGTTTTTTCATAGCCTTACCTGGATAGAAATAAGCCAATTTTTATTCATTAGACAATAGCAAAACGCACATACCAATACTATAATCCGCGCGCCTATCATCACCACCCAAAAGAGACTTCACCGTGAAACAATTGTTCTGCCTGTTTTCGTCTATGCTTCTTGTACTCAATGGCTGCACGCCGGCCCGCATGGCTATTGATCCATCCCTGGCGACAGGTGCGCACCGCATGACACTGAGCTTGGCTCGCAATGGTTTTGCTGGCGAAATGTCAGGCACGGATTTCGAGGTGAAAAGCACCGACCGTCTTGAAGGGGCATCACTGGGTCTGGGCGTACCGGTGGGCTATACAATCAGCCGCTCCGGAAGTTTGTGGAACTGCTTACTGATTAGTGACAGAAGTGCAATGACGCTGCTTATTCCCGGTACTTCGCATACTGCAGCATGTCAAACGTTCGTCCATTCTTAACAACTTCATTCTTGAGAGTTCCTTCCAGGTGGTAACCACATTTCTCAAGCACCCGCGCGGATGATCGGTTAGGCGCGAGAACTGGCGCGAATAACTTCTCCCATGCGCCGTCTGAAAAAGCCATTGCGGTCATCTTATTCAGTACTTCAGTAGCTATTCCACGCCCCCAGTACTCCTCACCAAGCCAGTAGCCAATCTCTGCTATGTGACTCCTCCAAGCAACTTGAGGTGTGATACCTATGCTTCCGATAAAGACACCGTCGCACTCAATAACTTTTGTCAGCGCCCCGTTCTGACGTGACCCTATGGCGATCCACCAATCGGCATCCTGCCTAGTATATGGATATGGAAACGTGTAGATAAGAAATCTGGATACGTTTTCATTGTTCGCGAGATCTACCAAACGCGGAGCATCCGTTGATTTGTACTCCCTAAGTAGTATCATTTTTAAAATTCCTAATCTGCGGCGCAACTTTGCCAGTTTACTGCAAGGGTGTAGCCATGTTTTCTTGGCGCCGTTCCACGCCACTTTAACCCCACTGGTTCATTAGTGACTCGTGGCTTTGAATCCTTCATGAAATATCACCTGGCCCTTCGGCATGTTTCCGCCAAACAGAAGAGCAAAGAAGTATTCCTGTGGCACTCCCTCGTAAACCAGCCCTCTAGTATTGTCAAAGCCGAACTGTCGGTAATATTGTGGATGTCCAACCAAGCAGCAGCCTTTTGCCTTAAAGTCTTTCAGCCGCGAAAGCCCCGCTTTTATAAGCGCCTTACCTATTCCCTTACGTTGAATTTCCGGCTGTACTGAAACCGGGCCCAAACCGTACCAGTCCTCAGTGCCATCTGTCATTGTTACCGGCGAGATAGCAATATGCCCAACAATACGACCATCCAACTCTGTGACTAATGATATCGTCAAGACACCCGCAGCTCTGAGCGCATCAATAACAAACTGTTCCGTGTGATTGCTGATTTCCATTGATTCAAATGCAGCAGCGGTTAAATCGGAGATGGCGTGATAGTCAGGCGGTTTTTCATCTCTTATGAGTAGGTTCAGTGTCATCGTACGGTTCACTCGTGTCGTATTGTTGGCCGGCGCTCTTCATCACTGATTTTGTACCACAATATGTTGACAACTAATAATGTGATTGTGCCAAGTATTAGTTTTCTTCACCATACCTGCGCCACCATATCTAACCGTAAGCTATTGTATTTTATAAGAATACAAAAATGGCCCGCTACTTGCTGTGCGTGAATTACAACTTGAAGGTTGTGATGATAGGTGAGGGCGACAAATACCGCGAATGTTTAAACCTTCGGAGCAGACCCACCGTCTAATCATCAAACACGGGTACTTGTTTGAACTGTCAGCAAAGTTTGTATAGACCATTCGGTAAAAAAAAATGGGTGGGGAACACCCTAAGAGGAAGTTCTAATGAAAGTATTAATGAGTATAGTGCTTTGGGCATTGATGTGTGCATCGGTTGTGGCGCAAGAATCTACGACAGACATTTCTCAAACCGGCACCAGGGAAGCAGTGCTGGTTTATAATCCGGAATTTTTTGCCGCGACGAATCCGGCAACGGCGCAGGACATGGTCAATCGCCTGCCTGGGTTCAGCATCAACAACGGCGACAACGTACGTGGTTTTGCCGGTGCCAGTGGTAACGTGCTTATCAATGGCGCCAGGCCAGCGTCCAAAACCGATAATGTCGCGTCTGTGCTTGGGCGCATCCAGAGTGACCGGGTAACACATATTGAATTGATCCGGGGTAGTGCGCCAGGCATAGACATGCAGGGACATAGTGTAGTGGTCAATGTGATTCTTAATAACGAGACCTCGCGTCAGCATGCGGTCACTGTACAGGCGTTCTTGTTTGAAGGCGGCCCTTATTTGCCGGGAGGACGATACGACTTCAGCACGACTGACGGCGAGCGCACCTGGGGAGTCAATGTGTCGCGTAATGTTTCCCTGAACGATTCGACAGGGAATGGTACTCAAGTCAAACGCGGTCCGGACGGCGCTGTTTTGTTACAGGAGCGTGTTGAGAACACATTCGATGGTGGTGGTTGGACCGCTAGGACAAACTGGTCAGCACCACTCCTATCAGGACGCGTAGAATTGACCGGTGGCATCAGTCAGATTGACTACTCTGACTTGTTACATTTCACCGTGCCGGGCTCCCAAAGGCGCTTTGGTTTCGAACAAGACGACACAAATGCAGACCTTGGCGTGCGCACTGAACAAACACTGTCACAAAATTTGAATCTGGAGTTGCGACTGATTCAGAATATGGGCAAGCGTGACATGGTCAACGAAATGGTTAGCCCAGACGGCATACAGTTGTTCAACGCAGAGCGCGAAACCGGCGAATCGATACTGCGCAGTGTGTTGCGCTGGCAGAAGTCAGAGACTCTGCGTGTGGAGAGTGGCGGTGAACTGGCCTACAACTTTCTGGATACCAAGCAAAGATTTACTGTTGACGGAAATATAGTAGCATTACCGCAATCAACCACCCGCGTGAATGAGCTGCGTGGCGAAATTTTCTCCACGCTGATCTGGCAGGCCAAAGACAATCTGTCGATAGAAGCAGGTGGACGTCTTGAACAGTCCACCATCGAACAAAGTGGTGATGGCTCCTCCGAGCGCAGTTTCTTCTATCCGAAACCCCGCCTGGCTGCGACATGGGATCTTGCCGAAGACCGGCAACTGCGGCTGCGTCTTGAGCGCGAACTCGGGCAGCTGAACTTCTCCGACTTTGCAGCCTCTTCAAGGCTAGCCGACGATCAGGTGCTTGGCGGTAATCTGAATCTGAAGCCTCAGCAGCGGTGGATTTCGGAACTGGTTTATGAGCACCGTTTCTCGGATCGCGCCGTGGTGTCATACACTTTGCGTCATGACGAAATCAGCGATGTCGTAGACGTCACGCCGATTCAGGGCGGGTTGACAGCGGTCGGCAATATCGGTGATGGCACCCTCGATAGAGCCGCCCTGAATCTGCGCATGCCGCTGGATTTTTTAGGTTTGCAGGATGCCAGACTGATGTTGAAAGCGCAGTACGATCACACCCGTGTCACTGACCCTGCTACCGGAGACCGGCGTCAGATTTCCGGGGTGCGACCGTTCACGAGTACCATTCAAGTTGAGCAGGACATACAGCGTTTGAATATGACCTGGGGTGTGGAGTATACACCGCATTTCAGGGACACCAACTTTAACCCGGATCAACGTCGTACTGTGGAACTCAACAACTACTGGGTGGCTTACGCTGAACATACAGTTCGCAGCGGATTGACGGCACGGTTGCAGGTGACGGTGTGGGATGATTTCCGAATTAAACGAGAGAACTGGTCGGACCGAGCAACGCAAACGTTGGCGTATTCAGAAGACGTGCGTATCAACCCACGTGAATTTATTCGACTGACAGTACGTACGGCGTTTTAGTCGATTGAAGAGGTTCATGTCTCCAGTTTCGGAAGCTGTGAATTTTTTCCTTGCTTATCGGCTGGCCATCAACTTCTTCACTAGCCCAGCCAAAATCTTCTTTTCTTTAGCAATTTTATTCGCGTGAACACCGTAAGCACCGAGCATAAGTAAAATTACTCCATTGGAAGTTCCAGAAATAAGTATCATTGGAATATTCGGAGCTCCCGGATTGGCCATTGAGAACAAGATTATAAAAACTGTAAGACAAGCGCCGAGCGTTATAAGTGTATACCCACCCCACTTGCCCCAACTATCGAACTCAAGATTCCTGGTTTCACGGATCAAGTTTCTGGCATAGCGCTTTTCTTCAAACGTGATTGTCGGTTTCATGTTCATCTCCATTAAAATTGTCCTGACTAGTATGCTTCATTCTCGTCGTGCACTGTTACTGACAAATTACCCATTGAATCCATTGAAACGTTGAACGTGATTGGCCGGCAGCACACCTGGCAGTCTTCAATATACTCGCTCCCCACTTCCTCGTGATCGATGAGAACCTCGAAGGCCTCTCCACAGTATGGGCAGCTGACAATGAGTTCTGTTAGTGGTTCCATAGTCTTTAAGTTAGCCTGTCGCTTAATGTTTCCGTTGTCGCGACCAAAGAATCGGAGAATGCAATCAAAAACGAAACGTGTAATTCACCTTTATCGCACCGCCACTGGACAGTGTACTAAAACGGCTGTCGGCCAGAGGTCCATCGTCGTATAACCAGTTGTTACTCCAGACCAAAAAGATGTCATTGCCGGGTTGAATTGTCCAGCGGACACGCGCGTAAACGCCGACAACATCCGAAAGGTCATCATATTGTACGTTGCCGGTGATTGAGGTCCAGGGACTCAAATTCCAGGCCCATGAAAGACGCAAGAGATTGGTGTCAAAGTCCCCCTGTGGCAGTTTCACATCGTTGTGTTGAAAATTAGCTGTCAGCGAGACGCCGCTGCGGGAACGGATGGTGCTGGACACGTCAACTCTAGTACGGTCTCCGCCCCAGAACTCAGAGCGTTCAAAATTCACACTGCCGGACAGCATCCGGCGGCCAGCCGTGCTGAAGTTGGCAGACCAACTATCAGAGTGGTAGTCGCCGGGCTGGATTTGAATGGCATCAGCGCCACTGCCGTAGATCGTGAAAACCCTGTCAAGATGTTCGAAGTTACGTCCAACTGACACTGACGCGCGGTCCCCGCTTTCAAAGTTCAGTTGCAGAGGCATGATATCGACATTGCGAGTCAGCAGGTTATTGTCCAAGTCAGTCAGGTACTCGAAGTAAATCTGGTGCTCGGTCTGTCGGATTAGTCCCCAGCTCTGAGGGCGTGGCGCAATTGTCAGTGTTGGTTGATGGCGGCGGAAACCGCGACGATCGGCAAAGCCAACGGCCGGATCCCACTGCTCTCCAAATTCCCGGTGCGATGAACTCACACGAATGAAATCGTTCGGGAAAGCCCAGCGCAGGCCACGAGACCGGCGTTCGGATGAACTCAAATTACCACCGGCGACCGGGTCGGTATGGTAAACCATAAAGCCTTCGATCTGGGCGTTGTACTTATCCAGGAATTGCGACGTGTAGAAGTTAAAGTCGGCACCAACTGTGTGGCGGTCGGATAAAATCTCTTCACCAGTGACACCGTCCGAAGCTCTGCGTGTATAAATCAAGCCGACGTGTGACTGTTGAAACAGGCGTCGTCTGGCCCGTGCGACGGTAAAATCCTCAGCTGCCCAGGGGCGAGCGGAACCATCACGATTTTCGAGCGTGACATCGTCGGTGCGCACCTGGTAGAGACCGACTTCGTAGTTACCGACCTGGCCGCCCAGACGTGCGCCGAAGCTTATCGGCACTTCCTGACCGTCTACCAGACCAATCCGGCGACTGAAAAAGGGATCGGCCCAATTGAAAGAGAAAACACCGGATCCCTCAAGGAAAAATTCACGCTGTTCCGGAAAGCGCAGCGGAAAACGCGTGAGGTTCACTTGACGATTATCGACCTCTACTTCGGCAAAATCCGTGTTCAGCGTCAGCGCACCGCGCAGGGATGGCGTGATTGAATACGTGATATCAATGCCCGCTTTGGCTTCACTGCCGGCTTTAGTGCCTGCCGCAGGGCCTCGGTTTGTTGATGCATTAATAAAAGGCTTGAGCTCGATACCCCGGCCCTGGCTCATGCCACTGAGGCCGCGCAACTGCCCGGTATAAACAGGACGAAACAGCCCTTCGTTACGACGCCAGCCATTCCAGAGAATCTCCTCGTTATGGCGCCGGATAGTGCGCTGGAAATTAATCCCCCACGCGTTAAGGGAAGGGTCGAAGTTCAGCGTTGAAAAGGGGATGCGTACTTCCACTGACCAGCCATCAGACTGGATTGCGGTTCTGATATTCCAGAGGCCGTTCCAGCGTTTATTAAAGCCACCTCCTCCCTCAATAAGACCATCTCCGAGCAGGCCGACAGGGTTGGTTTCAAAGAAATATCCGGTCCGGTTGTCATCGAAGGTGCTGATGATCCACATAAAGCGGTCATCAGTGCCGAGGCCGGCATCACGCTGCAATTGGTACGCGAGAATGCCATCGGGATTGGAGTCATAAAGCATCGCGCCGATGTACAGGGCCTGGTCGTCATAAAGAACACGAATCTCGGTCGGCTCACTCGGCACGCCGCCTTCAACCGGCTCCATCTGACGAAATTCCGTAATAGGCTGCGCCATAGCCCAGATCTCTTCGTCAAGGTAGCCGTCAAGCTGCACGTCCATGCCAGCGGGTATCCGGGCTGCCTGCATGGTGGGGCGGACTTCGGTGGTGACGATGCTGTCCTGCGCAAGGCTGGACGATGATATGAGTGTAAATGTCAGCAGCAAGAGCACAGAAAACAGTTGTATTCCACTACCATGAGCACCCCGATATTGGGTGCTGAATTGATCTCTGTGCATTACTTCTCCAGGATTATTATTGCTTTGCCTTCCCTAGACCGCTATGAGTCGGGATTATTTACAAATAGCAGCACGACGCCGCTGGTTATCGCATAGATGAATGCACCTTCAAACGAGCCCGCGCCTATCTGCGTTTGCCACATTTGGAATAGGGCGCCACCAATCACAACAAAACCGCCGAACCAGACCACCATTGCCATTCCCGCCCCCAGAATCGCGAAGGTTTTGGACGAATTGAATTCTATCGCACTTCCATTCCGGGCTCGCCAAAGATCCCAGGCTCCTTTTAGCGAGAGGGCACCCACCAGAAACTCACCAGAGATTATAAGGAGGAACGCGATAGTTACCAATGCAGAGCTGGTGATGGGGGGGAAGATATGGGTGCCGTAAACCTCATGTCCCTCCATTCCGAGCACGTACGCAACAGTCTCAATACCGGCACTCCAGTTTGCAAGGTTGCCAGCGACGTAAAACCATCCCTGTAACCCGACGAAAATAATCAAAACGATTTTTAGTATTCTAATTGCCATTGATTGTCTCCTTTAGGTTTCTAACTGTACTCACTTAGTCTCAACGCAGCCATGCAAACGCCCGTGCGAGTCTACTGATGGGTTGCTCATCAATAATTTGATCATGGGCAACTATCACTCGCTGTACGGGTAAAGAAAGCAAAGGCGAAACCGATCTTGCAAATTCCTGACGACTCTTTATTGCCAACTTCATGGTTCTGGACATTCCCAATGTCTCGTGCACGCCCAGAAGCTTCGAGATCAATCGAGTCAGGCCTTGGTTCTTGTTAGAAAAACAAAAAAGCAAGTCGGTGAGAATCAAGGTGCCTGTATCGCTGTGGAACCATGCGGTCTCGTTGAGGATGGGCAAACCCGCAATGAAGAAGCCCTGCATTTCAGTGTTCCAGGGCGCCGACTGGGGTACGTGAGGGAACCCGGCAAGATCAGCGCGCTTCGACTCGAGGCCTTCAGCAATGAAACCCTCCGCTGCAGGAAACGCCTTCAGAAACTCGAGAAAAAATAAATGATGACTTTTGTTTGGCGCCACCACGTAACGAACTCGTCCGATAGATTGCAGTGCCGCGACTAACTCTCCTGTCGGTGATATGGGAGAGTGAATCCAAAGGGACCCATCACGAAGCCGAACGACAGACATACGGGTCGTCAGAGAAATCGGGCCGAACTTCAGTGGCTGCTGAGCATGCCAGACTGCATTCGGGACTATGCATTCGAGTTCCATGGTTCACTCCGTGACGCTTAGCGCCTTTGTAACCGTGAAATGCGAACTTTTCAAGGTTTTAATCGCCCCGTAGCTATGGCAACACCTTGATATTGAATTCCCGGCGAATTTCTACGATCGACCTGTCGAGGTACTGGCTGTGGTCAGCCCACGGCCAGGGCTTGCTCATTTGTTTTGCATTAATGAAGGCCCGCGGAACATTAGCGAGCAATTTGAAAATGTGCCCCATGAGATGGCGCCAGCTGTACTGTTTAAACAAGGCGAAGGCATTCGCATCGGCATAGCCCATCAAGTGCTTCCAAAATCCCAGAGTAGTTCCGAAGATAGTGAAGATTTTCAGTATGCCTTCACCAAATATAGAGGTATCGCAACCGAACACCACATGCGCGGTATCGTGGCATCGAAAAAAATCGCTTGCTTCAGGCGACATGTCTCGTTCAGAAAGCACAACTGCATTTTCCTCGTAGAATCGTTTGACCCCTTCTCGAAGAGTAAGTGCAGAATCGTCATTCACTTGGACCGCTCCTGTTGCACTGTGTAACACCGCAGATCAGCGACAAAACCATCTGACAAGGTCAAACATCAGACATGACCTGTTATGCGGAGTTCCAAGGGTCATAGCTTCCAAAGCTCCACAAATTACCCTCAGGGTCACGACAGGAATATAAGCGGCCGCCATAGTCCTGATCCTCAGGAGGCGTGATAATTTCCGCACCGACTGCGGCGGCTTGCTTATAGTGATCGTCGACGTCGCGGACGATAATGTACGAACTCTGCGAAACGGGACTATCTGGCGTACTCAGTGGAGTCTGCAGTTTGCCAAAAAAATCGTCCCGTGCGGAGCCTAGCATGATCATGCCATTGCCGAAAACAAGCTGGGCGTGAGCAATACCGCCGTCATCGCTTGGCACTACAAGATGCTTTTTAAAACCGAATGCATTACATAACCAATCAATAGCTGTCGCAGCATCTCTATAACGCAACGTTGGAATAATCGTCGCGGTTGTATCTTTCGGACTATTTGTCATTTTGTAGCTCTCCCTTTGCATGTTGCGTTGGTGCACTCTGTTGGGTCCGTAATAGAGCCTAGGGTACGTCAACTGTTGAGTACCAATCTGCGTACGGCGTGTTCTTGACCAAATGTCGGTTGAAATCCTTGGCGCCGTCAATCCACCAGATCGGTGCGCGGCAAAGCCGCGTCACCGTGTCAAATACATGAAGCGCTACAGCTTACGCCCCAGCTTTCGCTCGGCCAGTCGTCGCTCCCATCCGGGACTCATAAAGCTTACAACTTCAAATGCGATAAGCCCTTGAACGACTAGCCCGGCGCCCAGACCAGCGAAGATAATATAGACTACTGGCTCGCCGTGAAATACCACAAGAAACACGGCTGCCATCACCACATAAGTGATCAGAAATTCATAAAACTCCTTCATGTGCTTGGCATACAGGAGCGCCCGTTGTTCATCTGCCTTCAATTCAGTTTCGTTTTGCATGTTCTCGTCCTCTGGTTGTAAAAGAGATAGGTTTACCTCAAACACAGAAGCAAGCGCCTTGCATGTTTCCATACTCGGCCGATGGCCTTGTTCAATACGCTGAATTGTACGGGTGGTCACACCTGCCATTTCGGCCAACTGACTCTGAGACCAGCCCTTCTTCAATCGCAATTTCCTGACAATCATGGTTCCACCCTTGCTGCTTGAGGTGCGCCAAGTCTCACCGAATCGTGAGCGAAGTAAAACGACATAAACACGAAATTCACACGAAATCCTTATGACAGTTTAATTAAATCAGTATGTTGTCGGCGTTTCAGACGATACTGAATATTCAAACAGGGAACAAAAAATCATGACAAAGTTCTATAGTCGCGAACTACCGATCACTAGTAAAGACGAACTCAGTACATTGCTCGCCCTTATACTCAGCGGTACGGGTTGATGAATGACACATGCCGGATTTTTCGAGTAGACGAATACAAGAAATGTTTCTGGCATCGGTGACAGCAATTATCTGGTCGACGGGCGTGTGCTGAAAGAGTAGTGGCAACAACGACAGCACTGCTTCCGTGCCGAGCCCGAGGCCTTGGTGGTCGGGATTTACTGAAATGCCGAACTCTGCACTGCGTTGATCGGCAGACAGGTGGATTCCAATGTCTCCGACAAGAACGTCGCCGGACATCTTAGCAATACCGATCTGGCGCCAGGTATCGGGCTCAAGTGGAGCATCCGAATCTTCTTTGCGGAGAAAATCAAGCGCTTCTTCCTCCGACATGGGTGACCAGCCCTGCAGCTCAGCGACATCAGCGCGACTACGGTAGGTGAGAAACGCGTCTATATCGGAAGTGCGAAGCGTCCGCAGAGTTAAGCGGTGTGTGTGATGGGGTAAAAGAGTAATCATACTTGTCCATGTTCAATGGTGAAGCATTTCAATATGCGACCGGATTGCTGATGAAACGCCATAGTATCTTGCATGCTACTGTCCAACTGCGCGCCTGGCGTTGCACGTGGCCGGAGATTCGATCCAGAGCGCTCCGATCATACAAGTTCCCGTTAAAGATTACTGAATCTATATGTTGCGTGTTGCGGATGTCGGTAAGCGGATCGCTGTTGAGCAGAATAAGATCGGCGACTTTGCCAACTGTCACCGTACCGTATTCTGCTTCGAGGCCGAAGTACTCTGCCGGCGCAATTGTTGCCGCAACCAGAGCATCAGCCGGCGTAAGACCGGCGAGTACCAGCTGCTCCATCTCCCGATGCACATCGGCACCCGGAAATATGTAATCTGATCCAACAAGAATCTTTACGCCCGTAGAATGGGCCGCGCCAGTCAACTCCAGTCCTTTACGATAGAACTCACGATAATCCTCGCGCGCTTCTGGCGACGGGTTCTGCGACACAGTTGCGTTGACATCCTCAAGCCATTGCCACTTCATCAATGGGTGCAGATAGCGCAGCCGCGGATCCTCAAGCACCGCAGGATCATCCGCGTAGGCATCTACCCAACGTGTCAAATGGGTCGGAACATACCAGGTGCCGTTTTGCTGCAAAGCGGCAAAGATAGCCTCGGCCATCTGTGGATCGTGCTCATCCAGCATGCGTCGGCGGTCCTCATTCCATGGCAGAGTGCCGTCTGAATTGCGAAGTTCGGCGCTCCCGCGAAACGATTCATGCAGGATAAATCTGGCGTGCTCGATAGACTTCTGATGTTCTGCTGCCTCAATCGCGCTCACTGTGCGCGGGCGATGTCCCACAACGTCAAGCTCTAGTCGCTGGGCTTCCTCGACAAGTGCAAAGTATGCGTCACGAGGAATTCGGTCATAGACTTTGATTGCTTCCACTTTTCCAGCGAAGTGCTGAACAAAAGCGCGCGCTTGCTCGGGCGTCGCAGTATCAAAGAATTCGGGCACATCTCCGAGGCGCTCGACAATCCCGGGGCCATTTGCCATGAAACTTGTGGTGGCGACGATGCGGGGGCCCACGCTTTCCCCGGCAACCGCCTCAGCGGTCCACCTGCGTTTGTCTTCAGCACATGCAATGAAGGGATCGTCGGGGAGTGGGCACGACATCATAACTACACGGAGAATGGGGGAATATTGCATTGAGTTGCGAGAAAATTCTTTCGTAACACATTTACTTATTATCTCCCCGACCTGGTTCATGGCCATCATAGCCCGGTAAAGCTGCATCAAGATCATCCCAGTTTGCTCTAGAGGAAACAAAGGCATTTGTGGCATATGCGGTGCCGGTACGAACGGCGACAAGCATTGCGGCGGGCGCATTGAGCTGCGGCCGATCGATGATGCCAGGCGTCCATTATCAAGTACTTTGGACAGGGATTCAGCGCTGTGAAACTGCGTCTGTTGCAACCAATTGTTAATGCCTGCTCTGTTTCATATTAGTTTCGCTTTCGAAGAACCGAGTAAACTTTTCCCTTTTCTCGTTTGCCAACGGCCAACACATAGACAAACAGCTCGTCATCCACAACCTCATACGCTAACCGGAACCCGGCAGAACGAAGTTTAATTTTGTACACCGAGTCGTAACCGCTTAACTTATCTGCTGGCACTCTGGGGTTTTCCAATCGTTCTGCCAGCTTCTTCTTAAATTGGCTCTTGATGGGGGCACCAAGCTTTTCCCACTCCTTCAGAGCAACAGGAAGAAACCGCAGCTTATAGGTCATCCAATGACACCGTTATCGCCTGACCTTTATCACCTCGGCGTTCCTCAATAAGCTGAGCAAGTTCGTAGTCTTCGATCAGGTCCATCAAAGCTTCATAGGTCTCTGCAGGAATCAGGTAAGCAGCTGGTTTGTTATGATTTAGCACTGCTATAGGAGAACCACTAGCCTGAGACAGCAATGCAGATGGATTTTTCTTTAATTCTGAGATACTTACAGAGAAATCAGCTAATACTTGACGCATAATAACCTCGATTTAGAGCTATATTTAGGTCTTATATTAGCCCTTATATACGGAGATCGCTACTCGTATCGTGCAAGCGCTTGTTATGCGGTGACACTCGCAAATGCTACTGCCGGGCATGTTCAACAACTGCCTGCAACTCATCTTCGGCATCTGCCCATAATGCTGCCAGGCGCGACCAGGTTTCCTGCGCGGCGTCATGATCGCCGAGATCTTCATACAACGGCGCAAGCCGAATAAGTGACCAGACGTATTGCAACGGAAACAATGCCAATTCTGTATCCACCGGGACAACCAGTTTTTCCCACTCTGCAGCAGCGTGTTCCAGGCGGCCCAGATCATGCAGCGCCAGCCCCACCTGGTCAGCCCAGCAGTCATCACAACCGCGTACACTGCGCGCGGATTCCAGCAGGGACAACGCCAGCTCCGGTTCATCGCGGTGCAGATGGATCACCGCGCGGCTGACGTCAACCCACAAGCGATCATCATCCCCTGAAATCCGCGGTCCGGCACGCGTTTCCCAGTCCCGGATCCAATCCTCTGCCTCCGCAATATGGCCGGTCATGGCCAGCACATAAGCCCCGCCGTAGGAACCGAACCCGCCCGCTGGAAGCGACTGCATCCCGCCCTCCGGCCCTGTCAGGATCAGACTGGCAGCCCGTTGTGCATCACCCAGATAGGCCTCGGACACGGCTTCCCAGTTGGCGAGGAACCAGCGAAAAGAGGGTGGCAGTGAGGTCGCTGCAGCCGTTCTTTGTGCGGAGTATGCCCGGAACTGCGCCGGGCGCCCTTGCATGAGTTCAAGTCGCGCCAGACGATCATAGGGCCGCACAGTCGCTGACGCTGGTAAGTCATCCTGCGCAAGAAACGCTTGCATACCCGCTCGCGCAGCATCCAACTGCAACGAAGTAGTCAGTACCCAGAATCGTAGCTCCGGAACATCCATATTGTCCGGATACAGAGATTCGAAAACAGTTACTGTCTCCATCGCACGCTCATGGTCACCCAACAAGATGTAGGCCCGAACCAGGTTACTGAAAGCCGAAGGTGTTACGCCGGAGCCGGTAACAGCGCGTTGTAGAAGGTCAGTAGCCTGTTCCGCCCTGCCAGAGGAAAGGTAGAGTATGGACAGATTGTTCAGTCCTGAAGGGTCATCCGGATCAATAGCCAACACGCGCTGATACGCGTCAACGGCCGCAGACCAGTCCTGGACAACAGTGTGGTAATAAAATGCCTCTGCCTGGTTGCGCTCCCACTCTGTCAAGCGATAACGCAACTCGAAAGCGCGCGTTGCGGCCAGCGCCAGCCTGTCAGCGTCAATGGGATAATTATTGTACGTGACAGCGAGAAACCGCCATGCCATGGCAAAGTCCGGATCCAGCTCCAGCGCCCGCTCCAGACGGGAAATGACGCCAGGATAGTCGGCCTGTCTGAAAACGACCTGCGCTACACTGAACAGTCGCAGCGCTTCCAATGATGATGTGGTCACCTGATCCAGGCGTTGACTGGCATGTATGGATCGCAGGGACTCACCCGCCCGTTCGCGGATGCGCCGACTCAACCTGTCGATGGCCGCGATGACACCATCCATGTTACTTGCCGTTTCCCGAAAGGCCGCCAGAGACCGGCCGGTCTCTGCGTGTTGCAATGTAGCCGTGAGCACGACACCGTTTCCAGCCATCGCCACGTCCCCTCCGAGCACAGCCTTGATGCCTTCGCGTATGGCAACCTCCTGTGCCAGCTCTAGTGTCAGCTCAGCATCGCTGTCCATCTGCATTCTGGACAGCACTGCGCTCACCTCCACAGGATCTACGGGGCGGATGACTGATGCACCGAGCAGGTCCACCCGCAGGGCTTCAGTAACCACGGCTGCAAGCGCGGGATCGCCGGACACACCACGAAAATCAGCCAGCACTATACGGTCACCGTCAGCCAGCGCTCCGCTTGCCTGCAGTGAGCCTACTGGCCCGATACCGGTTGCCCAACTGAGCAGATGGGCGCCAGCCAGCAACACGATAACACTCAGTGCTGCCACACCGGATTTTACCGTGTTCCTCCAGTTAAACATTCGTTGCCATCCGGAAGTCGTCGCTTGGCGGGCACTCTGGATACGGGCTGTCAGAACCATTACCGGCAGACCGGCAGCAAATGTCAGCCCTACAGCCCAGGGCAACCAGTACGGCAACCCTATAAAGCGCATCATCAGATAGGATGCTGCCGTGCTAATCCCGGCCAGGACAACATAGGAAAACAGAATATTCCGGATGCCCCAATACGACTGTGGGGGAGGACTTTCGGAAGGCTGCAACGATGAATCTGTCGCGCTCATCCGGTACACTTCCACCGGATGAGTCACCCCCTTCAGGCGCATCGGACCCATCGATTGACCAGTCAGACCCTGCTGGTTCCGCACATGGTTCCACACATCAACAGAAACGCAGATGCCACCCGGGTTGGCCAGATCCTGAAGACGCGATGCGATATTGACGCCGGACCCGAAAACATCATCCTGTTCAATATACACATCACCTATGTGTATACCGATGCGCAGAAGAAATTCACGGTGCCCGTCCTGCATGTCCAGAGACGCCCTGGCAGCATCGATCACACTGTCGAACATGAGCAACATGCCGTCACCCATTTCCTTCAGTACCCGACCGTTGTGCCGCTTGCTTGCACCATAAACAAGCTCGCGCGTTGAAGCGAGAATTCGGCGCGACTCTGCCTCGTCTTTATCCATATAGCTGGTGAAACCAACAATATCGACAAATACGATGGCGGCAAGCCTGCGAATGTCTTTTGATTGTTCCAATTACCGATCTCCGGCAAAGGTTTTGAGGAATGCTACCACAGCTTCCCTAAACCTTCTCCGCGACAATGAATTCCGCACCACCTTCCTCGGGATGCCAATCGTAGATAATCCGAAACCCATTGTTCGTCAAACTACTTATTAATTCTCTTTTAGTGAAGACCCGTACTAGCGGGGCTATTCTAAAGAAGTGGGCAATAGGCAAAATGTACTTCAAATATTTCATTGAGTCTCCGA
Organism: Pseudohongiellaceae bacterium; assembly: GCA_041751425.1. GTDB lineage: Bacteria > Pseudomonadota > Gammaproteobacteria > Pseudomonadales > Pseudohongiellaceae > JAVVEG01. Next base: position 11,480 of record JBGSXL010000011.1, on the reverse strand, counting down.
TACAAAAAGTACTGGAAATAAATTTTCCCCCAGGCTTAAGGACATCTCGCACTCTGACAATGGCTTCTTCTTTATTTGGAAGCAAGTGGAGTATGCTATGTCCCATAACTGCATCGAATAATTCGGCGGGCGCCGTTAACTCATTTATTCCAGCCTGCTCGAATTCAACATTGGAAATGTTTGCTGCTCCAGCCTTTTTCCGAGCTATCTCTAACATCTTTGCTGAAATGTCGATTGCAAGTATCCGCTTCACATATGGCGCGTGAGCTATGGCAATTGAACCGGTGCCACAACCAAATTCAAGTACGTTCATGTTTGTATCGAAATAGCTACGGGTAATTTTCAATTTGTGTTCGAAGGCGGCTACATTCTTAATAGGCGATTTCGAATAACGAACAGCAATTCTGTCCCAGAATTTGGCCGGATTACCCATACATTTTTCTCATTGATAAATGCGAGCTCGATTATTTGATACACATGGCGCTGCTAAAACGCGCGGTTTGTAGTGAAGGCGAAGCCGTAATGAAAAAGCTGTCGCTTTGCTTGGCCCTGGTATGCATTTTACGGCTCTCTTTCTTCATACTGCGGTACACCTCCAGGAATGATTTCCCAACTTGCTTTAGAACCTACGTAAATATGCCTTCCTATTTCAATCTCTGGATCTTCATTCAAGCAACCTAAGGTAACTCCATGCACTTCATCATTGTAAATACCACAAAGAGTCGATCCGCACCTGCTACAAAACTGCAATCCGAAACCATGCCCGCTAATATATGAAGTTAGCAAGTGTTTCCCGGATACCCAATTGAAGTGACCAGGTTCAACTAAAGCATACGCAGAAGCCTGAGAGCTAAATGCTTTCCGGCAGCGGGAACAATGGCAGGATCGCGCGTCACGGAGAGGCCCTTCGATCTGGTATTTAATTTCTCCGCAAAAGCATTCGCCACTTAACATCACTTTACTCTCCTTAATGCATAACGCCCGTGTTCACGCGCCAGCGCAGCTGGTCGCATGGAATTGTTGATTATGCATCAAACCCACCGCCTTACCGACTCCGTATATTCCGCAAAGTGCAGTCCGAACTTGGAAAGCAGGATTCTTTCTTCCGGTTTGATCTGAAACGTATTGATATAAGCAACAAAAGCAGGCAACAGCATCGCCGCCGTTGCATTGGACAAGTAGACAGCCAAACCAGTCAACACGATAAGGAATCCCAAGTACATCGGGTTTCGAGAAAGTCGGTAGATACCGCCAACCACAACCGTGGATGCTGCATCGGGAGTTCGCGGATCGACAGTTGTTTTGGAGGCCCGAAAGGCAAAAACGCCAGCCAGCACAACAGCTATACCCAATAGCGCCAATGCGAGCGAGGCAATTCGACTGCCAGGCAGTACAAATGTTGCCGATGGAATTAACCAGGTTAAGCCCACCATGGCGAAAGCGGCGACGGCGACTACTACAAGTGGTGGCACCTTGAGCTCAAGTGACTGCATTCTGGACTCCTTTACGCCTTGCTACGCTTGTGTGCCGTCGCGAAGGATCTGGCCTGCGTCCTGGTAGGAGTGATCGAAAACTCACTCCTCCGTATACCTCAGCTCCATCCTCCTCAAAACCACCACCGCCCCCGTCAACGCCACCGCACTCAACACAACCATCCCTACAATAGACACCCACAACGGTGGCGGCGCAACGATAATCGCCAAACTGCCCTCATCCATCGGGATAGGCAACAGCCCCTTCAAATAATAAATAACACTGAAAATCTTCAACGCTGGTGGCAGCACGAAGTGAATAAACTCCCACCCCGCAATTACCACAAGTGGTATCAGAGGATTACGGAACAGCAACCCGGTTGCCATGAAAATGGAACCATAGCCCATGCAGGCCAACAGCGTGATGCCCAGATACTGACCCAATTGTTGCAGCACAATGCCATTATTCAAATCAGTAATAAGCGGTCCCGTGCCGTGGGTGAGATACATCAACAGGAAGGAGAATACGGTACTCAACCCGAACAGCAGGAAAGCACAGACCAGGCCTGCCAGGAATTTTCCCGCGATCAAAACTTCGCGACGCACTGGCGTCAACAAATAGTAGTGGATACTGCGCTCGAGGATTTCGCCCCGGAACAGCCTGGTGAAGATGCCGGCGCTACCCAGAAAAATTACGGCGCCCAGAATCAACGAGGAAAAAATCAAGCCAAAGACCTGCCTGGAATTCTCAATGGTCCCAAGGACAGAATCTCCGTTCAGAATCGATCCATATATAGCGCTCGCAAAGACCAGAATTGGCAACAGCGCCAGCAGACAGACAGGCAGCGCCCGTCGCGAGAACAGAATTCTGCCTGCCTCAATACGGAAAATTGCGAAACCCTGCCGCAGCCAAAGCGATGCTCCACTATTCAATACTGGCAAGGTTACTGGTGTCACACTATTATCACCGGTATTCATGTAGCCACCTGCTGCTCTACGATCAAGTGCTGATAAATCGCCTCAACGGTCTCGTCGGCTGGCCCCATGGATTCAATCTGCCAGCCTTCCTCAATAACCTGACGGTTGAACGCAAGAAAGAACGCATCGGCATTGCGTGTGCGCAAGAATAGTCCAGCACCGTCGTAATGCAACTGAGCCTCCACCACGTCCTGAAGATCAAACACGCGCGCGGCGATGGCGGTGGCGTCGCTGCTGCGGATGAATATCTTCATCGGTTCTCCCGTTTCACTCTGAATATTCGTCAGATCACCGGCGGCCACCAGATAGCCGCTGTTAAGCAACACCACGCGGTCCGAGATCAGATCCACTTCATGCAGTATCTGGCTCGAGATAATCACTATCCTGCCGGCCGCCGCGTATTCGCGAAACAGATCGATCACCTGAGCCCGCGCCATCGGGTCCAAACCATTCAGTGGTTCATCAAGAATCAGCACGCTGGGTTGGTGCGCAATGGCCTGGGCCAGCTTTATGCGCTGGCGCATGCCCTTGCTGTACCCCTCCACCGGACGTCGAGCGGCATCCGTCAGGCTTACCTTACCCAGCATCATCTCGGTCAGCGCAGCGGCATCTTGTTTGCCATAGCCATGTACGAGCAGGGTATTGCGGATAAAGTCGTAGCCTGTGATGCCGGCTGGAAACGAGTCGTATTGCGTGCAATAACTAATCTGTCGATAGAACTGTTCCGGAGTCGCTGGCGTTGTGTTGCAGACGTTCAGCGTGCCGGCGGTCGGATGCACCAGCCCAGCAATCAGGTTCATCAGCGTTGACTTGCCTGCCCCATTAGGCCCCACCAGTCCCGTGATACCCGGCTCAAACGTCAAGCTCACGCGGTTGATACCCAGGATATCGCCGTAGAATTTGGAAATCTCCTTGAGCACGATTTTGTGTTCTGCCTGCTCCAGATGCGTCAGCGGATTCATGACACCACCTGAAATGCGCGAATGCGACGAGTCAATACAACGGTGGCCACAAGCGTCACCACCAGAAAGACAACTGCTGCGCCCCACAGTGGAATATTCTCCGGATTGTGCTCAGGACTGGTAATTCCATAAAACTCTGCCACCAGAATTTCCAGAGCGATAATCAGATCTACCATGTGGCCAGCCCAGCCGCCAAAAATCTCGTTGATCACACCCCCCAGTGCAGAACCGATGAAGAACACGCCGAAGAAAACCATGCGCGCCACTGCCTTCAACTTGACAAATGCCGACACGGCGAATGCAATCAAGGTCAGACTGACAAGCCAGATCAGCGAAGAAACCGGCGCAGCAAGCAGCAGATGTGCGTGGCTGCCGAGCCAACCACTCTCGCCAAGATAGCCTTGCAGCAGTATGAGCATGAGACCTGGCACCCACGTGACAACAGAGCCGAGCACCAGCAACACCATGCCCTTGCCAGCGATGTAATGAAATTTGCTGAGTGAGCGCGACAGATAAAGCGGCATCGCATTATTGCGCAGGTCCGGCGAGATCATCGTCGGCCCTATCGCTACGACGAGTGCGAAGAGCATGACAATATGGGGCACCTGCATAAAGTAATAGAAGAATTCGCTATTAATGGTGACGAGCTCATTCAGATCCACGTCCAGTTGCAGCAGCAGTTCCAGGTTGTGCAAGAGATACAGAAGACACATCATGCCAACAGACGGTAAAAAGCAGAGGGCGAAAAACACCACAAACAGACGCGAGCGAAAGACGTCGGCCAGACCGTAGCGGAAAATCACCAGCGTCCGTTGCAAGGGTGCCGAGATAGCACCGTCATAACCTTGGTATGCTTTCTGGAAAATCGTCATGGGGTCTCAGTCGTCCATTGCCCGCAGGAAAATGTCTTCCAGCGAGTCCCGTTTGTAATCCATATTGCGGATCTGCACGCCAAGCTCGTCCGCCAGCACGTAAAGATCGCGCACTTGTAGCTGCTCAGGAATGATCACCTTGATGCGACGGCGGTTGGGTAGGGCCACTTCGCAACCCAGAGCGCGCAGTCCGTCCACGAAAGCAGTCTCGTTGCCGCGGATCTGCAGCAGCAGAAACAGACGATTGCTTTGCCGCTCCTGTTCCAGGTTGCAGTATTTGGCGATGCGCCCCTCTTTGAGTACCAGCACCTCATCGCAGCAGGATTCGATGTCCTGCAACAGATGCGAAGCAATCACGATATGCGTATCACCCGAATCGCGAATTTCGCGAATCAACTGCAGCATGCGCGCACGGGCGGGGGGATCCAGTCCATTGGTAGGTTCATCAAGAAACAACAACTTTGGTCCGTGGGCGATGGCCTGGGCGAGCTTGGCCAGTTGTTTCATGCCCAGAGAATAGGTTTCGACGTTACGGTAGCGGGCCTCGCCCAGTCCCACGTAAAAGAACACCTCATGAGCCCGTTCCAATGCAGCGCGGGAACTCAGGCCGGACAGCTCGCCCATCAAGCGCACGAAGCGAATGCCGGTCATGCCGGCGATGAAAGCATCGCGCTCTGGCATATATCCGATAAGGGAGCGCACCGCACGGTTGCCACTGCCGAGGTCATGCCCCAGGATTGCCGCTGTGCCCGATGAGGGTTTGTAAAAACCCAACAGGGTATTGAGCAATGTTGTTTTTCCAGCGCCATTGGGACCAAGCAGGCCGATGCAGCGGCCGTGCATCTGTGTTGTGAGTCCGTTCAGGACGGGCCGGTCAAAATTGACACACAGCTTATCCAGTTCAATGACCGGCACGCTTTTGGTAGCAGTTAACACTCTAATTTACAGCCGCGGCGGGCTCCTGTAGCTGTTCCAGCAGGGGCTGTAGTAAAGCGAGATTTGAGAACAGTTGCAAGGTCAGATCGCTGCTGCCTGTGCGGGCGATACGCATTCTGTCCGGCAATGCCAGCACACTGGTCATTGAGGGGCCAACTTCAATGTTCAGTGAGGCAATGGCCGCCTGCTGCTCGGGAGTGACGGTGGTTGGCAGTCGCTGCACGACACTGCTCAACAATTCGCCGAGTCGGCTAAAGTAGACTGCGGAGAAATCCAGATAGCCATCACGCAGCATAAGCTCGCGATATTCCGCACTGGTCGGCAGCGATGAACCGCTCTGATAAAAGCCGATCGCTCTGCCTACCAGCGCTGCGTTGGGCGCGGCAACCAGATAACCATCCACATAGGCGTATTGGAACGTGGTGGAATCCATATTGAGTGCCTGATTCGTTGCAGTGGCATCCACAGTCAGACTGACCTGATACCCGTTGTACGCACCGACATTGGAAGGAGAGAGCGCTACCAACACGCCTTCAGATGCTGAAACTTCATTGAAGCGATTCACGGCTGCCTCAATGCTTGCCTGCAAACCCGCGGCGTCATACGCTTCGATAACCGCTTTCCACGCCGGAGTGGGCAACACCGGCCCATCAAGTCCAATGGCGACTTCTCCTCCCAGAGTTGCCATCAGGCTGAATAACAGTTGCAGCTCAACTTCGCTGTTGGACTCAGCCGTTGCAAAGAGCGTGTCAAATTCATCGAGAATGTCGCCTGCGTCGCGAGTCAGCAGTGCGGCAACTACCGTCGTTTCTGTAGAGAAGAATTCCAGAGATCCCATCGGGCCCGGGGTTGCCAGCAATGACATGGCACCTTTGCGTGGACTGGAGAAGCGCAGGTCGGCAGTCAGCACCGAACCATTGCCACTGCGCTGGTACTGGGCGACCAGGACATCGGCGTTGTGCAGACCGGCTGCCTCAAGGGCCTCCTGACTCTCTCCTGATGCTGTAACCAGGCTTGGTATGTGCACGGCCCCCAGAATCTCCGTGCCCTGTTCATAGCTGGCCTGCAACATCTCGTGCAATGCAGATTCCGTGAAAGTGCTGCTGCCGAACTGTATGTTTTCATACATCTGTGCCATCAGCGCTGCATCGGTCGTTGCCACTAGCAGGTCCTGGTACAGCAGAATCGATAACTGTTCATCTATCGCCTCTGCCGGGTGATAGATCAGGTTGATAGGAAGTTCCTCATTTTGCCCCTCTGCGACGAGTGCGTAGCGAACTCGCTCAATCTGGTCGTTAAACGAAGCGGCGAAACTGTCGGCGTCCACTTCCGAAAGCACCACAGGTAACGCAGTCGCCGCATCACCCGTGCCCACCATGGTCATGGCGAAGACAGTCTCTTCACCCAGCGCGTAGCCGATCTCGCGCATCCAGATCATCATTTCGTCCAGATACCGGGACTCGGCCTGCTGCTCGAATTCATTCCACGCATCGCCGAGCACCTGGCTTGACTGCATGCGCGCACGAATGACCTCGTAAATCTCGGCCGCTTTTTCAGGCGCGTTCGGCACGGCAACGTAGACAGCGGTGCTCGCTGGCGCCAGGTCGAGCAAGCGTGTGGAGTAGCGGGGCGGTACAGCCATAACTGCCGCCAGATCCTGTTGCAGCGCAGCAACCTCTTGCAGCATGGCGATGTATTGATCGGCGTTTTCGCTCCAGGAGATTTCCTCGGCAATATTGCGTGCCAGATAATCGGCGCGGGACCCCATTACATCTCCCGGCGCCAGGCTGGTGGTATTGCCTCGTAGCGATACATTAACCGAGCCCTCGATGACCGCCACGCGCGATCCCTTGGCGCCATGCGCTACCTCGAAGATAGTACCGGTCACTGACACCTCGAATTCATCGGTAAATACATCCAGCGTTCCCGACCCTTGAGGCGAAGCCTCAACGAAGATGCGTCCGCGCGAGACATCAATGCGATTGCCCACACCGCGCCTTGTCATGCTCAGCTCGGAGCGTTCATCCAATTCGATACGCGAACCATCATCCAGAACGATCATGGCCATGCTGTTCTGGCCGGAGCGGATCCGCTGGCGACCGTCTATCCAGGTGCCAGGTGTAAGCCTTTCCAACCCGCCGTTGACGATTTGATAGAGCTCGCCCTGGACCGTATTTATCTGCGCGAGTTGGGATTGATCGCGCGAAGGAAGCTGGGGGAGCACCAGCACCACGGCTACTGCTATGGCAGCAACAGTGGCAACAGCTGCCAGCCAACGCATCCTCACGGCGTAACCTGATCTTGCAGCAATTGAGGAATGTGTCTGCTCGCGACCCCGTGCCTCGTTCAACGCGCGACGCAAAGGAAGGGACTGTCGCGTCTCTTCCTCAAACAGCGTCGCCTGCGCTGGCGATAATTGGCCGGACAGATAGGCCGGGATGGCGGCGATGTAGTCTTCGATAGAGTTCCAGTTAGCGGCTTTGTCGTCCCTCTGCAACCTGTTGAGTTCGGGCCGTGCGGCGGCTGAGGAGCGTGCGTCGATCTGCGCCCGTACGCGTGCCACGGCAGCGGACTCGTCTGCTGCGGCAGGTATGTCGTTCCGCACGGCTTCAATGGCAGCATCAAGCAGTTCAGTCTTTTCGTCGTAAGCTTTCATTGGCTGTCTCCTTCGAACTCAATAAGGTTTTCCTGTAAGCGCGTGCGTGCCCTGTGCAGGGTCACGCCAACACTATTGGATGAGGTATTCAGTATCTTAGCGATGTCGGCGTTGCTGAAGTCTTCCAAATAGCGCAGGGCGAAGACCTCGGCCGTCATACCGTCAAGCGTAAGCATTGCTTTGCGCAGCCCTTGCCGCAGTTCTGCCTGGCGCGCTGTGGTCTCGGCATGTCCGTGGGTGGCTATATGCTCGTCTTCGATCAGGCTTTCGTGCCGGTTGCGAACTCTGGCGCGAAGCAGATCGAGGCTGGCATTGATGGCTATCCGGCAAAGCCAGGCGGCGGGATCGTCGCCGAAAGCTGACGTTTCGCGATCCGCAAGCAGTTTCAGGAATACCAGCTGCAGAATGTCTTCCGCGTCCTGCAGGCTGCCGGTTACCCGGTAGGCGGCGCGAAATATTTGCCGATGATGTGCATTAAAAAGCGCATCAATGTCATGTTGCGCCCGTTTGGCACCGGCTTCAGGCGAATCGAATAATGTGATAGCGAGGTCTCCCATATCAAGTCAGACGATGGAGGAGGGATAGTATTAACAGGTGGGTGTAAATAAAGTCAAAATCGGTGGTGATAGTGTCCGGGCAATCGTGGCAGTGGCTTCAGCAAGGGCAGGTGGATAGGGATTGATTTGGGATCACAGTCGCTTGTTACATGTGGGCTCAATTGGGTTTTCAGATTCCGAAAACACACGTATCTTCATGATTGGTTGTGCCCTATTCCGTAATTCGGGGAGCCTCCATAGCAATCGGATAGTAGGGCCACTCATGTTGCTCCGCAGCTATGTGGTTTTCAGAGGCAAATACCAATACTCGATCACCGGAAGCTATTCTGATTCCGTATACCGACACCTTGGAAATGCAGAACACCCATAAAAGCGACCTCCAGTATTACTTCCTTTTTTCGCAACTCTTACCACCAGTTCAGACCCGCATGACGGACAAACTTTCGATTGTGTGCTGCGAACAGGTTGCGACTCAGTTGCCGTCTCTTGAGCAAGCGGGCGATAAGAATTTTGCACGGAAGAAACCATTTCGAACAAAAGATGGCCATCTATCAGGTCGATTGGTTTATCGGTTGCAAAATTATGCGCCTCTTGAGTAAACATACCTGAAGATATGATCGCTACTGAGGCCGCGCCTTCTGCGTTCAGGATTCCGAACATTTCGCGTACAATCGCAACTCCAACTTTTTGCGAACGCCATTGCTTGCATTGGACGAGGTGCGTCTCGCTACCTCTTCTTAGCCTGATATCAACGCCGCCGTCTGCACCAGCGCGTGTGTTCTCTACTACGGAGAAACCTTTTCTTCGGTAAGCTTCGGCAACCAATTCCTCGAACTCGCGCCATGTCAGTGATCTAATTGTTTCGATATTTTTCTGGGCATCCAGTCGCTTTCTCTTTTTCCTTCGATTCAAAAAAGATACTGGCGCAGGAAAAAGAAGTATAAGAGCAAAAATATAAGCAAGTTGAGGCGCAACTTTAGCAAATCCTCTGATCACGGGATTCTCGAAAGCAATGGTTGGTATGAGATATGTCAAAGCAAGGAAGGTTGTCAAAGATAGAACTACACTGACCCACCAAGGCAGCAATGCGAGTAGATCTAGTATGCCATCGTCATTGCGTCGAGCCACTCTGAAACTCCGCTTTTATTTTTCAACAAGTGTGGTTATGAGTTTCATCAAACAGGTATCGCTAAAAGACATTTTAGTTGCCTGATGATAGGACTTGGAAGTTAGCATGTTTTAGTACCTTGATGCACAACTCCTGGAAAGCATCGATAGACATATCGTTCTTCGCATCATTGGTGCGCCACGAACATATTTTGAAACTCGCTTCGGTCGCATCTGCGGCTACGTGATCCACTGTGGGCAAAAGAGCAAATCCAGCTTTATAAGCGTGACGTCCGCTTTTCGAGTCCTCATTCCTATATGTGCTGATCAGGTGCCAGTCAAGGCTCTCGCCTGTGTAGGAGTCCTTACCATCTGAGATCACCACGGCTGCATGAATAGCTTCACGATATTCAGCACCGCTGCAAGTGTGGCCACGTCGCCTATCTCTCCTGACGTGGGCTGCTGCCTTGCGTTTTAGCCAACGCTCATATGTTTCGGGAGATACGACTCCGTCAAGAAAGGGTGGCAAAGAGTGTTTTAATTTACTAAGTCCAGCTGTTTGTTTTGCTTTGAGTATCTGTCGTGGAAGCAAAAATTCTGGAGCCATTTCGTCGTAAGCCGCTTTCACGTTTGGATCAGAAAGTGCTTTTTCTTTTAATTCACTATGATTCATTTTTTAACCTCACTACAGCTGACACTTGGAACCTATTTTGCACTTAGAATTCCAATTACGCTGCTGGTTTGACATGAAGTTGCAAACCTAAAGCCTTAGCAACTTTCAGCACGGTGCTCAACTGAGGATTACCTCCCGCCGACAATGCTTTATACAGACTCTCTCGTCCTAACCCTGTTTCCCGTGCCAGTTCAGCCATCCCTTTTGCCCGAGCAATATCTCCAAGCGCCATTGCGATAAAAGCGGCATCACCATCGCTTTCCTCGATAGCTGCTTCCAGATATGCGGCCATCTCTTCGGGCGTACGAAGATGCATCGCCACATCATAATCATGTAGTTTAGTTGTCATTGCCTGTCTTAGTGAACTGAGTGGTGGTTAGAATCCTTTTCATGCGGGCATTGTATCTCATGGGATACGTTTTGCAAGGCTGATTTTACACCGATGGTTGGAGCTTGGATGGCCGTCTAACGCCGTTGATACAGAGCGAGTCAATCTGCTACCGCGTACTCACCGGGCGAACGGCCTCGATGAGAGGGAGTCACTGCCGGCGCGAATGGTGATAGCTATGGCCGATAGGTGCTTATTGCCGATTCTTGTATCTCATATGCAAGAAAACATCTATCGCTGCTCCAAACGCCGTACCGAGCGCGAGGCCGAGTGCAAGTTGATCGAGCGCTGCACCGAGCGCCACACCTACACCAGCGCCAACAGCAAGCCAGGTCCCGGGATAATGCTTTCTTGTTTTAGGTCTTTTGTCAGACTCTGAAGTCATGTTTCAATCTCCTATGAAAAGCCTCGATGTGTCACTTTGTGGTAGAAGAATTCGCATTCCATCACGTTCATCAACAACTTTAACATTCGAGGGATAGCGAAGTACTATCGCTGTTATCCACAAATCACCACTGGCCGCGCTAGCGTTAATTATTGCCCAAATCGCCAATAGCCATACAATTGAGGTGCCTGGCTGAATCAGAATCCCACAAACCGCTAAGACACTTAGGCCTACTAACGGGCTGAGAAGGATGATGACGTATTGGTCACGCTTGAAAGCATGTCCCGGTGCCTTGGCATAGAACATCAATCCCTTCCTCCAAAAACCATACTTCGGTTTCGCGCCAAAGGCTTGTGTAAACCTCCCCTAATTAGTGACATGCATAAATAGAGTTTCCTGAGGTTCATGTTTAGCCAGATATTCCCAGGGCGTCAGATCTTCCAGGGAGTCATGTGGCCGTTCTTCATTGTATTCACGGACCCAGTTTTGGGTCA
>JBGSXL010000010.1:0-101649 GCA_041751425.1 Pseudohongiellaceae bacterium | reverse complement strand
CCCCCCCACGGCCCTGCAACCGTGTTCGCCTCATGAGCTACCGGTTCACTCTGGTCGTTGATTATTTCAAGCTGCACGCCGTTCCTGGGCTTCGCGCAACATCTGGCTGGCGGCACGCAGCAGCGCGTTGAGCGAGGAACTGACAATGTCGCGGCTGATGGCAACGCCAGTGTAGCGCTCGGTCTTGTTCTTCAACTGGATATAGGTGACTGCTTCGGCATCAGCGCCCTGCCCCAACGCGTGTTCACCGTACTCCATGATTTCAAACTCAATACCGGTGGAGGTCTTGATGGCTTCCACGAAAGCATCCATCACACCATCGCCTTCACCGTGTATATTCAAGGTTTCATCAAAACACTCCACCGTTGCTGAAAAAGTCTCGCGCTCCGCCGCTTTCTCTATGCTGAAACTTTCCAGGCGCACCGGTTGCGCTGAATCCAGATAATGCATCTTGAACAATCCCCAGATTTCATCCGGAGAAATCTCCTGTCCGGTATCCTCAGCCTGTTTCTGCACGGTGCGACTAAACTCAATCTGCAACCAGCGCGGCAATTGAAAACCGAACTTGCTGGCCAGCACATAGGCCACGCCGCCTTTACCAGACTGGCTATTGACGCGGATCACATCCTGATAAGTGCGGCCCAGATCCCGCGGGTCTATAGGCAAATACGCGATCTCCCAGGTTGTGCCTTCTTTATACATATCCAGACATTTTTTGATGGCATCCTGATGGCTGCCAGAAAAGGCAGTGAAAACCAGTTCACCCGAATACGGCTGGCGCGGATGCACATCTATCTGGGTGCAGGTTTTCACCACAGAAACTATCTTGTCCATGTCCCGCAGATCCAATTGTGGGTCTATGCCCTGGCTGTACATATTCATCGCCATGACCACGATGTCCATGTTACCGGTGCGCTCACCATTGCCCAGCAATGTTCCCTCCACGCGCTGGGCGCCAGCCATGACGGCCAGCTCGGCCGCGGCCACGGCGCAGCCCCTGTCATTATGCGTGTGCAGGCTGACTACGATGGAGTCGCGGTTTTTAATATTGCGGCAGAACCATTCAATCTGGTCCGCATACACGTTGGGTGTTGCCATCTCCACGGTAGATGGCAGGTTGTAAATAACGGGTTTCTGCGGAGTAGGCTGCCAGACTGCAGTTACCGCATCACACACTTGCACGGCAAACTCCACTTCGGTGCCGGTAAAGCTTTCCGGTGAATACTGGAAAGTCCATTCTGTCTCCGGTGCCAGTGCGGCACAACGCTGAACCTCTTTGGCACCTTCCACGGCAATGCTGATAATGCCTGCCTTGTCGGTCTTGAACACTTTCTCGCGCTGTACTACTGACGTGGAGTTGTAAACGTGCAGAATGGCTTTCTTCACGCCGCGCAGTGATTCGAAGGTGCGTTGGATAAGTTCCCGGCGCGCCTGAGTCAGTACCTGCACGGTCACATCGTCCGGAATTCTATTCTCTTCAATCAGACTACGTACAAAATCGAAATCCGGCTGCGACGCTGCAGGGAAACCTATTTCTATTTCTTTGAATCCCACTTCCACCAGCAGGTCGAACATCAGTTTCTTCTGTGTGACAGACATCGGTTCTATCAACGCCTGATTACCATCGCGCAAATCAACACTGCACCAGCGGGGCGCGTGCGTGATGACTTTATCCGGCCACGTGCGGTCGGGCATCGTAATGGGTTGAAATGGCTTGTACTTGCTGTGATCAAACATGTTTCTTTCTCCGGACGAATTGAGTAGGCCTGTTCGTACCTGACCGTGTGGTACTGGACTTGACCGTATGGCGAGGAGAATAGAGAAACCATGGTAGTTTTTCTATGCCTAAATAGCTTAGAAAAGCCATTTTTTTAGCGCTAACAGCTTCTTTTTGATCAGATATTAGTTAAAATGCCTACCGCAGCGGTTTAATCAATCATTTCATGTAACTTGAGGCTTGTATGCAACTGGATAAATTAGACAAACGCATTCTGCGTGAGTTGCAGAATGACGGCCGTATCAGTAATGCCGAATTGGCCGAGCGTATTGGTCTTTCCGCCACGCCTTGCGCACGTCGGGTAAAACGTCTGGAAGATGAAGGCATCATTGGGGAACATGTCATTCTGCTTAACCCGTCCAATCTGGGGTTAAAGCTCAGTGCGCTGGTACAGATCAGCATGGATCGCCATACTCCGGACAGGTTCGAACGCTTTGAAAGTGAAGTGGGTAAGCACCCGGAAGTGGTGGAGTGCCTGTTGATTACAGGTCAGTCAGCGGACTACATGTTGAAGGTTGTGGTGCCCGACATGGATTACTACCATCAGTTCCTGCTGAACACTATTACCCGTATTGAAGGCGTGCGCGACGTGCACTCCAGTTTCATTCTGCGCAAGGTTATCGATACTACGCAATTGCCGTTGCATCATCTGCCGTGATTCGCAGGCGGACAGCGACACCAATTCTATTTCGCGGCAGGCGAATTAATTGCTTATTGGTGAATTATTAGTCGTCAAATGCTTGATCTTGTCTTTGTAGGAGCGACTCATTTTCAACGAAGAGCCGCAGGTCAGGGTCAGGTGGAACTCTCCATTGATATGCGAAGACACTTTCTCAACGCGCTCCAGATTAACGATAGTGGAGCGATGCACGCGCTGAAATACGGTAGGGTCAAGTTGTGACTCCAACTCCTTCATTGTGGTGCGCATGATGTGCGTAGCACCGTTGACATGCACACACATATAATCACCTGCGGCATCTATCCAATCTATATTTCTAACGGGCACAAATGTAGTCGATGAACCGTCCTTGATGGCCATTTTGTCAGCGAAGGCAATCTGTTCGCCTTTAGTATCCAACATCTGCTCAATGGCTGCTTCGGATTTGCCAGTCAAACCAATCACTATATCCAGCAGGCGCTGCTTGGCCACTGCCATATGTTCTTGACCAAGTCGCTCCGCTACTTTTTCTATCGCCTGCTGTAAGCGTTCCTGCTCTATCGGCTTCAACAGATAATCAATGGCATGCACATTAAATGCATCAATTGCAAACGCATCGTAGGCCGTCACGAAAATTACCATCGGCATATTGTCTTGCTGCAGGTTTTCGATCACTTCAAATCCAGTCATACCCGGCATCTGTATATCCAGAAATATCAGATCGGGTTCCAACTCCGTAATCGCATGCAGTGCTTCCTTACCACTACTGCAGGTTTGCAATATTTCCACTTGCTCCAATTGCTCCAGACGCATCACCAACCCTCTGCGGGCCAGCGCTTCATCGTCTACTACAATTGCACGAATTTTGCGGGAATAGTCAGTGTTTTTCATAAGGGATAGTAACCGTTACTTTGCAGCCGTTAGGCTCGCGTTTAGAAATGTTCAGCGTGTGTGTGTTGCCGTAGATTTCCTGCAGTCTGTTTCTGATATTTTTCAAACCAACACCAGTGGATGGTGGGTAGTGCTTCTCCACTACCTCATTCTCTCCGGGTGGGCCAGGTCCATCATCACCCACTTCAATAATCAATAATCCTTTTTCTACTTTCGCATTAATCTCAATCAAGCCGCCAGATTCACTCAGCGCGATAGCATGCTTGATAGAGTTCTCTATCAGGGGTTGCAACAACATACTTGGTACCAGGGCTGTTTGCGCTTTTGGGCTGATATTTAAATCGATTTTCATGCGCTCTTCAAATCTGACTTTCTCTATGTCCAGATATAACCGCACAGTTGCAATTTCGTGGGCCAGGTCTACCTGATCCAACGGATCGTGCTCCAGAGAATAACGTAGAAACTTGCTCAACTTGGTCAGCATGTTATTGGCTGGTTGTGTTGATTCCTGCAGCACCAACGTCGAGATAGCATTCAGCGTATTAAACAGGAAATGCGGATTCAGTTGATAACGCAACATACGCAATTGTGCCTCGTGCGCCAGCGCTTCGGAGCGCAGACTCTTTTCTTTCTCCCGTTGGAACAATTGATAGTACTTGATGAAGAAGTACAACACACTCCACGCCACCAACAGCCCAAACGTAAACGGTAGTACGGTTGCAAAAGTTGCCAGACCATAAGCGTTCAAGTCAACTGCAGCACCGAAATCGGTACCCGTAATGAGATTCTTTATGGGGCGCCAGATGTAGGAAGCAAGCAGGGATCCTAGAACAACGGCAGCCAGGCGAATATAGGCAGCCATGTCCCAGACATAACGATAGAGATAACGC
This sequence comes from Pseudohongiellaceae bacterium, assembly GCA_041751425.1. Taxonomy (GTDB): domain Bacteria; phylum Pseudomonadota; class Gammaproteobacteria; order Pseudomonadales; family Pseudohongiellaceae; genus JAVVEG01. The sequence goes on along the minus strand of JBGSXL010000010.1, from coordinate 97,433 downwards.
AATGCGGTAGTCAGTAATACACCTATACCTGCATCGATAACGAAAACACTAAGGCGTTCCAGCATGTACTCGGCGGGTACAAAGGTCAGGTCGCGAACAAACAGAAACATGACCCAGGCGGACCAGCCCAACAACTGAAATATCCAGAACTGACCGCTGCGGCTCAAAGACAGCTTCTCAACTCCCATGTTTCTTGCACCTTTGTAGCGGCAGTCAGTCCCGTTTTTAAGGGTCGCAAACGAACCCCGAGAGAATTACGGCAGCAGTGCAGCTACCGCGTCACGCTCCTCGCTCAATTCCTGCTCGGTTTTCTTCATTAACTGCTGACTGAAATCATTTATCGCCAACCCTTGCACGATGGAATACTTACCATTTTCACAAGTGACCGGGAAGGAATAGATCAAACCTTTGGTGATGCCGTAGCTGCCATCGCTATGAATACCCATGCTGACGATTTTGCCCTTAGTGCCCAACGCCCAGTCGCGCATATGTTCAATAGCTGCATTGGCGGCAGACGCGGCGCTGGACAGGCCACGCGCTTTAATAATTGCTGCACCCCGTTGTTGCACGACAGGAATGAACTCCTGTACTACCCAGTTCTGGTCGACCAGATCCAGCGCTTTTTTTCCTGCGATAGTGGTGTGATGCACATCAGGATATTGCGTTGCAGAATGATTGCCCCAAATGAATACCCCATCGACATCAGTGCTGTGCTTGCCGGTTTTCTGTGCCAGTTGCGCAATCGCGCGGTTATGGTCCAGACGCGTCATCGCAGTGAACTGACCAGGTTGCAGATCCGGTGCATTACGGTACGCAATCAACGCATTCGTATTGGCCGGATTACCAACAACCAATACTTTGACGTTGCGGCTGGCACTTTTATTAATGGCCTTACCCTGCACGGAGAAAATAGCCGCATTGGCTTCCAGCAAATCTTTGCGCTCCATTCCCGGACCACGCGGACGTGCGCCTACCAATAAACAGTAATCCGCATTCTTGAATGCCTCATTCGGGTTATCGGTCTGCACGATGCCATGCACCAATGGAAATGCACAATCATCCAGCTCCATGACAACGCCCTGCAACGCACCCAGAGCGGGGGTAATTTCCAGCAATTGCAGAATGACTGGCTGATCTTTGCCCAGCATCTCGCCTGAGGCAATTCTGAATAACAGGGAGTAGCTTATTTGTCCTGCTGCTCCGGTGACAGCAACGCGTACAGGTGCTTTCATAACGATTTTAAACCCTTTTCTGATGATTAAATTTCTTGGACATGTAGCGGTAGTAATTAGAGGCCGCAAAGTATAACACTACAAGATCAACATGGCATCGCCGTAGCTGAAGAAGCGATAACGCTCTGTAATAGCTTCCTGATAGGCCGCCATAATCTTATCGCGGCTGGCAAATGCACTGACCAATAACATCAGCGTAGATTCAGACAAGTGGAAGTTGGTAATCATCGCATCCACCACGCGGAAGTCATAACCAGGGTAGATGAAAATATCCGTTTCACCTGTGTAAGGCCGCAGATTCGCGGCCCTCGTGGCGGTTTGATGCGCCGCACTCTCCAGACTGCGTACCGAAGTCGTTCCCACTGCGATCACGCGTCCGCCCCGCACCTTGCAGTCGCGCACCTGAGCGCAAACCTCTTCCCCAACTACTACGATTTCACTGTGCATCTGATGCTCCAGTACATTTTCTACTCGCACCGGTCGAAAAGTACCTGAACCGACGTGCAGTGTGACGAATCCTTGCGCCACACCTTTCTGGGATATATAGGAAAGTAATTGCTTATCAAAATGCAAGCCAGCAGTCGGAGCAGCCACTGCGCCAGATACAGCGCTATAGACAGTCTGGTAACGCTCGCGGTCAGCCGTCTCATCGGGACGTTTGATATAAGGAGGCAGAGGAATGTGACCGAAATTTTCAAGGCATTCTGGCAGCGCGGCTTCTGCTGTAAAGCGCAAATGGAAAAAATCGCCCTGCCTGCCCAATACTTCCGCTTGCAGTTGACCCGCATTACCAGCCTGATTTTCGTCTATCGGAGCAAACCACAAATGCATACCCGGCTTAGGTGACTTGCTGGAGCGAATCTGCGCGAGCGCTTCGTGACTGCTCAGAATGCGCTCAATCAATACTTCGATTCGTCCGCCGCTGGCTTTCTGTCCCAGCAATCGTGCTGCGATAACCCGGGTGTTGTTGAAAACCAGCAAGTCGTCCGGGCGCAGGAAATTGCCCAGCTCGTGAAAACGGTGATGCGACATTGCTCCGGTGCGACGATTCAGGTTGAGCAGGCGACTGCTGGTACGCTCCGGCTCGGGATAGTGAGCTATCAATTCCTCGGGCAAATCGTATTGAAAATCAGAGAGTTTCATAAGTTTTGTTGCTGTGACTCCGGACATTGCCGGAGCCGAAATTGTGTACTTGGGAGGGTGAAAGCGTGGCACGGAATATTGCATAAACAGCCCGACATTGCCAGCCATACAGGGGCATTGCCAGCGCGATTAATGCTGTTATAATGGCGACCCTTCCAAGCTGCCGGGGTGGCGAAATTGGTAGACGCGCCGGATTCAAAATCCGGTTCTAGTGATAGAGTGCCGGTTCAAGTCCGGCTCCCGGTACCAACTTTTTTCTCAAACGTCAGCGCGTATGCGCCGGATTCCCGATTCATAACATCTGGCGGTTCTAGTGATAGAGTGCCGGTTCAAGTCCGGCTCCCGGTACCAGAATTTTTTATCCTTTGTTAACCACCACCGACTTGATATTGGTGAACTCGTGAATGCCGGCACGGCCCAGTTCGCGACCATATCCTGATGCTTTGATACCACCAAAAGGCAAGCGAGGATCGGATTTAACAAAATCGTTAACCGCGCAGGCACCTGCCTGCAGCTGCTCTGCCGCAATGCGCTTGCCGCGCTCGACATCGCGAGTGAAGACTGCGGCTCCTAGACCGAACATGGACTGGTTCGCCAAGGCAACGGCTTCATCCTCACTGCGCGCACGAATAACTGCAGCTACCGGCCCGAATAATTCCTCATCGAATGCGGGCATTCCTGGCCTGACTTCACCCAGCACTGTCGGCACATAGAACGCATCTTGTTTTCTGCCGCCACAAACCAGCACTGCACCCAGGCGAATACTTTCAGCCACCTGGGCGGCAAGCTCAGCGCACAGATCCTCGCGCGCCTGCGGACCAATGTCAGTATCCATGTCCAGCGGATCACCCATTTTCTGTTTTTGCATTGCCGTGGTCATCGCCGCGATAAATTCGCCGTACAGGTCGGTGTGCACAATGAAGCGCTTCGCAGCAATACAACTCTGACCATTATTCAATAGGCGACTGGTCACACATTTTTCCACCGCAAGCGTGACATCAGCATCCTCCAGTATGATGTAGGGGTCGCTACCGCCCAACTCCAGCACCGTTTTTTTCAATACCTTGCCTGCAGTGGCTGCAATTTTGCGACCGGCGTCTGTGCTTCCTGTAAACGTCACGGCTTTTACCAAAGGATGTTCAATCAGCGCGGAAGACTTAGAACCGGATAACAGTACAGTGCGCAACAGATGTTCTGGCAGACCGGCGCTGCTCAATAATTTCTCAATTGCCAGTGCACAGCCCGGGACATTAGAAGCGTGTTTCAGCAACACAGCATTGCCTGCCAGCAACGCAGGTGCAAGAAAACGAAAAACCTGCCAGTAGGGAAAATTCCAGGGCATGATGGCTAACACCACACCCAGGGGTTGATAGGAAACAAAGCGTTGCACGCCATCGTTGTCAGTAGAGTTGGCAGATACAAATTCGTTTGCCAGCATCGCGGGCCCATGCTCTGCATAGTATTCGCAGACCCAGGCGCATTTCTCTACTTCAGCTTCGGCACTCGCCAAGGTTTTGCCCATCTCCAACGTCGCGAGCCGGGCAAGTGTTGCCTGTTGCTTCCGCAATTCTCTGGCTAGTAAAGTCAGCGCATTTGCTCTTTCCTGCAGACTGGTTTGCCGCCACCCCAGTTGCGCGGCAGCAATGTTTTCCAGCACAAAATCCAGCTCAACCAGATCGAAGGCGTCATATGTCTCCAACACCTTGCCGGTGTATGGATTGATACTGCTGACTTTACTCACCATGACCTCTTGTCGAAATTTATCGCAACCGTTCAGCTATGCCCTCAACTGTCGAAGCCAACGCCATGAAGCGTTTCTGTTCATTACCACCACGTCCAGCGCCTTCTTGACTCAACGCTGCCGCCAGAGCTCCAAGCTGTGTCGCTGCGTTGGCATTGCGGGCGTTACCATTAGCAAGCAATGTCGCGGCATTATTTAATGCCGCGGTAAGTGCGGCATCCTGCTCGGCTGCAATAGATTCACTGCGGCGTAGCTGGTCGAGATAAGCATATGCCACTACCGGCTCTGCCGGCCAGCTGAGCCTGCGTTGTTGCTGCGGATTGAATACGCCGCCATCTGAACTCAGCAGGGCAGCAGCAATCTCGTTCTCACTTAAAAAGTCGCTGGGGGTCAGGGCAAACACATCTACACCACGGGCGATTTCTGTGCCAAACACGACACCCTTGTGCCAATAAGAAGACCAGTAACCACCCATGACCAATTCCTCGGAATCAACCGGGCCTCTGTCGAAAAACGCGATCTCGATTGGGTTGGCTGAATCGGTAAAATCCATCACGGAGATGCCACCCTGATACCAGGACTGCACAAAAATATCGCGACCGGGAACCGGCACCAGAGAACCGTTATGCGCTACACAGTTTTCCTCTTCGGATTGTGGCGCTGACATCTTGTAATGACTGCGGTATTCCAGTTTGCCGTCTACGATGTCATAGATGGCATTTGCACCCCATTCCAGTGGATCGAATGCGCGGCAACGTGCACGTGAACCACCGCCCCACTCGTCAGTAAATAGCACCTTCGTGCCGTCATTGTTGAACGTTGCCGAATGCCAATAGGCGAACCCATCGTCTATTACCTGATCCAGACGCTTGGGGTTCAAAGGGTCAGAGATATCAAACAGAATCCCATTACCGGAGCAGGCACCGGCGGCCAGACCCAGGTCCGGGAACGCGGTGATATCGTGGCAGTGATTTGTTTCACTTGTCGTTTGTGTCAAAGGGCCATGATCGCCCCCCTCCCACAAACCGGCAATCACGCCAGTCGCCGAATCAGCGAATACCTGCGGCCTGCTGACGATGCGGCTATCCTGCGGATTCGCAAGAGGAATCTCGACTATTTCGATACGGAAACGCGCCGATTCAGAATCCTTATAGGGCGATTCGTCCACGCAGCCTGCAAGTTCTTCATCGGGTCGCACATAACTGGTGCCGGAAATATACACCAGCACTTTGCCCTCATCATCAGGATCAGTCACAACACTGTGTGTATGGGAGCCGCGACAGGTTTGCACTGCCGCCACCTGAATTGGCATTGTGAAATCGCTGACATCGAAAATTCGAATACCGCGGAAGCGTGCGTCGCTCACCCGCTCTGCCACACCTTCCAGTCCGCAATCCAGACGACCACGGTTTTGCTCAACAGACATAATAAGCAGATTGCCCACAACAGATACATCACCCTGGCCACCCGGGCATACAACAGAGCTTAATAATTGTGGCCGGGTAGGATTGCTGATGTCGTAGGCATTGAAACCATGATAATTACCAGCAATCATCACATTGTCCGCAAAAGCGATATCCGTATTGGCAAAGTCGAGCAAACTGGGGCGGGGCTCTGCATCCTCGTCATCGGATTCTTCACCCGCTGCATTCAGTCTGCTCATTGGCAGACCCATTGGATTGGCCGGATCGAAAAATCCTTCCGGTTTGGGTAATGCAGCCAGCAGTTGCATATTCAGCGAGGCTTGACCTGCATTGTCGTAACCTGCGCTGAGGTTGACGCGCGGATCCGGGGACAGGCCGGCCAGCATCAAGGTCATGCGTTCAATTTCACTGGTTTGTTCGGTGGTGACTTCGGAAGTGAACTCGAAAAGCACAGGATCCTGCGCGGAGCCTGCTTTCTCTAATAAGTCCTCCACCATTGTCACTGCACCCTGATGATGCTTGATCATCAATTGCAGAAACATCACATCAAAGGCATGGCCGGTAGTTTGTGCCAACGCCGCCATTTCTTCGTTACTGATCATGCCGGGCATCATATCTTCGTGTGAACCGTGAGAACCGCCGTGTGCAACATGGTCTGCCATGCTGCTGGTAATCGGTTGATTGCGCTCTCGCAACCAATCCTGCATGAATTCGATCTCATCATCCTGCGACATGGAGATCCGTTGTCCCAACAACGCCATTTCTTCCCGCTCGCTGCGCTCACCCATAAGCGCTGTCATTTCAACAGCCTGCGCATGGTGGGCAATCATGTCCTGCATAAACTTGACGTCTGCATCAGTGAAACGGGTGCCAGCCAGAGCAGAGGCTTCTTCTACTGTAATCTGGCGACTGCTTTGGCCAGGGGCACCTGGCTGTACTATAGGAACCTGTGCGATTGCCTGAGCCATTGAAATTATTGAAAAAATCGCTATAACAGCCATACGCGCGGACAGGCGCAGTACAGCAGTAAAGTACAAAGCCATCAGTCTATCTCCATTCATGATAGTGATTGGTGGGGAATCCGGAACCCGGATCAATACGTATAAACGTGGACAACAATGTAACACGAGCTCATTGCCACCGGACAGTTTCACTCAACAAAAAGCATGCACCTGTTACCGGAAGTTAGCGTGCTACTGTGGCAAAGTGCCGTAATGCTGTGTACTATAACGACTTTTCCAGGGCTGCAGAGTAGTAGGATATGCCTTACCGACAGAACGAACAAAAGCCGAAAAAGTTTTTCGGGTTTGAAGTAGGTGATTCTCTTAAATACCTGGTTGTGCTGATTCTGACGATTATCTTTATTCGGCAGGTATCAGTACTTTTCTAGCAGGTCTGTGCGTGTTAAATTGCGCCGCTTCTCCCTCCTTTCAAGATCAGGAAACTCATGACTCATTATAAAATTGCCCTGTTGGACGGTGATGGTATTGGCCCGGAAATCATGGTCGAAGCCGTCAAGATCATAGAACTGGTCGCAGCTCGCAACAATATCGAGTTTGAGTTGATTCACGCACCCTTCGGTGCCAGTGCTTATTTTGAATGTGGTCACCCGTTTCCTGAACAAACCAAGAAAATCTGCGATGAAGCTGACGCCATTCTCAAAGGCCCTATAGGGCTGAGCCATGAAGAATCTCAGAAGATTCCAGTAGACATGCAGCCGGAGCGCGGTGCTCTGTTACCCCTGCGCCGCCGCTACAATACTTATGCCAATTTCCGCCCTGTGTTTTTGCCCAAAGGCCTGGCGCACTTCTCGCCATTGAAAGCGGAAATCATCGGCGCTGGCATCGATATCATGATCATACGTGAGTTGGTGGGTGGATTGTATTTTGGTGAAAAGGAAAGCGGCGTAAACAGCGACGGTAAGCGCTATGTCAAAGAAACGCTGGAGTATGATGAGATTCAGATACAACGTATAGCTAAAGTGGCTTTTGACACAGCCATGAAACGCAAGAAAGTGCTGCACAATATCCATAAGAGCAACGTGCTGAAATCCAGCGTGTTGTGGAATGAAGTCATGGCCGAGGTGGGGAGGGATTACCCGCAGGTGAAGGTGATCAATATTCTGGTGGATGCGGCGGCAACCTATCTATGTCTGAACCCCGGTCAGTTCGACGTGATGGTGATGGAGAATATGTTCGGCGACATTCTCAGTGACCAGGGCGGTGGCATACTTGGTTCGCTGGGCCTGATGCCATCAGCGTGTCTGGGCGATGAGAAAGCTTATTACGAACCTTCCCATGGTTCGGCCCCCGATATTGCCGGCAAGAACATAGCCAACCCCTATTCCATGATCGGCTCCGTCGCGATGATGCTGGAGATGAGTTTTGGCATGGACAAGGAAGCGAAGAATGTGTGGCACGCAATGCAAAGCGTGTTTGCGCAAGGGTATTCAACACCCGATCTGTCCAAACCTGGTAGCGGCGTCAAAATGATCGACACCCGCGGTTTCGGTGATCTGGTGGTAGCGGAGTTGCGCAAGCTTCCCGTTTGACTTAAATCACAATCACTGCAAAGCATGCAGACATAAGTTCAGCATCCGCAACGTCGCCTTTACGCCTGCCAGAACCTGGTTGGAATCGACACCGCGCGTCTTCACATCCCGCCCTTCCATATCCCAGGTGATGATACATTCGGTCAATGCCGTTGTGTTACCACCGCGCGGGATATGTACCTCATAATCAAGCAGATTTGGCATCACGAAACTGCGCTTTTTCAGGATTTTACTGATCGCATTGGTAAACGCCGCGAAACCGCCATTGCCCGAGCCGGACGCGTTATACTGCTTGCCTTCCAGCTCAACGCGGATACTGGCAGTGCTCTCAACATCCAACCCACTGGTGATATAGCAGTTCAGCAAACGGATATATTTGTAATCCTTGTTTTCCAACACATCTGCAATGATGAACGGCAGATCTTCGGTAGTGACAAGCTCCTTGGAATCACCCAGTTTGACAATCTCGGCCAGCACTTTGCGCTGGTCCTCTGCTGACAGCTGCAAACCCAGCTCTTCCAGATTATTCGCCAGTGAAGCTTTACCGCTCATTTTGCCCAGGGCATAAGTTCTTTTGCGCGCGAAACGCTCGGGGCGTAGCGCAGTAATATACAGGCCTCCTTTCTGATCGCCATCAGCGTGAATGCCTGCTGTCTGCGTAAAGACATCGGCACCTACTATAGGGGTGTTCGCCGCCACCCACTTGCCGGAGAAATTCTCGACCATCCGGCTGAGCAAGGTGATGCGGGTTTCATCGATTGAAAGCAACATACCCATCTTGTCTTTCAGTACTACCGCGACCTCAGCCAGTGAGGCGTTGCCGGCACGCTCGCCCAGGCAATTGACGGTGCAATGAATGGTGCTGACTCCGGCCTTTACTGCCGCCATGACATTGGCTGTTGCCAGGCCATAATCGTTGTGTGGATGAAAATCGAAATACAGCTTCGGAAACCGTTTGATCATATCCGTCAGGGCAGTGAATACCTCGTCCGGTGTCATCACACCCAGCGTGTCGGGCAACATGAAGCTGGCGATATCCAGCATCTGCATGCCTTCCAGCAGACCATAAACATAGGCAGGGCTGTCCTGATAACCGTTTGACCAGTCTTCCAGATAGACATTAACTTTCAGCCCCTGCTCTTTTGCGTAGAAAATGGTCTGCTGAATATCCTCCAGATGCTGCGCCAGAGTTCGGCCAAGTTGCTCGCGACAATGCTTCTCGCTGCCTTTCGCTAATAGATTGATCACTTTGCCACCGGCCTCAACTACCCAGTTGACGCTCATGCGGTGATCCACGAAACCCAGCACCTCTACTCTGTCTAACAATCCTTCCTGTGCCGCCCAGGCGTTGATATCCGCTACTGCTCTTTTCTCACCTTCGGACACGCGGGCGGAGGCAACCTCAATGCGATCGACTTTCAAAGCCTGGAGCAATGCCTTGGCAATATTTACCTTTTCAGTGGCAGCAAAAGACACCCCCTGCGTTTGTTCGCCATCGCGCAAGGTGGTATCGAGCAGTTTGATGTGCCTGCCGGTCGTGTTTAATGTCATGTATTGCCAATCCTGCTGAGTGATCGCTTGAATAAGGCGCCGATTCTAGCAAATAAGTATGAGCGGATTAAACTCAAGTTTTCGCAAAACCTGTGCCAACCGGCACCAGAGAACTTCCAAACAACTCCCAGCCTCATGTTTTATCCGCCATGCTCTCGGGGTATACTCCGTTCCACAATTAAAAAGGGAAAACGGGGTTGAACCATGCCGATTACCATCAGCGTACCCAGAGAGACTCGTGCAGGAGAGCAACGAGTAGCCTTGGTGCCAGATATCGTTAAAAAACTCACCGCTTTAGGAGTAGCAGTAAAAATCCAGAGTAGCGCCGGTGAACAAGCTGGCTACAGCGATCAGGATTACGAAGCCGTAGGCGCCTCCATCGCCAAAGATGACGCAGCTCTGTATCAGAGCGCTGACATTGTGGTTACTGTGAATCCAGCAACAGAGGAGCAGATCAAGCAACTGCAGGACAACTCGGTTCTGCTTGGTTTTCTTAACCCTTATTCCGACAGCAACCGTTTTAAATCTTTACAGGCACGCAATATCAGTGCTTTCTCGATGGAGATGGTGCCGCGGATTTCGCGTGCTCAGGCTATGGATGCACTATCCTCGCAAGCGTCCATCGCAGGTTATAAGGCTGTGCTGATTGCCAGCACCTTGTCCGGTAAATTCTTTCCTATGCTGACTACAGCAGCCGGCACCGTGCGTCCCTCCAAAGTTCTGATCATCGGTGCAGGCGTTGCGGGTCTGCAGGCAATTGCTACAGCGCGACGGCTCGGCGCAATCGTGGAAGCTTACGATGTACGTGCTGCTGTAAAGGAGCAGGTTGAGTCTCTGGGTGCGAAATTCGTCGACATCGATATCAAGGCCGAAGGCACTGGTGGTTATGCGCGTGAATTGACAGAAGAAGAGAAGCAACAGCAGCAACAGATACTGGCGCGTCATATAGCAGCATCGGATGTCGTCATTTGCACGGCCGCTATTCCCGGCAGACCTTCACCACGCATTATCAGCAAAGAGATGGTCGAGGGGATGAAAGGTGGTGCGGTGATAGTAGATCTGGCAGCTGAAGGTGGTGGCAATTGTGAGTTGACCAAAGCTGATGAACTGCAGGTTCATAACCGCGTGAAAATTTTTGGCCCATTAAATGTACCTGGCACGGTTCCAAACCACGCGAGTGAACTGTACGCCAGAAACCTGTTCAATTTTCTGAGTCTCATCATTAAGGAAGAAGGTATTCATATCGACCTTGAAGACCAGATAATCAAAGACAGCCTGATAACCCACGCCGGCGAAATAACCAATAATAATGTGCGTGAAAAAATTCAGAACTCTTCAGTAGAAGGAGCCGGGTCATGATTGAAGGATTAGCTGCAGTATATATATTCATGCTGGCCGGCTTTACCGGCTTCGAAATTATCAGTCGGGTACCTGTGATACTGCATACCCCGCTGATGTCCGGTTCCAATTTTGTACACGGCATCGTGCTGGTTGGCGCCATGATTGCGTTGGGAATTGCTGAGAACACCACGCAGCAGATTATCGGCTTTCTGGCCGTTCTGTTGGCAGCAGGTAACGCGGTGGGTGGCTATGTGGTGACGGAGCGCATGCTGGAGATGTTCAAATCCACCGGCAAAGGGAGCAAGTAAATGGAATTGGTCATTCAAATAAGTTACCTGCTCGCCGCTGTACTTTTCATCATGGGGCTCAAACAGATGAGTTCCCCGGTAACCGCTCGCCGCGGAATTCACTGGGCAGGCGCCGGTATGGTGCTCGCCACTCTGGTCACCTTCTTTGCTGAGGAAATCACGGGCAACGCGCAAGCAGGTACCAATGTCATTCTCATCATCGTTGCGATAGGTATCGGTGGCGGTTACGCCTGGTATACCGGCAAACGCGTTGCCATGACCGACATGCCGCAGATGATTGCGATGTATAACGGCATGGGCGGTGGGGCAGCAGCGGCGATTGCCGCAGTGGAACTGCTCAAGGCACAGAATGCAGTTGCGCGCGGTGATGTGGCAAGAGTTTCTGATTATCTGGGCGCCGATGTGACAGTGCTGGCAATTCTTGGCGCCATTATCGGCACCATTGCTTTCAGCGGCAGCGTAATAGCATGGGCCAAACTGGACGGACGGCTCAATACCAGCAAGTTGTTACCACAACAACAATTGATCAATCTGGTGCTTGCACTGGTATTGGTCGGTTTTGCTATTGCCGTTTACTTCACCGGGTCACTCACCCCTATCGTCGTTTTCTTCGTTCTCGCATTGGTGCTCGGTGTCTTTATTACCGTGCCCGTGGGTGGCGCCGACATGCCCGTCATCATTTCACTGTTCAATGCCTTGACCGGATTGGCCGTGGGTTTTGAAGGTTATGTTTTGGGCAATGCTGCGATGATCATTGCAGGAACCGTGGTTGGTTCTGCCGGCACATTGCTGACGCACCTGATGGCAAAAGCCATGAACAGATCCGTGGCCAATGTATTTTTCAGCGGTTTTGGCACCGGCACTTCAGAAATCGCTGCGGAAGTGGAAGGCGGCGGCAGCATGAAAGAGGTGCAGGCACAGGATGTCGGCATCATGATGGCTTATGCCAGTCAAGTTATCATCATTCCGGGTTACGGCATGGCGGTGGCGCAGGCACAGCACAAGATATGGGAACTCACGCAACTGTTGACCGAAAAGGGTGTGAAAGTGAAGTTTGCCATTCACCCGGTTGCCGGACGCATGCCAGGCCATATGAACGTGCTGTTGGCTGAAGCCGGTGTACCGTACGACATGATTTACGATATGGAGGATATCAACGCCGATTTCCATAACACCACCGTCACTTTGATCATTGGCGCCAACGATGTGGTGAACCCCGCTGCCAAGAAAGATCCCAACAGCCCGTTGTTTGGTATGCCAATTCTGAACGCGGAAGATTCGGAGAACGTGATTGTGATCAAGCGTGGACGTGGCACCGGTTTCTCCGGTGTGGAGAACTCCCTGTTCCTTGCGGACAATACCCGCATGCTGTTTGGCGATGGCCAGAAAGCGGCGAATGAATTGATACAGGCGGTCAAGGAGCTGTGAACACTGCATACAAACCCGCCATAGACAAAGCAGTCATTGCTGCCTGTCCACGCGCGGGTTTGTTACGACGAATGGCGGCTCTACTGTACGATGCTTTTCTGGTTGCTGCGATCTGGATGTCATTGGGATTGGTCCTGCAATTGATATTCGGCACGGGCACTACCCAGCTCGTCGATGATCGGGTGGTAATTGACCCCTTTTACAGCGCTTTTGTATTTTTTGTGATGGTTAGCAGCGCGGCAACTTTTTATATCTGGTTCTGGCGGCGCACCGGACAGACACTCGGAATGATTGCGTGGCGCATCAAAGTGGTAGGGACTGATAATCAGGCGATTCCGCTAAAACAGGGATTGATTCGCTTTTTCGCAGCATGGCCAGCTTTCTGGCTTTTTGGTCTGGGATACTTCTGGTTGTATATCGACGCGAACCGTGATGCAGTTCATGAGAAATTATCAGCAAGCAAAACGATATTATTGCCCAAGGGCAGTAGACCTTTCTGAGCCACTTCCCGCAGATACAATCATTCAATGGCTGATTAATTACCTGCTCAGGCTTTGCGCAACATATAAATACCCAATAGAGCACACAGAAAAATTGGCGCCATCACCGCCGCCAGGGGACTCAAACCATAAAGGAGGCTGGCGGGCCCCATCAACCTCTGCAAGATTGTAAAACCTAACCCGATAGCAATCGCAACAAAAACTCGCGACCCCATTGTTGCTTCACGTAACGGGCCAAAGACAAACGAAATAGCCAGCAGCACCAGACTGGCGGTAGCCAGTGGCTGCAAAACTTTTTTCCAGAACGCCAGAAAGTAATTACTGCTGTCCAGACCCTCTCCATCGAAGTAGCGCGCAAATCGATACAACCCTGAAATGGACTGACGATCTGGTTGCACAAGCAACACACTCAGCAGCTCAGGTGATAAATCCACACGCCATTCATACTCGTCATATTGCGCTACTTCCAGTGCGCCAAGATCGAACTGTGTTTCCTGAACATTGCTAAGCAACCAGTACCCTCCTTCGCTGCTCTGCTGGTACTCTCCTTGCGTTGCGAAACTGCTGCGCACAATTCTGCGGTTTTCATTCAACTCATAACGGGTGATGCCAAACATGGTGCGCCCACCAGGAGCAATGGCATTAACGTGTGCGAACTCATTGCCAATCTTGTGCCAGTCCCCATGTTCAGTATTGATAGCCTCACCGCCACTTTGAATAAGACTGCGGGTACTTTGCGCATTTTGTTCTAATTGCGGTGCCACCCACTCGCCCAACACCAAACTCAATATCATCACCAATAAAGTGGGTTTCATCACTGCCCATACAATGCGACTGGTACTGACACCAGCGGCCTGAATAACAACCAGCTCATTGCTGGATGCGAGAATTCCCAGGCCAATGAGCGCTCCGCCCAATGCTGTATATGGTATCAATTCGTAGATGCTGGTTGGCATCGTCATCACCACAAACAAAAGCGCGTTTGCAGTGCCATAAAAGGCATTGGTCTCGCCGAGTTCATCGACGAAAGAGAAAATGAAATCGATACTGATGATCATGCCCATCACAGCCAGCATGGACAATACGACGGTTTTGGCTATGTAGTTATCCAATTCACGCATGGCTGGCACCTAGTAAAGAGACTTTGCGTATCTTGCCACCCCACATCAGATACACACCCAGTGCCAGGAATAATAGATGCACCCACCACACACCAATATAGGGATGGATACTGCCATCCTCGACTGCCCCCATCGCCACCTGTAACAAAATATAATAGAGCGTGTAAATCAGAGCAGCAGGTACCAGTTTGCTGAAACGACCCTGCCGCGGATCAACTTTGCTCAGGGGCACGGCGATCAACGTGAGTACCGGAATCAATAAAATTACCGAAATTCGCCATTGCAGTTCTGCAATCGACGCTACAGCGTCCGACTGCCAAAGCAATCGGGTAGGTAATGCCTTTTCCTGCACAACCGGTGAGATGCTGGTTTGTTCGGGTAGCAACAAAGCCTGCTCATCGAACTGGGTAATCTGATAGTTCGCCTGCCCCGGAATGCCATCGTAGAAGAAACCATTTTCCAACAACATGAAACGTCGACCCGAGCTATCGTCAATCACCGGCCGCGCAGTTTCCGAGACGATAATCCGCAACCCCGCCCTGCCCGTAGCATTCATGTCCCGCACTGCAACAAACGCATTATTCAGTTGTTTGCCATTCGCAGTGACCTGAATAGTTTCCGAATAAGTTGTGCGCTGACCATCATTGAATTCCTGAAACTGGCCGGCAACAATCAAATCCAGCTCTGTCAGTTCGTCCTGGCTCAGTTTGATCTGTTCTGTGTTCTGCAATCCCCACGGTGCCAGTTGCAAACTGAATAGACCTGCCGCAACTGCGACAACAGAAGAGCAGAGTAGTGTCATCGCAAGCAGTTTGCGACGGCTGAAGCCACAAGCGCTGAGAACTGTCATCTCATTGTCTGCGTACATGCGGCCGTAAGCCAACAGGATGCCAAGGAACAAAGCAAACGGCAGTATGACCAACATGAAATCCGGCAGCCGATAGAGAATCAGCAGCAGCAGAATGTCGGAGGCCAGCTTGCCCGCCACAGCATCACTGAGGTATTGCAGAAAGCGGCTGGTCAATGCCACGAACAAGAGAATTAAAGTGACCGCCCCCATCACCTGGAAAATCTGTACGCTCAGATAACGGAAAATTATCACAGCGCGTTAGCCCAACTCATCCAATTCGGACTGACCCAGCAGGATTCTGAACGCGGGAGGAATAGGCGCAATTTTGTGTTTATCAAAATCGAAAAAGACGACACCGACTTTTGCGTTGCAGACAACGCGCTCCAGCGCTTCGTTGCTCACTTGAAAACTGATATCACAACCATAGCGGTTGAATTTGCTAACACCCACATCAATCAGCAATACATCTTTGGCGAAAGACTCGGATCGGTAATCGATCGCCAGATCGGTCACCACCATGCCTAAACCGAAAATATTGGATTCTGTAAATCCCAGACTGGCCAGAAACTGCAGGCGCGCTTCGTGCAGGATATGCACCATCGCAACGCTATTAAGGTGTTTGGCATAGTCAAGATCGCTGAAGCGAACCGGATACTGCATGGTGAAGAGGAACTCTTCAGGCATGCTGATTTTAATGCGGGGCATAGTGACTCCAGGTGCATCTGTCGGTTTAACACGTCGCAATTGACAGCGGCAGGGACTTTCAGGTGGCCAATTTTAATCATGCACTCAGCATAAGTATACTTTTGCCTGCACTTTTCGCATGGCTGTTGCTTTAGGAACCTCTGAACAAGTCTATGATCGCTCTGGCCTTCAACCGATTTCACTGACTGCTTTGCACTTTCTTGACAGGCGGACGCATGCCTGCGAAAGTGCGCCTTGACAGCGAAATCGGCTGCAGGCCAGAGCGATCATAGACTTATTCAGAGGTTCCTTAACTCACTGAATATCTTTAGGATTGTGGCTCATAAAAATTTACCCAACCGATTCAGACCAGAGGCTTCAAAAGAACCTTATGAAATATCTACTGCAAACGACCAACGCCCTCAAAAAATCAACTGACTGCCTGGTAGTCGGTGTCTGGACAAACGGCAAGCCAACAGTTCAGGCTGCGGAACTGGATGCCTTGAGTGGTAAATCGCTCGCGACAGTTTTCAACTCTGGCGACATTGCTGGCAAGGCTGGTGATACTTTGTTGGTGCATTTATCCACAGCGCAAAAAAGCAAAGGAATTGCAGCGCGACGCGTATTGTTGGTTGGCTGCGGTGACGCCAAGGCGTTCAATGGCAAATCCTTTCGCAAGGCCAGCAAGGCGGCTGCACAGGCACTGGCTAAATCCGGCTGCAAAGACGCCATCAACACACTGCCACAATTAAACATTACTGACCGCGATGCGGCTTGGGCAGTAACGCAGACAGCCATCGAGTTTGAAACGGTGTTTTATCGCTACGATCACACCAAGAGCAAAAAGGCCGAGGCGGCCAATTTGAAATCTGTCGCCGTGGCATTTCCTGCTAAAACGAAAAGCAAGACCATGGGTGATGCGTTAAAGGCCGGGGCCACTATCGGCAACAGCATCAATCTCGCACGCGAGTTGGGCAATCTACCCGGCAACTTTTGTACACCTGATTATCTGGGCAAGCAGGCCAGCAAGCTGGGCTCGCAACACAAATCTCTGAAAGTGCAGATTTTGAACGAAAAGCAGATGCATAGGCTTGGCATGGGC
Source organism: Pseudohongiellaceae bacterium (assembly GCA_041751425.1). Lineage (GTDB taxonomy): Bacteria > Pseudomonadota > Gammaproteobacteria > Pseudomonadales > Pseudohongiellaceae > JAVVEG01. The sequence continues at coordinate 80,457 of JBGSXL010000010.1, read as the reverse complement.
TCTCTGCTTTCAGTCAGTGCCGGTTCGAAGGAAGAAGCGCGCCTGATAGTCATCGAATACAAGGGCAGTAAAAAAGCCGGCAGTCAGCCGTATGTACTGGTTGGCAAGGGTATTACTTTTGATACTGGCGGCACCAGCCTGAAACCCGGCTTGAACATGGATGAGATGAAGTTCGATATGTGCGGTGCTGCAAGCGTGCTCGGCACTATGAATGCGGTTGCCGAGTTGAAGCTGCCAATCAACGTTGTTGGTGTCATCGCCGCTGCGGAAAACATGCCCAGCAGCACAGCCACCAAACCGGGAGATATCGTTACCAGTATGGCTGGCCTGACCATCGAGATCCTCAATACCGATGCGGAAGGACGGCTGGTGCTGTGTGATGCATTGACGTATGTAGAGCGATTCAAACCGAAAACGGTGATTGATATTGCTACGTTGACTGGTGCTGCGGTAGCCACCTTTGGCGACTACACCAGCGCTATGCTGAGCAACCACCAACCGCTGGCAAACGAATTGCTGGAAATTGGTGAACACACCCTGGATCAGGTCTGGCAATTACCCCTGGCCGATGAATATCAACCCCTGTTGGACAGTAACTTCGCGGATATTGCCAACATAGGTGGTCCAAAAGCCGGTACAATAACAGCAGCCTGCTTCCTCTCGCGCTTCACCAAAAAGTACCAATGGGCGCATTTGGACATCGCCGGCACCGCCTGGCAGTCTGGCGCGCAAAAGGGAGCTACAGGAAGACCTGTCTCTCTACTGGTGGAATATCTGCGTCGTCAAAAGGATTAAATTTAAACGGATCGATATATGGAACAAAACCTTTTCGCGGTTTTGTTCCAAACCCCTATAATTCCAACCTCGCAATCACCGACCATCTTCGAAGTTGAACGAACTCATGGATAAGACTTACCAGCCCCAGCAAATTGAAAGTCATTGGTACAAGAACTGGGAAGAGAATGGCTACTTTACTCCCCAGGGCGATAACGGTGCCTACTCCATCGTCATTCCGCCACCCAATGTCACAGGCCGTTTGCACATGGGTCATGGTTTCCAGAATGCCATCATGGATGCGCTGATTCGTTATCACCGCATGTTGGGCAAGAAAACACTGTGGCAGGTGGGTACCGATCACGCTGGTATCGCCACGCAAATGGTGGTTGAGCGGCAACTGGAAAAAGCAGGTACTGATCGTAAAACCCTGGGGCGGGATAAATTCGTCGAGAAAGTCTGGGAATGGAAACAGGAATCCGGCGATATCATCACGCAACAGATTCGTCGCCTCGGCTCCTCCATAGACTGGTCACGTGAACGCTTTACGATGGACGATGGTTTATCTGCTACCGTGGAAGCAGTCTTCATCCGTTTGTATGACGAAGGCCTGATTTATCGTGGCAACCGTCTGGTGAACTGGGATCCGAAGCTGCATACCGCCGTTTCTGATCTGGAAGTGATTTCCGAAGAGGAAGATGGTTACTTCTGGTACTTCAAATACCCACTGGCCGACGGCGAGACCACTGCCAACGGTGACAAATTCATCAGCATCGCAACAACACGTCCGGAAACTTTGCTGGGCGATACCGCTGTAGCGGTCAATCCGCACGATGAACGTTTCAAGTCACTGATAGGAAAATGGGTTGACCTGCCCCTTTGTGAGCGTCGCATTAAAATTATTGCTGATGATTATGTAGACCCGGAATTTGGAACGGGCTGTGTGAAAATTACGCCGGCGCACGATTTCAATGACTATGAGGTGGGTAAACGTCACGATCTGGAGATGATCAATATCTTCACTGTTGACGCCTCCATCAACGACAATGCTCCGACAGATTTTCGTGGTCTTGACCGCTTTGATGCACGCAAGAAACTGGTTGCTGACATGGATGCAGCCGGACTGCTGATCAAAGTTGAGAATCACAAACTGAAAGTCCCGCGCGGTGATCGCACCGGCGTGGTCATCGAACCTTACCTGACCAATCAATGGTATGTGGCTGTGAAGTCATTGGCAGAGCCTGCCATCAAAGCAGTGGAAAATGGCGATATCGAGTTCGTTCCGAAGAGCTGGGAGAATACTTATTTCGCGTGGATGCGCGACATTCAGGATTGGTGTATCAGCCGGCAATTATGGTGGGGGCATCGCATTCCCGCTTGGTACGATGCTGAAGGGAATGTTTATGTGGGTCATACCGAAGCCGCAGTGCGGGAGAAATATTCACTGGATGCCAGGCTTGCTCTGACGCAGGATGAAGATGTACTGGACACCTGGTTCTCGTCTGCCTTGTGGACATTCTCAACGCTGGGCTGGCCGGACGATCTGGAAACACTGAAGACTTTCCACCCCACCAATGTCCTGGTTACCGGCTTTGATATCATATTTTTCTGGGTGGCCAGAATGATTATGATGACTCTGAAATTCACTGGAGAAATTCCTTTCAAGCAGGTTTATATCACTGGTCTGGTGCGCGATGAGAATGGCCAGAAGATGTCTAAATCGAAAGGCAATATACTTGACCCTATTGACCTGATCGACGGCATTGCTTTGGATGAACTGTTACGCAAACGCACCGAAGGTTTGATGCAGCCACAACTGGAAAAGAAGATTGAGAAATTTACGCGCGATGCGTTTCCGGAGGGCATAACCGGATACGGTACGGATGCTCTGCGTTTCACCTTCTATTCTCTGGCTTCAACCGGGCGTGACATTAAATTCGATATCAGCCGCATGGAAGGCTTCCGCAATTTCTGCAACAAGATGTGGAATGCTTCGCGCTATGTGATGATGAATACCGAGGATAAAGATATTCGCTTCAGCAAAGAGCAGCAAACTGTATTGCTGCAAAGGAATGATTTCAGTCTTGCGGATCGCTGGATACTCTCCCGCCTGCAGGCAACTATTGCCGTGGTGCATGAACATATGGCGAGTTATCGCTTCGACCTGATGTCTCAAGCCATTTATGACTTCATCTGGAATGAATACTGCGATTGGTATGTGGAGCTGTCCAAGCCCGTACTGTGGGATGCAGACGCACATCCGGAGCAGGCGCAAGCCACTCGCCTGACCTTATTAACGGTGCTGGAGCAAAGCCTGCGTTTGACTCATCCGTTGATGCCATATATTACCGAAGAGATCTGGCAGCGCGTTGCTCCATTACTGGACATTGGCGGCGCAACCATCATGCTGCAGTCGTACCCGCAGCAGGACACGGCTTTGATCGATGCCGATGCTGAGCTGGATATCGACTGGGTAAAAGGTGTAATCATCGGTATTCGCAATATTCGCGGCGAAATGGATATAGCGCCTGGTCGCACATTCCCGGTGTATTTGCGCAAAGGTGACGAACAGGACAAACGCAGACTGGAACAGAATCATGCCTACCTGATGAAGCTGGCTAAACTATCCGAGATCAGTTGGTTGGCCGCAGCCGAAGATGTACCAGTCTGCGCGACACAGTTGTACAAGGAGATGGAAATTCTGGTGCCACTGGCAGATCTTATCGACAAACAGGCGGAAATTGGCAGGCTCGAGAAAGAAATCGCAAAACTGGATAAAGGTTTGCAAGCCATCGTTGGTAAGTTGAGCAATGCCCGGTTTGTCGATAACGCGCCTGCAGAGATTGTTGCCACTGAGCGCGAAAGGCAACGCGCCGCCGAGACAGCTATCGGTTCCTTGCGGGAAAAATTGATCCATATCCGGAACCTCTGATTACACCCCTGAACAGGGGATTCGCAAACTAACCTTCGGATTATTGGGGTCAGAGTAAAAATACAGTACTGTATTTTTACTCTGACCCCTTTTAGACTGGGTGATTCTTTTGCTACGAACCTCCAAAGTCATCCACATAGAAAGGATTGTTTCATGCGCATTCTGATTTGCTCACTTCTCCTCACCTTCACAGCAACCCTGTCTGCTCACGATATCCGCATGATCGATGCCGGGCGAGGCGATATTACGCTGACAGTACCCTCCAGCTATGCAGCAAACACACCCGCTGCTCTGGTCATTCTTTTGCACGGTTATGGCTCCAGCGGTGCCGGACAGGATGAATATATGAAATTCAGCTCCTTGGTCGACCGTTACGGATACCTGTTGGTTACCCCGGACGGCACTGAGGAAGCCGGAGGACGCAACAATCGCTTCTGGAACGCATCGAAAGCATGCTGCAATTTCTTCGCCAGCGATCTGGACGATTCAGCGTATGTACTCTCAATTATCAACACGGTCAAAGAGCAGTTCAGCATTGACGACCGTCGTGTATATCTGATTGGCCATTCTAACGGCGGTTTTATGTCTTACAGGGCAGCTCATGATCACTCAGACGTCATCGCCGGGATCGCCAGTCTGGCGGGCGCAGAAGCTACAGATGTGCAACCTGCACCTGCGAATCCGGTTCATGTGCTGCAGATACACGGTACTGACGACGGCACCATTGCCTATCAAGGCAGTGATATTCGCGGCAACATTTATCCCGGCGCCGTTGAAACTGTAGAGCGTTGGGCGCAGTACAACGGTTGTTCAACAGTGGGTGTAGTAACAGGCACTCTGGATCTGGAGCAAACGCTGGAAGGTCTGGAGACAACCGTTACTCGCTATACCAATGATTGCAAGCCCGGCGGTTCCAGTGAGCTGTGGACAATTGCAGCGGGCTCACACATCCCGGCTATATCCGATGCGTTTAGCGAGAAAGTGATTGAGTGGCTGCTTGCTCATCCGAAAATACTCTTCTCAGACACGAGTAGCGCCACGTCCGACTGAGTAATAAATGGGGTCAGAGTAAAAATACAGTACTGTATTTTTACTCTGACCCCATTTATTTTAGGGCTTGCCAGATTTGACCAGTCCTGATTCAATTACGGGCGAGATCACACTCTCGTATATAACAACAAATAAAATTTGATCCAGGGAGATAGACCAGATGAGAATTAAATCTCTGCAGCGTGCCCGTTTGACTTTGGGCCTGGTGGTACTTTTCATTGCAAGTTCCAGCACTTTCGCGCAACCGCAACCTGGCCGATTTCTTGGCCTTAATCCACCCACAGGCCTGCCAGTGATTCCCATCATGGAAGGCTGGTACGCGAACGAAGATGGTTCTGTAAGCGTATCTTTCGGTTATCTGAACCGTAACAGCGGGGAGACGGTGGATATCCCGGTTGGCTCCAATAACTTCATTGAGCCTGCTGAATTCAATGGCACTCAACCCACACATTTCCTGATCGGGCGTCAAACCGGAGTATTCACGGTCATCTTACCTGCTGACCGCCGTGATGACGAGATATGGTGGAACATCAAAACCGGAGAAAACGCCGTGGCGAAGGTGCCAGGGCGCGCCGAATCAACTGCCTACGAACTGGATAGACGCCCACGCCCGCAAGGCACAGTCGAACCATTGGGATGGTTTGAAGAAGGCGGAGCCACGGGAACAGGACCAACTGGTCTCATCTCCAGTTCTACTCTTCAGGTAGCCGCTGGTGCCGAACTGACACTGACAGTACATACCAGAGACCCCTCTGTTCGCGACACCACAGACCCAAGATACACCAAACCAGTACCCTTACGGCTGATCTGGAGCAAGTACAGCGGTCCTGGCGATGTGACATTCATTCGACACCCTGATGCGCCAAATTTGGAAGAAGTTCTCGACACTCGCGGCCGCCCCATGCGTCCGGATACTGCAGAACAGATCACTTTGGTCGATAGCTATGGTACCGCCAGTGTGATCGGCACATTTTCGCAGCCAGGCGACTACGTGATCCGCACAATGATAGATAGTTTCGCTGCATCAGACAGCGCTGCGGGCGACCAGTGCTGCTGGACAAATCTCTATCAAAAAGTCACTGTAACGCCATGATTTTTCGTTACAAAGCCGAAAAACTGCGTTATATGAAAAAAAGTCACAAATAGTTGCAAGTTTTTGAACGTAACTGTGGACAATTTTGGGGCATAGTTTTAGATTGCTATAGTTGCTCACCCATGCCGAGGAGAGGGAATTATGAAAATAAGAAAGCAGTATTGGAGTCAATCACAACGCACCAGGAAGACCTTAACCGGTCTTGCAGCCCTTGCTGTGATGGGGTTTGGCGCCCACGCACAAGCACAATCCAGCTCGCTGTCCATCAGCGATGCTGACCGCGTTACCTACGCCGATCATGTGGCGGAAATCATCAATGAGAATTGCGTCGTTTGTCACCGTGAAGGTGGTATCGGCCCTATGCAGTTTACTAATTATGAGCAGGTCCGCCCCTGGGCACCTCTCATCGACTACAAAGTAGCCCGTCGTGAAATGCCTCCCTATGCTTATGACCATGGCATAGGGATTCAGGAATTGCAGGGCGACTGGCGTATGTCGCAGGAAGACATCGACACTATAAGCAAGTGGGTCGCACAAGGTTCACCAGAGGGTGACTGGGGCGACAGAACTCCTCCCGTACTCGATATACCAGATCTGGAAGAGTGGAATTTCGCTGATCAATTTGGCGAACCTAATTTGATCATTGACTCTGCGCCTATAGATATCCCTGCCAGCGGCAATGATATGTGGCACAGACCATATGCTATGGTCAATCTTGATTCGGATCGTTGCATCAAAGCGATTCAGGTTAAACCTCGTGGCGTAGCAAAGACTATCGTGCACCATGCCAACTCTGATGTTGAAATCATGAATGAGGATGGTGATTACGAAGATTTCGGCCAGTTGACCGAATATGCAATGGGCAAGTGGGGCGAGATCATGCCTGACGGCGTGTGCCGTACCCTGCCAGCCAATTCACGCATTCGTTGGGACATCCATATTTATCCAGGTGGCATAGGTGCAACAGCACCAGGCGCTGGTCTGGAAGACAATGTGGTTGAAATCGGTGTTTGGTTACATCCGGAAGGCTACGAAGAAGTTGCCAAGTACAAGCAGGACCTGAAGCTGTATGGTCTGCGTCATGGCGATCTGATTGTTCCCCCGCATGGCACAACGATGACACAGGGTTTCCATTCGTTTGATCACCCGGTTCGCATCGACAGCTTCCAGCCTCACGGCCACCTGCGCATGCGCGCTGCCTCACTGGAGATTTTCTATCCAGCTACTGGCCGCACCGAGCAGATCAGCCAGGTTTCCAACTGGAGCGCTACTTGGCACCACAGCCACCTGTACGAGGAAGATGTTGCACCCCTGGTTCCAACTGGGGCCGTATTGGTCATCAAGCAGTGGTACGACAACACAGCGGATAACCCCAATAACCCTGATCCTGATCAGTGGGTAGTGGGTGGAAGCCGCACTGCAGACGAAATGTCTCACGCCTGGATTGCTATTACTCACCTGGATCAGGAAGGTTATGACCAGCTGGTAGCTGAGCGTGAAGAGAAGCAGAACCGCGCACTGGCCAGTGAGTAATCACACCAGACGCGTATACTCCAGGCTGGAGTGACGAGCAACAAAAGCAGTATAAAAAAGGGCGAAGAGATTTAATTTCTTCGCCCTTTTTCTTTGTGATTATCGCAATGGAGGACATTTGGCAGCACTGGTCTGCCGTCAGGAAGTTACTTCACCAAACGATGGTAGGTAAAATATCCGGTGAACATCTCCTGGTCGCTTTCCACACCTGAGCGCATCTCTCTGCCAGGATCCGGATTCGCAGGATTGGACACGGAGTTGTCGAACGAACCACTGACCTGAACCCGCAACCCTGCAGGAACAACCACAGGCTCTGCCAGGATGTAATGCGGCTGCCAGCCATAGTTGTAGGCGGGCACACTGAAAATATCGCGCATGCTGCCGTCCTGCTGTTCCACGCTGAATTTCATTTTCTTGCCACGGTAATTCATTCGTGCCCGAACTCCCGTGATAACGACATCTTCGTTAAAAGTATGTTCTGCCAGCATCGGGAATTCAGGATCATTGGCAGGTACAACGAACTGTGCTGCGACAGGCTGAGTCAGTCTCTCCTGCAGCGGAGTGTTACCGCTACTTTGTTGTGGCTCCGCAAAGTAAAGCGCCAGCTGCGTCTCGTCTATGGTCGCCTGACCATTACTTACATAATGAAATTGCATGGAAAGTTTATGCCCCTTGGGTATCAGGACCGCGGTACCTTCCGGATATTCGGTTGCCTGCGCTTCGCCTGGTGCATACCCTTCAACGAAACGCCGTGCCTCATTCGCTGAGTCGCGTTCTGTGCCCCAGAAATCTTCTTCGGGCGCTGTAACAAACGTCATCAAATGATGCAGAACCGCGGGAGCTCCCGCCTGATACTGCACCGCGCGCACCCATTTGTCCTCTTCGAAAGGCAGATCGATGTCAACATACACGTAATCGAGAATGCCCGTTGCAGGAACCTGTATTGCCGGCACGCTGACAATAAAGTCGGGCACGCCCAGTAACCAGTTTGTGTCATTGGTTGTTCCGAGCTCCTCTGTCGCTGTCTCAAGCGGGTCATCCTCAGCGAGGCCGCGCGGAGCGCCCGCGTCAATCCAATGCACTAAAGTCTGCAGTTGGTCTACTGGCATATAGCGCGCATTTCGGGATTTAACTAAATCCGGATCTACCTGCGCAGGCGGCATGCGCTTGTTCAACAAAACCTCTCTGATCATGGGCGACCAACCGAGCAGGGAAATATACTTATCCAGCGCAAACGGCCCTACTCCTCCTATGCGGTGACACTCGAAGCAATTTTCTATAACGATGGGTGCTATGTCCGAGGCGTAGTCAGGAATCGTGGCCGTATGCTTTTCTTTTGCAGGAAAGCTGACACCACACTCAGCTCCACTAAGGGTATCGCTGTTCACTACGGTATCCGTGATCGGTTGCGACAAAAGTGAGGCAAGTGTTGTCTGCAGCCCGGCATCCATACTGTTGCCCCTATAATAAAGTGACAACCGGCCCGGATTAAGAACGCGTACAGCACCCGCATGTTGAATCTGCAATTTCTCAGCAATCAATTGGCCCTCATCCTGCAGTACAGGAAACTCAACATCAAGCGCGGCCAACTCATTGCGGGTCATGCCCTGAGGATCAAGAAGCAGAAATTCAATCTCGCCACTGGGAAACCCGTCCCGCAAGTCGGCATAGCGTTGCAACATCTCTTCCATGTTTGCGCAGCTCTTTACGTAAGACATAATCACAACTGCTTTTTTGTGCTGGTAGCGGCTCACCTGATGAAACTCACCGGAATCATCAAGTAGTGCGAAATCACCAATGCGCTCAAGTGCCGCATGTGCTGGCGCACAGGCAATGCAAAGCAGGCTTTTAAGGAAATATTTTGATAGTGTTTTATTCATATTTATCGCTTGAACCAATTCACCATGTTTTTTGCAAAGTTTTTTTGCATCGTCGTAAAGTAATGCTCAAAATCACTCTTTGGGCGACTCTCAAGTTGTCTCTTACAGTGACATTGGAAAGCGACTGATATGCGGATTGTCCAACGAATCTCTGGAGCGGTTGCGTTCATTTTCAGTCATCCCACCAAAGGCTGGGCCACCCTGATTGAAAATGCCACCACGCAAAACGAAGGTAAGATAATCTATTTCATCTTCCAGATAGTTTTCCTTATCCGTGAACTTGGCCAGCATGGCGGTCAGCTCTGCCTCTCTGTCGTTGACTTCCGGGTGTGTGAGAATATCTCCAAGGACTACTTTCAACATGGAAATATTGTCTATCACATAAGCCGCACCAGGGTGGAAGCTGTACACGTTCGGCGCAATGACCGGCATGCTTGGAATATCACCCGGTAAAGACATCAGGCTGCTGTGCAAGCGCGCGATCTTCTCTACATAGATACCGATGGCAGTTTCGATACCCACATCCAGAGCGCGGTCACTGCTGGCCATCAACATGATCTCCAGTGTAGCCAGTTGCAGCCATTGCGACGCCCATGTCAAACCGCTGAGTTGCGGAAACCCAACCCGAAAAGCATACGCATAGGGATGTTTTGACAATAAATCGGCAGATTTGGGCAGCGCGGCGACAGAGTGGGCATCATTGCTGAGGTAGTCAGCCAGCAACTCGTCGACAGCGAGGTGCTTGTCCATGACGTCATTATCCAGATAAATCTCGGTTAGCTGAGCAACAAATTCATTGCCCCGATTCAACACCGCAACGGCATCGGCGCTAAGAGCACCTGAAACAGCCAACGCTTGCGCAGCCTGATCGGAACTGTGTTGCTCGCGAATCATTGCGAGTAGCCCCGGGGTAGCTCTACTTTCGAACACCCGGTACGGGCCCAGCATGGCCAAATGGTTACTGGAGCTGTGATAGTGGGAAGTTTTGGCTCTGGCAAGTTCGCGCAAGGACTCCAGCAGCAACTGTTTGCCAATAGCCGATTCGGCAGATTGGTTGGTGAGCATGACCTCTTCGAAAATGGCCGCCTGAATCATCTCAAACGCATTGAAATAATTAACCAGATCCGGGTATCTGGCACTCAGTAATGGCGATGAGGATTGTGAATACGCAGGGTTCGCCAGGCACATGAAGGCTATGGCAAACACAGGTGCAATACGCCGCAGCAAAATTCTGCTCATTCTTCTCTCCCCAACCGTAATTCAAGGCCTATTCTTGTTATTCTATCGCAGCAGGAATCTCGATTTTATGATCTATGTCAGTGCTGATTCCACATGGGGAAAGAATAAAAGCCTGCGCCGTAGAAGTCCATCCTGAAAGCTTAAATATCACCTGATTATTCAGCAACTGCAGCGGCCAGAATATCTGCAAAACGCTCATTGGCCGGGTAGCCGCCAGCCGTCCAACCCAAACGTACTATGACCAGTTCCTGCGATGGGACAACCATTACCCATTGTTGGCGATTTCCCTGCGCGGCAAAAGCATCTTCCGGCAGGTCTGGCCAACGCAACTGCGCGTCACCACGGTTCAACCACCATTGATAGCCATAGGCTTTCTCGTTAGCTGAATCGTTTGCTGCGATGGAGCGCGCCACCCACTCTGCACTGACAACGCGCTCACCGTTTAAAACGCCCTGGTTGAGCATCAACTGACCCAACCGAGCCCAATCGCGGGCAGACGCGTAGAAGTAGGAGCTGCCTACGAAGACACCGCTGGCATCGGTTTCAAAAACGGCATGCTGGAAACCCATGGGCTGCAGAATATTGCGGCGATAATCGAGATAGGTGCTGGTCAAATGCGCACCGGTACGGTCATGATGCAGGCGTGACAGTATATTTGCGGTACCCGAGCTGTAGTTGAAATGCGTACCTGGCGGGTGCTGTGCGCGTTTTCCCAGTACATACCCAGCGGCAGATGGTTCCGTAAACAACATCGCCGTGGCATCGTCACCGGGGTTGTACTCCTCCGAGAAAGCCAACCCATCTGTCATAGTCAACAAGTCTGCAGTGCGGATTTCTGCGCGTTCATCCTGCGCCCATGCAGAGAAACCGGGTGCTTCATCTGCATCCAGCAATCCCCGCATAGCCAGATTCCCTACCATGATCGATGTCAAACTTTTCGCCATGGACCAACCCAGCAATGGCGTACTGGCGCTGGCCCCCTGGGCGTAATACTCGGCAATCACCTCGCCTTTGTGGGCAACCAGCAGGGCACGCGTATTCAACCCTTCGTTGTTGTCCCGTTCCAGAGTCGATTGCACCAGGGTCTGCACGGAGGCCCGAGGCGTATTGACGCGATCACCGTGCGGCCACAGGCTGCTTAGCACGGATATCTCATTTACGCTCAGAGGTTGCCTTTGCGAGTGACCCGGGTAATCCAGCGCGCAACCCAGCACAGGTAAATAAGAGGCAGTGGCTTGCTGCAAGCGGAAAAAAGAACTTGTAACGGATTTATTCTCTTCATCATATTCAACATCCAGGTACTGCAGAATGGGTGAATATTGAACCAGATCAGCGAAAGCCTGTTGCTGGGAAAAACCACTCACATAACGTGCACTGCACAAAAGTTTGGCGCCAATACCAGCTGCAACACTCGGGGCATGATAAAGATAGGCAGGAGTAAAACCTGCAAAGGAGGCGATACCCAGAAACACAGCAATGATAATGATCAGACCCAAACCCAGCTTTTTCATACTTACACCCAGTATTGTTGTTTTAATCAGATGCCCTCATGATACGCGCAGCGACTACCCCGTCAAGGGTGACTTGGATAAGAGGAACTGTCCAACTCATGATGTTTTGCGCTATTGAACCTGATCACTTTCTATTCAATAATCACTCTATTGAAGAGTCACTCCATAAAGAGTCTCCCCGATCAAGAATCATGCTATTTCTGCTACTCGCTCTAATCCAGGAACGAGCCAGGTTAAAACCAGGAGAGAAAAATGAAAACCAAGCTTTCCATGATTGCCGGACTCGTGTTCGGTTTGAGCATGACGAACGTTACTGCTCAAAACAATGACATTCCGCGCACCGAGAGTGGCAAACCGGACTTTCAGGGTATCTGGACGAATCAGACATTGACACCATTGTCACGCAACAGTGAGTTCGGGGAAACCAGAGCCTTGAGCCCCGAACAGGTACAACGCATTGAGGACGGACATCAAGCATTTTTGACGGCTGAGTTTGCCGACAGCGACCCAAATCGTGAACCCGGTGCCGGTGCCCAGGCCGGTGATGATGGCGACACCGAGGATGGTTACAACGAATTCTGGAAAGAAGTTGGTACACAGGTACAGATAATCAACGGTGAATATCGTTCCTCCATCATCATTGATCCGCCTAATGGGCAAATTCCCTATGCCGGTGACCCGCGCGCCCGATTCCGTCGCGATCCCAATGGTCCGGCGCCCTATGATGGTCCGGAAGGCAGACCGCTGGCCGAGCGCTGTTTGCTGTCATTCGGTAATCATTCCGGCCCACCCATGTTGCCGGTGATGTATAACAACAATTATCAGTTCGTGCAGACCGATGACTACGTGATGATTCTGGCTGAAATGGTTCACGACGCTCGCATTATTCGCATTGACGATGAACCCCTGCCCGATATGCAGAAATGGATGGGTGATTCCGTGGGGCGTTGGGAAGGTGACACGCTGGTCGTGGAAACCCAGGGCTTTCACCCCCAACAGCGAGTGTTTGGCGCGTCGGAAAATGTCAAAGTAACTGAGCGCTTTAGCCGCATATCAGCGGAGCAGGTTCTGTATTCTTTCACTGTAGAGGACTCAGCAACATTCACAGCCCCGTGGACAGGTGAGTTGATGTTTGATGCTAAGCCGGCAGGTGAAAAGATGTATGAATTTGCCTGCCATGAGGGCAATTACGCATTACCTGGCATTCTGGCGGGCGCCAGGGTACAGGAGATGCAGGAAGCCGCTGCACAATAGCCGTCACTGTGGCCAGCTGCCCGCGTTAATGCGCGGAAGGCTGGTTACTGTGCGATTGTAGAGATAAACCCAGGCCGCTCCGAAACGCGTTGTGAACAGTTTTCTGGTGTACATACCCTGTTCCGGAGTGTCGGCCAGATACTCTTCCAACACATCCAGCAGCGCCAGCTGCTCAGGATTCACTGAATACACTTCGATATCGATACCGTCTGACAATTCCTCTCGCGCTCCGGGGTAAGGGCCCAGATCATAGAGCACGATGCCTTTAAGTTGATCTACACCGATAAACTCAGCCTGTTCCAGCAAATGGAAATTACTGCCGCCGCGCTTCAATGTTCCGTAAACAGCTACCAGTGTGGGCATGAGTTTCCAAGAGTCCCTTGTGCGTTGATTTCGATGTGAAGTCGTGTGATATTACTGGCTTGCTGCAGCGCAAGGTAGCCTCCCTGAACATACCCCGAGCCAGTGGTAATAACAATATTGCGTAAGCGGAAACAAAAATAATAAGGAGTAGATGTATGCGAGCTTCGTGGTCACGAATAGCAATTCTTTGCGGAATGCTGATGACTATTACCATTAACGCAAGTGCGGCCGATAGCGATATCCCTCGCACTGCAGATGGTAAACCTGATTTCAACGGCATCTGGCAGGCCATTGGCACCGCCCACTATGACATAGAGCCACATGCGGCCAGACCAGGGCCGATGTTTCAACTTGGGGCTTTTGGCGCCATTCCCGCCGGGCTAGGCATTGTTGTCGGTGGCAGCATTCCTTACACAGATGCTGCTCTGGCTAAAAAGCAGACGAATCAGGAAAACTGGTTGCAACTGGACCCTGTGGTCAAATGCTATATGCCGGGAATACCACGTGCCAACTACATGCCCTTCCCTTTTCAGATAGTGCAGTCGCCCGAACACATTGCTATGGCATACGAGTTTGCCAGTGCCATGCGTATTGTTTACATGAATCGACCCGATTTTGCAGCCCCGGTACCCAGTTGGATGGGGCATTCGCTGGGCCATTGGGAAGGTGACACGTTGGTGATTGAGGTGACCGAGCAAATGCCGGACACCTGGTTTGATCATTCAGGCAACCATCACAGCGAATCCTTGCGCGTGGTTGAACGCTACACACACAAAGGGCCGGATGTCATTATTTACGAAGCCACCATGGAAGACCCGGAAGTATTCTCCCGACCGTGGATAATCAGAACACCTCTGTATCGGCGCCTGGAAGAGAATGCTCAATTACTGGAATTCAAATGCGTCGAATTTTCAGAAGAACTGATTTACGGCCACTTGAGTAAAGATGCCGTTGAGAGCGTACAGTAAAAACCCATGCAATATACAGACGGGGTTAGCCCCACTGGAGCAGGCAATGAAAAATTTGAAAATTGAACTTGCACTTCTTCTGTCCGCCCTGCTTCCTCTGCAGAGTTTCGCACAACAGGACGACTGGGTGTTACCACGCACCATCGACGGGCATCCGGATTTTCAAGGCGTCTGGGCGAACAATAGTGTGACGCCATTGGAGCGACCGCAGATATTTGCCGACAGGGAGCAACTCTCCGAAGAAGAATTTGCACAATTGGCTGCACGCGCTGCAGAGATAGCCAATGACGATGGTGACGCTCTGTTTGGTGATGGCTTTTTTAATGCCGTGTTGTCTGGGGAAGTGGAGTCCTACGACCCTTCAACAGGCAACTACGATTCCAGTTGGATGGTAGAGCGGCAACTGGAAAATCGTACTTCTTTGATAGTGGATCCACCCAATGGCAGATTGCCGGAAATGACAGAGGCCGCCCGCAGCAGAATGATGGCCGCCATGCAGGCGCGACGCGAAAGACCAGCAGACTCGTGGCTGGACCGGCCTATACAGGAGCGCTGCATTACCTATGGCATGCCTTATCTGCTTGCCGGTTACAACAGCTATTATCAGATAGTACAGAGCAAAGACACGGTCGCGATTATTCAGGAAATGATTCATGACGTGCGTATCATCCCACTGGACAAAGAAGCCCATATCGATGACTCAATACGCCTCTGGCATGGCGATTCCCGCGGTTATTGGGATGGTGACACACTGGTAGTCGAAACCCGCAATTTCTCACCGGAAAGCAATTTCCGTGGCGCTGCGGAAAATCGCATATTTACGGAGCGCTATACACGCACCGGACCAGATATTCTGCAATATGAATTCACTGTAGAAGATCCCACCACCTGGGTTAGCCCCTGGACGGCGGTCATAAACTATACGTATAGCGAAGACCCGATTTACGAATACGCCTGTCATGAGGGCAACTATGCGTTGGAAGGGATTCTGTCGGGTGCACGCGCTGAGGAACGCGCTGCGCAGGGGTTGTAACGATCAATTCGCCCGCAGTTCTTTCGGCATACTGAACACAACGTTTTCTTCTACACCCAGCAACTCCTGCGGTTCCTGACCGCAGATCTGGCGCAGTCGGTCCACCACCTGTTTAACCAGTACTTCTGGTGCGGAAGCGCCAGCTGTCACTCCAAAACGGGACTTGCCGGCAAACCAGCTGGTTTGCAGATCATTCACGCTGTCTATCAAATACGATTCGCAACCCATCCGTTCAGCCAGCTCTTTCAGACGATTGGAGTTGGAACTGTTTGGCGAGCCGACTACCAGCAATAATTCACATTCCAATGCCAGTTGCTTCACTGCATCCTGACGATTCTGAGTAGCGTAGCAAATGTCCTTCTTGCGCGGACCATCGATGGCCGGGAAACGTTGTCGTAATGCATCAATCACTTTCGCTGTATCGTCCATGGATAAAGTGGTTTGTGTCACATAGGAAAGACTCTCTGGGTGCCTCACCTTAAGTTTTTCTACATCGTCTACAGATTCAACCAGATAAATTCTTCCACCGGCACTTTCGTCATACTGACCCATGGTGCCTTCCACCTCGGGATGGCGGGCATGACCAATCAAAACACACTCCCGCCCCTCTGCACTAAAGCGAATCACTTCCAGATGTACTTTCGTAACCAGTGGGCAGGTTGCATCAAAAATCTTAAAGCCTTTCTCTTCCGCTTCCTCTTTCACGGATTGCGAAACGCCGTGCGCACTGAACACTACAATGGATGATCTGTCACGCGCGTCAACCAACGGAATATCACTCAATTCATCAACAAAAATGGCGCCGCGTGCACGCAACTGGTCTACCACAAATTTGTTATGTACCACTTCGTGTCGCACATAAATAGGTGCGCCGAAAATATCCAGTGCGCGATTGACAATATCAATGGCGCGATCAACGCCTGCACAAAAACCCCGCGGATTGGCGAGCTTGATCTGCGCACCCGGAGCGATAGCGTTGGCGAATTTCACTACCGATGGCGTTGATGGTTTGTCGGCGTTGGTTTCAGACATTATCGTATTACCACCGCCTGTACACCGGCAGGTGTTACAGACAGAATATCCGCTGAGAAAAATATTTCACGCCCGGCCAGTGGATGATTGAAATCCACCACCAGCGTATCATCATCAATTTCCTGCACCACGCCCGGAATCTCATGGCCACCACCGTCTGCAAATGAGAGTACGGTGCCAGGAGCAACTGGTTCGGTGCTGTTGGCAAGCAACGATAAAAACTTGTGGCGTGGCAAAGATTGTACGTTATCAGGGTTGAGCGCACCAAAAGCCTGCTCAACGGGTAGCAGGACACGCACATTTTCACCTGCACTTAGACCCTGCAGTGCCTGTTCGAATCCTGGCAGAAGACTGCCATCGCCAACGGTGAAGCTGGCAGGCTTCTTGTCGTAGTTAGAATCCACTACAGACCCATCCGCCAGCGCCAGGGAAAAATGCAGAGTGACACGCGCTCCCTTTTCGATACCGGCAGGCTTGTCAGGCATATTGTCGTGCCTCCCCTGCACCACTGATATTCTCAACACAACGTTCACACAGTTCCGGATGCTCAGCATGAGCACCGATATCAGCACGATGATGCCAACAGCGTACACACTTACTATGCCCGGAAGCGCGTATAATCAGCTGCAATCCTTTCACGTCAGTATTCACTGCGTTCTCGTCCGCAGCTTGCAAAGGTTTTACTTCCGCAGCAGACACCATCAATGCAAACCTTAGCTCCGAACCAAGTTTTTTGAGTAATGTGGCCAACTCGTCACTACAATACAGTGACACTTCTGCCGCCAGCGCTGCCCCTATGCGCTTTTCTGCGCGCTGATTCTCCAGTTCTTTATTAACGGCTGTCTTTACCGTCATCACCTGACGCCAGAACGCATCATCCATAGCCGCGGTCTCTGGCAGCGCAGCCAGACCTTCATCAAAACGTGACAGGAAAACGGATTCTTTGCGCTGACCTGGAATATGCTGCCAGATTTCATCCGCGGTGAAGCTGATGATTGGTGCGACCAGTTTGCTCAGAATTTCCACAATATAGTATAGCGCAGTCTGTGTTGAACGCCGCGCCAGACTGTCCGCACGCGTGGTGTACTGTCTATCCTTGATGATGTCCAGATAGAAGCTGCCCAATTCGATTACACAGAAATTATGTACCTTCTGATAGACGTTCAGGAACAAATAATTATCGTAATCTTTGCGTACCTGCTGCTGCAGTACCTGAGCTTGACGCGTGATCCAATAATCCAGTGCCAGCATGTCTTGCGCAGGCACCAGGTTTACAGCGGGATCAAAACCATCGAGATTGGAGAGCATGAATCGCGCAGTGTTGCGGATACGCCGATACGAATCAGCAACACGTTTGAGAATCTCGCTGGACGCCGTCATCTCGCCGCGATAGTCCGTTGATGCTACCCAAAGTCGCAGGATGTCGGCACCATACTCATTGAAAACTTCTTGCGGTGAAATGGTGTTGCCAATGGATTTGGACATCTTGCGACCCTGTGCGTCAACGGTAAAACCGTGCGTCAGCACTTGTCGATACGGGGCCGTACCATTCATAGCAATCGCCGTCTTCAATGAAGATTGAAACCAGCCGCGATGTTGGTCGGAACCTTCCAGATAGATATCCGCAGGATAGCCAAGTTCTTCGCGTTGCTGCAGAACAGCGTAATGTGTGACACCGGAATCAAACCAGACATCCAGTGTGTCAGTCACTTTCTCGTATTGCGCGGCTTCAACACCCAACAGTTCTTCTACGTTCAAATCGAACCAGGCGTCGATACCACTTTTCTCTATACGCTGCGCAACCTGCTCGATCAATTCGGTGGTACGGGGGTGTAACTGCTGCGTTTCTTTATTTACGAACAGCGTGATCGGCACACCCCAGGTACGTTGTCGCGACACACACCAGTCCGGACTACCTCTGAGCATCAATTCAATTCGCGCCTGACCCCAGTCGGGAATCCATTGTACAGACGCTGTTGCTTTGAGCGCTGCTTCCATCAGCCCTTTCTCCGTCATACTGATAAACCATTGCGGCGTCGCCCGATAAATCAGCGGAGTTTTGGTGCGCCAGCAATGTGCATAGCTGTGCGTGATCCTGGCAACCGCGACCAAAGCCTTGTTGGCTTGCAACCTGGCGATGACCTTCTCGTCCATTTTGTAGACATGTTCGCCGGCAAACTCCCCGGCTGCGGAGCTGAAAATGCCGTCCTGATCAATCAGATTCAATGTTCCCAATCCATAGGCGCGTCCGACATTGAAGTCGTCCACACCATGGTCAGG
The DNA here is from genome assembly GCA_041751425.1 of Pseudohongiellaceae bacterium. Taxonomy (GTDB): domain Bacteria; phylum Pseudomonadota; class Gammaproteobacteria; order Pseudomonadales; family Pseudohongiellaceae; genus JAVVEG01. The sequence goes on along the minus strand of JBGSXL010000010.1, from coordinate 61,515 downwards.
TGCCGTATGCACTGCACCGGTACCAGCTTCCAGACTCACATGGTCGCCCAGTATGACGGGCACCTGCCGGTCGAAAATCGGGTGCTGCAATTGCAGATGCTCCAGCGCCTGCCCTTTCACTGTAGCAATAACCCGAATATTTTCCGCGCCATAGCGCTGCATCACAGACTCGCGCAGTCCTTCCGCTATCACCAATAACTCGGAACCCTGCGAGTTCTCACCCGGAACCTCACATGCCAGTAGCACATATTCCAACTCCGCATTAAGGCTGACGGCCTGATTCGCAGGAATGGTCCATGGTGTAGTGGTCCAGATAACAACTGACAGGGGCAGGTCAACCAGATTAGCCGCAGCAGGCCCAAAAATTTGCAGACAAGCGCTCTTGTTCACGACTGGAAAACGCACATCGATAGCGAAGGAGTTCTTGTCCTGATACTCAACCTCTGCTTCAGCCAATGCTGACGCCCCGACAACACTCCAGTAGACCGGTTTGAAACCCTTTATCAGATGACCGTTCTCCGCTATGCGTCCCAATGCACGCACGATATTCGCTTCGGTATCGAAGTTCATCGTGAGATAGGGGTTGTCCCACTCCCCTAAGACACCAAGACGAATAAAATCTTTCTTTTGATTCTCTACCTGCTTAGTGGCGTAATCGCGACAGGCTTTGCGAAACTCGGCATGTGTCACCTTCTTGCCAGCCTTGCCCAGTTTCTTCTCTACATTGTGCTCGATAGGCAATCCATGACAGTCCCAACCAGGCACATAGGGGGAGTCAAAACCCGCCAGAGTTTTTGCTTTGACGATTATATCTTTCAGGGTTTTATTGACTGCGTGACCCAGATGCAAGTCGCCATTGGCGTAGGGTGGGCCATCATGCAAAACGAATTTGGGATTGCCCTTGTTCTGACTGCGAATCCTGCCGTACAAATCCATGCTCTGCCAGCGCGCCAACATTTCGGGTTCGCGCTGCGCCAGACTGGCTTTCATCGGAAAGTCGGTATTCGGCAGGTTCAAAGTATTCTTGTAATCAGTCATTGCTCTGGCTCTTTCCTGTAAGTCATTTTAATTTCGTTATCTGCCTGCAACAGCGAAAAATTCTCTTGTATCGTTCACATCAATCGCTATCTGTTCCAGCAATGCCTGCAATGAATCGAATTTCACTTCCGCGCGAATCCGGTGCCGGAACAACACGCTGATACGTGTATCGTAAAGGTCACCGCTGAAATCCAGAAGATGCACTTCCAATATTGCCTTATTGTCATCGGATACCGTTGGACGATAACCAATATTGGCAGCACCATGCAGCGTCATAGTCTGTAACTGCCCGTCTTGGACTATCACATCGCATGCGTACACACCATGCAAGGGAATGTTGCGGCGGTTCAGACGCACATTGCAGGTGGGAAAACCCAAGTCGCGCCCCAGCTGCTGCCCTTTCACCACGGTGCCAGATATCGCATATTGCCGCCCTAATAACGCAGCGACACTCTCAAAGTCAGCCTCTGCCAGTTTTTGCCGCACCAAAGTACTGCTGACACGTAAACCATCAACCTCACAACTGGCTGACTCAAGCACCTGAAAATCGTAGCGGTTGCCGTAGTCCTGCAACAGAGAAAAATCCCCCTTGCGCTGATTACCAAAACGAAAATCGCTGCCAATTATCAGACCGGCTATGCCCAAACCCTCTACAAGAATGGATTCGATATAGTCTTCCGCACTTAGTTTGCACAATTGCTCGTCAAAGCGCAGCTTGAATGCATAGTCAATTCCCTGCGCTGCAATCAGCTGTAATTTTTCTTCCGGCTCGCTTAAGCGGGCCGGGCAATCCTGTGGCGACACAGCAAAAAACTCTTCCGGATGCGGTTCAATTACGATGACCACGGATGGCAACTGCAAGGCTTGCGCTTGCGTTCGCAATTGCTCAAGAATCAATTGATGCCCACGATGTACGCCATCAAACTTGCCGATAGTCGCAACACATCGCTGCTGCAACCGCTGGAAGCTTTGTATATCTTCTATGATTTTCATCGATCCGAATTCAGCAGCACGTTCCCTGTTTGGCAATAAAAGCGCTATAGCAGCGGAAAAGCGCAGGATTATAACCCGTTATGGCAGGCTATCACAGCCATTGCAGCCACGTGCAGCATTCATTCAACGCTGGGATTATCCACAGAACGCAACTTGCTGAGCCCCTTTTTGGATAGAATCCTGGCGGCTGCCAGCAAACAGATAATCAGTACGGACTGACCTACCAGCGCATTGACTACGGAGACGGACTCCGGGCGCATGAGAATCTGGCTCAAATTGTGAATAACGGCAGCTGCCACCAGCAGACAAATAACAGACGCCAATAATTGCAATCCACCTTTAACCTTTTCCATACGGGCATTTCCTCAAGTGCTGTACGATTTCCTGTTTTAAAACCCGGACAACACAAGTTTTCCCAACATGGTGGCAGACTCCATGCGCGCATGCGCCTGCCTCAGGTTAGTGGCGTTAATGGGCTGCAGATGGTCAGTCATGGTGTGACGTATTTTGCCACTGTCCAATAAGTCTGCCGCTTCCTGCAATAACACCCCTTGTGCCGCCATATCAGCAGTCTGGAAACGCGCCCGGGTAAACATGAACTCCCACACCACCGTCACACTCTTGGCTTTTAACAAATTGATGTTGAGGGGTTGATTGCTCTCTGAATCTACAATCAGGCAGATTTTGCCCTGCGGATTGATGACATCAGCCATGCCATGCCAATGCTGAGCCGTGCCCGCCGTGCAGAAAATATAGTCCACACCAGTCTGGCCGTTCTCTTTCAACTCATCGATGAAAGACTTGTGATGGTTTATCACAGCATCTGCTCCAAGGTCCGTGCACCACTGACTGGAGGTGGGGCGCGATGCGGTAGCAATAACCTTCAGGCCAGCAAGTTTCGCCAACTGAATGGCAATGGAGCCAACTCCGCCAGCACCACCAATGATCAGAATTGAAAGACCTGCATTGCGCTTTGCGTCGCGACTGACGGCCATCCGCTCAAATAATGCCTCCCAGGCCGTGATGGTGGTCAATGGCATAGCTGCCGCTTCCGCAAAACTCAAGGTTCCTGGCTTTCTGCCCACTATTCGCTCATCTACCAGATGCAACTCGCTGTTGCAGCCAGCGCGTGTGACATCGCCCGCGTAGTACACCTCGTCACCGGGTTTGAAATTGCTGCATTCCGGGCCAACCGCTTCAACTACACCAGCACAATCCCACCCAAGGACCCTGGCTTGCGGCACATTATTCCCCACCGTCATGCGAATTTTGGTGTCCACCGGATTCACAGAAATCGCATTCACTCTGACCAGCAGATCACGTCCACCGACCACCGGTGCCGGAATCTCTATGTCCTGCAGCGCTTTTTCATTGCTCACGGGTAACGAACTGAATACTCCAACTGCTTTCATGCCAATCCCTCTTTGTTATTTTTGCGGCCGAACCAGCAACTGCTGTCCTGCCAGGCAGGGGGTATTATTGCACTAGTTACAAGTCGGTGACAGCGCTGGATATTGCCGAATGCACACTGTTATGATGCCGAAATACTGCAATGTAACTATGCTCGGCGTGAGATTGCGCGGCACTGACAAATTGGTAAACGCATGCTTGGGAAGTTTCTGCTGACATTCGCTGTAATTGTAATAGCCCTGCTGTATCTGCAGAAACGCAGAGTCGCTGCGCGCCTTGAAAATCAAGCCGTTACAGGTACCAGCAATACAGCAAAGCAATCAGCAACGGGCACTGCCCCGGCCGCCAAATCATCAACTTCTGACTATCGCATTGCTGCCTATCTGTTTCTGACTCTGATGCTGGGAGCTGCAAGCACCATGTATTTTCTGCGCCAGCAGGATGCTAACCGTGAACTCACTGTTATCCTGCATCGCGATGGCGACAATAGCCCGGTAATCTATCGGGTTCACAAGAATGAACTCTCCCAGCGCTCCTTCACCACCACCGATGGCGTGCGCGTGACAGTTTCCGCAAATGAGCGTATGGAAGTTGTTGGCCTGTGACCACATCCGGTAACCAACCTGATAAACAACCCACGGGCGGCGGGCTGAAGGCCATTCAGTATGTTATGTCTGTTGCCCGCACCGTGGGGGCACGCAATCTGGCTGCCGCAGTACAGTCGAAGAATACCTGCAAGGCGTGCGCCTTTGGCACCGGAGGTCAACGCGGCGGCTTGCACAACGAACACAACCCTGGCGTGGAAATCTGTAACAAGAATATTCAGGCACAGTTGAGCGATATTCGCGCAGGCATCCCCGCCGGCATATTCACGGACAACACCATAGCGGAATTGCAGTTGCTCACCGGCAAACAACTGGAAGATCTTGGGCGCTTGCAGCACCCACTCTTTAAGGGCCCTGACGATAGTCATTACCAGATAATCAGTTACCGCGATGCCCTGCTGAAAATCAGCGAAAAATTGCGCCAGACTCAGCCTGAACGCAGCTTCTTTTACAGCTCCGGCCGCTCCTCCAATGAAGCGGCCTTCATACTGCAATTATTCGCCCGCGTGTTTGGCAGTAATCATGTTAATAATTGCTCCTATTATTGCCACCAGGCATCCGGCGTTGGTTTGCAGGAGACTATAGGCACGGGCACTGCCACCATTCAATACAAGGACCTGCACCAGGCCGACCTTATTTTCGTATTTGGCGCCAACCCAGCGTCCAATCACCCGCGTTTCGTAAAAACGCTGATCGAGTGCCGCAAGCGCGGAGGCAAAGTGGTAGTGGTCAATCCTGCGCGCGAGGCGGGTCTGGTGCGCTTCGCCTCCCCCAGTAATTTCCGCTCCATGATACTGGGCGGCGTCGAGATAGCTTCGCATTATGTGCAGCCGCATATTGGTGGTGATCTGGCCCTGATGCAGGGAATTGTGAAATCCCTACTGGAAAACCAGGGTGAGGATAAGAATTTTATTACTAATTACTGCAACGGCTTCGCAGATTTCCGCGCAAGCATAGAGGCATTGAGCTGGCAGGACCTGTGTGAACAATCGGGTGTCGGAAAAGAGGAGATTCTGGAGATTGCCGCCGTTTATCAGGCTGCAAATACAGCTGTGTTTGCGTGGGGAATGGGACTTACCCATCACCAGAATGGCGTCGACAATGTGGAGTCCATCAGCAATTTAGCCCTTTTGCGCGGCATGATAGGTGGTCCGGGTAAAGGCTTGTTACCCTTGCGCGGACACAGCAATGTGCAAGGTGTTGGCTCCATGGGAGTGACTCCCGCGCTGAAGAAACAAGTGTTCGATAGTCTGGAGCGGGAGTTCAACATTTCGTTACCCACTCATAAAGGCATGGACACGCTGGCCTGTATGCAGGCGGCGGCAGCGGGTGATATCGATTTTGCATTTTTGCTGGGCGGAAACTTATATGCAGCCAACCCTGACTCACGCTTTGCCAGCCAGGCTCTGGACAATATTTCCTTCAAGGTGATGGTCAGTTCTACTCTGAATCTGGGTCACGTACACGGCACTGGCGGTACCACGCTGATATTGCCAATTCGGGTACGCGATGAAGAGACGCAAGCAACGACACAGGAATCGATGTTCAATTTCGTGCGCTTGAGTGATGGTGGTTTTGAACGCGTTGCAGGTCTGCTTTCCGAAGTAGAAATTATCAGCAGCCTGGCGGCAGAGGTGATTGACAGACAAACACTGGATTTCAGTCATTTCAACCAACACAACAATATCAGGCAGGCCATTGCGAGGATCATTCCCGGCTTTGCAGCCATTCAGGAAATCGACAGCAGCAAACAGGAGTTTCATATTGACGGACGCACACTCTCTACACCTCGCTTTTCAACAGCAGATGGCAAGGCCTCCTTCAAATCACATCGATCCAATAGAGAAGTGCAAAGTCAGGCATTTACTCTGACCACGGTGCGCAGCGAAGGTCAGTTCAATACCATTATTTACACAAACAATGATGTGTATCGTGGTCAGACTGAACGCCACGTGGTTATGATGAACCCGCAGGATATGGCGCAGAAAGGGCTGCAACCGGATGACCTGGTGGATTTGTATAATGACACTGGCGTCATGAGCAAACTGAAGGTGAAATCCTTTCCGATTCGCGCGGGCAACCTGATGACCTATTTCCCGGAAGCGAACATCCTGGTGCCACAATTGGCCGACCCGCGTAGCCATACACCCGCTTTCAAATCCGTATCGGTGTTTATGCGAACCGGTAACGACATCACACCATTCTGATTGCGCCTTCATCCAGCAAGGTCTGTCGTTCTGCCGAATTTACAAACTTTGCCAACCATTTTACTGCTAGACTATCCCTAAATCTGAATACGCTCAGGAATCTGATGAAATACCCGACTGCCCTATGGAAACCGTTATTGCTCGCACTTGTGCTGTTTATGCAGTCAGTGCCCGCCTATGCAGATCAGGAAATAGTTACTCTGGATGACGGCACCACTGTCAAAGTGTTTATGTTCTATCCAAAAAGCAATGGCGAAGGCCCTTGGCCACTTTGTGTCCTTATGCCCGGTGGAGTTGCCAACGAGTATATTGCGCGTGCTCAATTCTGGTTGGGCCATGAATTGGCTACCCGAGGTTGGGCAATAGCGGTACCGGTTTCACCAGACGCCAAGGCTTTTTTTGGCAGCAATGCAGCAAAAATCCCGAAAGTTATTGCGCATTTGCAAAAATCTCCCTCTATTATCACGGGCAAAACCCTGCTGGTAGGCGTTTCCAATGGCGGCAGTTCAGCCATTGAGATTGCCAGTCTGAACCCGGAGAATTATCTCGGTGTGGTTGCAGTACCCGGCATATTAAAAGATGAAAGTGTGCTGGGAGATTTGCAACAGCTCCCCATTTTCCTGCGTATCGGAGCTAATGATTTTTTACGCTGGAATCGCAAGCTGCCAGACATCGTGGATAGCCTCACGAAAGCTGGCGCCCAAGTAGATGCCGCACTGATGCCAGGCGCCAATCACGTATTCCCAATCAATTGGGGTGAATTACAACCATGGCTGGACTCTTTACCTCCCCAGTAATTTTACCTCCCCAGTAATTTTACCTGCCCAGTGCTTTTATTTGCCCAGTGATTTTACCTGCACAATATTTTTTCCTGCATGAAGTTACCTATCCCGCTATGGTTTTACCTTAGCAATAGTTCCTGTCTCTAAATATTTTTCAGATTATTTTGTTGCAGTTATTGACTTGTCGTATAAAAGGCATAGAATCCGCAGCTTGAATTTAACTGAGTAGATTATTCCGATGCAGTATTTCAATAACCAATCCCAACACGACATGTCAGCCATGCCTGTGCAGAAAAATATCGCCGCCAGCGATGTTCGCCTATGCACGCGCACGTCTGTCGTGTGGGTAAAGATTTGGCAGGAGGTCTGCCAGGAGTAATTTCTAGTTCATCGAATTAAAAAATTCCAAAAGCAAAGGCCTCTAAGTTCCAGTCGAATTTAGGGGCCTTTTCTTTTGGCCAGAATAAAAAGTCAGACCAGGGAAAGCGGTGAGAATTGTGGTACACAAACTGAAAAGAAACATAAAAATTGTCTACGCGCTGGCGTTCTTTCACATGTTCATGTTGATAGTGCCGGTGTTGGTACCCTTTTTCCAATCTAAAGGTCTGAGCCTGTCCGAGATTTTCTATCTGCAGGCGATCTATGCTTTTGTGATTGTGGTGCTGGAGGCACCTTCAGGCTATTTTGCGGATGTGATGGGCCGCCGACTGGCTTTGTTGATTGGTAGTGCCGCACATGGTGCTGGATTCTTCTGGCTCAATTTCGCGGATGGATTCTGGGGACTGGTTGTTTTCGAAGTTATCCTGGGCGTCGCCATGAGTATGTTATCCGGCGCCGATCTGGCTTTGCTGTTTGATTCTGAAAAAGCGTTGGCAGCAGAGGAGAAGGAACACACTTACAGCCTGGCTCAACTCGGTTTCATCAAATCGGTAGCGGAAGGTTCCGGTGCGCTGCTTGGCGGTCTGCTGGCACTGTGGTCATTTGATTTGATGGTGCTTATGCAATCATTGATTGCCTGGGTATGTCTGCTTCTGGCGCTGCTGGTCATTGAGCCGCCTGTTACCAATGAACACGGCCAACAGGTACTTCCGTCGACAGCAACCATCAGCGTCAGAGCTATCTATAAGCATCTGCTGTTTGGTGACAAGTTGTTGCGTAAATTGTTTATCGCTATCCCGATTTATAACCTGGTAACGTTCAATGTTATCTGGCTGGTACAACCGTACTGGGAAGAGAAAGGGCTGACGCTGGGGATATTCGGCATACTATGGTTTGCGCAGAGTTTGACAGTCGCCGTCGCCAACAAGTGTGGCTATGTGCTGGAGAAACGAACCGGTGCTGTATTCGCACTGATAGTCATTGGAGTACTACCGATCGTAGGTCATTTCGGCATGGCGTGGTTCGGTGGATGGTCTGGGATACTGGTGTGTTTCATTCTGTTTTTCAGCCGCGGCCTGTATCAGGTGATACTGGTCAATGCTCTGAACAACAGAGTCCCGGGTAGTTTTCGCGCAACGGCAAACTCCCTGACCAGTCTGCTGTTTCGTTTTGGATTTATCCTGACGGGTCCATTGGTGGGATACATGGCAGAACATCAGGGATTGTCCGCCACACTGAATGTGCTGGGTTTACTCTCCATTCTGATGTTTGCGCTGATCATGTTGCCTCTGATACAGGCAGTAAAACTGCTGCCACCAATCAGGTGATTTACAACGAGTCTCATGATAAAGTTCTGCCGCCGGGTGGTTACAACCTTTCCCGGCGGCAGCGCTTACTGTCATTCGGCGCATAAGTTTGTATTGAATTACAAAAACAAAACACCGCCACGTTCAAAGAACATCGGCAGGAGACAGCTCATGAAACTGATTACGGCGATTATCAAACCATTTAAATCCGATGATGTGCGCGAAGCACTTTCCGATCTGGGCATCAGTGGTATGACTGTGACTGAAGTAAAAGGTTTTGGGCGTCAGAAAGGCCACACGGAATTGTATCGTGGTGCCGAATATGTAGTGGACTTCCTGCCCAAGGCAAAACTGGAAATAGCTGTGGCTGACTCCATGGTAGATCAGGCTATAGAAGCAATCTGCAAGGCTGCCAACACCGGTCATATCGGCGACGGCAAGATTTTTGTCGTCAATCTTGAGCAGACCGTGCGAATTCGCACAGGCGAAACCGGCGACGATGCTGTCTGAACGGAATCAATCTTCCCGCTTGTCCAACATACGCAGTGTAGTGATAGCGTAGACGAGCTTGTTTCCCTGTTCGTCTATAAAGTGTGTTGCCACCAGCGATGTAGACTTGCCCTGCTTGATCAGTTCCCCACGCAACAATACACGCGGACCAAATACAGGCTCTAAATAGTCAATGCGCATATTGATAGTGGAGGCCCAGAAATCGGCCTGATTATCATACAGGGTGCGTGCCGTGTAGATGGAGATCATGTCCACATAAGTGCCGGTAAAACCACCGAACAATTGTTTGCGGGGATTCAGCATATGCGTGGGTATATGGACATCAACTTCTACCAGACCACGCTCTTCACGTACGATGTTCCACTTGGATGCTTCTACCAGATCACCAGCGCAATGCCCTGGTTTCATGAAGATCAAACCAGCACCCAGCATTCTATTTTGTTCAGTCATTCACTGCTCTCTATCTGGATGGTGACCCGAAATCAAAAAAGTAGACTTCCAGATTGAACTGGAACTGCGGGTCTGGTTTCCAACTGTTTTCCCGGGCGGCAATCAGTTGTGGCGCAAGCTCCATGACAAGCCAATCCTCGTAAATTGCCTTGCGATATACCGCTTGCACGTAATAATTTTCAACGCGGGCAGCTGGTTGACTGATACCGATAACACCCAGCTCATAAGTAAGAGTTTCCCTCTCGCCCAGAGAACGATGTAATGAGAAGTACTGTCCGAATTCAAATTCGTTTCTGTCGTCCCGAAAATTAACTTCGGAATCAATACGGAAATTGATCCCTTCAGTAATGTTGCGGCTGAAGTATATTCTGGCATCCTGCCCCCAACCCTTGGAATGGTGATACCAGATTTTATGATTCAGCCCACCGTACCACTTGTCATTGATCTCTTTCCCAAAGCGACTGACAAACCGATAAAAGGGATCCAGTGGTACGCCGCGAATACCCACATCGTGATTCATTCGCCAACCATCACGCTCTGGCAGCTCGTAACTGAATCCACCGGAGAGGGAAGAAGGACGAATATTATTCAGACGCTGGTCACTGAGTGAATTGGTCTCAGTATCCTCGGACTCAACAATCAGTTTCCAACGCTCAGTGGCGCGCGGCAGATCTATTTTGCCACTGATACGGACATTGCCTTCATAGGAGTCATAACGGCTGATGCGTTGGTTGATACGTAAGCGTAAATAACTTTCATTGTTGCGTTCACCCACGCCCTCGCCCGCAAGCCAATCGTCCAGATACTTGCCAACATTGGACACATTGCGCGACATATCATCGCGGCGGGTTTCCAGCCAGTTCCATGCACTTTCGAAATCGATACCATCGATGCTGCGTTTTATTTCCTCGGAATCGGCAGCCATCGCGGGTTTGCTCAGTAATGTGAGCAAGGGCACGATGACAAATATTCCTTTCCTGAAGTGACCGAAATTCAACACCGTAAACCCGTTATCTTGTGAGCAGCCAAACAACTTCATAGCAATTCCGGTGTGGACAGTGGGGACAAGCTGATCCGGCTTTTACCCGGTAAGGCCAAAGAGCCATTCTGCTGCGTGGTGCATGGGGTCAACCAACATGAGTACACAAAACACAGTAAACGCGAAGAACCCGGCAATTTGCCACTGATTCAGCGCTACTTTTTTGTTTGCTTCCAACAGCGCTTTCACGCGATCCTCTACCTGAGACTCAGCAAACCCTTGTGCGCCAATTGGTACCGGTTGATTATAGCGCAGCAATATACGTTTTATTTTCAGCAGCACCTCAGCAACTTCCAGATAGCCATATTGCTCTGCCGCTTTGAAATCGCAAGCCTGCTCCGTCAACATGGCCAGGTCCTTGCTCATCTTGCGAACGATTTCATAGGGCAGGCCTGCACTGAATGCATGCGCTGCTAAAAGTCGCAGATTATCCAGTCGTGTTTTATGCGCATTCTCGTGACTCAGAATAACGGCAAGATCCTTTTCGCTACAATGCCTGAGCAACGCATCGCTGACATAAACCACAGGGTTCAACCACCCCAGCGTGAAAACCATAGGCGTATCTGTCTTCATCAGGCAGTAACCGGCATGCGATTTCGCCAAAATTTCAAACTGCTTGTGCAATTGCAGGGAGCGCATCAATGTTTTTGTAGACCGCAGCGCCAGGGCACCTATGACAGTCAGCAAACAAACGATGCCGAAGGAGGCAAGCAAAGTTGAATCCAGCAAAGGTGCATGACTAAGGCAGTCTTCGTGACAATGATTCCCGACCAAAACTGCTTCCGCCTCGGGCATAAACATCACCAGAGCAACCATTAAGCTCAGGGCTAACGGACAGGCCAAATAGATTAATAGCAGCGCACTTCCATTACGCGGGTGTAATCGCATCAGCACCGGACGCAGGAAATTGTAAAAGGCTGCAAACAACAAACCGAGCACGACCCAGCATATCAACCAGACCGCAGCAAACGAACCAATGTCATTCAACATGATGTTTGCCTCCTTCCAGTTCGTCACGCTTGGATTGAATCAACGCCTCCAGAGCCGTCAACGATTTGTCATCCAGGTCCGCTGCAACATTGACGAAACTGCTCAAAATAGTTTCCAGACGACCATCATGCAATAGATGTATGACATCACTCATAAGACGCGCCAGTAATTTTGATCGCGATACGCTGCTGAAATAATTGTATGAGTGACCTTGCTTGATACGATCGACCAGATTCTTCTTATAAAGCCGTTCGAGCGTAGATTGCACAGTGCTGAGGGATGGCACTTTATTGCGTGGCAGTTTTTCACAGATGGCTTTTGCGTCTAGGTGCGGTTGTTGCCAAAGCGCTTCCAGCACCAGCAATTCCAGCTCTCCCAAAGTATTGGGCAGTACATTTGACGCAGCGCGTTGTTTGATCATTTTCTGTAAATGCCGAGTAGGTATCGGTTTAATTCCAGGGTTTAAAATTCTTTAATAACAATTACTTAGCCAGCTGCAAGCTGCACCTGAGCTGGAAAAGCTTACGCTTGCCGGTACACATCTCTACAATCTGCAGCGCTGTTAGGCTAGCACTGCCGCAGCTTTTGCACAACCGGGCTGATTTTCCGTCATTAAACGGTAATTTTCCATGCAGGCAGCCCGTAATTATACACCCGGATCAGGAAGTAATTTATGAATCAACGCCGTCTTGCTATCGCCATCTCATTCGCCATGACCGGCTTGCATGCTCCTGCCGTTTTGTCGGCAGGCCTGACCGGTAACAATATTGAAGAAATCATAGTTCTTGGTGACAACAACGCACTGACCGGAGATCCACAAACTGCAACGGAAGGACTGGTGTTTGGTACGCAACTTTTGCAGCGCCCCATATCACGTCCTGCGGAACTGCTGGAGTTTATTCCCGGTGTTATCGCCACGCAACATAGTGGTGAAGGTAAGGCCAATCAATACTTCCTGCGTGGATTCAATCTTGATCACGGAACGGATCTGGCCATGCGCGTGGATGGCATGCCCGTCAATATGCCAACGCATGCACACGGACAGGGGTATGCGGATATCAACTTTGTTATCCCGGAACTGGTCGAGTGGCTCGCATATCGCAAAGGCCCCTACTACGCCAATATCGGTGATTTCGCGACTGCCGGCTCCACGGAATTCCACTACACCGACAGACTCGAAGACGGACTTGTCAGCCTGACCGCAGGTGAAAATGACTTCCAACGGTTGTTTGCCGGTCAATCCTTCGCAACAGGAAGTGGTGGGCATCTGACTCTTGCCGGCGCCCTGACACGTTATGCCGGACCCTGGCAACTGGATCAGGACCTGGACAAGCGCAAAGGCTTAATCAAATACCATCAACAAAGAGACAGTGGCAGTTGGGCAGTCACGGCGATGACTTACCACAACGACTGGACGGCGACTGATCAGATTCCGCTACGGGCTGTCCAGGATGGCAGTATCGACCGTTTCGGCAATATTGATCCCACCGCTGGTGGCGAGTCACGACGCAGCAGTCTTTCTTTCAGCGCCGATCAACAATGGGGTGCGGGTGATCTGGATTTTAGTGCATATGTCATGGATTACCAGCTGGATCTGTTTTCAAATTTCACCTACTTCCTTGAAGATCCCGTTCGTGGTGACCAGTTTCAGCAGGCTGATGATCGCCGCGTCTATGGATTTGACACCAGCTACCGTATTGAAACTGAGGTAACCGGGGTCCCCAGCGAAATCAGTATAGGCCTGCAAAGCCGCCTGGACGACATAGATGTCGGCTTGTACAAAACGCAGCAACGCATCGCACATACTGTGACGCGCGAAGACAGCGTAGCGCAGTCGCTGAGCAGTGCGTGGATTTCGCTGCAGCAACAATGGCATGACAATTTTCGCACGGTACTGGGTCTGCGTGCGGATCACTACCGCTTTGATGTCGATGCTGACATCGCCATCAACAGCGGCACCGGCAGCGAATCACTATTAAGTCCCAAACTCAATTTCATATACAGCCCGGCAGGGCATACCGAATATTTTTTCAGCGTCGGGCAGGGCTTCCATAGCAATGATGCACGCGGAACCACAATCCGCATCGATCCGGTCAGTGGCGACGCGGCGGACACGGTAGACCCGTTGGCCAAAGCACAGAGCGTGGAGTTGGGATTACGCAGTTCCATTATTCCCCGCACACAGATCGCGCTGTCGGCATTTACGATGACTCTCGACTCGGAATTGGTATATGTGGGTGATGCGGGCGCAACCGAGGCACTGGACAAGAGCAAACGCCGCGGTCTGGAATTCAGTGCCGTGTATGCAGCCACCGACTGGCTGCTGATTGATGCTGACTTTACCCTGACCCGCGCTCGTTTTTCCGGTGTTGGAGCCGACAACCGTATTCCTAATTCCGTTGCTAAAACAGCATCATTGGGACTATCTGTTGTGGATGCCGAAAACTGGAGCGGTGGATTGCGCGTGCGTTATCTGGGAGATGCGCCACTTATTGAGTCCGGGCGCCCTACCTCCGATGGCACCTTTCTGGTCAACATGCAAAGCACCTATTCCTTCACACCGAATCTTTCAGCTACTTTGGAAGTGTTGAACATGTTCGACAGCGATGACAGAGACATCACCTACTTCTACGAGTCTCAGCTACCGGGCGAATTGACAGCGCAGGAGGATATTCACTTTCACCCGGTTGAGCCCCGATCATTGCGGCTAAGCCTGAATATGCGATTCTGAGAATTTTTTGTGGTTGTTTCGCAGTGAATCTCACTGCGGAGCAGCCAGAAATCCTGCCATATATTGCATGGCAGCCCCTACAGACCCACCCCAGGCTGCAAAGTCGTGATCCCCATCGAAAATGCGTAATTCTACAAATTCCGGCTGATGCTCTCGCAGTGTCTGGAAAAATCCGGCGGCATGGAAAGCAATATCAAAGCGGTCATGATCTCCACTATTGATATAGAAGGGCACGATAGTATTGCTCTGTTTATAAGCGTTGATCACCGACACCCAATTCAATGATGCCCACAGCACCGGGTCAAACTGCCCATCAGTTTGAAAAATCTCTATGCGCGTAGCAGAGGAGCTGGCGGGTGGAACCGGTGCATAAACCGCAGGGCTCAACGCCGCAGCAGCGGCAAAAAGTTGAGGGTAGTGCAGCGCCGCGTTGACGGTTCCAAAACCCCCTGCAGAATAACCGGCGATAGCACGACCGTCTCTGCTGTTCAGCGTTCTGTAGTTGGCGTCAATGTGCGGAATCAATTCATGTATCAAGGCAGTCTGCGCTGACTCCTCTCTCGAGTCAGCCCACCAGAAATTGGGATCTGCCGGTATGACTATCAACTGCGGTGGAACACTGCCGGCAGCAATCAAGGCATCCACTGTAGCCTCTATACCACCTTGTTCCACCCAACTGTTCTCCGTTCCACCTGCGCCATGCAGTAGGTACAAGACCGGGTAATGCAATCCCGAATTTTCATAGCCTTCCGGTGTATATAGATTGTAGGCAAAGCTGCGACCGAGCTCGGTGGATTCAAAATTATGGTGAGTAATCGCTCCAGCCCAGCTTTTCGTCGCAAAAACCAGCATCAGGAGTATCCGCGTCGCAACCTTCAGCCACCCGGAAGCGACTAAGCAATTAACAAGCAGTGAATGTTGAACACGCATGCGATGAACTCCTTGCGGGGATTGAAAGAAAGGAAGCAGCGACAGTAGCGCAATGAATTCCGACAGTAAATAACGTTGCGTGAAGAATGGGTGGTAAAAACTTAGAATAATTGGTGAATTTCGCTATGGACGGAGGCCTTGGCAACAATCTAAGCTTTTGTTTTTATTGGTATTATAAAGATGGCAAGCATATTGCTTTATTAATATTGTCAACCCGGCCGGCAGTGTGGCTGGGACGCTGGACAAAGTGATCCAACAACAATCATTCACAGTAACAGGAACAACCTAAATGCAAGTCAGGGAGACAATCATGAAACCCAGAGAAGACGACAATCTGAAGCTGATATTCTCGGTAGTGCTGGCCATAGCCTTTGCAGCCTATCTGAGCAATACCCATGCTGATCCGGCAGAAGCCGCAACAATTGAGAACGTAGAAAACGTTTTACAAATCTCTCAGTGAACTGCAGGACCGATTAATCAGTCCTGTGGTTCTGCTACTGCCCGCTCCCGCAACAAATATTTCTGCACCTTTCCTGTTGATGTTTTATCGATTGGGCCAAAGACAATTTTTTTCGGCATTTTAAACCCCGCCAGTTCCTGACGGCAGTATGCGACAACATCTGCTTTGCTCATCGAACCAGGTGTCTTTAATGTAACAAAGGCACAAGGTACCTCTCCCCATTTTTCATCCGGACACGCAACAACTGCAGCCTCCAGAATCAACGGATGTTTGAACAGCACACCTTCAACTTCGATGGACGATATATTCTCACCACCTGAGATAATAATATCTTTGGAGCGATCCTTGATCTGTATATAACCATCCGGATGCCACACAGCCAGATCACCTGAATGAAACCAGCCGCCAGCAAAGGAAGCGTCTGTCGTTTTCTTGTTCTTCAGATAACCTTTCATGACGATATTGCCGCGCATGAATATCTCACCCATCGTAACGCCATCTTTCGGCACCGGCAGCAGCGTTTCCGGGTCCGCCACCATCAGTTCATCCAGCATCGGGGAACGCACGCCTTGTCGCGCCGTGAGTTCCGCCTTGCTGTCTATGTCCAGATCACGCCAGGATTCCTGTGGCGCACATACGACGCTCGGCCCGTATGTTTCCGTCAGGCCATAAACATGAGTGACGCGGAAATTCATGTTCTCCATGCCTGCAATGACGGCCGCCGGGGGCGCTGCACCTGCTGTCATCGCATGGACGACATGGGAAATACCTGCTCGCAGTTCCGGTTCGGCATTGATCAATACATTCATAACGACCGGCGCACCGCAAAAATGGGTTACCTGATGCTTTTCTATAGCAGCAAAGATGGCGTCAGCACGCACATGGCGTAGACAAACGCTGGTACCCACTACTGCCGCCAACGTCCATGGGAAACACCAGCCATTGCAGTGAAACATGGGCAGTGTCCACAGATAAACGGGATTGGCCGGCATATTCCAGCACAGAGCATTGGAGATCGCATTCAGATACGCACCGCGATGATGAAAGACCACTCCCTTCGGATCGCCTGTGGTTCCGGAGGTATAATTCAGTGCAATGGACTGCCACTCATCTTCCACCTGAAAACACCGATAATCTGCATCACCGGCAGCCAGAAATTCCTCATAGTTCATATCCCCCAGCAGTTCGCCACCTTCATACAAGGGGTCATCAATATCGATCACCAGAGGCTTGTTCTTCAGAAGACTCAGAGCACCTTTAATGGTGGCACTGTACTCCCGGTCCGTAAACAGAATTCGTGTCTCTGCGTGTTCAAGTATAAATGCTATTGCTTTCGCATCCAGACGGATGTTCAGAGCGTTGATGATTGCACCCGTCATAGGGACGGCAAAATGCGCCTCAAACATTTCAGGGGTGTTGGCTGCCATGAAGGAAACTGTGTGTCCTGCCCCGATCCCACGCTTCCTTAGTGCTGATGCCAGGCGACAGCAACGCTGCCACGTTTGTTGCCAGGTTTGTTGTGTATCTCCATGAATAATGGCGATACGGTCAGGATACACAGAGGCGGCGCGCTCAATAAAAGATAGTGGAGTCAGTGCTGCAAAATTGGCGGCATTCTTGTCCAGATTCTGTTCGTAAATGTTTACTTCAGCCATTGTCTTTACCTTTCTATTATTGTTTCTTGTTATCTGTGTGCCTGTAAATCATCCCGGTTCAGTCTGAATTTTTGTTCTCGGGCGGTTTGAAACCAGCATCCTGATGATCAAACGGTGCAAACCTGTCCTCTTCCGTATACTCATCAAACAGATTGATCAACCGATCCGAGTGGCGACCTGCGCGCATCAGTTTCTCGAAATAACTGTCTTCACGATCAGGTTTCAGAACCACATCTATAATAAACAGGATGATACTTATGGGGCTTAGCAGAAAGTCGCGTATCGCATCCGCAGCCAGTTTGAATTGAAATAGTATCAGTCGCCACAGCGATACTTTAAATCTCTGCCCACTTTGTTCTTTCATAACATTTCCCTCGAAGTATACGGTTACTCCGTGCAACACCTACATGAAATCCATGTCTCCGGCAGTCAACCACCAGTTGCCCGCAATGGTTGATGTTGCCGGACCATGTGTCCAACGATTGCAAGGGATTTCTATCCGCAGATCGTTGACCAAACAATTGTCCGTTTGCACAATATGGCACTTTGCTTTGCTGATCCAGCAAACCAGTTTTGTATGATGTCCTGCAGATTCATTCAGGTATGCATGCACGGAAGAAATAACACGTGGCACGCAGTCTGGTAGCGCCAATATATCCATAATCAATGTTGCTTCCGCATGCTGACAGGCTATCACCAGTCCCACGATATGTTTCCCGGTTGCATCCGAAACACGATAGCAATTGTAGTGTTGCCGGGCTATTTGCCGGGGATGTTTGAAATAACGGTAGCTAAGATAATGCCAGTCCCGCACACCGATTATGGCATCTGTAAAGTGCTTGCTCACGCTAAGCCACAGCGCATTTACTGCTTCCTGAAGCGCAGGATCATGCTCATTTACTTTGTCTACACACAAGACGTCGTCTTTGCTTCCATTATTGGTTGCAGGCGCCTGATAATCCACCTCTATGAAATCATCCGTTTTCTCATACAGGCCCAGACGAACTGCCACCTTCATTGCTTTTATGTTGGGAAATCCGATGCCCAGTAAATGTTCTGCTGTATTACCCACCTGCTGCTCCAGAAAAGTGGCAGCTGTTCGAAAAAACAATCCACTTTTACTGTAAAAACCGCGCTTGTCTGGTTGTACCATCACATCGCAGATTTGAATGGCTTTATGTTCATTGCCAAAATAAAGAATGTCGCGAGGCGCCCCACCATAATGGGCGACTACAACACCACGCTGGCGAATGCATACGGCCCTGCCACGACCATCCCCATATTTCCATTGCCAAACATCAGCATCAAAAGGATTGCCAAAGCTTTGCTCAAACAACGCGCTGACCTCATCAGGGTGAAATGAGTGAATATCACCATACACTTCCCTATCTGCCAGTGGATTGTCGTTTGCGGCAGAGTCAGCGGAGATCTGGTTTTCCCTGCTGAATTCCAACAACGTGTAGGTGAGTTTGTTGTTCAGAAAACGCTGGCGCGTTGTTGCTAATGACAAAGACAATCCGTCAAGTTCGCTGTCAGAAACGCCACACTTCTGCAGCAACGCGGGTCGGAAATCTGTCAGCAATTGCTGCATCGGTTCAATGCATCCTGTTGCCTGCAGGGTATAGTTAGTTTGTCTCAGCAAATTGAATGACAATCGCTCTGCCAGTTGCAGAAAATATTGCAGCACAGGTCTGGGATCAGAAAATATTTCATCGTCCTTGTTTATAAACTCGTCCGCCAGTAATAAGCGGCCATTGGGCAATAGCAATTCCCTGGCTTTGGCCAACAAGGGTAAAGACTTTAGGTAATGAGCAGAGTTCTGCAACAGGATGACATCGTAAATCTGGTCGCCCCGGAACGCTTCAAAACGGCAGCAAATCGCTGTCAGATTAGCGCCGCTTGCATCTTGCAGGCGTGCTATTTCGGCCGCGTCATCGGATAAAGCGGTCACCTCGTAGCCAGATGCAGTCAGCTCTTTTGCCAACGTCCCAAGGCCACAGCCAACTTCAAGAATGCTCGCCGGCGCGGAAGGCAGTCTGGCGCTCAGAGCTGCGGCCAGCTTACGCTGTGCCAAAGGCAAACTATCGCATGCGTCAGATTCCTGAACGCCATTATTCTCGATCAATCCGTAGCCAGTGAATTCCGCTTTTCCATAAGCCAGCTCAAGCGCTGTAGCATATATACTGGCAGGGAATTTAAGCAGGCTGAAGGTCATGGCAGGCACTATAACCTGCCTTCTGCACTGGCGCAAAACACCTTGATCAAACTCTGAATAACCCAGCCACCTCTCCGGTATGGACAGGTTTGAGGCAATATCATCAGCCCACAAGGAGGAAACAACCCGAATCGCAGATGCCATGAACTATGATCACGGCAGCATGGGTATGGAATCATTCCAATTACATCTGGTCGGCATGTGGGTCACCTTTGTTGCCAGCGCTGTTGTGATTACAGCTTTTGTCACGCCTGCTGTTGTTCCAGGAACTCCGGCTGATACTCACCAGAGCCGTGCAGATACAATGGATTCTGTGACTGAATACCATTTAGAGGAACAGCGAGCAGCGCTGGACTCCAATAACGACAGGCACATCAATCCTTCGTTTAAATCCACCATATAGCAATTCTGGACATCGGGTGTGGCATCGGACAAACTTTTATCGGAACCGGGATTTACAAAGATCCTGCACGAAAATTATTTGGTATTGATATCGATATTGAACAGTTGAAGTACGGTAAATCGAATTACAGAAATATCACGTTTATAAACTCTTCAGGTGATAACCTGCCCATTGTAGCGAATAGCATTGACCTGGTTTTTTCCCGAGTCAGTTTGCCCTACATGCATATCCGGTCTGCCACGAAGGGGATGAGCAGGGTTCTGAGAAAAGGCGGGGAAATCTGGATAACATTGCACCCCTTTGAAATGACACGCAAGCATCAGCTTACAACAAACGCAAACACAATCGCCAAGTTCTTAAGCAGAACTTAAGAAATAGCCCGCATGATACTCCCGTAATCAGAGGGATTATCATGAGTAGTTTGTTGTTTCCTTGCACAGATCAGCTGGTGCCGCTTACCCGGAACTGATGGCCATGGTGCTGGGCAGCGTGACCCGGACGATCGCCACCCACCTGGCCCACCAAGCAGGGTTTAGAAAGAAGCACGGAACGGGGCATCCCTGCCCCTCTTCACGAAGCTGCCATTGCCGCTTACTGTTGCTGATACTCAGATCCCGGCAACGGTGTATTCAGGTAGGGGAACTGTGACTGGAATTCCATGGCACTGACGGTGGTCTGGTCAGTGAACGGAGGTGTGTCGTTGATCAGTGCGCCCATCATGACCCGCAGAACGACATCCACGACATCATCACCCGGGCGACGACCGTTGGGGAAACCTGCGATATCCCCATCCAGAACCCCCATGTTCATCTGCTGGACGGCGGGAACCGAATCAATGGCAGTGTTCAGCCGCAACATCTCGCTGGGCGGGAACGTGCCGTTCTCGACTGCCTGTGGGGCATTGAGTCCGGGGATGCCGCCGATAGCCAGTACCAAGTCATCACGGGGAACAGGTGGCGCGACCACGCCGGGGAACAGCGTTTCCAACAGGAAAGGCAGCGTCGGGTGTGTGACGTAATCGAAGAACTGGATGTCGTTAACAGGACGACTGGCATTGAATTCGTTCTTGTCGGGCAGTCCGATCACCAGTTCATTGACAAGCGGGAAACCCAGGCGGGAAACCTGAAGTGATCGCCCTTTACCCATATCGAGATCGGCAGTGGTCCAGGCGCCGATCACCGGATCGCCTTCTGTCAGACACGAGATGGGTAATTCCAGTGCCAGGGAAGTGACATTGTTCTTGTCTAGGGGATTCTCGACGGCGTCCTCGGCACCCAGCGGATTCAGGTTAACCAGATCGAATATCTGCCCCAGATTTGCTGCAAAGCCTTCATTGCGCTGACCAACAAAAACGCGACCTGCTTCGCTGCAACCCGGAATCATGATCGGGTATATGTGGTCATTGGCGTAGGCTTCGTACTCTGGAATCGATTTGGTACCGATATAATCGAGAGGTTTGCGGAAGGACGTTGCCTGCGTTCCGGCATGCATGACTTTCTGGCTCGCTGGTGTGCGACCTCCACTTTGCTTGTCGCCGCGTACCGCAGGATGGTCGCCGTCTGTCACCGTCAGAGTGTATACCTGCCGGGAGTTGACCGCCTCGGTGTCCTCAGCATCAGGGCCTACCTGTCCGATGTTGATCAGCGGTATGGGCATATGCTTATCACCTATCGGCACACTGATACCTTCCAGCAGTGTGGAGAAATCGAATGTGAAGGTAAGGTCTGCTACAGAGTCACCGTCGTTATCGATATGTATCATGTACTTACCCTCGGTTTCCAGGTCGTAATAATTCGGGCCTCCGTAAGGGTGTTGCAGAGGGATATAGTTGGCCAGAATGGTCACATAGTCACTCCGCCCCTCTTCATAACTGCGGAACATGTACAGGTCGGTAGCATCAAGCCGGGGCAGGCCGGCAATCATCGGTGCCTCCCGATGGCTGGACGCATGGCTGAGTGCGGAGCCATTGGCCAGGATGATTGCCACCGCAAGGCTTTTCATGACTGTTGAAGGTATATTCAATTGATTCATCGTTTTACTCCGTGAAATAAACAGGGTGAGATGGTGCGATCAGAGCCGGGGCTTTGCAGAGGCAATCATCTCCAGCTAAACGCACATTGGATACTAAGTAAGGGCGACACCATGGGCTGTTCGCAGGCGCACGGAAGGCGGCTGAACTCTGTAACGATATTGATATCTAGGTGTGCGAGCAGCGCAAGGGACCGGTGAAGATCATTGTGTAAACCTCCCTTAGAATAGGGGCATCCATTTTTAGAGTTCTCCGGGTTAAGGCCTCTTCAGCATAAACCAGGCAATAACACCGAGTACCAGCGAACACCACTCTGCAATATATATCTGCAAAATAACGGGGTTGTAAGCTTCTTCTATCAGCACTCCCCAGCTGCGGGCGGCAACCAGCCCGGCATAGGTCAGGACAAACAGCAGTAATCCCGGCGCCAGATAGTGGCGATTCCAGGCGCAGATCAATTGAAACAGGCCAAATCCCAACATGAAACCACCATAGACTGAGCGCAGTTCCGTGTAGCCAATGGCAGAGCGAAGTTCAATGCCAGCTGTCGCAAACCAGCTGACCGGGTCCCAGATAAACAGCCCGCCGATGACACAGTAAATCAAACCGTTCAATGCCAGCAGCAATGGAGGAAAAAAACGGGCGAGTGTATTCATACGCTACTCTTTACAGGGTGATTGAATGACAAGGTGATTGAAATTAATACGCAGTTCAGCAAGAAAACGTTCAACGTCGCCCCATTGGCGTGGAATTCAAATGTCTGCCACCATCAACAATCAGGGTTTCACCGGTCACTATCTGCGGACCTGTGATGAAATGCAGTATCGCATCCGCTACTGTATCCGGGCATGCCGTTACACCTAGTGGCGCCGCGCGTTCATTGTGCAATTTAGCGGCTTCGTATTGCTCATCGCCCAATCCTTCCCGCAACCAATCCCCTTGAATGAATCCCGGGCACACCGCATTCATGCGAATTTTGGGCCCCAGCGCCCGCGCCAGTGACAAGGTCATCGTCACCAATGCTCCTTTGGATGCTGCATAGGCAACTGAGCTGCCAATTCCTGTTACTGCGGCAGTTGACGCAACATTAACCACTGCACCTCCCTGTGGCTGTGCGCTTATCGATGGCGCTACGGCACGGATCATCTGGAATGCACCCACGACGTTGACGGCATAGATACGATTGAAATCCTCAGCGTCCAGACCTTCCAGATCCCAGTGATCGCAAAACTTGGTTGTCCCGGCATTGTTTACCAGAATATCAACGTGCCCCCATTTGGCGATCGCGGCGTCGGCCATAGCCCGGCATTCGTCATCCAAGGCCACATTGGCTTTGTATACCAATGTTTGTGCCCCAAGCTTCGCGCAGTCGGCAGCAACCTGCCTGGCCGCATCTTCGCTTCTGCTGTAATTAATCACTACGTGACATCCCTGCTTAGCCAGCAGCCGCGCAGTTGCTGCACCAACACCTGTGCCGGAACCTGTCACAATCGCTACTTTTCCTGTTAGATCTTTCATGTCTCTATCCCGTTTCTCATTATCTGCGTAAGCCAACAAACCAAGTCATGGCAAAGGAAGCGAATGGTATCGCAAACCATTGTTTTCACAAAACGGATGGCAACGTGAGGCAAGCCCTTCGTTTAGCACGATAGACAGAATAGTTAAGTGATTATTGTCGTTGCAATAACAACACACATGGTTACAATACGTAACACTAAAAACGAAGGGGCTGTCATGATACTGAACTACACTTCGTGCTTTTCTGTCCAGAGAGTCGCAGTTCAACGCCAAATGGCGAGTGTTTTATCCTGTATTTTTACAAAGCGGAGTACTACGTGAAATTACAATATTTCGTTGCCATAGGCCTGATTGTGGTTTTGGTGGTGTGGATGCTGCTGCCGCGCGATAGAACAAGTCCCGGCGACCAGTACGAATCCGAGTTAGCGGACGTTGATATTCGGGCGGTACCCGCTGATATCAATACGCCTATAGACGCAGGCGCTTTCATAGTGCGTGTAACTTCCGTAAGCGTCGAAAATTTTGTGGAGCGCGTTCGTGTACGCGGTACGACTCAGGCAACCCGGTTGGTTAATGTTCGTTCCGAAACCAATGGTCGTGTTATAGCCACGCCTGTCGCCCGCGGCGCCAGAGTAGCAAGAGGCGATGTACTGTGCGAACTGGCCATTGACACAAGGGCGTCCGACTTGCAGGAAGCTCGTAGCCGGCAAGAACAGGCGCAGATGGAATACAACGGTTCGCTGGATCTGCAACGCCGCGGTTTGACTTCCGCAGTAAACATTGCGCAGCTCAAATCCGCCCTGGATAGCGCCATAGCCGCTGCTGAGCGCGCCGATCTGGCCATGAAAAGAATAAAAATCGTTGCGCCATTCAGTGGTGTGATGGAGAACCGCAGTGTTGAAGTAGGTGATCTGATGGACATGGGTGGCAGTTGCGCCACTCTGATGGATGACACGCCAATGCTGTTGACTGGCGTTCTGTCCGAACAGGATGTGGCTAAAGTCAGCCTGGGTGCAGAGGTGACCGCTCAACTCGTTACGGGTGAATCTGTTAAGGGCACCTTGACGTAT
This sequence comes from Pseudohongiellaceae bacterium, assembly GCA_041751425.1. Classification (GTDB taxonomy): domain Bacteria; phylum Pseudomonadota; class Gammaproteobacteria; order Pseudomonadales; family Pseudohongiellaceae; genus JAVVEG01. The sequence continues at coordinate 36,795 of JBGSXL010000010.1, read as the reverse complement.
ATTTCCAGAGCAGGCGATGCTGCAACCCGCGGGTACGGATTCGAGGTGGAGATACATCCCACCGATTTCTCTATTCGCCAAGGCAATACCGCAGAGATTTTCATAGCTGCGTCAGAGATTCAGGCGCATCTGATTACGCCATCTGCGTTGACGCTGAATGATGCGGGTAACACCGGGGTGAAGATCGTTGATGCATCCAATACAGTACGCTTCATGCCAGTCCGGATTGTCGGTGAGAACAGCGGGTTCAATCCCGGTTTCTGGGTGACCGGGTTACCAGCACAGGCAAATGTCATCACGCTTGGACAGGAAATCGTATTCGACGGTTCGCAGGTGTCTACGGAATTGACGCGCCGCGCGAATTAACCAGTGAACCTCTGAGCAACTCTGTTAAATCGGGCATTAAGTACAGGATATCGATTCCATGCGTTATATAAATGCTGCAGTTAGCAAAGCTCGCACCACAGTCAGTGTATTTGTTGTCGTCATGCTGGCGGGCTTTATAGCTTATCGGTCGATACCGGTTGAGCTCAATCCTGACGTCACCGTGCCTGTCATTATCACCACAATTATTCACCAGGGTATTTCACCTGAGGATGCCGAACGTTTATTGTCCAAGCCAACCGAAATAGAATTGAAAACGGTTGAAGGCATTACACAGATCAGCTCGATCTCCGGCGAAGGCGTGGCTACGGTTGTTGTTGAATTCGATGTGAGCCTGGACTCAAATGTTGCGCTGACGGAAACACGCGCTGCTATAGATCGCGCGAAGGCGCGTTTCCCGGCCGCTACTGAAGAACCCATCGTGCAGGAAGTATCAGCTGCCAGCCAGCCGGTGGTGCAGATTGCCGTGCGCGGTGCCGGCGTGCCGGAGCGCGTACTTTTGAAGGTTGCTCAGGATCTGACTCGCGAAATTGAAACTCTGCCGCAGATTCTGTCTGCTGACATGGTGGGCAATCGCGAAGAATTATTGGAAGTCATCATTGATCCGGCCAAGCTGGAAACTTATGGCATCAGCAATCAGCAGATAGTTCAGGCTGTCACTAATAACAATCGTCTGATTCCGGCCGGCGCTGTAAACACAGGCCAGGGCAGCTTTTCAGTAAAACTTCCGGGCCTGATAGAAACCAGCGACGACTTGTTTAACCTGCCCGTTGCCGCGAATGCTGCCGGTGTGTTGACTTTAAGTGATATAGCTGAGGTCCGTCGCACCTTCAAAGATGCAACACGCTACTCTTATGCCAATGGGGAGCAATCCATTTCGATCAACGTGCAGAAACGCAAAGGATCGAATCTGATACAGGCCATGGATGAGATAGATAAAATCGTTCGTGCCATGCGCCCTTCTCTACCACCTGCCGTTCATATCACCTACCTGAACAATACAGCGCCCATGGTGATTGAGCAGAATATGGGATTGCAGGGGAATATGGCCACAGCCATGTTTTTGGTATTGGTTGTTGTAGTTGCATCAGTCGGAATACGATCTGGCATATTGGTCACCTTGGCTGTGCCATTTTCCTTCTTCTTTGCTTTTATCATCATCTCCATGCTGGGTTTCACCTATAACTTCATGGTTATTTTTGGTCTGCTGCTGGGGCTGGGGATGTTGATTGATGGTGCCATTGTGATGGTGGAGTACGCCGACCGGAAAATGATGGAGGGCTACACCAAAGAGGATGCTTACCACGAAGCAGTGAACCGGATGTTCTGGCCAATTGTGGCATCGACAGCTACGACGCTGGCAGCGTTCCTGCCACTGATGTTCTGGCCGGGTGTGGCAGGTGAATTCATGCGCTATCTGCCCATAACGGTTTTTGCTGTGCTGGTGGGTTCACTGTTCTACGCTCTTCTGTTCGCTCCCACTCTGGGCGCGCTGTTCGGCAAGAGCAGCCGCTACATCACTGCTACTGGGCAGATGCGCAAACCAGAGGAAGGTGATACCGCGAAAATGGGCGGAGTAACCGGAATCTATGCATCGATACTACGCGTAGCAGTCAAGTCCCCGGTAGCCATTTTCCTGGGCAGTATCGTATTGTTGATCAGCATAATTATCGCCTACGGTCGTTTCGGAGCTGGCGTTGAGTTCTTCACCAGCGTTGAGCCCAATCAAACGCAAATTCTGGTATTTGCTCAGGGCAATTTCTCGCCTGAGGAGGTGCGCGATGTTGTCCGTGAAGTAGAAGCACGAGTGGAAGCGGTAGGGCATTACAAAAATATTGTCAGCCAGTCTGGCACTGGACGCAGCATGGGGGGCGGCCAGGGTTCCGCGCCGGACCTGGTAGGCACCATATTCATAGAAATGACTGATAGACGGGATCGGGACGTAGATGGATTCGAAGTAGAAAACCTTTATCGTGAAGCTATCAGCAATCTGCCGGGTATCAAAGCTGAGATATCTTCACTCGAGCAAGGACCGCCTGTCGGCAAAGAACTGCAAGTAGAATTGTACGGCGAAAATCTGCAGGATTTGATTCGCGAAGCACGCCGTATCAGAAACTTCATGACCAATGAGATGACTGGCCTGATAGATATTGACGACACAACTCCTATCCCCGGAATCGAATGGTCGATCACCGTGGACAGAGCCAGGGCCGCGATGTTCGGAGCCAATATTTCCGAGGTGGGTACAGCCGTGCAGTTGCTGACTGATGGGGTATTCATGGGTGACTATCGCCCGGATGACTCCGAGGACGAGGTTGATATTCGCGTTCGGTATCCCGCTGAGTATCGCGGACTGGAACAGATTGACACCATCAGAATCAACACCCCCGGTGGCCTGGTGCCTATCAGCAGTTTTATTACGCGTGAAGCAAGAGAGAAGGTCAGCTCCATTCAACGTGTTGACGGTAGCCGGGTTATCTACGTGCGCGCAAACCCTGCTCCCGGACAATTAACGGATACGAAACTGCAGGAAGTCGCCTCCTGGCTGGAGGCCAACCCTTTGTCGCCTGGTGTTGATTATCGCTTTCGCGGCGCTAACGAAGAGCAGGAACAATCTTTCGCATTCCTGCTGCAGGCTTTCGCATTGGCCCTCGCGCTGATGGCTATCCTGTTGGTCACTCAGTTCAACAGTTACTATCAGGCTTTGCTGATTCTGTCTTCAGTTCTGTTATCAACAGCCGGTGTGTTACTTGGATTGCTGACCACCGGGCAGACATTCAGTGTGATTCTGACGGGCGTTGGTATCGTGGCGTTGGCGGGGATTATTGTGAATAACAATATTGTTCTTATTGATACCTTCAACTACTTGCGAGCAGCACACAAGGATTGGGACATTAAAGAAGTGATTATCCAGACCGGTGTGCAACGCCTGCGCCCGGTTTTCCTGACCACTTTCACAACGGGTTGCGGCTTGTTGCCTTTGGCCATGCATGTGTCCATTGATCTGATTGGCGCGGAAATCGAAGTCGGTGGTCCAATTACATCGCAATGGGTGAGTCTGGCGAGCGCGATTGTTTACGGATTGTCATTTGCGACCATACTGACTTTAATCGTGACACCGGCCATGTTGGCGCTGCCAGATCAATTGCGAGGTCATTTCAGGAACTTGAAGAATCTATTTCAGAGAAAGCAGCAGAATCAAAATGAAATAGAACCGCAGTTCGGTGTTTGAAAATAAATAGAACGAATGTTCGTTTTAAGATTGGAAAATAGCTGACTGGCTATGTGACATTTTTGTGCGTGTCGGCAATGATTTTGGGTTTTATAACTTTTTTTGAGTTTTTTCGGCTCAGTATAGCGAAGCTATTTTTTGCTGTGCTACCATCTGACTACTTCGGGTTCGACCGGCATTATGGACAATGTCCGACAGAACTTGAATAGTCAGGGTACAAAGCTGCAAGGACATTCTTTGTTCCCCCCCTATTCTTAAGCACTGAGTAGCTTTTCAGTTTTGTGCCCTGGCAATTTTTAAACTTTATCTGCGCCCTGCTCTCTTTATAACCCCTGCTTCCTTTTTTCCCTGCTCCTCAACGATAAGTTCTATTGGCGATATAGCCTTCCACCAACACCAACATTACCGCCAGAATCATTATCCACCACCAGAGCCGTTGTGGCTGCTCCAGTTCGGCAATCAATTCTGCAGTACGAACTTGCGTTGACTGTTGTGGCGTTGTATCCGTATTGATAATTCGGTCGTGCAAAGTTGACGGAGCAACTCGAGTCAGCACAGACGCCTGCGGATCTATGTTCACCGCATAGTAAGCCGCGGCCTCATTACCAACTTGCAGGACTCCGGGACGCTGCGCCGAATAAAACGCGCTACCTGCAGAAAGTGATCGAGCGGTACCATCGACATCTCGCACGGCCAGTGTGCTGCTCCCGGCGCTGACTTCCAGACTCATGTCTATGATTTCGCCAATCGTATAAGCGCGCTGCTTAAGTATCGGTTGTACCATATAGCGTAATGTCTCATGCATGAAAGGCACGAACAGTCCCTGCAATGGCAGGTTACTCCATTCGAGATCAAGACTTGACGTGAACAGCATAGTCTTGCCTTCTCCAATGTTGCGTTCCAGCAAAGCAGGCATGGCATTGTCAAAGCGCATAAGCACTTCTGCATCAGTGCTTTCTGCACTGGACCAAATTCCTTCGAAGCGGGCGCTCCAGTCCATAGCTAGCGGTCGCAATGCCGGATGCCGTCTATCAATATCCGCAATCACCAGGTACTCGCCTGCGCCTGCGCTGATTCCTTGCCGCAATAGCAAAGGTTGTTCCAGCTCTGCGGGTGCAACGCGGCCAAACTGCTGATTAAAGCGCTCTGCTGAAACTCTGTCACCCGGGGCAAAGAATGCGGTACCACCATCCTGAACATACGTGGAAATCTCCGCAGCCGCCGCGTTGTCCAGATCATCAACGTTCAGCAGCACCACTACATCAGTCTGCGCCAGAACATTACTATTGAATCGTGGAGCATCAACCGTCTCCACTAAAAAAGGTGTACTTCCCATACCCTGCAGAGCCAGAACCAGCCAGTGACTTTCATCATCATACCAATTCAATGAGGGTTCACCGTTGATGACTAACACCCTGATTTGCGGTAGTACATCAATCGTGAAAAACCAACTGTTATCGGCAGTAAACTCGTCCCCAGATACAATGATCTCCCCCGTGTGGGCGCCACTTCTCTCGAAATTGACCGGCAACGTAACCACTGCTTCGGAAGTATCGCGCAGATCAACTGGCACCCGCATGAGTGTTGCGCCGTCCATACGCAATGTCACCTCAGCGTTCTGTAGATGTACACTGCCAGTGCTTCGCACACGGGCAAGGATATCGTACTGGCTTTCATCTTCAACAATCTGCGCTGGGGAGCGCACATCCGACAATACCAGATTTCGTGTCTGACTCTCACCCACATCGATACCATTGAAAACTATACCTGGCGCCAATCTCCAACCTGATTCAGAAGCCTCACCCTCACTGGCATCAAGCCCATTCGCCTGAAAATCAGAAATCAGGTATATTTCGCGATTCTCATAACGCGAACTCTCCAGCATCTCATTGGCCAGCCGTAACGCAGGGAAAAAGCGCACTTTATCGAAACCAGGTCCGGAGAGGCCGTCTATACGAGCACGCAATTGCGTAATATCGGTTGTCAACTCCATGGCGCTGACCGTGCTGCTGGCGAAAGTAATCAAGGCCACTTCATCACCAGAGGAGAGTTCAGCGAGAATGTCCTCTACTGCCTGCTTTGCGCGGTTAAAATTTTCTCCGTATTGCATGCTTAGCGACACATCCAGCAGAATGACAGCAGACTCCGGCTCAGTGTCCAACATCCGTGCTATAGACGTATCAAACAAAGGCCGGGCAAAAGCAAAGACCAATAGACAAATGAGCGCGGATCGTAACAGAAGCAGCAACCATTGCTGTATCTGCTGAAACAAAACCAGTTTCTTTTTTGTGGTCTTGATAAAACGCAACGTACTGAAGACTATTTTGGGTGGTTTCTCGCGACGAATTAAATGAATGGCAATCGGGATTGCCGCCGCCAATAAACCCAACAGGAAAAGTGGTGCCAGGAACGTCATCTAAAAGCTCCTGGCTCTGCGCGCCATGTAGGAAGCCAGTGCGGCATCCAAAGGTTGCGAAGTATTGAGCAGACAGTAATCCACACCACTGCTCTGACACTGTTTTTTGCAATAACTCAGGTATTGATTCAGGTTCTCCAGATAGCTACTGCGAATGGCCGCTGGCGAAGTGATGAAGGTCTCCTGCGTTTCGGAATCAATAAACTCTGAGGACTGATTGAATGGAAACAGCAGCTCCGCGTCGTCCAGCACATGAAACAGGATCACATCATTACCCATCGACCGCAGTTGCTGCAGTGTCTTGATGATCTTCACCTCATCGTCCAGCATGTCGCTGATTAGTACGACCAGACTTTTGCGATTGAGATTGGAGGCAAGGTCGGCCAATGGACGCGTCACATCGGTCTTGTTGCCTGCCTTGAGCTCGGAAAGCACGCGCAAAATTCTGATCAGGTGAGGCTGGCGACAAAGTGCAGGGATATAGTCTTTCACTTTTTCATCAAAGGTGATCAAACCCACCGCATCGCGCTGACGGGTGATGAAATATGCCAGCGCTGAAGCCAGGGTGCGGCCATATTCAAGCTTGCTCATCGCAGCCGAAGCGTAAGCCATGGACGCACTGGCATCGAGCACAATATAGCAGCGGACATTGGTTTCATCTTCGTATTGCTTGACATAGAACTTGTCGCTGCGCGCGTACAACTTCCAATCTACGTGGCGCATATCATCGCCGCGATAATAATGCCGGTAATCATTAAACTCGACACTGAAACCACGATGGGGGCTTTTGTGCAGGCCAGAGATGAATCCTTCCACGACAACACGCGCCCGCAACTCCAGGTTGTCCAGGCTGCTCAATACCGATGGATCCAAAAAATTTGTTGCCGCCATAATTTTTTACTTCTGCTATTTGCCTGGCTACATGAAACGTCAGATATTGGATGCAGGCTCAGGTACGGATTCCAATAGTCGTCGCACTACTTCATCCGTGGTAATGCGTTCAGCTTCAGCATGAAAATTGAGTAGCACCCTGTGACGCAACACGGAGGGTGCGAGAGCACGTATGTCCCCGTAGGAAACATTATAGCGACCGCGCAGCAGTGCTCTGACCTTGCCAGCCAGAACCAGATTCTGCGAGGCACGTATCCCTGCTCCCCAGCTTACCCAATCCTTCACAAAGTCTGGCGCAAGTGGGCTCTGAGGACGTGTCGAATGCACCAGGCTCACTGCATAGCGAATAACAGCCTGCGCTGCCGGCACCTGACGAGCTATGCGCTGAAACTCCAGAATATCCTCTCCGCTTAAGGGGTGGGAGACAGTGTTATCGATAATCTGCGTGGTATTGCTGACAACCGTAACCTCATCATCGTGCGAGAGATAGCCCAGTTCAATCTTGAACATGAAACGGTCCAGTTGTGCTTCCGGCAGAGGATAAGTTCCCTCCAGCTCAATGGGATTCTGAGTCGCGAGCACAAAAAACGGTTGTGACATCTTATGCGTGACACCCGCTGCTGTTACCTGACGCTCTTCCATAGCCTCCAGCAGAGAGGACTGAGTTTTCGGTGGGGTACGGTTGATTTCGTCAGCCAGAAGAATATTGGTAAATATGGGACCTTTGACGAACACCAACCTGCGTTGGCCATCCACTTCCTCCACGATCTCGGCGCCAACCACATCGGCAGGCATCAGATCCGGTGTAAATTGAATACGGCTGAAATGCACCTGCAGAATATCTGCCACTGTCTTGATCAACAAAGTCTTGGCCAGCCCCGGCACACCCGTTACCAGACAGTGTCCTCCAGCGAACAAGGCAATCAATAACTCATCGATCACCTCTTCCTGGCCAATGATGACTTTCTTGATCTCATTAACAATCTGATCCCGCCCTTCCTGCATCTTTCTAACAAGTGCCAGATCATCCCGAGTCTCGAGTCCTGCCACAGCCTCTGCTGCGATGTCATTCTCTTCAGTGTTTGCGGTCATATTATCCAGATCAGTCATCGTCGTATTCCTGTCAGTAATCCAACTCAATGGGTAAATGCATATATCAGATAGTTGATGCTCAATTTGTAAGCTTCGTTGGTATATCGGGTAGGGTAGGCTTCAAGGAATGTGTGCTCCCAACCGTCGCCCAGGTCCGTATTAAAATTTGCTATCAGCATCACACGACCATCATCGTCCATGATCGCGTGCACTGAAGGTGGATAATTAGGGTCATCAAGATTGAATCCACCATAGTCCCAGGTAACCATGCGACCGGGCACCTGCACGATTTCCTCGACGTCGTAAAACGTGTGGAATATCTCGTGACTGGGATCCAGTCTGACCAGTTCCCGCTCGGGAAAAACCTTCGTCATCTCCATGACAAAATCCTGCCAGTGGGCATCGCCCCAGAAATCATCAAGCATAACGAAACCACCACGGAACATGAATTCACGCAAGGCAGTGATTTCTTCCTCATTAAAATTAGGTCCGCTATAGGTGGTGCCTATTGGCACTCGTTTCATATTCATGTACAGGAAAGGATGCTCGAATAATTCCGGACTGGTTAAATCCACCCATTTATAGCTGGAGTTTTTGGTATCGATATTCGTATAGCGTTGCACGCCACGCAGAAAATTGGATTCAGCATCGGGGTAATCTGTATCCCACCAACCACCGCCTCGGCGCATGCCGCGACCACCACCCGGGTAATTCGTGTAGCGACCACGCACCCAGACAAAATCAGATTCACCTAATCCTTCCTGTGCACTGTTTTCCTGCAGGAAATTGTTCACATTAAAATCGAGCGGGACCGCGACACGTGGGTTATTGCTTTGGGCAAACAACAGACCAGGTAAAAGCAGTAATAGAACACCCTGCAAACCTGCTAATAACAATCGCTTGGAATAGCGCAAACTGATCACCGTGACTCCTCACCGTCAATCGTATCTAACAGTATCTGTTGAGCGCGCAGATAACTGGGCGCCTCTTCCAGCGCCTGCAGAATACTTCTGCGAGCCTCGCGACTCTGACCATTGCTCAGGTACGCACGCGCAAGATTGGTACGTGCCTCAACGGGGTCACTCAAATCCAGTTGCACCAGAATTTGGTGCTCACGCACGGCATCTGCGGTATTGCCCGACATATCAGCCAGATTGGCAGCAGAATAATGCACATCCAGTCGATAAGGGTTAATGGCTAAGGCTCGCGCAATATAATAATCCGCTCTTTCCAGATCGGCGTTCTGTAAAGCAGCATTGGCCAGAATCATCGCAGAGTCGTAATCGTGTTGCTGATTCTGTAGCAGAATTTCCAGCTGCTCCAACATGGCTTCACGATTGCCTAACTGCTCGTAGATCTGTGATAACACAAGAGGTGGACTTGGGTAGCCGGAGTAATCGGGCAACAGATCGTGTGCGAAGCGCAGATGCGTTTCAGCTTCCTGATAATTTTCTTCCTTGAACAACACAATCCCCAACTGCAAATGCGCCTGAAAATCCCGCGCTTCCGCTTGCACGCGTTGTCGCATGTGTTGCTTCAGTGATGCATTGTTATAAAGCTCCGCCAGCACCGCACTGGAGTTCTGTCGCACACCATGGCCATGTCCGGCACCTTCATCCGGCGCATCCTCGTAATGAACATAGACATTGATTTCTGCAACTCTCCTTTCTATCCACGCGCGGAACCCCGCATCAAAATCCTCCAGCGACTGTGCAAAAACATTTTCGAACCTGACGCTTTCCTCGCGAATGTGCGCATACTCATGAACCAGCTCCAACAGTTTTTCAAAGCCAAACTCCTTGGCAATATAATCCACTACCAGGTAGGACTGGAAATAAGCAAAACCAAGATCGGCATTGCTATTTGCACCCGTAAAACCCTCGTTGAGACCACCAACTGGCAGCAGCTTTTCTTCCCGCACAGCGCGCACCAGTTCCAGACCCTGGCGACGTCCCCACTCCGGCTTCGCCTCATGTTCTTCCCAGGTGGAAATACCTTCTGATAACCAACGCGGCATACGGTTGCCTGTCATCTGCAAAGTCCACACATGGACAAGCTCATGCCAGACGATTTCCTGCCAGTTGGCGCTCAGGGTGTCGGGGGAAATTAGCGTGACCACTTTGCCGAAACAGATTCCCACTAAAGGCCCGATATCCGGCAGACCAACAGAGCGTACGGCGAAATCCTCTGAGTTTTCGAATATCTGCAATACGATAGGTGTTGCCGGTGCGAAACCGTATTTCTCGGTAAGATGAGTCCAGCTCTCCTCAAGCAGTGGCTCCAGATACGGCCACAGAACTTCCGCATCACGATGACTCATATTGACGCGATAGTGTTCGGTTTCGAGTGTCGCGTACTCTTCCAGCGTGTCGAAAACCTGCAGAAGATTCGAGGTCAATACATTGAAAGGATCATTGGCGAAAGCAAGCTCCAGATGCCGCTTGCCCTCATCCTCTTCACCCAGACGCACCAGATTGTTGCCAAGCACTGTATGACCCTGCCAGTAAGTCGGATCAGCCGCTATTGCTCTGCGCGCGTACCCTACCGCTTCGGTAAAGCGATAATTATTGCCGAATGTATCTGCAACTTCTGTATAAAACTCTGCGTTGTCCGGACTGAAATCATTCACCCGGCTTTCCATTTCCGCATACAGGGCAAACTCTTCGTTCAAAGCAGCCTGCGCCGCCAACATGCTTAACGATTGAATCGACTCCGGATTAATGGAGAGTGCCTGCCTGAGAAACCCTTCCCCATCTTCTCTACGATTGTTCATGAGTAACAGCTCGCCGTAGGCTTCCAGTGCGGGCACATAATTAGGGTTAATCTCCAACACGCGCAGCAGCGTTGGCTCCGGATTCGAAATTTTCGCCATGCCGGTCATTGCAGGTACATAACGTCTGTTTACTTCAAGAATTTTGTTATAGGAAATTTCTGCGTCCGGATTGTTGAATTTTTCCTGAAACAGATCTCCCCACAAAACCTGCGCTTCAAAATTATTTGGTTCACTGCGCAACGCTTCACCGAACAGTGAGTTCGCATCATGAAAGCGGCCTAAAAGCCAGTTGGCCAACGCAACCATCGCGACTTCTTCAGACTCGAAAACGCGACCAGACTGATAACGCGCCGCTGCTGCAGCCAAGGGTGCTAAAGCATCCTGTTTACGTCCGACAAACTGCAGAGCTTTGCCATACTGGACCAGTGTGCGCACCGGTGGTTCGCGATTGCCTTCCACAGCTTCCTGCAGAATTTCCAATGCCTGTGCCGATTGTCCTCGCGTCATTTTTACTTCAGCTAATTGCGTACTGAGCACAGGCGATTGCGCATAATCATCTATCGCATCTTCCAAAATGCGTTCTGCCTCATCAAGCTGGCCAATCAGCATGTGCGCTCTACTGGAAGAAATCAGCGCAGACTCTCTGTCAATGCCAGTAACCAACCCGTAAAGATCGATGGCTGCAATATACGAACCACGCATTGCCAACTCGTTGGCCCGTGCAAAAGTCGACTCCAACCCTGCAAGATCGGTCTGCGCGAACACAGGTGGCAGCGCCGGAATCAACACACAGCAAAGCGCTATTGAGCAAAAGGCTTTACGGTAATTCATTATAACTCCCCGTCTTTCTCGCTAAATCGATCAACAAGGCTTCCATTCTGTTCCAGTAATCCTCTTCCAGATAATTTTCTTTCTGGCCACGCAATATAAACACAGACCTTTCCAGATCCTGTATCTCCGCCAGCAATCGCGCGGCTTGCGGCGATTGTTTTTGCACGCCAGCGCTGGCTACGTCAATGTATGCTATCTCCGCCAGACGGCCATCAGCCAGAGTGGGCGCCGGCTCCATACTGAACAAACCATCACCATTATCATCAAGCACTGCATGTTCTGTCGGCAGGCGCTCCTGCAATTTGTACCATTCATCCACTCCCAGCCGCGCATAGGTAAACGCTTCGATTACCGACACCCGGTTATTTTTATCACGATCGCCATTGCGCGATTGCAGTGCCTCTATGAAGAACTGCGCAAACATGGGGTCGAAGCGCTCTGCCGCAGAACGTGTTGCTGACACTATCACGCGACCCGGTGCCGATAGTGCACGTGAGAACTCAAAACTGGCGCTGGTTGTGTTGATGACGACAACATCCTGCTGCTGGAAATCCGACAACATTGCGGCGAATTCTTCGCCAGTAATATCAGGACCAACAATATTAAACTTGGCGTTGTTTCCAAGACTGGAGCCGTGCCCTATCAGAAAAAATGTGACCTGATCGCCTTCCTTTACTTTCGAGCGCAATAACTGCATGTGCTCCGTAATACTTTCAATTTCTGAACCGCCACTCAAACGGGCCGCTTCGCGTTCGGGAATATTGCCATCATCCAGCAGCAAAATCAGATTGCTGGCAGCGTAGCCATACTCACTGTTCAACGTGTCGTACAGCGATAGTGACCATTGGCGAAAGCGCGCTTTAATATCTTCAGAGGCGGCAGCACCGGTAATAATAAAAAAGTATTTGCCGGAGTCAGGTTGATTGCGAAAATAAGGTTGATCCTCGCCGTCGAATGTCGGTGCCGGTAGTTGCGCCGTTACCGGCCAGGCAATTGCACACAGCAGAACAACGACAATTTTGAAGCGCATCATTGTCATGACAACCCCTTCATGCGCCGGGTAATCCAGTCCACGCACAGCAAAAGAATTAATAGCGCCAACAGGAATGGGGTATCCCACAAATCCTCCTGCACTACTCGTGAATAAGCATTTGGCGTGTGCTCAATATCCGCTGGCAGCGCTGACCATTGCGCGGGCGTATAGTATTTCCCACCGCTGGCTTCTGCAATGCGGGACAGCAGGCCCGTATCAAGCCCTGCACGCGAGTACTCCCGCAGAGAGGGAGTTACCATGAAAGAAACGGTGCGCTCCGTCTCCTCGGCATTCGCTTCCGCTGCTGCGCTTGCTACATCGACCAGTAGTTTATAAACGCCTTCATCCTGCACCGCAAAACTGGCGCGATATACGCCATCCTCATCGATGTCCCACGACATAGGAGTATCGCTGACTTCTCCAAATGGGTCGGTGCGTTGCATCCACAGGGAAGCATTGTTGTCCGGACTATACGTGGTATCAAGAACCCGGGCAGTAACATTCACGGTGTCACCCGCGTTGTAATACTCGCGGTCGAACTCAATGCTGACGCGGTTTAACGCGGATACCGCTAACCAGCGCAACATCTGACGCCACAGTCGCTCGTGGGAATCATCTTCAGCAGGCATCAACATCTGCCAGCGCCATGTGCTTGCAGTGGAGATCGACATACTGCGTCCATTGCCATAGCGTTGAGTCGCGATGATCGGCACTGCCTGATTTTGATACTGCAATACCGGATGCTCCAACAATACTGATGCACCGGGTTTGGCACGACCGGTTACGTAGGCTCCCTGTAACTGTGGCATCTGCTGCCATAGTTGTCTGTTGACAGCATCATCACTGTCCAGACGCATGATAGGCGAAAACTCGCCTCCAGTTGTCAGGCGTGGTGTATAAAGTTCACCTGTTGGGTGTGTGCCGCGGCGAATGCCGCCCTGCAGGTACTGCGGAAGAGTACTGCTTCCTACCAGCGTCAGCGGCAGAATATCGGCGATAACTGTGCCCAGATAAAGATCTTCCAACGCACCGCTGGCCAGTAGACCGCCGCCGCGTTCCGCAACAAAATCCTGCACCATCTGCAATTGATCTGCGTTGAAAAATTCGCGACCAATATCACCAATGATGATTGCTTCGTACTGAAAGAGTTCTTCCTTACGCGTTGGAAATCCCGCATTTAGTTCCAGTGGAGTCTTGATTCCCTGCCGATAAAATTTTCCGGGACCAGTTTGCAGGTAAGTTGCCAAACGCAAAGAAGTATCGCCCTCTGCGGCTCGGCGAATAAACTTGTACTCGTTGCGCGGATGCCCATCAACATAGAGAATATCCAGTGCGGGGCGTTCAGTGTTATCAACCAGAAACCGATAACTGTTATTCTGCAGCACCATCTCGCCGGGCTGTTCCGCAATCTGAATTTCGTAAACTATGGCTTCGCGGCGCTCAGGTGTCAGCTCCAGATCGAAACGCTGCGTTGTTCCATCAGCGCCCAGAATCACTCTTCTTGTTGCCGCAATGGTCTCGCCATCCATGATCTGCAGCTCAAGATCCTGCCCGGCGTATCCTTCCTGGCTCACGGTGACTTCTACACTGAAGACAGATCCCTCCAGCACCGTTTTTGCTGCGCGCACATCAACAATACCCACATCACGCGGAATACGTTCCTGCCCAACGCCTACAGTGAATATCGGAATCTGTCTGGCGCCGAATCCACTGGCCAGTGCAACAGCGTCACCTGCACCGTTATCGGCGCCATCGCTGATCAACACAATGCCGCCAAGTGCGAGCCCTCCCAATTGATCGTCTGCAAAGCGTAATGCACTTGCCAGTTCGGACGCGTTACCAGAGCCCTGCAGTTCATCAGCAGCATTGATTCGCTGGGCAGTCTTGTCGAAACGGAATGTGCGGACGTGAAACTTGTCCTGCAGTGGCGCCAATATGCCACTGTTGCCATACAGCGCATTTGCGACCACTTGTGATCGCGATTGTGCATTGGGCATATCCTGTATGGACATACTCTGGGAATCATCAATTAATACGGCGAGGTAAGTTTCCTGCGGAATAACCTGATCAGTGGTAATCACTGGGCGTAACAAACAGAGGAATAACAAAATCAGGATGCTGGACCGCAATGCTATAAACCAGGTTTTCCAACCGGGCGTCAGCTCACGTGTCGTTTTGCGGTAAAGCCACCAGACTGCAGCAATTAATCCGGACAATAGCAGCACGGCCAGCCACGGATTTATCGCGTATGCGAAAGCGAACCTGCCTTCCTGAATAGCTTCCAGATAATATGGGTCGAAAATAAAATTCATTGCTACTGCGCCGTTGCCGGACTCTGCCCGTCTGATAATACCCGGTAATACTCTTGCACAAGAGTTCTGTACTGATCTGGAACATCCTCGTCCGCTGCCGAAAAGAGTTTACGATTTATTTGCTCCAACTCGGCCAGGGCGCGCAATTGCCCTTCCAGCTCGATGATGGGTTGCAACAGCTCCGCCAGCAGTTCGGGCTGACTCAGGAAATTTTCGATGGACTGCCGCGTCAATTCGGAACGGATTGAGCGTGCTGTCCCGAGACCGACTGGTTCTCCTGGCGCAGGAATACGTCCGATTCCGCCACCTTGGTTGTCAGCACCCGGCTGGCCACCTCCGCCGCCCTGAGCCTGCTGCTGCCCTTGTTGACCTTGCTGCCCTTGTTGACCTTGTTGACCTTGTTGGCCCTGTTGTCCCTGCTGAATTTGTTGTTCCTGCAACTGGTCAGTCAGGTTTTGCGCAAGTTCCTGCGATCGCGCCAGACGCTGACGCATATCAGCCACGGAGGCATCTCCGGTTCGTTGTCCCCCTGGTTCCTGACCTTGCGCAAGTGCTAAAGCCTGACGCTGCAATTCTTCAACCTGCTGCATCAGTTCCGCAGCATCGCGGGCCGCCTGCATAACAGGATCCGCGCTGACATCTCGGTCCGACCCCGGATTGAGTGCCTGCAATTGCCTGCCCAATGCGCTCAATTCAGTTGTGATCTCGCGTTCTATATCGGCAGCCAGACTCACCATACCGTTGCTCAGCACACGGTTACTGGTATCCATCTGCTCGCGGATTGGGCGAATGGCACGACTGGCCTGCTGTGCCTGTGACAACAAGCGTTGATCCTCATTGTCACCACGGGCAATGATAGCGCGCAGCATTCTTTCTATCTCTTCCAGTTCTCTGCGCTGCTGCTGTTGCGTGGCTGCGAGTTCCTGTAAATTGGCATCATTGCGCGCGGCCTGGCGCGTTTGCCCCAGGCCCTGTTCGCGACTTGCCTCCTGGACCTGACGTTGCAACTCACGCTGTTCCTGAATCAACTCCTGACCGCGCTGAATAACATTCTGCGCCAGTTGATTGACTGAGCTGCCCTGCTGCTGGTTCATTGCGCGTTGTTGTTCACGCAGACTCTCCAATGCGCGCTGACTACGCGCCGCTGCCATGGCAGGAGAATCGGCCTCTGCGGCTTCCTGCATCTGCTCGGCCGCACGCTGCAACTGTGATTGCTGTCCTGCGTTGGCTTGTTGCTGTCCGCTCTGCGGCTGACCGCCCTGCTGTGGTTGCCCGCTTTGGGGCTGACCACCTTGCTGTGACCGAGACATCTGTTGCGCCAATTGGGCAACCTCTTCACTCAACTGCTCCTGCTCACGACGTAAACGCTCCAGCTCACGACGGCGTTGCTCTTCCGTCATGTCCTCCATACGGCGCGACAGATTGCGCTGAGCGCGCGTCAACCCTTCCTGACGACGTGCCAGTTCTTCCAGTTTATTGGCTTCTTCGCTATTGTTCTGAGCACTGCCTCCAGAGCTATTGCGCGGTGTCTCATAACGATTCTCACGCTGCCCCATTTCCATATCGAACAACTCACGCAGGTCTTCACGTTCCTGCTGCGCGCCACCACCGCCGCCACCGCCACCAGCCTGTTGCATGCTGACATTGGTCCGGTTGATATCAGCCTCAGCGCGCAGAATGAATTGCAGTGCTGCCTGCTCAGGTTTCAGCGCGCTATTCACCTGCTCAAGATCCAGTTCGTCCGCGGCAAGGTTCATCTGCTCGATAGCCTGCTGCAGATTCCTGACGGCATTGTCATAACTGGCATCCGAAAAGCTCAAACGTTCAGCCAGTCGGTCAATGGACATTTGTGCACGGCCCGTTGCTGCACGCTGGGCTTCAGCGACTACGCGTACATCTTCGGAAAAGGAATCTGCACCGGCATTGATCTGCTGCCGTAATTTCCACGTGGCAGCGATGATGTCCTTTTGTACAGTGACCAGTTCACTGCTGTCTCCGCGAGCACCACCACCGCCGCCTTGCTGCTGACCACCGGCATTGACTCTGCGGAATTCCTGATCGGTGGGTATGACCTGCAGGAAATAAATATCGGAGACTACTTCATTGGGGCCACGTAACCCATTATTGTCAGCCAGGGTGAGGTAATAGCTGACAAAATCGCCCGGTGCTACATCAAGGTCTTCCAGATAGATCAGTTCATTGCCGACAATAGCGCGTGTTTTTTCCAGCGGCAGAAAATCCACTTCCACCTCGTCAGCACCGACCACGCTGTAATGCAGAGCAAAGCGGCTGAGACCGTAATCATCAGTTGCCTCGACTTCCAGTACCACCTCTTCCAGAGGCATCACATCCTGATCACGGCCCGGGCTGCGCAGAGTCAGTACCGGCGGCGCATCTTCAATGGCGCGTATGTAATAGTCCTGCGGATCTCTACTTGCCAGGTTATCGAAATCGACAGCAGCGATTCGATAGCTGGTGTCAGCACTGATCGTGAAGGTAGCGCTGCCCGAATCACCTGAAATATCGAGCAGGAGATTTTCGTAAGCACCCGTTTCATTCTGAAATTCAATGGTCGCGTTGGCTACATTCTTGTTGAACAATACCTGCAGCGCTACTTCCGTGCCCTCAGGCACCACCATATCGCCACCGTCTTCATCCAGGTTATTTTCCCAACCGGTATACTCAGGGTAGGTATAAGCAACATCAATCTGTTCTACCTTGGGCAGATCATAGACATTAATGCGAAATTGCTGGGAACGTTGTTCGCCCTGCTGCGTGAAGCTCACATAGTAAACAGTGTTCTCTTGCACGGTAGGCAAAAAATAACTGTAAGTAGCGCTATCACTGCCAGCGCCATCCTGTCGCATGGTTGCATCGCTCCAGTTCACATTGTCTGTCTGCATACGTAATTGCACATCGCTGGGCATGGCGTTTTCTACCCGCGCAACTATTGTGGCGGCGTCACCACGCTGCATGGATATATCACCCGGTTCAACCGTGATGACAACTTCCAGAGGAATCTCAGGTACAGCGACTTCCGGCACCAGCGCGACGGGGTCAGGTGTAAAAGGCCAAAGCAATTGTCCGCCAGCACGCAACAATGCATCAGAACTCAGAAACGATACCGCAATGACAACAACTGCAACCATCGCTGACGCAAGGGAAATCCAGGGTGCAGGTGAGCTTTCCAGATGCTCTACCTGTTCCTTCTGGCGCTGCACATGGACTTCCGCATCCGTCCACAACTGCCTGATAAATTGGTGAGAAACTCCTTTACGACCCGACTCCAGCTCTTCACCGGTAAACTCCAGCGATGTGAGCAATCTTTGTTCCAGATCGGGAATCTTTTCTTCTACATAATGGGCCAGTTGGCGGTCATTGGAGTGCCGGCGCCCCAGCACCCGCACATATCGCACCAGCAATACGGCTGTAGCCGCCAGCAACAGCAGAAATAGTGCAATCGCGCCATTGCGGGAGGGCTCCAGCACCGCATCAATAATACTGAGTGTTAAAACCGCGACAATGAGACCCAACAGAGTGAGGCTGGTTTGCTGCAGAATATGCAATCGGCTGCGCCGCCTGCGGATACTATCGAGGGTGTTTCGTAGGCTTTCGAATGTGGGAGATGACATACAGTATCTCTTGTTCTTCAGAATTGATTTTTCAGTTGCGCAGCTAAATCGCAACTCTGTTTCGCTTCCCATCGACAGCCTAACTATCCCATTAACAAAGGATTAAAAGCAAGCGAATCACCGGCGGCAAACCGACCAACAGATCGATTTCCAAGGTGTAGCAAATCCGGGTAGACGAGCTCTAAAAAGTCAGACCGCCCAAGCACGCTTACTCTTTCCCCTACCCCGCACTGCCAGCATGCCTGATGGCAGTCATCATTCAGCATGGACTCGACAGGTGGAGCTGCTTACAATCGCTGTTGGCACATCTCCTTTCACCAGATATCAGGCTCATTCCATGCATAGTGACCCACTTTTCAAGCCCTTCAGCCACCCAAAACTGACATTAAAGAATCGCATTGTGATGGCTCCCATGACCCGTCATTTCTCACCTGATGGCGTGCCCGGAGCCAATGTGGTGGAGTATTACCGCAAACGCGCTGCCGGCGATGTCGCCCTGATAGTGACCGAAGGGACGACAATCAATCACAAGGGCGCCTCCTCAGACACCGCCATTCCCAACTTCCATAGCGACGCTGCACTGGCCGGTTGGGCTAAAGTGGTTGCAGCGGTCCATGCCGAGGGAGGCAAGATTGCCCCACAGCTGTGGCATGTAGGCTCTATACGCAAGCCGGGGCAGGGCCCGTTTCCAGATTATCCGTCTGCATCCCCCTCCGGATTGCTCGGGCCCGGCAAGAAGGTTCTGGAACCTCTAAGTACGCAGGAGATTGATGCTATCGTGCAGGCCTATGCGATGGCTGCTAAAAGCGCTAAAGATATCGGGTTTGACTCCCTGGAGATTCATGGAGCACACGGTTATCTGATTGATTCGTTCCTGTGGGAAGGCACCAATCAGCGCAGCGACAAATATGGTGGCTCCATCAGCAAGCGCAGTCAGTTTCCCGCAGAGATCGTGCAGGCCATGCGTGCCGAAATAGGTGAGGATTTCCCCATCATCTTCCGCTTTTCACAGTGGAAACAGCAGGACTTCGAAAGCAAACTGACCAACAGCCCGGATGAACTGGCGGAAATGCTGGAACCCATAGCCAGGGCCGGTGTGGATATTTTCCATTGCAGTACACGACGTTTCTGGGAGCCAGAGTTTGCCGACTCAGATTTGAATCTGGCGGGCTGGACTAAAAAACTGACCGGCAAAGCCACCATCAGTGTTGGCAGTGTGAGTCTGAATGAAGAATTCATCGCCACTTACCGGGAAGGCAAGGCTGAGGTAGCTGATATCAATGAACTGATAAAGCGCATGGCTGCGGAAGAGTTCGATTTGATTGCTGTGGGTAGGGCCTTACTGGCCAATCCGGATTGGGCGAAGCTTATACGCAAGAATGACGAAGCGTCATTGCATACGTTCTCCAAGGATCTGCTCACTACGTTGGACTAAAGAATTATCCGGTAAGGGCTTAAGCCAGGACTGGCGGTATGTAGAACTCTGAGTTAGGCGGGAATACGTGAATTTCCGCCTTGCTCAGCGCGCGGTTCAGTTCCTGCAGATTGCGATGGTGCTGAATGAACTCCAGCGTTGTCACTGTTGGAATAGGCAACTTGATCCTGCCTTCCCGCTTCTCCTGCAACGCCTTTTTCGGGCTGATCCAGCGATAGTCGAGTATTTCGCAATCGTCCACCACAATGGGTGGACAGGTGCGCAGCGGGCAAACGAAAAACCAGGTTGAATAACGGCGGGATTGACCCGCCGGCGTGGTCCAATGCGCGATATGCACAAGCTCGTCCTCAGGAATATCGATGCCGGCTTCTTCCCGTGTTTCCCGGACAACTGCACGACGTGCCGCCAGATACTCGTGCGCATCCGCGTCAGGATAATCCTGCGGGTCTATCTTGCCACCTGGAAAAACCCAGTAGCCCCCATTGAATGCCAGTGCGGAATTGCGCAGCAGCAAAAGCGTTTCAATCTCTGCGGCCGCCTCCCGCACAAGTACAACCGTACTGGCCGGGCGCGGAGTCAGGATTTCTGTCATTAGCTGGCAGCCTTCTGATCAGCCTGAATCCTCTTGATGGAAGCCCTCTCCCCTAACAAAGTCATCAAATCCTTCAGGCCAGGTACTGTAGAGAAAGCATCCCAATCATGTGCTTTTTTTGTCACCCTCGTTGCCAGTCCCACACTGAAGTAGAAATAAAAATCGGCGTAAGTGATTTCCTTACCGGCCAGGTAAGGATCAAAACTGGCAATACGCAGTAAGGAGGCAAAGCCCTTTTCCAACAATTTGCGGACAGCGACTTTTTCTTCCTCTGTCGCTGGTTTGCCGAAGAACACATCACCGTATAAACGACGTGCCGGCAATTCTATGTACAACTCCAGATAGGTGATCAGTTCACGAACTTTAGCTTTTGCGAAAGGATCCGCCGGGTAGAATGAAGGCCCAACGCCCAGATCGTCGATATAGTCCAGAATGACGCTGGTTTCCGTCAGGAAGCCGTGTTCGGTCTCAATACAGGGCACTTTACCCATTGGACTTTTTTGCAGGTACTCATCATCCTGATTCGGACGAACGATTACTTCCTCAAAGTCCATTCCCTTTTCCAGCAGGGCCATTTTAACCATATTGTAATAATTGCTGATTGGAAAACCGTATAGCTTGATCATGTATGCCCCTGAATTTGCGATAAGAGATATTAATTTTTACTGCTGCAGATAGTACTGCGTTTTCCCGTCTGCTGGAACCTTCGGATGCAAGCTGGCACTCTCAGGCTGTGATCAACCGCGCAAGCTGGTGCTTCAATACTTTGCCAGATGGGGCTGTTGGTAGTGAATCCAGGAATATGATCTGCGCAGGTCGTTTGTATGCCGCCAGTTCGGGTTTAACAAACTGCGTCAATTCCTCAGCGTTCAGTGTGCTGTTAACTGTGCGTTGCACATAGGCGATCACTTCCTCATTGCCGTTGATCTCCTTGCCGACCACCGCGCAGATCACCACGTCCGGATGACGGGAAATGACTGCTTCCACCTCTGGTGGATAGACATTAAATCCGGAGTGAATAATCAACTCCTTGCTACGCCCGGCGATATGCATCTGGCCATGCTCATCGAAACGCACCAGATCACCCGTATTCAGATAACGCTCTGCATCCAGCACGGCTGCGGTCGCTTGAGGGTTGCGGAAGTAGCCGTGCATGATGTTCGGGCCCTGTACATGCAATTCTCCTACTGCTCCTTGCGGTACCGGTTTAGCAGCTTCATTTAGTACTTTTACTGATAACCCGGGCAATGGTCTGCCAACGGTGCAGGAGTCAGGTCGCTCATTAAAGCGCACCTGACAGATAGTCGGCCCACTCTCAGTCATACCATAAGCATTTCGCAAAGTGATACTGAACAGTTTTTCCGTATTGGCCTTGATGTCCGGATCCAGAGGCGCCCCGCCGGAATACAGAAACCTGAGTCTGGGTATTGTTTCAGGCTGCAATTGGTTGGCATTGGCATATTCCAGTAAACGGGCGAACATCGTGGGTACACCGAACATGCCGGTGATTCTGCTGGCTGCCAACGTTTTAAAAGTCTGCGCGGCATCGAAGCGATCTGCCAGCACCAGCTCGGCGCCCACATAGATACTCGCCAGAAATACCGCAGCCAGCCCGAATACATGAGAAACAGGTAGCACGCCGTAAATGCGGTCATCGTTGCGCATACCGCGCAGCACGCTGGTGACAGCAGCTACATACAGAATGTTGCGATGCGTCAACATGACCCCTTTGGGATCGCCGGTGGTGCCAGTGGTGTAAATCAGGTTCGCAATCCCAGGCGTATTGTCTGCCACAGAATCGACGTGCAAAACATAAGCAACGTTGGATTCACCTACCAGCAACTGCCCGGTACCCGGCTGATCATTTTCCAGTTGCCAATGATCAGCTGCTGCTGCTGAGTCCAACGTGTAAAGTATTGCCCGTGGTGCACAATGCGCTTTTATTCTCGCGAGTTCACTGGCCGCCATGCGTGCGTTGACAATAACTGACCAGGCATCCATCTCACTCAGCGCTAATACCAAAACGGCCAATGCCACACAATTTTCATTGATCAGCAGTACCCGGTCACCCGGCCCTATCCCCAGGTCAGCGAGCTGCGCCTGCGTAGCACGAACTCTGCTTGCCAGCTCCGCGTAGCTGCAAATATTGCCCTTATGGTCCCGCATGGCATTCGCGTTGGGCTGTATCTCTGCCCACTTGAACAAAGGAGTACTGATGCGTGGTGGTAAAGATGTCAGTAACGCAGAGATTGATTGACCGAGCAGCGCTTCATCGCTAGATTGCATAAACTTTCTGTCCAGATTGCCTGTGGAAAAATACTGCTACTGTGAACACTGGTCCCACTTCTGACAGCCAGGCTAAAAACAGCTCCCTTAGGAATGGCAGCGCTAGCAATGGCGGCAAATCCGGAAAAGCACTTCTTCTATCTGCTTACGACGGCGTCAGTCACCGTCTGTGGCGCGATAATCTGCTGACTATGTTCCCGGATATGCAGTGGACCGTACTGGTTCTGCCGCCCCGCTATTTCGCCTGGCGAATTCGCGGCAACAGCTTGAGCTGGGCATTTAACCACCGCGAGCAGCTTACTGACAACTACGACTTTCTATTGGCTACCTCGATGGTGGATTTATCCACACTGCGCGGTTTCGTACCACAACTGGGATTGCTGCCTACTGCCGTTTATTTCCATGAAAACCAGTTTGTGTATCCGCAGGGGGAGCAGCAGTTCGCCAGTGTCGAACCGCAGATATTGAACTTGTATACCGCCCTGTGCGCGGACCGAATCATCTTCAACAGCCATTGGAACAGACAAAGTTTTCTGGACGGGGTTACCGCCCTGTTGCGCAAACTTCCGGATCACGTTCCGCCAGGAATACAGCGCCAATTGGAAAACTCCGACATTCTGCCCGTACCGCTGAGCGATGAAATATTTTCATTGCCGCGCGGCACACAGAGCGAACAGGGTGTTCTCAGTATTGTCTGGAATCACCGTTGGGAACACGATAAAGGACCTGCTCTGTTATTGGCAATCATGCAAGAGCTGATTGGCAGCAATGTAGGCTTTCGGCTACATTTATTGGGTGAGCAGTTTCGCAAGGCGCCAACCGAGTTTGCGTTACTGCAGGAAATGCTGAGTCAATATTATCAGCGCGAAAATATCGCGCCTGGCCATTGTGGTTATTTAAGCGAACGTGAGGACTACCTGCAATTATTGCGTGACTCGGATGTTGTGCTCTCCACGGCAGATCATGATTTTCAAGGCTTATCATTGCTTGAGGGTTGCGCCAGCGGGTGCTCACCTGTTGCACCGAACAAGCTGGTTTATCCTGAATATCTGGTTGCTGAATTTCTCTATGATTGCTCTGCGAATACGCACGCTGCAAGCGCAACGGCTGTTGCGCGACTACAAGCGTTGGCGCATATGAAATCCTCCGGCACACCATTACCTCTGGCAACAGTGGATCAGTTTCGACAATCAGAACTACTGCAACCCTATCGCGAACTATTCCAATCTCTGCGCAGGAAATAAACGCTATAGGGAGCTATGTATCCGCCGGTTGCATTAAATAAATCTTGTCTCCAGCGCAGATTCGCGGCTAAAGTCCGGTCAGGCAAAAATATATGCACACATAATTCTGCACTATGGAGCTTTCATGACCCATTCAGCATTTAATTCAGGCTCTGCATCTGGTGCGCGTTCTCGGTACGCTGCTGTAGCTTCCGGTAAATCTGTGCTCAGGGCCGCTGTGCTCAACGCCTTTTTGATTACCCAGTTGACTTATTGTCAAAGCACCCATGCTCAGGAGAACGTATCAGTTGTCGATGAGCAGGCGGTCACCAGTGCTGCTCCCACAGAGGAAGATGCCGCATTCGCGGAATGGCTGGCTGCCCTCAGAAGTGATGCACTGGAGCGCGGTATCAGCGCTGCGACTCTGGATGCGGTATTGCCTGGCATTACACAGCAGCGCCAGGTGATTCAGGCCGACCGCAATCAACCGGAATTCGTTGATACCTATGAGCGCTATTTGCAGAGAGTCAGCCCCTGGCGCATTGAGAAGGGTCGTGAGTTGCTGTTGGAGCAAGGCGACATGATTGAAGCAGCTGCCTCCGCACACGGCGTGCAGGCTCGCTTCATTCTGGCGATATTGGGTATCGAAAGTAACTACGGGACTTTCCCGATCGATCAATCGCTTTTCAGCGTCGTCGCTACGCTCGCGTTTGATGCCAGGCGTGGCGCCCAATTTCGTACGCAATTATTTGCTGCACTGGAAATAGTGGATAAAGGCTATGCCAGCGTTGACATGATGAAAAGTTCCTGGGCCGGCGCGATGGGTTTTCCACAATTTACGCCCACCAGCTATTTACAGCTGGCCGTAGATCAGGATGGCGACGGTAAACGGGATTTGTGGAGCATGGGGCCCGATGTGATTGGCTCCGTGGCAAACTATCTGAAGAACAGCGATTGGCGTGGCGATCAGACATGGGGTCGCGTCGTCAGCCTGCCGCCGGGTGGTGAACAGAACTTGCCGGCGCCTCAGGAAGCTGGCTTGACACCGGATGCTGTCTGCAGGCGCTATCAGACTATGGGTGCCTGGCGCACACTCGCAGATTGGCAGGACTTGGGAGTCCGACGAGATGACGGCACTGATCTGCCAATCCGCAGCATGGCTGCGGCTCTGATTATTGGTGATGAGGGGGACGACAAGGGCTACCTGGTCTACCGCAACTTCTGTTCGATCATGCGTTACAACCCGTCATTCAAATACGCGCTGGCTGTCGGATTATTGTCGGACGCCATCAGCGAGATCAGTGACTAGGCGATTGCAAAAATTCCGGGGACAATCCTTCAGGATTGTCCGTCCGCCGCGACTCGTTCCACCACCGGAAATACAACTGTCTGCCCAATCCTCAGCATACTGAAATCCAGATCGGGGTTGTACTGCCGCAATAACCAGATAGGAATAGAGTACTTTTGGGTTGCCAGTGTAGAGATGTTGTCATTGGCAGCAATTGTGTATTGATCCAGATCCTGAATGCGATACTGCCGGAAAAAACTCTCCTGCTGGGCGATATGAAACTGGCGCCGACGCAACTCGAACTGTGCAGCGTCTATCTCTGAAAAATTCAGATTCAACCGATTTCCCATCACCACCTGCTGATTGGCGGTGAGATTATTCCAGCGTCGAATTTCAGCTGAAGTTGCGCCCAGCCACTCCGCATAATGCCCAAGAGTTTCGGTAGCTTGAATCTCGATAGTGTTGTCGGATTTAACACTGTAGTCAGAGGGGTCCGCGGACAAATCCATGCCTGCTACTGCAGCACTTGCTACCAGATCAACAACTGCCTCTTCAGCCAGTAGATCAGCCACAGCGACAGGCTCCGCTGGTAAAGCCAAGTCAGGGCTGTCGCTGGTTGTGAATGCAACGGTCTGCACAGTTGCTTCCGATGCAACCGCGCGCAGACTCAGGCGCTGCCCTGGATAGATGCGATTGGGGTTTTCTATACCGTTAAGTTGCAATAATTCTGAGGCACTCAAACCAAAACGATCGGCAATGGTAGAAACTGTGTCGCCACTGCGCACATTATAGGAAGCCGGTCGCGCTACCGGCGCCACAGTTTCTCTATTTGAAGCAATTGTTCTACCAACGGCCGCTGCCGCAGGATTGTCGTGCGGCAGCAATATATTCTGGCCAATCTGAATACGGTGCGCGTCACGCAATTGATTCAGTGACATCAATTGCGCCACTGAAGTATTGAAACGGCCGGCGATGCCAGACAGGCTGTCACCTCGTTGCACTACATAAGACAGATCCGGTGTTTGGTAACTGAACTGCTGATCCGCAGGTATGGCTGCGACCAGACTCGAAAGACTGCCTCGCTCCAGCGACTTGCGTTGCAGTTTAATCACATAACCTTTGGGAATACGTTTGCCACCCTCCCACACAATCGGTCTGATTGCAGGATTATCAAACTTGAGCTGCTCCTGCGTTACTCCCAATGCGGAAGCCAATGTTTCCGCTTCGATGTAAGAATTCAATTCAAATTCTTCATATTCCGGATGCGAATCCAGTTGCAGAATTCCGAATAGTGCGTGCGCTCTCCTCTCTACATCCAGTACTGCCAGAAACTGCGGATAAAAATTGCGCGATGCAAAACCAAACGCGCGACCCTTGTAGTTGGCGATAATGTCTTCAATGCGATTGCTGCCAGTCTCTCGTACAGCTCTGCTCAAGCCACCCGCACCATGATTGTAGGCGGTCAGCGCCAGAGGCCAGGTACCCAGAACTCTGTAGTTGTACTCCAACAGGCTCATGGCTGCATGCGTTGAGGTATAAGGATCCATTCGTTCATCCACAATATGATCAATACGCATGAAGCGTTGTCCTGTGGAACGAATAAATTGCCACATCCCTGCTGCATTGGCGTGCGAATAGGCGCCGGGATGAAAAGAGGATTCCACATGGGGTAATGCGCCCAACTCAATAGGCAGGTTACGTTCCTGTGTCACCCTATCGATGTGCTGTCTATAAGCGCCTGAGCGTATCATTCCTTCAACAAAGCGATCTGACTGCCCCAATTGAAAGCGTACAGCGTTAATGGCAGCTGCCAGCTCCGAATTACTGACGTCAGAGGGGAACGCTTCCAGAACTTCCTGTTGATGTCCGGTGAGAAATGATCTTTTCCCCGTTGCCAGAACCTGCAGGTCCTCCTGAATACGCTTCCGATGCAGATCTATCTCCGCACGGTTGTAATTCACTCGCTTGTAAACTATGGCCAGGTTGTTTGAATCATGCAGAAATCCGCTATTGGTATCGACCTCGGTGTAAACACGAGTCCAGAATTTGATGGCGGGCTCCAACTCCGGTGGACGGGGGAAATCCGCAGAATTCTGCGCGTTTGCAAAAGATGTCAACAAGCCTAAAAGGATCAGGCTGGCGGTGCGCAACAGGGTGAATTTTATGGGCATGGTATTTCTTCTCAGGTCATGCATTCTATTCAAACTCCGCTTGATCTTGCCCGCGACGGGGCAAACTGTCAACCAGCCCCGCTATTAAGGCACGCCGTTTTTGCGACCCGGCACCCAGATTCCACTCAGGGGGCATTTCCTCTATACTGCCCAGCCTTGTATTTCACATGAGCCTTTAACCAAAGCCTTTAACTGGTGCCGCCGGTATTAGCTGGATCAAACTTAGATAATGACTGAAAGCAAAAAGCTGGCGCATGCCAGTCTGGAGAGCCTCTACCGGATTTTTACGGTGCCGGAAGCCCCTGACTCGACTCTTGGCAAGATAGACCAATCAATCTCCCAGAACCTTGCAGGCTTTCTGCAGGATCATATCGTCGCATCCGAACGCGATCTTGCGGCTATCGAGAAAGACTTCTCCAATCCCGTGATTCCGGATGAGCCAAGTTTCGTGTCGGATCAGATTCAATTCCTGCTGGATAAGCTGGTTGCGCAATCCGTGCATATATCCGCGCCCAGCTTTGTCGGCCACATGGCCACTGCTCTGCCGTACTTCATGTTGCCGTTATCGCGCATCATGATGGCTCTGAACCAGAACCTGGTTAAAGTTGAAACCTCCAAAGCCTTTACGCCTATGGAGCGGCAGGTGATTGGCATGATCCATCACCTTGTCTACGGCCGTGATACAGATTTCTACAAGAAGTGGATGCATGAACCAGCGCATGCGTTGGGCAGTTTTTGTTCCGGTGGCACGATTGCCAATCTCACAGCCCTGTGGGCAGCGCGCAACAATGTGCTCCCGGCAGGACCCGGCTTCGCAGGATTGGCGCAGGAAGGTCTCGCTGCCGGGCTTATGCATTATGGCTATAAGGGCTTAACCGTGTTGGTGTCAGAGCGCGGACATTACTCACTGAATAAAGCGGCAGATATCCTCGGCATTGGACGACAACACCTTATACCGGTGGAAACCGATGCCAAAAACAAGATTCGCCCGGACATCCTGCAGCAGAAATGCCGTCAGTTGAGCAGTGACGGTTTTAAGGTTATGGCCATTGTCGGCATAGTTGGCACCTCGGAGACCGGCAATGTGGATCCATTGGACGCTATCGCCGATATTGCAACAGAGCATGGCATTCACTTTCATGTCGATTCCGCATGGGGCGGCCCCACATTGTTCTCACGCCAACACAAGGTGCTGTTGAATGGGATCGATCGCGCAGATTCCGTCACGCTGGATGCGCATAAACAACTCTATGTGCCCATGGGCGCGGGCATCTGCGTATTCAGGAATCCCAAAACCCTCGCCAGCGTTGAGCATCATGCGGAGTACATTATCCGTAAGGGCTCGAAAGACCTGGGCAGTCACTCGGTGGAAGGTTCGCGGCCCGGCATGGCCATACTGGTGCATTCCGGCCTGCATATCATTGGCAGGCAAGGCTACGAATTATTGATTGATCAGGGCATAGAGAAAGCCCACAAATTTGCGGTTGTCATCAGAAACAGCAAGGACTTTGAGCTGATTACCGAGCCTGAGCTGAATATCCTTACTTATCGGCATCTGCCGGAGGATATCTGGGAACTGATGCAGCAAGCATCAACTGAGGTTCGCAGAGAGGCCAATAAACAATTGAATTGGATTACCAAGAATATTCAGAAAACCCAACGCGGGCTCGGCAAATCCTTCGTCTCCAGAACTCAATTGACACCAGTGCAGTACGCACGCGATGCCGTCATTGTTTTCCGTGTGGTTCTGGCTAACCCATTGACTACCATGGAGATTCTGCAAAGCCTATTGGAGGAACAGCGAGAAATTGCGGCCATGCCGCGTCTTGGTGCTGCCATGCAGAAACTGCGCGAGTTCCTGCAGGCCTGAATCAAGGCATGGAATCCACTTCTGAATCGTCTTTTACAGGTACCATCAGATCCTCTTTGCTGACATGCATGTACAGCAGAACGTTGGCGGCCACATAGATTGACGAATAAGTACCCACCACCACTCCAATGATCAACGCGATAGCGAAGCCCTGTATTGCCTCCCCGCCCATGATCAACATGGCAAACAACACCAGCAACGTGGTGAATGACGTGATCAACGTGCGGCTGAACACCTGATTGGTGGATATGTTGATGATTTCCTCTGGCGTGCCCACGCGCAGCATGCGGAAATTCTCGCGAATGCGATCGGATACCACGATGGTGTCATTCAGGGAATAACCGATTACAGCGAGCAGCGCTGCCAGAACGGTGAGATCAAACGTCATTTTGAACAGCGAGAAAATACCCAGAGTAATGATGACGTCATGCGCAAGGGCTGTAACGGCTCCCACGGAGAACTTGAACTGGAAGCGCACGGCTACGTACAACATGACGATACCAAGCGCGACCAACAAGCCCATACCACCTTTCTCGGCCAATTCTTCACCGACTTTCGGTGACACAAATTCCGAACTGCGTATCTCTACGGGCGTATCGCTATTGGCCTGCAGCAACGCGACAATTTCGTCTCCAATTGATGACGCTTCTCTTTCTTCCTGCCCATCGGGTGTTGGAACACGTACCAGTACTACGCGGTCTGAACCAAATGGCACAACCACCGCTTGATCATAGCCTGACTCCGTCAGTGTTGTTCTTATGCCAGGCACATCAGCAGTTTGCATATAGGCCACTTCCACCAACGTACCGCTGGTAAAATCCAGACCAAACTGCAGGGAGTTCACGGCGAGAGAACCCAGGGAGATCAGCACGGCAATTATGGAACAGACTGCAAGCACCTTGCGCTTGCCCATAAAATCTATTTCTTTGTTTATCAACGACATATTAAACCTTATACGAATTTTTCAAGGCGCTGCTCAAGCTGGCGAAAGCTGATACTTGCCGATTGCCAGTATTAACCAATAACTAGTATTTACCTATTGAAAGCGTTTGCACCTGGCGACCACCATACATCAGATTCACGATACCGCGCGTGACAACGATCGCGGTAAACATGGAGGTGATAATGCCGATCATCAACGTGATCGCAAAGCCTTTAACTGGTCCGGTTCCTATCGTGAACAGCACCGTTGCTACCAGGAATGTGGTCAGGTTGGCATCCATAATGGTTGAGAAGGCTCTGTCGAAACCACCCGCTATCGCCCCTTGCGGGGATAACCCCGCTGCAAGCTCTTCGCGGATACGGGTGAAGATCA
The DNA here is from genome assembly GCA_041751425.1 of Pseudohongiellaceae bacterium. GTDB lineage: Bacteria > Pseudomonadota > Gammaproteobacteria > Pseudomonadales > Pseudohongiellaceae > JAVVEG01. The sequence continues at coordinate 6,019 of JBGSXL010000010.1, read as the reverse complement.
ACACATTCGCATCTACGGCCATACCTACTGTCAGCACGATACCGAAGATACCCGGCAGAGTGAGCGTTGCGCCCATGATAGACATCACTGATATCAACAGGATCACGTTCACCGTCAAAGCAATATTGGCGGCTATGCCGAACACGCGGTAATAGGCAAGCATGAAAAGCATCACCATACCAAAACCCAGATAAACCGCGCGGCTGCCTTGGTCGATATTTTCCGCTCCCAGACTTGGACCTACTGTAGACTCATTCACAAAATACATCGGTGCGGCCAGAGCCCCTGAGCGAATCAACAACGACAACTCATTGGCTTCCTGAGCTGACAAGCCGGTAATAACGAATTCGCGTCCCAACGCTGCGCGAATGACCGCGTGGCTGATAAGACGCTTCTCTTCATAGGTTTCCTGTTCCTCCACCAGATTGCCTTCCCCATCCGGTACGAACACACTGCGGGTTTTGGTTTCGATCAACAGAATATCCATCAGATTGCCGATGTTGTCGCGGGTAATGCGGCTGAACTGTTGGCCACCCTGCGCATCCAGATTAATCACCACCTGCGGCAAGCCCTGTTGATCAAACGCTGAGCGCACATTACTGACGCGATCGCCCTGCAGGATCACATCGTTATCGACATTAACCATTTGCCCCTGGTACTCGAAAGTCTCAAAGGACGTAGATGGTGCGCCTGGTCTGGCTTCCAGATGAAACTGCAACGTAGCGATACGCTGCAGAATGCGTTTGGCCTGAGCCGTATCCTGCACACCTGGCAATTCGATCACAATGCGGTCTGCGCCCTGCTGCTGCACCACAGGCTCAGACACCCCCAATGAGTCAACCCTGTTGAGGATGGTGGTACGGTTGGCGGTAATCGTATCGCGCTGCATCTGCAGAACATCTTCCGGAGTCATGCGCAATTCGATCATATAAATGCCGGCCTGCTCACGCGGTGTGACCAGCAGATCAGCAAAGTTTTCCCGAATTATCGAGCGCGCTTCGGAGCGACTTTCTTCATCATCAAAACGCAACTCAATATATTCGTTGTTTATCAGGGACAGCGAACGCGAACGTACGCGATCGGCTCGCAGTTGCTGGCGAATATTGCTGACGGTATTTTCCATACGACGCTGGAAAGCAGCCTCCATGTCCACTTCCATCACGAAGCGCACACCACCCTGCAAATCCAGACCCAGATTCATCTTGCCGGCATTAATCGCACGCAACCATCCTGGCGTGGTAGGTGCCAGGTTCAGCGCAACGATAAAGCCGCTGCCAAGACTCTGCTCAATGATGCTCTTGCCGCGCAACTGATCATCTAGTGAAGAGAAGCGGATCAGAGCGCTACGGTCGTTGATGACTTCGCCAAAGTAAGGAATATTTACGGTCTCAAGTGCGGCAGTCATGCCGTTGAGGTCTGCCTCAGTCACCGCCTCGGCTTCATGGGATACTTGAATGGCGGGATCATCCGGGTACAGATTGGGTGCCGAGTACAGCATACCAAGCAGGATGATCACCACGATCATTACATTTTTCCAGAGTGGGAATTTATTCAGCATCGATCAATCGGCTCCGGTGCAGCGCCGGGCATGCCGACGCAATCAGAATGAGTAGGAATCTGTCAGCCTGGGCTGCTTAGATGGACTTGATAGTCCCTTTGGGTAAAGCAGCAGCTACCGCAGATTTCTGCATGTTCAACTCTACGCCTTCAGCCACTTCTATGGTGATGTAATCGTCACTGACCTTGGTGACCTTACCCAGTATGCCGCCGCTGGTCAGCACTTCATCACCTTTGGTCAGCGCCGTCACCAGTTCACGATGCTCTTTGGCGCGCTTGGCCTGCGGGCGCCACAGAATAAGGTAGAACAGTACGAACATACCGCCGATAAACAGCAGGTTGAACATGGCGCTTGGGCCTTGAGCAGCTTCCTGCGCGTACGCAGAACTGATAAAAAAATCCATGTTGAACAACTCTCTTGTTTGGGTTGGTTGATTCAAAGCGAGTAGTCCTGCCTCAGGATAACTCGTCTTCCAGATAGCGCTGACCGGCGTAAAACTCCGCTGCGAAGGCGGTAAATCTACCTTGTTCTATGGCGTGACGCAAACCTTGCATCAGATTTTGGTAGAAGTGCAGATTGTGGATGGTATTGAGCTGAGCACCCAGCATTTCCCGGCACTTGTCCAGATGATGAAGGTACGACCTGCTGAAATTTCCGCAGGTATAGCAGCTGCATTGCGGGTCCAGAGGCCCCGTATCATCTCGATAGCGGGCATTGCGCAATTTCAGCACACCCTGACTGGTAAACAGGTGCGCGTTCCGGGCATTTCTGGTTGGCATCACGCAGTCAAACATGTCAATTCCGCGCCTTACCGCTTCGATGATGTCTCCTGGCGTGCCAACGCCCATCAAATAGCGTGGTTTGTTTACCGGCATGTGTTGCGTCAATGCATCCAGCACCTTGATCATTTCTTCTTTGGGCTCACCCACCGACAAGCCGCCGATGGCATAACCGTCAAAACCCATACACTCCAGCGCAGCAAGCGACTCTCTGCGTAAGGCGGGATACATGCCACCTTGCACGATACCAAATAAAGCACCCGGGTGATTACCATGCGCATCTCTGCAGCGCTGCGCCCAGCGTAACGACAAGTTCATTGAATCAGACGCCTGCTTTTCGGTTGCCGGAAATGGCGTACACTCATCGAAGATCATGATGATGTCTGAACCCAGTTCATGTTGCACCTGGATGGCTGACTCCGGACCCAGAAAAACCTGCGCGCCATCCACTGGCGAGCGAAACCTGACACCTTCTTCGCTGATCTTGCGCATCTCGCCGAGACTGAAAACCTGAAAACCACCTGAGTCAGTCAGTATGGGCTTTTGCCAACCGATAAAATCGTGCAGATCACCATGCTGACGGATGATCCTGGTGCCAGGTCGCAGCATTAGATGAAAGGTATTACCCAGCAAAATTTCGGCGCCGGTATCCTCTATCTGTACCGGACTCAAACCCTTTACCGTGCCATAGGTCCCTACCGGCATAAAGGCAGGTGTCTGCACGTCTCCGCGAGGAAAACTGATTGTGCCGCGGCGTGCATCACCATCGTTTGTGTGTAACTGATACTGCATAAATTATCTCGATCTTTGTTTTCCGCAAGCGCTGAAAGCGCAGCTTGCGTTATTAAACACTACTGGCATCGCTATTAATGTTCGCGCGTAGCATGGAATTCGATGTCCGGCCAGCGCTCTTCCATCAAGCTGAGGTTCACTCGCGTGGGCGGCAGGTAGGTCACGTAGTCGCCACCATCCATGGCCAGATTCTCATGCGCTTTCTTCTTGAACTCTTCCAGCTTCGCTGCGTTTTTGCTTCTGATCCAGCGTGCGCCATAAACGTTCACCGGTTCGTAGACACACTCCACTTTGTATTCATCCTGCAAACGGAAGGCTACTACCTCAAATTGCAATACACCTACCGCACCGACGATCAGATCGTTGTTTTTCAGAGGCATGAATACTTGTACGGAGCCCTCTTCGGATAACTGCTTTAAACCTTTTTGTAATGCCTTCATCTTGAGCGGGTCTTTCAGACGAATGCGGCGGAAAAGTTCCGGCGCAAAATGCGGGATACCCGTAAACTGCAGTTGCTCGCCTTCCGTAAACGTATCTCCAATCTGTATCGTCCCGTGGTTGTGGAAGCCGATGATATCTCCAGACACGGCATCAACAGCTTGTTCACGTTCACCCGCGAGAAAAGTCACCGCATCGCTGATGCGAATATCTTTTTCCAGACGCGTGTGCATGAGTCGCATACCTTTGTTGTAAGCGCCGGAACATACACGCAGAAATGCGATGCGGTCCCGATGGTTGGGATCCATGTTTGCCTGAATCTTGAATACAAAGGCACTAAACTTTTCTTCGCCCGCCAAAACTTCCCTTGTTTCGGTTTTGCGCGGCAAAGGTGACGGAGCCCACTCAACAAAATCGTCCAGCATTTCGCGTACGGAAAAATTGCCCAATGCAGTGCCGAAATAAACAGGGGTCATTCGTCCTGCCAGATATTCCTGCAGATCGAAAAGATTGCTGGCGCCGCGTACCAGCTCAATTTCTGTTTGCATGTCATCGTAGTAAGCACCCAATAATTTGCGCGCTTCCGGACTATCGATGCCCTTGATGCGAACGTCATCGGGAATTCGATCACCTTGCCCATGCTTGTATACATGGATGGTATCGGTATACAGGTTATAGACACCCTTGAACTCTTTCCCCATACCCAGTGGCCAGTTGATCGGAGCGCACTTGATCCTCAGAACTGTCTCGATGTCGTCCAAAATCTCAATCGGGTACAAGGTGTCGCGGTCCAGTTTATTGACGAACGTGAAAATGGGCGTATCACGCAAACGGCAGACATCCATCAGTTTGATGGTGCGTTCTTCCACACCTTTGGCTGCATCGACCACCATTAAAGCAGAGTCTACTGCGGTCAGTACCCTGTAGGTGTCTTCCGAGAAATCTTCGTGACCAGGCGTATCCAGCAGGTTGACGACACGCTCCCTGTACGGAAACTGCATCACCGATGAAGTCACGGAAATACCGCGTTGCTGCTCCATAGCCATCCAGTCAGATGTTGCATGACGATCCGACTTCTTGCCTTTAACTGTGCCTGCCTTTTGAATCAGTTTGCCGAACAGCAATAACTTTTCCGTGATGGTGGTCTTACCAGCATCGGGGTGCGAAATAATCGCAAACGTGCGTCGGCGTTTGATTTCGTCTGCCAATGGTCCTGAGGTCATGCGCGTGGATTCCTGTCAATGTGCCTGGCTGTTGTGCCATGAGTTTTAAGCACGAGCTCTCAGCCCGTTTTGAGCCAGAGAAAATGGTCGAATTTGAAAAAGTGCGGGATTATAACCCAATCGTCAGGAATCTGCCGAGTTTTGCTTATGAATCAACGCGCTTTGTGCGTACAAACAGGTAAAAATCCTATCCGTCGTCTGTCGTAATGCGGTAATCTGCTTCTCCCATACTGGCTAGATCATGAATTCTCGATCGATTCAGAAAGCAAAACCATAAAAGTGAAATCCAAAGGAGTGAACGTTATGAAGAAGTTAATAGGTTTCCTGTGTATTTGTCTGCTGGGTGCCTCAGCAGGCCTGGCCGCGCAGGAAAATACGAAATTACGCATGGCTATTGAAGGCAACCATCGCTCTGAAGCCAACAAAGCACGCGATGTTTACCGCAACCCTTACGAAACGCTGACATTTTTCGGCATCCAACCTGACCACACAGTCATCGAAGCATGGGCTGGCGGCGGCTGGTATACGGAGATTCTGGCTCCTTATCTAAAAGGTGAAGGCAAACTGATCGCAGCTACCTACGACCGCAGCGACAGCCCACCGGCTGGATATATGCGCAACTCAGTAACTGGCTACGATGCTTTCCTGGCGGCCAACCCTGCCGTTTATGGCGAAGTAGTCGTAGTTGAGCAAGTCACTGCAAGACAATCTGTACTCGCTGAGCCAGGCACTGTTGATGCGGTATTGGATTTCAGAAACGCACATAACTGGTTGAGCGCTGGCGCTGACAATATCATCATGGCCTGGCACGCAGCGTTGAAGCCCGGCGGCATAGTGGGCCTGGTTGATCACCGCAGAGATGCAGACGATGCAGATGTCCCTGGCTCAGGTTACATTCACGAAAAGCAGATCATCGATGCCATGGCACGTCATGGTTTCACTTTGGAAGCCAGCTCTGAGATAAACGCGAACGCTAAAGACACTAAGGACTATGCCGGCGGTGTGTGGACTCTGCCACCTAATCTGCGTCGCGTGGAGGAATCGCAGAGAGCCACCTATTTGGCCATCGGCGAAAGCGACCGCATGACTTTGAAGTTCGTCAAGAACTAACACTCTGTAAGTCGAGTTGGAGTTGGGAGGTGGTTCGAATCGGGACACGCCCACAAGTACGTCCTTGTAGGGCTCGATCGCCCGCCTTCCCTGGCGGTCGACGGTCCCGCTCCGAACCA
>JBGSXL010000009.1:0-45703 GCA_041751425.1 Pseudohongiellaceae bacterium | reverse complement strand
TTTGTGGACTTGTTAAACGAAGCCGGTATGCCTGAGGATTGGTGTCAGGTTGTAGTCTGCGATAATGATGCTGCGGAAAAAATGGCCACCGATTCACGGGTCGGTTTTTTGTCTTTTATCGGTTCATCAAAAGTCGGTTGGTACCTGCGATCGAAACTGGCACCGGGCACACGGTGCGCGCTTGAGCATGGCGGCGTGGCTCCGGTTATCGTAGATCGAAACGCGGATTTTAAAACCATGTTGCCGTTACTGCTAAAAGGTGGTTTTTATCACGCCGGGCAGGTTTGTGTGTCAGTGCAAAAAGTGTTTATCCACAAGGATGACTGTGAGGCACTGTCAACCGCATTGGTAGAAGGGGCGAACAATCTGATTGTCGGTGATCCTGCAAACGAACAAACTGAGGTAGGACCACTTATCCTGCCGGGCGAGGTTGATCGCATAGAAACCTGGGTAGATGAGGCAGTTGCAACGGGTGGCAAATTGCTATGCGGTGGCAAGCGTATTTCCGACACCTGTTTTCAACCCACCATTATTCTGAACCCGGCTGACACCGCAAAGGTTTCGTGCGAGGAAATATTTGGCCCGGTGATTTGTCTTTACACATACTCGGATATGGAACAGGCGATCAAAGTAGCAAACTCACTGGATGTACACTTCCAGGCAGCGGTCTTTACGCGAGATATCAACGTGGCAATGGACTGTGTGCGAAAACTTAACGCCACCGCAGTGATGGTAAACGATCACACCGCTTTCCGGGCGGACTGGATGCCGTTTGGTGGGCGTGATTCGTCAGGCCTGGGGATGGGCGGCATTCCCTATTCGATACACGAGATGACGCGGGAGAAGTTGATGGTTATCAAGAGCCCTGTTTTATAGTGTTCTCTACTTGTCACCTCTCCCCCAGTTTGGCTAGGAACCCTGTGCCTCTTTATAGTGGGGACACTTCAGATTATTTGTAGGAAATGTCGATGTGCTACATACGGCCCAGGGAAGATGGGGTTAATCTTCACTCTCAAACAACGCCTCCAGAAATGCACAGTCCGCGTTTTTACCGCCACTGCAGCTTGCCACCAACTCGCTCAGACTGGCCTCCATTCGCCGCAAATCTTCAAGTCGGACACGCACATCGGCCAGATGTGTCGCCGCCGCTTCCTGGACCTCGTCACAGCTATAATGGCGGCCATCAATCATGGCCAATAAAGCACGCACCTCTTCCAAACTGAAGCCCAACTCCCGGCAGCGCCGGACAAATCCCAGTCGTCGCAGGTGGACGTTACTGTAATGCCGGTAATTGTTCGCGTCCCTCACAGGCGCCGGCAGAATACCGACGCTTTCATAGTACCGAATGGTTTCAACCGGGGACTGGGTCAGTTTCGCAAGCTCTCCAATGCGCATTTTTTCCTTGACTCTATAGTGACTTCAGGGTTTAGGGTAACACTGAAATCACACAAAAGCGCAGCAAGGAGTCATGTCATGATCAAGAACAGTCGGCTTGGAAACCTGCCTTTGGTGGGAACCGTACTTGCCGGGCTGGCGGCCTCATTGTGCTGTATCGTCCCCCTGGTGCTGGTTATGGCTGGTCTGGGTGGCGCCTGGATGAGCATATTTTCAGTGATGGAGCCATGGCGACCACTATTCCTGGGATTGACGGCGATCTTTGTTGTCTGGGGCTGGTATCGCCTTTATCGCCATCCGGCGACCTGCGCAGAGGGTGAGGCTTGTGCCGTTCCCGCTAAGTTGCGCCGCCAGCGGCTACTGTTCTGGATGGTGACTGCTGTCATTGCCATTCTGGTTGCATTTCCCTGGTACGCTCATTTGTTTGTTTAACGGTTAAAACAGAGGAAACACTCATGAAAAAATTGATTATTGCTGTGGCTGTATTGCTAACACTTGGGATGACTTTTGTGTCCCTTACAGCAGCAACTGAACCATCAGGCGAGACAGCACAGATTACGCTCGCCGTGGATGGTATGACCTGCGTCACCTGTGTGCCCAGATTGAAAATAGGCCTGAATCGAACCGGTGCCGTTCACGAGGTTGATGCATCAATCGAGGAGGAAACGGTGGTCATCACCTACGACCCGAAGAAGATTGATGTTGACGGTTTGATCAAAGCTATCGAGAGTGTCGGGTTTAGTGCCAACCGCCTGACCCAGTCCACCACTGACGCAGGTTAAACCTGCTGGGAAAACGCTTTGACAGACCCAAGGAACCCCTTAAATGGGTAATGAAAAAAACCTGCATATCGCCGTGATCGGCAGCGGCGGCGCAGCCATGGCGGCCGCCCTGAAGGCGGCCGAGCGCGGCGCACGTATCACCCTGATTGAGCGCGGCACCGTCGGTGGCACCTGCGTCAATATTGGCTGCGTACCCTCCAAGATCATGATTCGTGCCGCGCACATCGCACACCTGCGCAAGGAAAGCCCCTTTGACGACGGTGTGAGCGCGCAGCCACCTGTGGTGGACCGAGCGAAACTACTTCGGCAACAGCAGGCCCGTGTTGAGGAACTGCGTGACGCCAAATACGAAAGAATCCTGCGCGACCATACGGGCATTACACTGCTGAACGGTGAGGCCCGGTTTGTCGATGCCCATAACCTGGTGGTCACACTGAACGAAGGCGGCGAACAGACGGTCAATTTCGATCGCGCCTTCATCGGCACGGGGGCTCGTCCGGCCGAACCGTCGCTACCGGGGTTAGCTGAAACGCCTTATCTCACCTCCACCAGTGCGCTGGCATTGGATGCCATTCCCGAACGCCTGATTGTCATCGGCGCCGGCTTCGTTGCTCTGGAATTGGCCCAGGCGTTTGCCCGGCTTGGCAGTCAGGTCACGGTGATTGCCCGCAGCCGCTTGCTATCCAGTGAAGACCCCGCCATCGGTGAGGCAATTGAGGCGGCGTTCAAGCGCGAGGGCATCGAGGTAGTCAAGCAGGCTCAGGCCAGGCGTGTGGACTATACCGACAATGAATTCATCGTCGAGGTCAATGCCGGCACCTTGCGGGCGGATCAACTGCTGGTGGCCACCGGCCGGACACCCAATACCGAGGCCCTCAACCTGGAGGGCATCGGCGTGGAAACCGTGCGCGGCAAGGTCCAGGTAGATAAGCAGCTGCAAACCACCGTTCCCGGTATCTATGCCGCCGGTGACTGTACCGATCAGCCGGAGTTTGTCTATGTTGCCGCCGCCGGGGGCAGCCGGGCTGCCGTCAACATGACAGGAGGCGAGGCAACGCTGGACCTCAGTGCCATGCCGGGGGTGATGTTTACCGACCCCCAGGTCGCCACCGTTGGCCTGACGGAAGCCGAAGCGCTCAAGCAAGGTTTCAGCGTGGACACCCGCGTGCTCGATTTGGAGAACGTGCCGCGTGCGCTGGTGAATTTCGACACTCATGGCTTTATCAAGATGGTTGCTGACCGTGACTCAGGGAGATTATTGGGTGTGCAGGCGGTAGCCGCAGAAGCCGGTGAACTGATCCAGACGGCGGTGCTGGCGCTACGGGCAGGCATGACGGTGCAGGCCCTTGGCGACGAGTTGTTTCCCTACCTGACCATGGTGGAAGCTCTCAAGCTTTGCGCTCAGACGTTCACCAAGGATGTTAAACAATTATCTTGTTGCGCAGCGTAGCAGGGTGTGCGGGGTTGCATGAAATCTTCCTTGAAATCGGTAACAGAGGAGCGCGGGTGCGAGCACAACGAGGAGAAAAAAGATGACCGACCAAACGTATGATTTAGTCGTGATTGGCACCGGCACTGCCGCCAGCGTCACCGCGTTTGGCTGCAGCAAGGCCGGCTGGTCGGTGGCCGTCATTGACCATCGGCCATATGGTGGCACTTGTGCGCTGCGCGGCTGCGATCCGAAGAAGATGCTGATCGCGACCACTGAGGTGATCGATGGCTACAAGCGCATGAGTGGTATCGACACGGTAAAGGGGGAACTTTCCATCGACTGGGCCGCGCTGCAGCGGCACAAGCGCTCGTTCACCGATCCGGTGCCGGACAAGCGCGAGAAGGCATACGTCAAACAGGGCATCGATACCTATTACGGCCATGCCCGCTTCATAGGCCCGAACTCGGTCGAGGTGGACGGCAGGACGCTCAAGGCCAAACATATCGTCATCGCCGCGGGCGCCGATGCGATCCGGCTGCCGATCGAGGGCTTCGAACATCTGGCTCGGAGCGATGATTTTCTGGAACTGCAAACTCTGCCCCGCCGCATCGTGCTGGTCGGCGGCGGCTATATCGGTTTCGAGTTCGCCCATATCGCGGCGCGCGCCGGCGCTGAGGTCACGATTTTCAATCGTGGCAAACAGCCGCTGGCCGGTTTTGATCCGGATCTGGTGGCCCTATTGATTGAGCGCACCCGGGCACTCGGCGTGGACGTGCGACTGGGGCATGAAGTCAAGGCCGTGCGAAAGACCGGAAACGGCTTCGAGGTTCAGGCCGAAGGTCCCGAAGGCGGTGTCGTCATCGAAACCGACCTGGCCGTTCACAGTGGTGGCCGCAAACCTGCACTGGAGGCGCTGAATCTGGACGCCGCCAACATCGCTCATGATAAGGGCAAGCTGAAGCTGGACAAACATTTCCGCAGTACGTCCAACCCGGCGGTTTATGCGGCCGGTGATGCCGCAGGCGGGTCGCTACCGCTGACGCCGGTGGCCGCGCTGGAAGCTCACGCAGTGGTCGACAACCTGCTCGAGAACACCGACGCCACAGTAGACTACACCGGCATTCCCAGCGTCGTGTTTACCCTGCCGTCGCTGGCGCGCGTGGGCCTGCTTGAGGCCGAAGCCAAGGAGCAGGGTTTGCACTACAAAGTTAAGCACGAAAGCGTGCCCGGCTGGTTTACCGCACGGCGCGTCAACGAGTCGTGCTACGCGTACAAGATACTCGTCGAAGAGGGCAGCGGAAAGATCCTCGGCGCCCATCTGATCGGTCCAGAAGCCAGCGAGGTAATCAATCTGTTCGGCTTTGCGATGCGTAGCAATCTTACTGCGGACGCCATTCGTCATGCCACCTTCGCATATCCCACCGCGGCATCGGATATCGAGTCCATGCTGCCATGAATGACGGCCAGTTGTTTGGCAGTGATCTTTACCGAGCCCCAGGTGGTTACCGTGGGATTGGAAGAGAGTCAGGCCCGCGTCAAGGGTATCGAGACTGAAACCAGAACTCTGGGTCTGAAGAACGTGCCGCGTGCCTTAGTCAATTTCGAGACCCAGGGTTTCGTCAAGTCGTCGCCGAGGCGGGCGGTCACAGACTGCTCGGGGCGACTAGTCCATCGATCCTGATCAGTCTATCAACGGACCAACTACCTGGCCCAATAACTAGGATTACCAATAGTGAAATTGCCCACCATGCCGCCGGATTCCACCAGTGATCCCAACCAGGAAATACGGCCAGTTGAATAAACAACGTCATTGCCAGAAGCCCCAGGGCAGCGAACCGGGTAAACAATCCCGTGATCAGTAACGTTGGTAGAACCACCTCCAGCACTCCTGCAGTTATCGCAAAAAGCTTAACAACAGACATTGTAAGTGAGCCTTCTACATAATCCAGTGTTTCCGGGTTGCAAAGTTGCAGGGCGCCGGGTCGAATTGGGTCTGGACAGAAAAATTCATAGAGAAACAGATCATATTTTCCCGTATTGAATTGTAAGAACCCATCCCATTTTGTTAACCCGGACAAGAGGAACACGCGGGCAACAATCAGTCTCAGTACTAACAGTGCCAGTGATCCCATGTAGGTTGATAAGGCAAGGCTGACCGACAGATACTTGTTTCTCATTAAGTTAAGCACAGACATGTCTAATATTCCCATTTACATTCAGAGTACCGAGCGGAACTGCTCTGTACTTTGCGAGAGAAGACCCGCCGCTATCAGGTTCGAGAAGAATGAATCAATATCAAATTTTGTATTTTCCTCCATGGCATTCTCGGCGGCTTCCTCGATGCTCAAACCCTCATTCAGGCTGGAGAAAAAAACAAATTCGACTGCGGGCAGCGCGCGAATCAGCACGGCAGGTCCAGCGCGCCACAACAGCGTCTGTTCCGGTTTTCTGGCCAGTTCCACCGCTTTATCAAGACGCCCCTTGGCTTTTAGCAGCTGCCAGACATCTGTTATCTGGTAGCGCAATGAAACAATAGTAGACGCGGGAATTAATGCAATATGCTGAGAACCAGCTTCGCCTGATTCATTGATCAGCGCTGTCACACTTACTGGCGTTAATGGTTCGCAATCAGCAGCAAAAAATACCTTCAGCCATCCTCGATCTAATCTCGCCATATCAGGTAAATAAGGAAGTTGGCGACTAATGTCAGCATCATCAAGAAACATGGCAAACTCATCGCCATAGCCGACCAGCGAGCCGAATGCAGGTGGGAACTGAGCGACAAATTGTTTGGAGAGATGCCGGAATAGTTCATCACCAAGTAATGCATGAACCGCCGGATAGTTAGAGACCAAGGTATCTATCGTTGAGCGAAAGTAACCATTCCGATAGATATTAAATAGCTCTGTATTTACGCCAGGTTCACAATAGCCAGCCAATTGTCCAACCCGGCCAGATTCGAGGAATCTGGCAAAAGCGTCAGTGAAATCATCAAACGCAGGCGGCATGTGTTTTATCACCTTGCTTGATCAGGATAGCATGCGCAATCTGACGTTCCTGCATCAGCACGTTGAACGCAGGGATGTCAGCATCCCGTTCTAGCAGAACTGGTTTCGGCCCAAGATGCTCCAGGGCGAACTCCAATAGTTTCCATACCGATTCATCGACCGGCATTGCATGGCTGTCGATCAGTAGTTGATTGCCAAATTTTTCATCCGGACTGAATCCCGCCACATGAATTTCGCCTATCAGCTGCGCTGGCAAGGATCGAATATACTCGCGGGCGTCCAACCCACAGTTATGTGCACTGAGATACAAATTATTCACATCCAATAAGAATCCGCACCCTGTACGCCCGCATACCTCCAACAGGAAATCCACCTCGTCCATTTCGCTCTTGAACGACAAATAATTGGTAGGATTTTCAATCAGGATTGTTCGGCCAATGGCGTCTTGATAACAGTCCACTCCATCGACTAATCGCTGTAGTGCATCTCTGGTGCGAGGAATTGGCAGTAACTCTGCGAAATAGTGCGACCCTAATCGACTCCAGACTGCATGTTCTGATACAAGTGTTGGCTGTAGCTGATCCACCAGACGTCTGACTTTCGCCAAATGGTCACGATCCGGCAAAGATGGTCCTCCCAGTGAAGCACCAACACCGTGCATGCTGATCGGAAAACGTTCCCTGATTTGGCGCAGATAGCTGAGTCTTTGGCCTCCTTCAATAAAATAGTTTTCAGTATGAACCTCAAACCACAGGCCTGCAGCCGTACTCACCAGAGCCTGCTCATAATGAGCAGGCTTCAGTCCAATACCGGAGGTGAGTAGATTATCGGACACCGATTCGACCGCATTCATTAAAGAGGTCGTCCTGGTTCAACTTTTCGATTCGATAGGCTTGAGTGAAGCAGTTCCGTTTGGGGTTACAATAAATTCACAGCTGCCTGATGGGGCATACGTCCAGGCATTGCCCTGGAAATCGACCGTAGATGTGCCTTCACAGCTGGTGCCGCTACCTGCCTTGCAATCATTTTCACCCGCCAAAGCTATCCCATAGCACTTGTCTTTGCGTCCACTCGGGGCGTCGCCATCGGCAATCCAGGTCTGCACAGTTGCACGAATCTGCTCTGGTGCATTTTCTGCAATCTTAAGTTGATCGTTGGGTTTTGCGAATGTTTGAGTGCTGATAAGTGCCAGTGCTGCGCCTGTCAGAAGTGCTCGGCTGATATTGATTTTAGGTTTCATTAACATTTCTCCTTACGTTTAGTTGAGTTTACGCTTATCGCAGATGTCTTCACAGTAAGCGCTATACATGAGATCTCATATAACACGCCGGTGTTTTACGGCGGTTTCTTAAGAATCTAACATAGTAGATGGCTGGTATTTGAATATGTTACAGAAACAAGTAGATAAATCTTGAGATATGTACCAGGATCAGAAACTAGGTCCAATGGTTGTAATTTCTGAAACCGACACACAACGAGTGTTTCATTGGAATCCGTCCAGGCTTCTTACTGCATACCAGTAATTTTGATTGCAACCTTAATTTCTTTAGGAGCAAACAATGCCAAAATTCCCATCAATCCCTGAATTACCACATCTTAGTGATGTTTTTCAAAAATTTGGCCGGGGAATCTGGCAGCTTACGGATTTCCACGACATTGTGCTGCGGGGCGACTCTGACTGGAGCGTAGCCGAACGTGAATTGATGGCGGCGTACGTGTCCGGTCTGAACGCCTGCAGCTTTTGCCATGACTCCCATAAAATGATTGCTGAAATACACGGCATACCTGAGGAGACCTTGCGGACCGTAGTGAGCAATCCCGGTGAGAGTGGTTTGCAACCGCGCCTGGTACCCGTTCTGGCCTATTTGCATAAGCTGACACTGACACCCTCAAAATTAGTGGATGCCGATGCACGCGCGGTATTTGCTGCAGGTGTAAGTGAACAGGCGCTCTACGATGCCATTACTGTGTGCGCTTTGTTCAACTTTATGAATCGCATTGTAGAGGGTTGTGGTGTGCAGGCAAATCAGGCGAATCTGGCTGCCTCTCGCGCACGACATAAAGACAGTGGTGAAAGTGCTACTCCTTATAAAGATTTCGCGCGCAAAATAGGAATCACACCCTGAGCGTTGGCAAACAGCAGGAGATGGATCAAGAATATTAAAAAAATCAGTCTTTCAAGGTTTACGTTACGCTTTCAGTTCTCCCGTGAAATGGTGCCTGAGTGTTGCAGTACCAGTTTAATCCGATCAAGATTCTTAACTGTCGTGAGCACGGTAGTTGCCGCCAGCTGTTTTGCCAGCCTTCGATCCAGCGCAGCCAATGTTCGCCGGGCATCGGCCATCAGGTGCTCTCCTTGCAGTGTGAAGACAATCTGTTTCTGACGACCCCCAACACTGAGTTGTTCAAGATACCCGACCTGCGATAACTCCCGCACAGTTTTGGCCACCATTTGCCGCGACACACCCAACTTGCGCGCGATGTCTGAGCCATAGTTAATGCCACACTCCAACGCACTCAAAAATCCCAACATGGAGGGCGTAGCGCCATGGTAACCAAGACCCTGCAGTTCATCGGCCACATGGTGGGTGATCAAATCACTGACCTCACTGGCTTCCTGCACCAATTGTAACGCCTGACTTTCGACCATCGGCGTTCCTTTCTCTGTCAACCTTGTTGACATATCAAATTCTCCTGCTTACGATACTTAATGTCAACCAAGTATACATAGGGAAAACGACATGACAACTCTACGTACCGTTCTCAGACTCAACGCCGCCAGTTGTATTGGGTTTGGCTTACTGTTCCTGATAATGCCTTCTCAACTTGCGCAGTTTTTGAGTAGTCAGGCGCCCGCACCCAGCCTGGTATTACAACTAATCGGTATCGTCTTGCTGGCTAACGGCCTGCATCTTGTCTGGACATCAAACCAACCTGAGCTTAAAAAAGCGTTGATTCTCTATTTTTCGCTTGGAGACTTTCTTTGGGTAGCCGGGACATTGATCCTGCTTATGGCGGGCCTTTGGGTGACGTCTGTTGCAGGGATTTCGGCTGCCATTGTTGTAGCAATAACGGTAGGCTGTTTAGGAGTGATGCAAGTGAAAAGTCTCAAGTCATGAGGCTCCGAACTCTTTAAGAAAATAATCACTTAAGGATTGGATTATGAACAATTCATTAACGTTGGATTCCCCGACAGCTTCGCGCGCCACGCCCGTCCCCGGAGGCGTGGGTCACCTGTCATTCGTCTATACTCATGGGGTGTATCATGGCAGCTGGGCCTTTTCGCAGTTGCATCCTTTGCTTGCGGTTTACGCCGACAAGCAGTACCTAATCGACCTCAGAGGTCATTACGGTGATCGCCGGGTACATCCCGAAGATAATATCGGTTATACCGAGTACATGAGGGATCTATACACCGAGCTAGATCGAATTCCAGGACAGAAGCTGCTGGTGGGACATTCTTTAGGCGGGCTTTTGTCCATGTCCGCGTTGTCGCGCGACGATGTGGTTGGTGCAGTGTTGCTGGCCACACCACTGCCTGCAGTGATCAAAAATAAGCGATGGAATTTGTTGTTCCGCTATCCGATCAAATCGTTAGCCATGATTATTCAACGCGATGCTGCCCACCTGTATCACGATGAAGTCTGGGCAAGACGTTATTTGTTCAGCGCTACTACCCCGTCAGATATATTTGATGTTGCATTTGATAGAATTCGGCTACAGAACGAACCCTTTCAGCTATTTGACGACATCAATGAACTGGTGATAGAAGACACTGACATGTCGAAACCAGTTATGGTAATCGCCGGCAGCGAAGATCCTACTGTGGATGAAGATGCCGCCAAGATGCTGGCCGAGCGTTTTAATGTTATACCTCTGGTGATTCAAGGCGCCGGTCATGACTTGATGTTGGAGCCAGAATATGCCGAGCAGCTTATGCAGAAAATTGCATTCTGGCTTAACGATCAGGGACTTTGATAGCCCATTAATAGCGATGGTGCAAAGCGCTATCGTTGCTATTCCTAGCTACATGTCAATCGTAGCCGTCATCATTAATCTGGCAGTATCGTAAATCATGCCTCTCGATTCGTAGTTCATCGGTGACATATTGCTAGGTGTTCTGGGGACCATTGTTATAGGAAATCATTTGAGTTCAATGACAGGACCGCCGCTGGCAGCGGCATCCTGAGCATCGTGTGTAACAAGAATGGTTGGTAAGCCGGCGTCTCGCAAAGTCTGAAACACGTGCTGGCGAATCTCTTGGCGTAAATGCGCATCCAGGCGCGAAAACGGTTCATCCAGCAGTACCGCTTTGGGCTGCGACAGCAGCAGACGCTGCAGTGCCACCCGCGCCTTCTGGCCGCCCGAAAGTGTTGCCGGATCACGATGACCAAATTTTTCCAGACCAACAGCCTGTAATGCCTGCTCGACAAGTCGTGCGCGATCAGGTGCGCGGCTGGGTAGCGCAAACATCAGGTTTTGTGCAACAGACAGATGTGGAAATAACAGCGGGTCCTGAAACAGCAGGCCAACTTTGCGCTGTTCTGCGGGCAACCCGTTCAGGCAGCGCTCTCCCAGATAGATTTCGCCGCTGGCCTGAAAGTCTGGCGAGAGGAAACCGGCAATGTATGCCAGCAGGGATGACTTGCCGACACCTGAGGGACCCATGACCGTCAAGGGTGCACCGGGTTCAACGTGCGTGTCCAGTTCCAGCAGGATTTGGCCATGGAGCCGGATATCAATATTTTTCAATGTCAGACGAGAAGCGTTCATGTTAGCTGTCCGCGCATATCACGTCGGTTTCGCCACCAGAATCGGGGCAAGGTAATAGCCAATACGAAACCGAGCATCGGTACTGCAGACTGCAGCAAAGCCCAGACCGCTATAGTGCTACGTGTCCCGCCTGAGGCGAGCGCCACGGCTTCGGTCGTCAGTGTGCTGACCCGTCCGGCACCTGTCAATAAAGTTGCCAGATACTGTCCGATGCTAACGGCCAAGCCCACCGCGCAGGCTGTTGCGATAGGTGCCATCAACATCGGCAGTTTTATTTGCCACCAGGTACGGTTGGGACTGGCACCCAGTGTGGCGGACAGTTGTTGCCAGCGCGGATCCAGGCGCCGATAAGGTTCGGCCAGTGACAGATAAACATAGGGCACAACAAATAGGCTATGGGCGAATCCGACCAGCAGCAGTCCCGGTTGCCAGCGCAACTGCTCCAGTAACAGAGTCAGGCCATACAGAAAGGCCACTTGGGGTACCAATAGGGGAATATATATTGCCCAGAGAAGCCGCGTCGTCGCTTTGCCCTGACGGCTTTCATGCTCCAGCGCAGCAACGACCAGTAGCACGGCAAGGACTGTCGACATCAGACCCAGCAGCAGCGTATTGCTCAACGGTGCAAGTAATACGGAACCAACGGATAGCCAGTGCTGTGAAGTCCAGCTTCCCGGCAGGTTAGCCGGGAATCGCCAAGGTCCGGCAAACGCGTGAATAACCAGCAACAGAAGGCTTAATAGCAACGCTCCCAACGTAATAACCATCAAACTCTTACCTGCCACATTCAACAGAGCGTGGCCGCTGAGTCGAATGCCACCTAGCAGCAATTTGCGATACAGGCGCGCAATCATCTTTTCCGCAACAATCCAAAGCCCGATTGCCGATAAGGTAATAGCCAATTGCAGCAGCGCTGCCGCTGATGCCAGCAAACGTCGATTCAGATCGGGGTCACTGAACCAGCCGATGATGCGCACACTCAGCGGTGGTGGCAGTGTGGGACCTAGAATCAGCGCGACGTCTACTGTGGCCGAAGCAAAGGCAATTACCGCAAACAAGGGCAAACGTAGCAGTGGGTAAAGCGCCGGTGCTACCGTCCATAGCCAGGCCAGAATGGGCCGGTAGCCCAATGTGCGGGCCATGGTTACGCGTTGATCGGGGTTGAGTTGCGGTAAGGCCGCCAGCGCCATAAGAAGCAGAAAGGGAATCTCTTTCAGCACCAGGCCCAGCATCATGGCCAGACCCAACGGATCATTCAGGATTAACAGATCAGGTGGTCGCTGCCAACCAGTCAGTTCAGGCGACAACAAACGCAGCGCGAAGCCGGATGGGGCAATCAGAAAAGCAAGGCCGAATGCGGCTGCTGCGTGGGGCACTGCCAGCAGTGGTGCCACCAGCCTGCGCATGGCATGCGCCCACCGGGTTCCGCTGGTACTGGCCAGAAACAGCATAACCAGTAGCAGCGACAGCAGCGGTGTCAGCAGACCGGCACTCAGACTGAGTGCTGCACTGCGGCCGATACCCGGGGTGTTCAGCAGCTCGCGCCATACCATTAGTCCAGGCTCGGTTTGTTGCAAGGCTGGCAGGTAACCGAAGGCGGGTAGAACGATGGCTGTTAAACCCGCCAGTACCGGCATGATTAACAGCCCGAACATCAACCAGGGGGCGGCTCTCAGCATATCAGTGCTCCGCCAGCCAAATGATTCTAACGGCTGCCATAGCGAGTCAACCAGGCTTGTTCCAGTGCATCGATCCAGCTCGGGTGCGGTTCTTGTAATGGTTGGCTAGCAGTCATTAGTGGCGGTGCCGCCGGATGGGATTGGCGACTGGCGGCAAACTGCGCCTGCTCGGCAGGAGACAAAGTCCCAACATCAATAACCGGAGTACCACCAAGATGCTGAGGATCCTGCGCCCGAAGTTGCGCCGGAACCGAAAGAAGGAAATTGGCCGTGACCATGGCGGCGGCTTTGTGGCTGGCATTCAAGGGTATACCCACAAAACTGACATTAGCCAGCGCCCCTCGATCGGGCACGTGTGTGCGCACGCTTTCAGGTAATTCATTTCGAATCACACTGTTCACCGCTTCCGTGGGATTGAAAGAGAATGCCAGTGCAATCTCGCCATCAGCCACCAATCGGCGCAGTTCCGGTCCGTTGGCAGGAAAGGTGCGACCCTGACGCAGCAGCAGAGGATGCAAGGCATCCAGAAATCCCCACAGTGGTGCGGTGATGGTTGAAAAGTTACTTTCATTAACCGGCCTGTAAAGCGGATCAGGGTCGTCGGTCAGTTCTAACAAGGCCTGTTTCAGAAAGGTTGTTCCCAGAAAGTCGGGTGGACGCGGATAGGTGAATTCGCCCGGGTATTGGCGCGCCCATGCCAATAGCGCCGCGACATTAGCCGGCGGACTATCCACGTAAGCACTGTCGTAGTAGAAAACCAGATGGGCGCGCAACCACGGGGACTCATAACCGTCGACCGGCACAGTGAAATCGACACGCACACCCGGGTTGGCATCCGCATTGACCAACGCAAAGTTGGGTAACTGCTCCGCCCAAGGTCCAAATAGCAAATCATTATTTTTTAGATTGGCAAAGTTTTCGCCGTTCAGCCAAAGCAAATCAACGGCACCACGATCTGTATTGCCAGCTTGCTTCTCGGCCAGAATTCTGGACACAGCATCAGCCGTATCACTCAGGCGAACATGGGTCATGCGGATGCTGTATTCCTCTGCAACGCGCTGAGCGACCCAGACCAGATAATCATTGGTTTGTTGATCACCGCCCCAGGTATAAAAATACAGAGCCTGATCATGAGCCTTTTGCACAACTGACGCCCAGTCAGACGGGTTCGGTGATTGCGCCCATAGTGTATTGGAGGTGCCAAGTGTCATCAACAGGCTTGATGCCAGCAGCCAGTAGCGGATACGAAAATTACTGCGTGTTGTCCGCGACGTCCGATTCATGATGTCTGGCGTGTGGGTATCATGGTGATCCTTCTTTTCAGGCGTTGCCTATGCAGGTCGACCAGCACGTCCTCAAGGTGATCGCGGAAGAATTTATCGCAACCGATGCAGATATTGCTGTAGACATTACCGTCTGGTGTCGTGGTATTGCAGGCTTCAAGAAATTGCTGTACCTGCCAGTCCATATTCAGCCCCATGCGCTCCGGTTTACCGGCGTTGATGGCCTCAAAAACAGGGTGACCAGCCAGGCTGTCAAGAATGTCGATCAGCGGTTCTTCAGTCAGATTGCCCAGCGGACGCGCTGTCTTCAGACAACATGGGTAAACATTACCATCAGGGTCGATGGAAACTTCAGAACCACTGTAGCCGTGTTCCAGAAAGCCCAAACCACCTGACCAGGCATTACAAAAATTATCCTTCATCGAGGCTTTTGACAAATTATTTCGCCAGGCGCGTCCGCGTGGCCAGATTTTTCCAATCCAGGCATCGTCTGTAGCACCAAAAAGGCTGTATACAGGCGGACCGCTCTGGTCGAGGTCTCGACGTTTATCGTGATCGGCAACACTGATCATGCCAGCAGCCTCGAACAGGCTTTTCAGATGTGCAGCCAACTCATATTTTTTTTCGCCCTGCATGCCGACATGATAGTCATCAATACCGGCAGCCGAAACCGACCAGACTTCGCGGCTCAACAGTTCATTCAAAATTTTCTCTGTGAGCAAATCTCCGGTGGTCTGCACGACAACCTTGACGCCGCCCTGATCGCGATACTTGTCGCGAATGGTTTCAAGTGCCGGGTATAACACTCGCTCACGAACCGGATCTGTCAGTACGTCGCCACCCGAGATGATGATACGGCCTGTGCGTTTCCTATATCCGCCCTGACTATTGAGGTCCGGAGAGTTACGATCCAGATACTGCATTGATGCCGGCAGGTTGTTGATGATAGTAGGTGCGCAATTGGCAGCTTGACTGACAACGGACTCCAGTTCATCGCGAACATAAGGGCGAAAACGCTCATCGTAACAATGCTTGCAACGCCGGTGGCAATGCCAGCAAAGAACGTAATATATGGACTCCATGGACGACTCCATCCTGTCGCTGACAAATTTGTGTAACTGCTATAACTGTGTTGCCCAATCCGGCAAAATGCCCAGCGCCCAGGCTTCCAGTATTTTGTCCACACCAGTCAGTACCATCGCACCCAGGATAATCAGCAACCAACCCAATAGTTTCTTGGCACGGGCACCTTTGCTGAGCACGCCGGGGCGCACCTTGTTCAGGACTGAACCCGACACCATCCCGGCCACAACGAGCACCGAAGCGGTACCCACGCCAAACGTGAACATCACCACAAAGGCCATCAGCATATCCTGACCCAATGATGCTAACGCAATGGCAGCGCCCAATGTCGGTCCCACGCAGGGCAACCATACTAACCCTACCAGCGCTCCGACACCAAACTGTCCAAGCGCACTGCCACCACTGGAATCTGATTGCAGATTTAGATGTGACATCATACGTGACAATTGCAAGGTGACAAGGTCACCCGCTGGTTGATATACCAACGGCACACCCACAATCAGCAGCATAACTGCCGCTACATATCGAAAGGCATCGGGATTAAGCCCAGAATTGATCAGTAGCAGCGTTATAATGGTGCCTGCCACCGCAAATGAGACACTGAGTCCTAAAGCCAGGAACAGTGGTCCGCTGCGACCACTGGTTGCAGCCGACGACATCATCACCGGCACCAGTGGCCACACGCAAGGGGACAATATACTCAGCATCCCCGCCAGCAAAGCCAGCGGTAGTGAGGCGAGTTCAATGGCCATTAACGAGCTGCAGCCAGAACAGCCTTGTCTAACTCTGCTGCAATAACCTCCGGGCGGGTTTCTGCCACGCTGTACCAGAATTGTTCTTCTCCCGCATACAGTAGAATCGTTGACTGCCTTGGCGCGCGAAAGTGTCTGACCCACTCCTTCTGAGAGTCAAAATCCACCTCAAGGATATGGAAAACCTTGTCAGGATTATTGGCACGATACTCAGCAATGACCTCTTGCTGGCGGGCGCAGGTAGGACACCAGGTGGCAAAGATATCCACCATGATGACAGCACCTTCCTGTTGCAGTGCTTCAAAGCGCTCCATGGTGAATTTCTCTTTTTCCAATGCCAAAGCCGGGGTGCTTAACACAAACAGCATGACAAGAGTGAATAAACTGCGCGAGAGGTTTTTCATAAATGAACTCCTGATTCAATAGTGTGGATATCCGTTCGGATGCTTTTACGCAACTCCGAACAACTGAATAGGACGTACATTCCTGTTTATTGTTACAAGCCAACTGAAATTAAACTGAATCAGATTTACAACTATCGGTTTTGCCTGATCTCTCCCCGGGCAGTGAGCAAAACCCCATCAGGATTGAACGCAAAGAAAGCAAAGGCAAAAGTGACAACATGCGGTATATCCTGACCGTCCCTCTGCACCAGCACGCTACCCACATCTGCGCCACGGGAAATCAATCTATGCCCCAGAGCTGAGCGCTGACCCGATGACCAACTGATCGCAATATCGTTGTGAGTCAGCTCACCGTCTCGTTGCAGCAAAGGCAGGGCAAAAGCAGTGTCGCCAACTGCTACAACCCGCATCATGGGAGAGATGCCACGGGGCACCTTGCCATTAAACAAAAAGGGTGCTGCTGCTCTGTCATACCCAACATAGGGATTCGCACTATAGTCTCTGGCACGCGGATCATTGGGAACCAGTACCAGACCATCAGGAGCTCTTTCGCTAAACTCAATCAATGATTCAAGGCGTGAAGGTAAAATTCGCAGCTCGCTACCCGCATAACTCCCGACAATGCTTTGACCGCCATATTGTTGCCACCAACTTTCCGTTTGACGATCATACATAATCAGATCTGAATGCCTGAGATTGCCAGTTGTCCCAAATTCCAGCACACGATCATCGAGTCGCCTGTCAAATACAACAGAAGTATTACAGAGTGGGCAATAGGTAACTGCAATGGGAATTCCACCCAGCACGTCGTTGACAATTTCATGCCAGATCATCACGCGTAAAGGGTATGCCCTGAATTCCCCATTGATATCGACACCGACAACAGGCTCCCGTGAATCAATGCCTTGATATGCATGATACTCGGATACAGGAACAAACTGAGGGTTATCGATTGACGGGATTGCGTCTCGACCAACGCCGCCGGACATTATCTCTGAAAGGTCAATCGTTGCTTGCGAGAATTCTGTCTTAGGCCAGTGCTCTGCATTAAATGAGATTCGCCCGCTTTGAGCGTGGTTCAAATCCGCGCATGCGGTCAGGAGCAACATAGCCAGAGCTAATTGACCGATCATATTAAGTGGTGAATCTATTAGCCTTCTCACGGCAATACCCCGGTTTTTATTAACGGACTCTGTATCAGACGCGGGATAAAACTTAATGTTACAACTGAGCACTAAAAATACGTAAAAGGTTCAATTTTCCCTCCAGTGAAACAGTAAGAAAAATAAATATTTTTTGTGCTTGTAACAATTTGTCAGAGCCCTCGTCTGACATCTGTAGCAACCATGTACATTGGAATTTCTGGAAATACTCCTGACAATCAGAAAAGACTGGGAGATTTAAAATGAAAGTAAAATTTGGAAGATCTGCTTTATATGTAGGTGTCATTCTTGCTGGAGTAACAAACGGTATTGCGGCTCAACAACAATCGGTACCGGAGATAGAAGAAGTCATAGTCACCGGATCCTATATTCGCGGCACACCACTGGATGCTCCGTCTCCTGTGCAGATAGTGGACAGAAGCAGTATCGAGGCTCAGGGTGCGGCGGTAATCTGGGATGTCATCAAGAATCTGGAAGTAAATTCCGGATCATTCACTAACCCCGGATCCGGGGAAGCCAGTCAAACTGAGGGAACGTCTCAGGTTAACCTGAGAAACCTGGGTGAAAACTCCACACTGACATTAATCAATGGCAAACGTGTAGCGCCGGCTGCCGCAACAACAACGAGCGGCGGCGAGTTTGTTGACCTGAATACGATACCTTTAGTTATGACCGAGCGACTGGAAATACTTACCGATGGCGGATCTGCACTTTACGGAGCAGATGCCGTGGCAGGTGTGGTGAACATCATCATGCGAACCGAGTTTGAAGGACTTGAACTCTATGGTGATGTACAGGCAATAGATGCTGCCGGCGACAAGTTTGATGCCACGTTAAGCGGTATCTGGGGGTGGGCCAGTGATAACGGAGATACCCACTTTGTGCTCTCCGCGGAACGTTTTGAGCGGGACGAAGTCAGCGTCAAGTACGGAAATTATTTCGATGATAACTCGGAATTTTTTGGCACGGTTTCAGCAATAGGCGGTGCTGTGGCACCTGCGACCTTTGGCGCGAACGTAAATCCGGCCTTCATCAATCAATCGATAATGGCTGCAAATCTGGCTGAAGGTGGCACTGGAGCCGTGGTGTATAGTGATCCATTGTGTGGATCCAATGCGATTACATCCGATGATGGAACTCCTTTCTTCCTGGGTTCCCGCAGAGAAACTCGCGGAGAGAGAAGCGGTACCTGTCGTGAAGATAACTCAGAATGGAATTATATAGCGCAGGCTAGTGAACGGAACAGTTTTGCGGGAGCGTTCAATCATACCTTTAAGGACAGTGCCAGGTTCTATTCATTCTTTAGCTACTCCGACAGCGATACATTGAGGGCAGATGATGGTCATAATCAGGCCCGGGGCCCAACTGTCTTTCTGGCTCAACCAGGAGCCTATACCAGAAACCCGGCTTTCGGGAACAACGCCATTGGCCAAACCATGGAGCTTGGGTTCTTTGCGCCATCTGTGGGACTGGCGCGACCAACCGCCAGTGATATCACCAACGCACCTGTCGACATCCGCAATGGTGGTATCAACACAGCGTTCTGGGCAAACCCCCGCATAGGAATCCCGCGGCAAGGTGACGACTCGAATCTAACGAGCACTCAGGCCAGCAATATACAACTCGGACTGAAAGGTGATTTCACTATTGCTGATCGCGACTTCAACTACGATGTAAGCTATTCATGGAGTGACAGTAGTCTGGAACAGTCATACCGCACGTTTAATCGCCAACGTGTAGAATTGGCAGCCAACGGACTCGGCGGCTCCAATTGCGTTCCCAACGGTGTGCCGGACTTTGATTTTGCGGGCCAGCCTGGTCCATTCGGTGGCGCCGTCCCGCAGGCATGGCAATTCTTTGATAGCGCGTTGACACAGACTTTTTTCCCCGGCTTTGTGTTCACTACACGCGAATCACTTTCCTACGCATTAACAAGCAATAATCAGGGGCAGGATGGTTGTCAGTTCTTTAATCCGCTATTGACTCAATTTACAGATCCGAATCTGGCAAACAGTCAGGAACTCATTGATTGGGTTAATCCAACGGTCTTGCGAGCAGATAAGCGTAACCGATTGGGTGTGTTGGACGTAGTAGTGGCTGGTGAGTTATTTGAGTTGGGTGGTGGTACCGCTCAATTTGCGGCCGGCGCGCAATATCGCGACCGCAATACCAGTTCGAAAGCTCCAACTCTGAACGATCCCGGGCTGCCTAACGCAATCCTTTCTTACGACTCCAATGGAAATCCCAACGATTTTCATTATGTCAGCAATAATTTTGAATGTTCAAACTGCATTTTCAATTATGATCACGACCGACGCGTAAAGGCAGTTTTCACTGAGTTTTCGCTCCCATTCTGGAATAACTTTGAGAGTCAGATTGCTTTTCGTTGGGAAGATTACGGCGGCAATATAGGTTCAGAGGTGTCTCCCAAGATTGCATTGAGCTGGCGCCCAGTTGATGATTTGCTGTTAAGAGGGTCTTTCTCGCAATCATTCCGAGCTCCCAATATTGCAATCATCGAGCAGGGCTTTGAGGCGGGTAGTATTGTCTTCCGAGATCCATTATCCAATCAGGCTGTCAGAGCAGGTCTGCTACCTCCAAATAATGATAATGCTGAAGCGGAACAGACCTTTACGCTGGGCGGTCCAGCGCCGGGAGTCGGCAACGAATCTGCAGACACATACAGCATGGGGTTTATCTGGACACCCAGCGGGAGGATGGATGGCGTCAGCGTACAGGCTGATTTCTGGCGCTTCGAAGTCAAGGACAGAGTGCTCCCCGAGCCGGGTATTTCCGCTCTGCAACCTGAATTGGCCGCCTTTCAACAAGCCGTACAGGACCCTGGAAATTTCATTCTCAATTCCAGTATTCCTGCAGACTCCGCAAATCTGTTTCAATCCTGTGACCCCGCTGCACTGGAAGCTCAGTTTGGGCGCGACTCGGCAGAGCGACTGGATTGTGTTGTGGATCCAAGAACCTATGTTGTTCCGGGAATCCAGCGTGCAGCAAATTCGGATACTGCGAATCTGATAACCCTGACTCTGAAAGCGATTAATGCAGGCACAATCGTCTCAGACGGAGTTGATCTAAAGCTGGGTTACAACTGGGATACCGATTGGGGTAATTTCCGGTTAAGCATGGATTACACACACGTTCGTCAATATACAATCAGCGACGTACCGGGGCTGGAACTGGGTCTGCTGGATACAGGTGTATTGGATGCGGCGGGTACAACGGGCGACGGTAATATCGTTCGTTCATTGCCAGACAATAAAGGCAATATCACGCTGAATTGGGGTCGGGGCAATCACGGCATTACTGTTATAAATCGTCATATAGGCTCCTATCGCGACCTGGCGTTTGCAACAACATTCCAATTTGGCAATGACTTGGTCAGAAGCCTGGTCAAGGAGAAAATTGACAGCTACCAGACCTGGGATATCCAGTATCGGTATAGTCATGCGTGGTCAAACTCCGCTCTCGGTAACACAATCTTCACACTGGGCGTATTGGATATGTTCGACGAGAAGCTGCCATTCAGAGAGTCAAGTGCTTTGAATTTTGATTCAACCGTCTTCGATGGCCGAGGCAGACGACTTTACGGAAGAGCTCTCTGGCAATTTTAACCAGCCCCCCCCCTGCGGTGAATCCACCGCTTTTTGGACAGGGAGGAGGGATTTGCTCCTCCCTTTTTTTTCAAATTTCGTAGAAATCAGGCTACGAGCATCATCATGCTTGCGTTCTTCGATAAAGAGATCAAGTGATGTATGCTGGTTAAATCCTACGCTCTCTGTAACTTCAGCCTGGTAAAGTAGTCTAATTCTGGAGTACTACCAGAGTTCTCCACGGAGCTGCCGACGATGAGTGAACATACCACAAACACTATCAGCAGAATTGCGCTGGCATCGGTGTTGCTTTTATACGCAGTACCCACACTGCACCCTCTATTGATGCCCCTGACGGGCGTCACCTCTCATCTTCTATGGTGGACCCATGTTGGTCCGGTTTCTCTACTGGCTTACTTCTACGGCGTCAAAGGCGGAGTAGGTGCCATTGTTGTCAGTAGTCTGTTTTTAATTGCGGGCGAGAGGTTCTTCGGAGCAGGCTATGGCGCACCGGCGACATGGGAGACCGTCTGGTCACTCGCAGTCGCGCTGGCTTTGACAAATTTTCTTGTCGCTCTGTTCGCGGTGACTGCAGGTCGGGCAGCTAGAGCGCTTGGCAGGGCCGCGTACACCAGTGCTCTGACCGGGCTTCCCAACCGGCAGTTTATGGAAACTATTATTGCCAAGGATCCGGCAAGCTCAACCAAGCGCCACACACTGATCATTGTTGATCTGGATGACTTCGATACAATCAATGACAGTTTGGGTCACGAAGCAGGAGACCGAGTGCTGATTGCACTTTCTATCCGCTTCAAGGAGTGCATCGAAAGCGGTCAGGTTCTGGCTCACTGGGGGGGCGATAAATTTGCTGTGTATTCAGACTCAGATTCGCCAAAGGAAATTGAAGACCTGGTGTTGCGCCTGCAACGGGCAATTTCTTTACCATTGGAGATTGGTAATTTTTGTTTGCGATCCCTGACTGCAGGTTTCGGAATTGCTCATCAGGAAATTGGTGATAACGCCTGTAATCTGGCACGAAATGCTGACACAGCATTGAACAGGGCCAAGCAACACGGTTCATCTGGTCGCTGCGTGTTCGAGAAGTCCATGCAGGAGAAGGCAATCCAGCGACTCTCCATACTTAATGATCTGAGTCATGCAATCTCGCATGGAGAATTAAGCAATTACTATCAGCCAATCTACGATACCTTTTCTGGAGAAGTCGCCGGACTGGAAACACTGGTGCGGTGGACACACCCCCAGAAAGGCATGATACCGCCCGATGAATTCATTCCCATGGCCGAACATGCGGGTTTGATAGCACAATTGGGAGAAGTGGTGTTGGAACATGCCCTGCGGGACTTCAGAAGTTGGAGAGAGCAGGAGTCATGCAAGCTCAGCCTGTACATGGCCATCAACATTTCCCCAGTGCAATTGCTTGAACCAGGTTTTATAAATTTACTGTCCTCGGCTGCAATGCGTCATCAGATACCTCCTGAGTTGTTGTTATTGGAAATCACGGAAACAGCCATGATGCAATCTGAGGCCGTGAGCCTCAGGGTTCTCAGGGATTTGCGACAGCACGGTTTCAGGATAGCCATTGATGACTTCGGCAGTGGTTATTCCTCTATCAATTATCTGCATAAATTGCCGGTACAGATTTTAAAAATTGATCGGGCTTTAATAGATCAAATGACGTATTCACATCAAGTACCGCTGGTTAAACCAATTGTTGAAATTGCGCGGGCACTTGGGCTGCTCGTGGTGGCTGAAGGCGTTGAAACCGCTGAGCAGGCAAAACAACTCGCTGATCTTGGTGTGGATTATCTGCAGGGATATTACTTTGCGAAGCCGGCACCTCCGGCAATCGTATTACAATTACTTCAAAGCTCAGTGCCCGGCGGTAGTCATTCTATTGTGGCTAATGCAAGACCCTCAACAACAGTTTCTCTTTAGGCTCGTGCATTGCTTAGCGCAAATTACGCGGCAACACATTGTGGATAGTGGTGGCCGCGACGGCCGCGTGCCCCTCGGCTACCGAGATCTGGTTCAGTGCACTGACCACATCGCCGATGGCATACAGGCCATCGATGGAAGTCATCTGATCCGCGTTCACCACCAGTTCGTTTTCCTCGTCCACGCTCGCGCCCAGCGTGATGGCCAGCGTCGCCTGCGAGCGACTGCCCAGAACCGGATAGATAGTGTCAAAGTCGCGGCGCTCACCGCTCGCTTCGTTGAAGCCACAGCGCTTGCCATCGAACAGCAATTCAAGAGGCTTCTTCATTAGCACGATACCCCAGTCTACTGCTTCCTGGCGTAGCTGCGCATCCACTGGCTCGTCGTCACTCTGCACCAGCGTCACTTTCGCCGAATAGGTGCGCATGAATCTGGCATGTTCGAACACCGAACGCAGTGGTCCATATACAGCCAGATCGTCATCGCTGACTTCGAAACCGTCGCAGATGGCACACAAGCGCATCGCCCCGCAGTCAATCGCTTCTTCCACCCAGGGCTGCGGCGGCAGCACGTCCTTGATTCCGGTCGCCAGCAGCACCGTACGTCCGTGGTATTGCTCGCCCTGAGCATCTGTCACTCTGAAACCACCCTCTACGTGTTCCAGTTGCGACGCGGTGGCCTGGGTCACCTTGGTGCCATATTCCACTGCCTGGGTGTTCAATCGCTCCAGCAATTCATCGCCGCTCAACCCGTTCGGAAACCCCGGGCAGTTGTGAGTTTGTGGGATCCAGCGCGCGCGGCTGTTGCCGGCATCAAGCACGGTCACGTCGCGGTGGAACCTGTTGAGGTACAGCGCAGCGGTCATGCCGGCCGGGCCGGCACCGATGACGATACAATCCTTGAATTCTGGAACTGGCATTGCTTTTCTCCAAACAGATATCTTGTATCATCGATGCCAAGTGTTCTGTTCGTTTACACCCCTAGATGACATGATCATTTGATCTGCCTCAATTACTTTTCTTCGTTTCGGAGTAAGGTAAACAGACATAAATTACGCGCAGTGGGATCTCTGGGTCGCGCGTCAAAGGGGTAGTTTCTTATGCATAAAAAAACAGTTACCGCATTGATCACGTTGTACGTTCTGCTTGGCTCCTCGATCACTCTGGCTCAGGATGAGAATCCTTTCATAGGCGCATGGGATATCAATTTGACGGAGTCCAGTTTCGGCAAAGTCGTGGCACCGAAAAACATGTCGCGATCGTATACAGATTTGGGAAACGGGAGCTATGCGTATCAGGTAGTCAGGGTAAATCAAGATGATTCGCTGAGTCTGAGTTCCGCCATATACACTTATGACGGAACTCAATACCCAATCGTAAGTCTGGATGAATTATCAGAGCCGGCTTTCATTTCCTATCGAAAGATCAATGATACAACTGTGGAATACACAGTCTGGGTTGGGGGCAAGGTGTCCCAGATTGGAGCCAAGTTTGTGTCGCCCAATTATCAGCAGCTTACCATCTCTATCCAGTTCCCCAATTCAGACCAAGAGAATCAGTTACTGAAATTCAATAGACGACGCTAGTGCAACCTTCGTGGCGTCACACCGCAGTTTGGGGTTGCTGACGTTGCAGGCTGCCACGCGACACTCGCCTTCATTCACTGATCTCGTGGACTCTGCCAATTGAGAGTTGCCGGGATCAACTGAAAGAACAATACGGTCAGAAAGGATTGGGGCCGGCATCAAAATGAAGTACTGTCTGCATACGTTGCCATAGGCTTATGTCCTGGTGGTTTTTCCCTGGTTCAACGGTCAAGGAGCTGTAGCTCCGGATGCATACAGGAAGCATTATGAAACAGAAGCAATTGCAAGTGCTGACATATAGTCTGTTGGTTCTGGTCTTTCCGGCCATTAGCTCCCATACCAATGCCCAAAACGAAATCATCCGAGGCGCCATGCCGCCCATGCCGGGAGTTACGTTCCATCCGCAACCCGAAGGCATACAGGTGCAGGAGTTTGCGACCGATCTGGAAGTAGTATGGAGTCTGGAGTTCGCCAGTGACGGCAGGCTGTTTGTCACCGAAAGACCTGGCCGCGTGCGCACAATTTCTGCTGACGGTGTGATGAATCCTGAGCCTTGGCTCGCCATGGAAGATCGCGTTTTTCATCAGGGCGAAAGTGGGATGACCGGGCTGGCTTTGCATCCTGAGTTTCCGCAAGTGCCCTGGGTTTACATCATGTATACCGCGCTGCAGGAAGACGGCCACGAGAATCGCTTAAGCCTTTTCACGGAAGTGGATGGTCGCGGTGTGGATGAGCAGATTCTGATTCGTGGTCTGGCTGTGCAGCAGCGCGGCGGCAGTCACAGTGGTGGCACCTTGCGCTTCGGTGCCGACGGCATGCTTTACGTAGCAACGGGTGATGCTTTCGAAAGGCATCGCTCCGCGGATTTGACCGATCTGGCTGGCAGCGTATTAAGGCTGACTCCGGAAGGCACCGTTCCCGCAGACAATCCTATTGCCGATAACCCCATCTGGGCGTACGGCCTGCGCAATGTGCATGGTCTGGATTGGCAACCATCCACTGGTCGTCTGTTCGCGGGTGACAATGGCCCGACAGGTGAAGATCAGTTAATGGCGCATGACCGCGTTATAGTTCTGGAAGCCGGCAGCCATCACGGCTGGCCCAGCGTGGTTGGTGCGGCAGGTCTGCCGGAATATGTGGACCCGATACTGACCTTCGTGCCGTCATCACCACCGGGCGATCTGTTGTTCTACACAGCAGACCTGATGCCACAGTTCAAAAATGACATGTTCGTTTCCATCCTCGGCTTCCAGCCACTGGACAGACAAACCCTGCTGCGGGTGCGTTTCCAGGACCCGATCAACCCAACGCTGCCGACCGCGATGGAGCGCTGGTTCAATGATGCGGAGGGCAATAGTGTGTATGGTCGTCTACGTGCTTTGACGGTAGGGCCGGATGGCGCACTCTACGTAGGTACCAGCAATCGCGATGGCCGCCAGTTCTCCCCCATGCGGGAAATGCCGGACAAGATTCTGCGTATCACTCCTCAATAAATGGGGTCAGAGTAAAAATACAGTACTGTATTTTTACTCTGACCCCATTTATTCAATTCATGCTCTCGGCACATAAACGTTGCGGCGAATACCGCCACCGATAATGCGTGCCGACCAGCGGAACGAACTGATAAAACTCACCAGCACCGCAGCTGCATAAGGTATTGCCTGAATACTCAACACGAAACACCAGACGCGTAAGTCAGGGCTGCCATACTCACGTGGCAGCACGCTGAGCGTAACGACTACCAGGCACAGGCTGGTCAGCATCAACAGCTCTTCACGAACGGCTGTCAGCGCCTGCAGCATCTTGGACGGAGCGGCGCATTTGGGTGTACGTACAAACGGCTGGTTATCGGTGAACATGCCTTTCAACGTGGCCAGACCCACTGTGTGCGACAGCGCCAACCCCGCCAATGCAGCAGCCAGTGTCTGACGAAGATTGGCCTTCACACGGGAACGGTACAGGTACACCATCTTGGACAGTTTGAATACGAACAACGACAATGGCAGCACCGAGAACATCATCAACGGGGCGTCTATCTCGTTCGGCATCGTTATCATCGCAATCGACCAGGCAATCGCCGCCAGATTGAACATCAAATTGAAGCCATCAGCCATCCACGGCAACCAGCCCGCCAAAAAGTGATACCGCTGACCATTGGTCAAATCAGAACCTTTCTTGCCGAACAACTCAGCTGTGTGACGACGCAAAATCTGCATTGCGCCATAAGCCCAACGGAAACGTTGCTTCTTGTAGTCGATGAAAGTATCGGGCATCAAACCACGGCCGTAACTGTAGGGCAGGTACATCGCTTCATGCCCAGCTTCGAAAATACGCAGACCCAGCTCGGCATCTTCGGTAATACACCACTCGCCCCAGCCGCCAAGCTCGTCCAGCACGCTGCGGCGTACCAGTGTCATGGTGCCATGTTGAATGATGGCATTGCGCTCATTGCGCGTGATCATGCCAATCTCGAAGAAACCGCGGTACTCGGCGAAGCACATGGACTTGAACGCGTTGTCATCATGGTCGCGATAGTCCTGTGGCGATTGCACAATGGCCATACGCGGATTCGCGAATGCACCGACGAGATCTTTCAACCAGGTCTTCTCTACCTGATAGTCGCTGTCGATGGCGGCAATCACTTCCGCTTCGGGATGGGTTCTTTCCAGCGCAAAGTTAAGAGCTCCGGCTTTGAATCCAGCCAGTGGTGCTACATGGAAGAAGCGGAAACGCTCACCCAGCTTTTCGCAATGGCGTTCAACAGGGCGCCATGTGTCTTCATCCTTGGTGTTGTTATCGATAACCAGCACTTCAAAATCGGGATAGTCCAGACGTGCCAGTGCATTGAGTGTCTCAATCAACATTTCTGGCGGTTCATTATAGGCAGGCACATGGATGGATACCTTGGGCGCCTTTACACCCACATTCATCTGTACGGGCGTTGGTTGACGTTTGCGCACGGTGTACCAATGCGACTCCGCCCACTCGTGTGCCTCCGTCAACAACACCGTGATGACACCCAGCATGCCGATGGCTAATAACAACCCGACAATGACAGAGGTTACCGTCATATATTGCTGCGAGTAGTCGTAGACAATCCACACAGTCACCGTCGCAGTAACCGACGCGACCAGTGCAATCAAACCGTGACCTTTCACCTTCAGTGCCTGACTGTTGAAACAGAATACGGCCAGCATGATGATGGAAGTAAGAATGGATATCGCGGCCAGGAACTGCCAATTGGGTACTCTGACAATGGACTCTTCGAAAGAGAATTTTGGGTTACGATTCACATCATAAACACCCCAGTAGGCACCGACACCGCCTTCACTGGTCGCCTTCCAGGGCTGATCGAATGCTTCCATCAGAAAGTACTGATAATTCTCATCGGTTGCTCTGTCCAGAAACCTGCGCAGGAACAGCGCTTCATTGGCGACAGTGGCAATTGCAGATTCGCGAGTGCGGCCGTTCGATGGCCAGCCAACTTCACCAATCAGAATGGCTTTGCCGGGAAACGCGGCTTCAAGCATATCCATTCTCTCGACAATGTAATCGACGGCCACATCCACATGCACACCTTCCCAGTAAGGCAACATATGCACGCTGAGGAAATCCACATGCTCGGCGAGTTCTGGATACTTTAACCACACATGCCATGGCTCGGCGGTACTGACGGGTTGATCAACCGCATTGCGCACTTCCTCCAGCGCAATGGCAAGCTCCTCCACGGTGAATTCACCGCGCAGAATGCTTTCGTTACCGACGATTACGCTGGTGATATTGCTGTATTGATTTGCCAAGGTGATACCGGCGTCTATCTCCTGTCTGTTTACATCTGTGTTACGGTCCAGCCAGATGCCTTGTGACACTTCCACGCCGTATTCCTGCGCCAGGGGAGCCGTATCGGCAAGGCTGCGCAAGCTGGAGTAAGTTCGCAATGCCTTGGTCTTGCCAGCAAGCAGGGCAATGTCTTCGCGAATCTCAGCGGTGGATGGCATGGCATTGATTAATGCATCCTGGCCTTGGCGGAAAGGAGCAAAAGCAAAACCACTAATCTGTTTGGGCCAGGCGACTACTTCCGTGGGACGATTACTAAACGCCCATAGACTGAAAGTAACCACAGCAAACAGCAGGGCGACCAGAAAATTTGAAATACGCATAGTTTTGGGGAATCAATAAAGTGGAGGGGCAAACGGCGCGCATCATAGGGCGGCGCCACAGCGGGGTCAATAGCGTTCCAGAAATATATATTTCCATTAACCGTCTGACTTGGCACGGTTTTTTACGTGGATCTATTTCGAAGTTCATCCCGACATTTTACGCTGAGTCTCACAACATGGATCAAATGATAAAACCAAGTTGCTGCACATAAAACCGGGGCAGAAGTGCAGCAACCGGTATGAGACCGCCGCTGGAGGCAAAAGCATTCCTGCTGTTGAATCACCAGAGCTTGCGTGCTGCCAGATTGATATCCAGTTTGGCGCCGGAAGCCTGTTCAATATGAATGATGAAGGTTTCCGGGGTTGGGCTGCTATAGCCCAGCGAACGCATGCCGCCTTCTGCGACAGCTGCAAATCGCACACTTCTGTCCCCAATTTCGGCCAGTTCCATTTTCTGCGCTGACTCGCTGCGTGGCACAAAGCCGGGATTCCATTGCTGCACGTGCAGTACCAGCGATCCGTCCACCTCTTCAATGGTGATCAGTTCAAACATGCTGGTGGCATCGTTGCCTGTCATCCTGACCAACGCCGCTATTGAGCTGCCTTCGGTAGCTATCCAGTTCTCTTCCAGTTGGTTGGGCCCCAGAGCGCCCGCCCAGTTGCCGGTCATCCAGTCCAGTTGCTCGATACTGGCAGGAGGGCCGGCGAACACAGAGCCAGCACCAAGCAGCGTGGAAAGCGCAAAAGCCGAAGCGATCTTTCTGAAACTGATATTCATATCTATCTCCCGCATCTAATGCCGTATTGTTTGTTTGTGCAGACAGATTCGCACTAACCGCCGCGTGGGGCAAGACTAAATCTTATTGGCTGCTGACGCCACCCCAGATACGGCGGGCATCCAGCGCCCGTGTATACACCAGGTTGGCGTCGAAATTAGTGCGCTGCAATCCGAATACTTCGTACAGCGCTTCGTAGCTGGCACTGGTTGGTACATACGGCAGCGCCAGCGAGTCCTGAATGGATTCCAGTTGTGCTGGATCAACGGCTGTCTGAGCAATATGCATCAGGCCCGCATCACGGGTGCCAGCTATCACTATAATTTGTGATCCCCCTGGTGCAGGAAAGGTGCTGAGTAAACCGAAGTCGCGGAAGGGTTGATCACGCGAGGGCAGCCCGGCATCACTGGAGTAGATTTCGCCAGTGCCGCGATTGTACAGTTCATCGAACGTGCGGCCAGTTTGCAGGCCGGAGGAGGCGAAGGTCAGGTTGCTGAGTTTATCCAGTGCGCTGATATAGCCCACGTAAATAATGTGATGTGAATTCATGTCAGCGGTATTCAGGCGCGACATCATGGTGACATTGATTCGTTTGCCGGTGCTCTGCAGAATTGGCATGATTCTGGTCAGCGCATAGGCGCTGCCTTCCGGCAGATAATTCAGATCCAGATCCATATACTGGGCAGTGAGGGTCTGGTCCGTCATGAAACGGCTGTTCAGATCCAGGCTTGAGTTGATATTGAAATCACGGATCATACGCGTAATGCGACCATCTTCATTCAGTTCGCCGAAGATATAGTAGTCGCCCATCACCACCAGAATGGGCAAATCATCATCCAGCACCGCGCTCCAGATCAGGTGATCGGCCAACTGTTGCAAAAGCGGATTAGCTTCTGCAGATCGATCGCTGAAGCTCATATAGACAAGATTGGCCATCAATAGCAAGCCAACCAGAATGAGCAGCCCATAATGCCAGATAACGGGGAGGGGGCGCAGCTTGACTGCGGTATCAGCGCCTGCAACGCTGGCGGAGGCCGACATAGCCGCAATAGTGTATTCCCCCTTGGGAACTACGATGCGGTGCTCAGCATGCGGCTCGTGCTTGTTGTAATAGTCGTCCAGACGTTTGCGCAGTTGATGCACGTACACTCTGACAACGGAGTCGCGGGTAACATCGAAGTCGGCATTGCGACCCAGCACATCCAGCGCTATCTCCACTTCCTTGGGCGATTTGCCGGTCACGGAGGCGGCCAGCAGGTATTGCAGCAGATTGCCATATATCTTGGAACGGCCAAGTGCGCCGCTGCTTATGATGCGGTCCACCAGCTCCTGGATCTCGGCGGGTGTAAAAACCTGAGATGGAGCCTGCAAATCGTTTGCTGAGGAAGTTGAATTCATCACTTACCTGAGTATCGGACATTCTTCATTAACAAGAAGTTAACGTTAAAATATATTTAGAAAACAGTGGGTTGCTTGCAATGCAGTGTATTATGCACGAAAGTGCCTGCGGAGAATAGATTCATTACATTTCGGGCAATACTCCGGCGCGAGAGTTATGATATTCTTCCGCCACTTCTTATTCAGGTAAAGTTAAAACAGGCTGTAGTTCAAATCGGCCTGAGTTTGATCAGGCGCAAAGTGACGGGGAACATCCACGGTACACTGCCCATAAAAAGAGCCGCATTGGCGATTACATAGACTGCAGGAGATCTTGGTGTTATGAACGAGTTAGTGTGGACATTTGCAGAGTGGCTCTATGCACAGCCGTGGAGCCGGGGAATACACGAATCCTTTTATGTTTACAATTGGATTGAATCAACTCACGTCGTAACGCTGATGCTCTCGCTGGGAATGTTGTTCCTTATCGACCTGCGCCTGCTGGGTCTGACTATGACTAATGTACCTGCATCGACGATCGCACAGCGCCTGAATATTCCCATGTGGATTGGTTTCACCATCATGATCGTCACCGGTCTGCTGTTGTTCTATGCAGTGCCAACGCGCACAGCTACCAGTGTCTGGTTCCGGATCAAGATGGTGCTGTTGTTCGCAGCCGCTATCAACGCCTGGCTGCTGCATCGCAAAATGCAGGAGTCAGCAGGCACCTGGGATAAAGATCCTGTGCCACCCAAACGCATACGTATCGCAGCAGCACTGTCGCTGGCATTCTGGGCCGGCATCATCACCACGGGTCGTTTGATTGCATACGATTGGTATGACTGCTATCGCATTCAGTCGGATTTCATCAACGTGGTTGCCGGGTGTGTTGCCGGCACAGAGTATTGATCGAATAACCGCTTGGCAAAGAAAACGGTTTGGTAAAAAAAAACGAACAAGACTGGCCGCAAGGTCGTTAAACAAGAAATTTGCAGGAGTTCCCCATGGAGCTATTACCTTTTTTCGAGTGGGCTGAAGCCTCTTTCCTGGGTTCCATAGGCAAGACTTATGGCGGCTGGTATGCGATAGGTCAATCCCTTCATTTGTTCTCGTTGGCGCTGTTGGGCGGCGCCGTGTTGGTTACCGATTTGCGTTTGCTGGGCATCATCCTCAAGGATGTGCCATCAGAGATGGTAGCGGACAATGCGCATAAATGGTTCAAGGTGGCGCTGGCAGGCATTCTGGCGACCGGCATTTTCATGGCCGCAGCTGTGGCAGTACGCATGTACTACAATGATTTCTTCTTCGCCAAGATGGTTGCTCTGGCGGTGGGGATTATTTTTGTGTTCGCCATCAAGCGACCATTGTTGAAAAGGAGCCACGCAGATATTCAACCCTGGGTGCTGAAAGCCTTAGCTGTAGCTTCCATCTGCCTGTGGTTCAGTGTTGCGGCAACAGGCCGTTGGATCGGTTTTTCCTGAGGCAATCTTTCGGCCACGCCGCAAACTGGCGCATGACAATGCATGAGCATAGAAAAATTCGGGAGTTTACAAATGAATGACAAGAAAGAAGCACGCAAACTGGACACACGGGAGAAAGTTGCAGCGATCAGTTCGCTGGTCATTATTGCTGTGGTAGTAGTTTACTGGGGTGTTCAGATTAGCGGCGTGATGGAAATGCTGGAACTGGCTTACGGTTAAGAGCTTTGAAAAACAGGAGCCTGCAATTCAGGCTCCTGTAAATTCCGCAACGAGCTTTACTTCATCGGTGAAAAATCAACGGTCTTCATAAAGCGCCGTTCCACGCTCAATAGAATCGGGCCATTGGC
This sequence comes from Pseudohongiellaceae bacterium, assembly GCA_041751425.1. Taxonomy (GTDB): domain Bacteria; phylum Pseudomonadota; class Gammaproteobacteria; order Pseudomonadales; family Pseudohongiellaceae; genus JAVVEG01. Next base: position 12,662 of record JBGSXL010000009.1, on the reverse strand, counting down.
ATTGGATTCTTCATTCACTTTTTGCCACTCAGGATCCTGTGAAAACGCGCGCCAGGAAGCGTTGGCAGCTTCTCGGCTCGCGTGCGATAAAACATACACCAGTGTGTCTGCTGAATCGGGCTCGTCAGTCGGTACCCAATACATCAGGTTGGTCATGCCGTGCTTGGCAAAAATGGTCATGGTGTGATCACGGAAACGCGCCAGCAACTTATCAAGATTACCTTCGGTTGCTTTGTAAGTGCGCAGTTCGTACACAAGGTCAGGATTGTCCTGTGCATGCACGTCGGCGCTAAGCAAGGGCAGGGCGACCATGGCTGACAGAGCAAGAAACCCTAATACTTTTCTAAATGTTTTCAAAGTTTACTCCTGTACATCATCAGTGTGTTGATTGAATGGTGCGGTCAGATCAATTCCATCAGAAAATAATCGTCCAGAAATAATTGTTTGACCAGACCGTTGATACTGTTACGCGTGGCGTCGGGCAAATTAGCTGCTGACGCACGACTGACCAAAGGACTTTCCCAAATAGTTCTACTGCCATCTTTCAAAGCGACATGCGCTCTGATCAAAACTTCGGAATTGCCATCTTTGTCGGCAACGCTAAGCTCTGTCAAACTCCCTTCCAGCGTGAAACGTTCATTTTCTGCAACTGGTTTGGCTGCGTTTTCACTGAACGCCTGCACGAAAGCGGCAGATATTATCTCGGCCACTGGTGCTTCAAGCTGTGCACCATCTGTAGAGAGCAGGCGTTTGTTCTCCAGTGCACGCTGGTCAACAAAAGCGGCAATTCTCAAGGGGCCTTTCAGATTTGCGAAACTCGGATCTGAAGCACTGGCACTATAAGAAAAGTTTAATACAATTTCGTGGTTGGCCTGAACGGGCGGTAAACACGAGAGCGCAAGTGCGCCAATCAATAAATACTTTTTCATATTTCTACTCCTGAAAAAACAAAAAGGCCATCTTCCTGACTGTAGCGAAGATGGCCTTTTTTCATGCCTTCAAACTATCTCGGCTTTTACAGCTTGTCAGCTGGCCATGGCACGCCCTGATGGCCGGCTCTGACTTCTTTGATGCCCATGTTGATGAACTTCTGTACTCGCTTGCCTTCGTAGGTTTCAGTTGTGTAGATATTCGCTTTTGAGTCAGTAGCGATGCTGTGTGGTGCATACCACTGGCCCGGCTGTCTGCCGCCGCCACCAAAACTGGTCAGCACTTCCAGCGACTCACGATCAATAATATACACTTTGAAGTTTTGGCCATCGGCAAGGAACAGATACTTCTGCTCTTCATCTTTGGAGAAGTCGATGTCCCAGGTTGAACCCTGGTTCAGCGTCTGAGGAGCCACTTGTGCTTCTTTTACGAATGTACCGTCAGTGCGGAAAACCTGAATGCGGTCGGAACCACGGTCGCATACATAAACCAGACCATCATTGGATGGGATGGCGCAGTGAACCGGACCACGGAACTGCTGTGGCAGAGGCTCGCCTGGTACATATTCTACGCGCTCATCGACAGGGCGATTTCCGTAAGCACCCCAGTAACGCTTGAACGCACCGGTGTTCAGGTCAAGTACGGCGATACGCTTATGGCGATATCCGTCAGCCAGATAAACTTCGTTGTTTGCTGCGTCAATAGCAACTTCAGCTACCTGCGAGAAGTGGGTGGTGCTGTTACTGTCCAGCTCAGTTATGCCAGGCTCACCGTATTGAGCAACAAATTGTCCGTCACCGGTAAATACCAGTACATGAGAGTCGCCGGCGCCGTTACCACCGATCCAGACATTGCCATTAGGGGCGACGTCGATACCGTGATTGGATGCCGGCCAGGTGAAACCTTCACCCGGTCCACCCCAAGCGTTAACCAGATTACCGGCAGGGTCGAACTCAAGTATGGGTGGTGCCGGGGTACAACATTCGCTGACGCCGCCCTTTAAACCAATTTCAGTGTTACCACCAAACATGGTGTCCTGATCGCGGTGAACGATGAATACGTGATCTCGTGCATCCACATCCACACCGATGGCGCGGCCGATAATCCACTGATTAGGAAGGGGTTTGGGCCAATATGGGTCTACTTCGAATACCGGGGACATTACCATGCCGCTTTGTGCAACGGCCGGTTCCTGCAGTTTGGCCTGGTACAGCCCCAGCGCTGCCAAGGCAACCGCCAGTGTTGTTCCTACTGCCAATTTAGTCTTGAGTGTCATTGTTTTCTCCCTGTACGGTCGCCTCTTACGGGCTGAATAGTATTGATGCAAAGGGCAGTATACGCACTTCTTTTCGCACAGTATACTCGCGGTCTCCATTTGATTGGCCAAATTACAATAACTTACATTTCTGCCTTTTAAGTGGCGGAACAGCTATCTGCGGAGCAGTCTCAGCGATGATTTTTACAGACATGCACAATGCCGAAAACCCTCCATGTGCAGATAGAAGCAACTGCTCCTCCGTTCGGGCTCAACCAGCAGCATTGTGGCTTTTTATATTGCTGACACTACTGTTTGTCTGGACGCCTGCGCAGGTATCTGCGGATGAAGTGCCCACCAGAGTAGCTATACAGGCATTCATCAAGCCCGAGGGTAATGAGCTCAAGGTGTTGATGCGGGTGCCCATGGACGCCTTCGGCGAAATTGAGTTCCCAACACGTGGAATACCCGGTTCTCTGATTTTCTCCGAAGCTCGCAATGCGCTTGAGACCGCCGCTTATGTATATGTACTGGGCGCTATTCGTTTCTACGAGGGAGATACTCTGCTGGAAAATGGCCAACTGCAGCAGGTGCGCGTTGCAATGCCATCAGACCGATCCTTTGGTGACTATGACACAGCACTGGCAAACGTGAATCAACCGCCTTTGTCAGACGAAGTTAACCTGTACTGGCGGCAGGGGCTGCTGGATATTCTGGTCAGCTATCCCATTCAGTCCGAAGAATCCCGTTTCTCCGTGGATCCCCGACTTGGCGGGCTGGGCATCGAAACCAATACAATTTTGAGGTATGTGCTGCCCGACGGCGCTGACCGTGCTTATACTTATATAGGTAATCCCGGCATGGTTTATCTGGACCCCAGCTGGTTCCAGTCCGTCGCGCGCTTTATCGTGTTAGGTTTCACTCATATTCTGGCGGGCACGGATCACCTTTTGTTCCTGCTGTGTCTGGTGATACCCATGCGCAATGTGCGGGCGCTGATTCCGGTAATCACCTCTTTTACCATCGCGCATTCGATTACGCTTATCGCCTCAGCCTTTGGCATGAGCCCGTCGGCCTTGTGGTTTCCGCCCTTCATTGAAACGATGATCGCGCTTTCTATTGTCTATATGGCTTTCGAAAATATCATCGGGGTCAGGCAAGAGCATCGCTGGATCATGACTTTTGGTTTTGGGTTGATCCATGGTTTCGGATTCTCCTTCCTGTTGACCGAGAGTATGCAGTTTGCCGGCTCGCATCTGGTTGTTTCCCTGCTCGCCTTCAATGTCGGGGTGGAGCTGGGACAATTATTGGTACTCATCCTGGTGGTGCCCGTGCTGGCACTATTCTTCCGTTATGTAGTGACTGAGCGAATGGGGGTTATTCTGTTGTCGGCTCTGGTGGCGCACAGCGCGTGGCACTGGATGGCGGAACGCTATACATCGCTGATGGCCTATGAAATCAGGCTGCCCGCCTTCAATACGGAGTTTTACATTGGTTTGACGCAATGGGGCATGTTGTTAATTTTCTCTATTGCTGTGCTGTGGGCTATGTACGAAATATTCAACCGTTATTTCCCCGCGTCGCAAACGGTGGCAAACAAAGATACTCATCTTTAGAACATCTGAGTTGGTCCGGTCATTGCGCGGCAGAGTGTTGCAAAAAGTTACAAAAGCGACCATCGAACTATGCTGGTTTCCGGAAATTTTGGTTTACACTCAGCGCCTCGTCAAAGTATCAACTGGAGTACTACGTATGAAAAAAGCATGTTGGCTTACAGCGTTATTGCTTGCCGGTGCAGTGAGTTCGGTCAGCCATGCTAACCCCGAGCGCGCTGGCGATTTCGCATTGCTGGACCATCAGGGTGAATTCCATCAGTTCAGCAGATACCGTCACATGGACGTTATTGTTGTTCTCTCCCAGGCAAACGACTGTGCAGCTGCCGCTTCTTCTGTTGCACAGCTGCGCGATTTGCGCTCTCAGTGGCAGGATAAAGAAGTTGCTTTTCTGTTGCTGAATTCTTCAGATGATGTTGCTTCTATTCGTCAAACTGTTGCGGAACAGAATCTGGACTTCCCCGTCCTGCTTGATAGCAGCCAGATGGTTGCCAAGACTCTGAAGATCTCCAAAGCCGGTGAAGTAGTTGTGCTGGATCCAGCCAGACTGACAGTGCTTTACCGTGGTCCGGTACATGAGCATGTAGGCATGACTCTGACCAATGCATTGGCAGGTTCCGTAACAGAAACCATGGTCATGAATGCCAGTGGTTGCGATCTGGAATTCACCGCGCCTGCGATTGTTGCCGATGTGCCTGATTACGCAACTGAAGTAGCTCCGATCATCGTGGAAGCGTGCGCCGACTGTCACCGTGAAGGTGGCATTGGACCATTTGCGATGAACAGCCATTTGATGTTGCAGGGCTGGTCGCCAATGATTCGTGAAGTCATGCTGACCAAGCGTATGCCACCCATGCAGATTGACGAAAATATCGGTCATTTCACCAATGCCGGTTATCTGTCTGACGACAATCTGAAAACTCTGATTAGCTGGATTGATGCGGGCGCGCCTCGTGGCACGGCAGCAGAAGACCCACTGACTAAAGTTGAGTTTGTGGATATTACAGCGTGGCAAATAGGTGAGCCTGATTACGTGGTTGAAATGCCAGTCTATGAGATTCCGGCCACCGGTGTGCTTGATTACATCAATGTTGATGTCGAGCTGCCATTCAACGAAGACAAGTGGGTGCGTGCAGTGCAGTTCGTGCCGGGTGCTCCTGATGTATTGCACCACATCCTGACTTATGTCACTGCACCACAGGAAAACTTTGATGGCGGCGAAGCGGATCAACGCTCTACAGCGCGTCGTTTCCTGGAAGGTTATGCGCCAGGTAAGGTGGAAGCGATGGTGTTCCCTGAGGACACAGGTGTATACATTCCTGCGGGCCACAAACTGTCCATGCAGTATCACTTCACCCCCAATGGTCGTGCCACTTCTGACCAAACCAATCTGGGCCTGTACTTCTATGATGAGAAACCCAAGCACGAAAACCTGACGCGTTCAGTTTCCGGTCGTTTCACAATTCCTCCGCATTCGGTTGATCACGAAGTGAATGCGCAGTATGTATTCAACGAAGACGTTATGGTAAATGGACTGCGTGCGCACATGCACTTTCGTGGCAAGGACATGAAATTCTCAGCGGAATATCCTGACGGAACTATGGAAGACCTGTTGAGCGTGCCAAACTACAGCTATGCATGGCAGCCTACATATCAGTTGAAGGAGCACAAATTGCTGCCAGCTGGTACCAGGGTCCATGTAACTGGTGCATTCGATAACTCAGCCTATAATCCAGCAAACCCTGATCCAGATGACACAGTGACTTTCGGTCTGCAGAGTTGGGAAGAAATGTTTATTGGTTACTGGACTTATTATCAGGTTGACAAGTAAGTAATGTGAATGCTGAGCGCTTCTGCAGGCTCAGTAGCAATACCAAAGGGGGTGTTTCTGATGAGGCATCCCCTTTTTTAATTCCGACTCTAAGATTGTGTCTGCCAAGTTTTAGTTGGTATTATGCGCGGCAGTTTGATCTGATAATAATAAGGCGGGAGTGTGTTTTATGAGTGCGATCATGATAGTGCTGTTTGGTTTAGGAGGCCTGAGTTTCGGCTGGTTCGTCTACTCCAAGTTCATCGCAATAAAGATTTACCAACTCGACCCTGATTTCAAGACTCCTGCACATGAATTCAATGATGGCACTGACTTCGTGCCCACTAATAAATATGTGTTATGGGGACATCATTTCACCTCTGTTGCTGGAGCTGCGCCAATTGTTGGGCCAGCAATTGCAGTTTACTGGGGCTGGGTGCCTGCCCTGCTATGGGTAACCTTCGGCAGTATATTCTTTGCGGGTGTCCACGATATGGGCGCACTTTGGGCCAGCACCAGGCATAAAGGTAAGTCCATTGGTGCGCTGTCCGAGACGGTTATTGGCGCAAAAACGCGATCATTATTCCTGATTGTAATCTTCCTGCTGTTGTTGATGGTTAACGCGGTATTTGCCGTGGTGATCTCTAACGGTTTTGTAACGACACCGGGCTCGGTATTTCCTGCCTGGTCTGCCATCGTGGTTGCGTTGATCATCGGTCAACTGATCAAGCGCAATTTCAACCTCCTGGCATTGTCTCTGATCGGTGTGGTGGTTCTGTATTTCTCCATCTATGTGGGCAGTGTTCTGCCACTGGAGTTACCGGATTCCCTGTTTGGACTGAGCCCGAATGCCAACTGGATTGTGATCCTGTTCATTTACGCGGCAATAGCCTCAATGTTGCCAGTATGGATGCTGTTGCAGCCACGTGACTTTATCAATGGCATGCAATTGGTTGTCGGATTAGTACTGCTTTACGGTTCCGTCTTTATTTTCATGCCTGAAATGACAGCGCCAGCTTTCAATACGCAAGTTGCTGAAGGGACACCCAGTATATTCCCGCTACTGTTTGTCACCATTGCCTGTGGTGCCATTTCCGGTTTCCACGGCATTGTGGCCTCTGGTACCAGCTCCAAGCAGCTGAACAAGGAAACCGATGCCCGTTTCGTGGGATATCTGGGTGCGCTGGGCGAAGGCTCACTGGCCCTGATCACCATCGTTGCAGTCTGCAGTGTGGCTTATGCCATGAATACTGAGCAATGGCATCTGCTTTACTCCTCCTTCTCCAGCGGTGGCGCCGGTGCCTTCGTGGCAGGCGGTGCCAGCCTGATCGAGAACGGCTGGGGTATTTCACATGGCTTTGCTGAGGTGATGCTGGCTACCATGGTTGCCTTGTTTGCCGGCACTACGATGGACTCCGGCGTGCGACTGCAACGTTATATCATCCAAGAGTGGGGCGATATCTACAATATCGCTATTTTCAAGAAAGGCCTGTTGGCTACCTTCATTGCGGTGGCGACCTGTTTGCTGCTGGCCTTTGGTGCCGGCGGGTCGTCTGGCGCAGGTGGCATGATAATCTGGCCTTTGTTTGGTGCTACCAACCAGATACTCGCCAGCCTCACGCTGCTGGTGATCTCCGTGATCCTGATCAAACTCGGCCGTCCAGCGCGCTATACCTTGATCCCGATGGTTTTCGTCATGATTACTTCGTTCTACGCAGCTCTGATTCAATTGCGTACCTTTTATCTGGAAGGTAACTACCTGCTGGTCACGCTCGATTTTGTGATTCTGGTGGTAAGCGTTTTTGTGATTCTGGAAGCGTATGGCGTGATAATGAAATTCCGTAAAACAGCTGCCAACAGTGCGGCCAGCGAGAGCTGAAACTGCCCCGCAGACAGGGAAGTCTGCGGGAGGGTGTTACAAATAATTGCAATGTAGCGCTGGGCTTACACGCCCATTTTCGAGCGATCGCTTTATAATTTACTGACTATCGCAAATTCATGAGGCATCGGGCATTCTCGAATGACGAAAATCCTGTTCCTGATAACAGCACTCCTGCTTGCATTGGAAGCGCCCGCTTCCAATGAGCGTGTGGGGGACTTTGCGTTGATAGACCAACATGGTGCATTTCACCAGTTGAGCCGCTATCAAGACAAGAAAGCTGTAGTTCTGTACGTCTATTCCAATGGTTGCAATATTTCCGGTGCCGCCGTTCCCTTGCTGCGTGACCTGCAGGAGCAGTTCTCAGATCAGTCCATCAGTTTCCTGATGCTCAACGCGAATCTCGACGATACGCGGGAAAGCGTTTTTGCGGCTATGAACATGCGCAAAATCGACATGCCTGTTCTGATGGATGAGTCGCAGTTAGTGGCCGAATCCCTGCAAATCAACGCCACAGGCGAAGTGTTGGTTATCGATCCGGTGCATATGGATCTGCTGTATCGCGGTGCCATCAGCAACCGTCTCAGCTCCGAGGTTTCCTCAATCAGCAATCGTTTCTATCTACAGGAAGTGTTGACTGCCATTGTTGAGAATAAGCCGATTATTGCGGATGCGCCCCCGGCCAGAGTCGAGCCGTTGACCTTGAGCCGTATCGAACAAAGCCACGAGCGCACGATCTCTTTTGCCGATGACGTAGTACCGATTTTGGAGGAGCGCTGTGTTTCCTGCCACCGTGACAATGGTGTTGCTCCCTGGGCCATGAGCAGTCATCAGATGGTGCGCGGCTGGAGTGCGATGATGCGTGAAACTCTGCTGACACGCAGAATGCCACCGGGTCAGATTGACCATCGGGATATAGACCGCTTCGTGGATGTGCATCATATTACCGATCAGGAAATGATGACGCTGATTCACTGGATTGATGCCGGTGCTATAAACAACAGTGATGCGGACCCGCTGGTGGATATTGCGGCAGTGCGGTCCGAGTGGGCTCTGGGTGAACCTGACTTGATAGTGGAGTTCCCGACGCAGGAAATTCCGGCCAGTGGCGTTATTGATTACAAGTTTGTGCCGGTGGAAATTGGCCTGACAGAAGACAAATGGGTACGCGCTTACGAGTTTGATATTGGCGACAAGTCGGCATTGCATCACGTAGTTGCTTATACGCAAAACAAACAGCAACAAAAGCAAAACCCGCGCGGTGGCGGTAGCCGCACCAACTTTGGTGGTTATGCCCCTGGCAGAGAGCATCTAGTGTTTGATGAAGACAGCGGCGTATTGTTGCAGCGCGATATGCGTTTCATGGTGCAATTCCATTACACAACCACGGGGCGTAATGTTATTGACAAAACGCGTCTGGGTTTATATTTCCGCGATACACCGCCATCGCGCAGTCTGAGCAGAACGGCTGTGATGAATGGCGAGTTTGTGATACCACCCGGTGTTGCAGACCACCCGGTAACCGCTACTGCCGTTTTGCCTAACGCTGTCTATCTTTATGGCTTTGCGCCACACATGCATTATCGCGGCAAGCGCATCAAGTTTGCGGCGCAATATCCGGATGGCAGCACAGAGAATCTGTTGTCGATCCCCAACTTCCAGCATAACTGGCAAATGAACTACCGTCTTCGCGAACCCAAGCTGTTACCGGCAGGGACTACTATCATTGCCGAAGGCGCCTTCGACAATTCCGCTTTCAACCCGCTGAATCCGGACCCCTCGCAGGAAGTAAAATGGGGTGATCAGGTCTGGGATGAGATGTTCATAGCATGGATGAGAATAAGCGAAGTCGAGTGATTACTCTTCGGGCTCTATAAATAGATGAACTTATCTCCACTGCTCAGCAACCTCGCCGATGGCGGTTTCCATTCGGGTGAGGCGCTGGGGAAATCTCTGGGTATCAGTCGTTCAGCAGTATGGAAGCAAATCAACGCGTTGAAGTCGTTGGGTATCGAGGTACACTCGGTAACCGGTAAAGGCTATCGTATGCCGGAGCCGATGATTCTGTTGAACCGTGATAGCATAATTGCCGCTCTGCAGGAACCCGCCAACCAGATCAAAGATACTTTCACCCTCCATTTGACTACTGGCTCCACCAATACGGACGCTATGAAAATGGCGCACGCCGGTCATGAGCGCTATCTGGTGCTGGCCGAACATCAAACACAAGGCAAGGGTCGTCGGGGCCGCCAATGGGTGAGTCCTCTTGGCCGCAATCTGTACATGTCACTGGTGTGGTCATTTCAAAGTGGCGTCGCTGCGCTGGAAGGATTGAGCTTGATGGTAGCGCTGAGCGTGGTCCGAGCTTTACGTAAATCCGGCCATTCCGGTTTAAAAGTAAAATGGCCGAATGATGTTCTGGCCAACGGTTCTAAACTGGCCGGAATTCTATTGGAAATCCATGGTGATGTGAGTGGACCCTGCCAGGTTGTGATTGGTATTGGCGTAAACATCAATATGCCGAAGTCTGACGGGTTGGACATCGATCAACCCTACAGTGATTTGAGCGTGGTGGCGCAACAACGGGCACATACGGACAAACACACGCAGGTGATCGACAGAAACAGTATTGTGGCTGCACTGATTAATGAATTGTTTCTGGATCTGGAGCGCTTTGTCGGTGAAGGTTTTGCGCCATACAAGCAGGAATGGGAATCGTTGGATATATATATGAACAAGGAAGTGGAAGTCAGCAGTGGCGCCAACAGTATCATTGGCACCGTGAAAGGGGTTGACCGGGGCGGTGCGATGTTGCTGAATACCCCCGCCGGGATGATTACTGTTAGTGGTGGAGAAGTTTTCCCGTCAGTCCGACCCGCCAGATAACTGCGCGGCAATTGAATTCGATTCGCTAAGCGGTGGCAAAAGCAAACCATGATGCTGGAAATGGATGCAGGCAATACATTAATTAAATGGCGTGTCCTCAGCGCGGGCGCAGCCGTACTTGCGCGTGGCGTGGTCGCAGATCTGGCCGGTCTGCAGTCCGCGCTCTCTGATAGAGTCGACATCCAACGGGTACGCTTAGCGTGCGTGCGGGACAAGCCGTTTGCACAGCAACTTAGCGACTGGACCATGGCACGCTGGCAGGTTTCTGCAGAGATCGCCAATGTATCCCCCCGTCATGCTGGCGTGACTAACGCTTACCAACAGTATGGCAATCTCGGCATTGATCGTTGGTTGGCCATGCTGGCAGCGTTCAATCGCACAGAAAATAACAAGAACTCTCCCTGTTGCATCATCAGTTGTGGTACTGCGATAACGCTGGATATGGTGGATAGTTCTGGTTTGCATCTGGGCGGGTATATAGTGCCAGGTCTGCATTTGCAGAGACAAAGTCTGCTGCACAACACGGCCATCAAGTTGCCGGAGGAGAAGCATTGGCTGACATCGTGGTTTGCTGCAGAACCTGGCAGAAGTACGGCTGATGCTGTAAACCATGGTATCTATGCTATGGTCAGTGGCTGGCTGGCATCTCATCCTGCTGTCGTGACAAGTGCTTCAGCAGGACGACTGTATCTGACCGGCGGGGATGCCGTGACGTTAGCGCAGAGTTTTAAAGTTATAGAACTTGCTCATCACTATGAGAAGGATCTGGTTTTGGATGGCCTAGCTTACGCGCTTCCTTGAGCAACCATGATTGTCCGAGTTGTTAAGAATTCTTGAGCAGTAAAATTTTGAACGGGTTTCTATGCGCTGGATACTGATTTTTCTGCTGTTGCTTAATATTGCGGTATTCGCGTGGTTCTGGCGCGCCGGCAAAGTGGGTGGCGATAGCGTAAGTGGATCCGTAGCGTCCGGGGAGCAGGAGCTTGCGGAAAACAGCATTCCGACATTGGTGCTTTTGTCCGAGTTGGGTTCCATGCAACAAAGTGCGACACGTGCCGCAGAGCCTGTTGTCGTGGCAGAACTGCCAACCAGTTGTTACGCAATTGGTCCATTTACCGGCAGGCCGGATGCGCAGCAGTTTCTGGATGTCTATTCTCTACAGGAGCAGACGGCCCAAGACCAGTCTGTTCAAAGGCAACTTTCGTTGGAAGAGCGGCAGATTCCGCTGCGCACGGACTACCGCGTATATCTGCCACCCGCAGCCTCGCGAGAGATTGCAGCAAACACACTGCGTGAGGTGCAGGCCAGGCTTGCGGCCGCCAACCTTAACATCGACAACTTCCTGATCACCCAGGGTGAGCTGGAAAACGGTATCGCACTGGGTCTGTTTTCTGAGCGCAATAACGCGTTAAACGTAGAGCGACAGCTCGGTCAGCTTGGTTTTGCGGTAGTTATCGCCGAGGAGCCAAGGACCCAAAATGAATTCTGGGTAGCTGTTGAAGAACCTCCGCAATCCCCCCAATTGATGGCTTTATGGCCCGAAATTACTGCTCAGCGCAGCTATTTGCAGCGTACAGAAAAACTCTGCGAAACGATTGCACATGAGGAGCAATTCCCCTAAAATGCCGCCTCTGCACGAGAGACCCAGGAAATTCAACTTCTGAAGGCTCGAGTTGGAGGGGTTCCCGAGCGGCCAAAGGGATCAGACTGTAAATCTGACGCGAAAGCTTCGGTGGTTCGAATCCACCCCCCTCCACCAACTCTAAGTGGCTGATTTTCAGAGGTAATGGTTAAGGCGGGTATAGTTCAGCGGTAGAACACCAGCCTTCCAAGCTGGTTACGCGGGTTCGATTCCCGCTACCCGCTCCAACTCTTCGGAAGCGTTGTCTGAGCGGGCTTTTGCGAAGCCAGAAAGTAGGATGGCATCTGACAGGGATGGAGAGAAGTGTCTGGCTCGCATAGCTCAGGGGTAGAGCACTTCATTGGTAATGAAGAGGTCCCCGGTTCAATTCCGGGTGTGAGCACCAGTTAATGGCGACTCTGATGTTCTGTGCATTGGTAGCGCCCAGGTTCGATTATTCGACTATTTGATTGATCGATTATTCAATTGAAAGCAAGGTCAGAAATTTAAAAGAGGCGGTCTTAACATGGCTAAGGGTAAGTTCGAAAGAAAGAAACTGCACATTAACGTAGGCACGATTGGTCACGTTGACCATGGCAAGACGACACTGACAGCGGCGCTGACGCGTGTCTGTGCTGAGACCTGGGGTGGCGAGATGCGTGACTTTG